>JBPCPW010000084.1:0-4833 GCA_050998755.1 Candidatus Dormibacteria bacterium
CCGCATTGGTCCTGCCCGGTGATGAACACCGGGTAGGTCCCCGGAACGGTGTTGGTCCCGGTCTGGATGGCCAGCCGGGCCTGGTCACCGTCGTTGTAGACGATGGGCGGCTCGAAGTACGGAGTCCCATTGGCCAGGCCGGGCGGGTAGTCGGAGGCGCTGAGCGTCACCGGGGAGGGATCGGTCGGGTTGGGGTCGCCCGCCTGGACACGGTAAGTAACGGTGAAATAGCGAGTTCTATTTGGACCAATCTGGGCTGGTGACGCGGCGCTCCAGGCGACGTCCAGGTGCCAGCTCTTGCAACTGGTAGCCGCCATCACTGCCCCGGTGGGCCGCGGCCTGGCCAGGGTCACCGGCGTGTTCTTGGCGGTGACGCTGACGGCCAGGTTGGGTAGCCCGCCCGACTCGGCGGTGCAGTAGCGGGACCCGGCAGAACTCGGCGAAACGCTGGCGCCACCGCACATCTGCTTATAGATGTGCTCCTGGATGCTGCCGACGCCGGTATCCGGGGCGTTCGGGTTGGCGAGGGCCCACTGCGCGCCTTCGTAGACATAGTGCTCGAGATTGAGCTGGTCGGAGAGGATCAGACCGCCCTGGAGGGTCACCGCCAGCAGCCCGACAACGAAGGGCGCCGCCAGGGCCAGCTCCACGGTGGCCTGGCCACGGCGGGAGAGGCAGCGGAACCTCACTGCTGTCCCTCAACGGACGCAGTGCTCTGCAGGGCCAATGTAGCTCCGCTGACCCCGAGGTAATACAGCGTGTAAAAACGGTAAGCATGGGTAAGCGTCACCGAGCCCGCGGTACCGTAGCCGCGACCACCGGCCCACGTCACCTGCGGGCTGGTGGCACCGCTCGTCGCCAGGAGGCCGAAGTTCGACCGAGCCAGCGCGTCGGTCAGGGCCGGGCAGGTTCCGCGATGGCTGCCATAGTAGAAATCACCTGTTGCGCTGCCACATACCGCAAGCGCTCGAGCGGCCTCGCGGGTGGCATTGTCCAGGCTGATCTGAGCATTCATCAGCAGAGCACCCTCAACGATGAGGAGCACAAGAACGAAGAACAGGGGTCCCACGAGCGCGAACTCAACGATCGCCTGTCCGGCGCTACCGGTGCGCGCCGACAGGGCCCGTTCCCGTTTCATGCGATGGTCAGCCTATTCCGGGTGCGGGTGTGGCCGCAATGAGCGGCAGGGCTACAACCGTCGTCAGGAAACAATACCCATGGGCCTCCCTCCATGAGATACCACGGCGCGATCTCGACTGCGCCGGAAACAGCGACACAACTTGTTCACACGTGGTCACGGGTCGGGCGGCGTGGGCTGCACCCGGCGCTGACGCACCCGCCCTCCCATCTGCCTCGCTCTGCGCCGCAGGTTCACAATTGAGGCCCGTGGTGATAACCAGCATCTTGTGAAAGTGGGAAAGCAGACCAACCTGGGAGCGCGGACCGACCAGGAGTGGAATCGGGCCGGCGCCGAGCTGGACGCACTCGAGCCCCCCGGTGACAAGCCCGAGGCCGAGCTCAGCCTGACGATCGAGCCGGACGCAGCCCCGCTGCTGCCGCGCAAACGGAGGGGTCCGGCCCGGGTGGTCACGGTGCTCGCCGGGAAATCCGGCACGGGCAAGTCCACGGTGGTCTCCAACCTGGCTTCCACCCTGGCCCGCGACCACGGCCTGACGGTGGCCGTGCTGGACCTCGACCTGCAGTTCGGCGATCAATCGCTGATGTTCGACGCCGCCTCGACGCCGTCGATCGTCGACGTCCTGGTCAATGCCGATGCCCTCACGCCGGACTTCATCCTGGACTGCATGCACCAGGGCGCCGGCGTCCGCGTATTGGGCGCGCCCCCCTCCCCGGAGCTGGCCGACCTGGTCTCCACAGAGCACATTCACGACATCCTGGCCCACCTCAAGGTGATGTTCGACATCGTGGTCCTCGACACCGAAAGCCACCTCAGCGACACCACCTTGGAGGCAGTCGACAGCGCCGACACGCTGATTGTCCTGACCACTCCATACCTGGCATCGGTCAAGAACACCAAGCTTCTGCTGAAGACGCTGAGCGACCTTGGCGTGCCGGCGAACAAGCTCACCGCCGTCCTCAATCGAATGGAGCCAGGGCTGAAGATGCCCCTCGATGTGCTCGAGGCCAACCTCAAGTTCCCGATCAGCCTGGAGCTACCGCACACCCCGATCACGCTGATCGAGTCGGTCACCGACGGGGTTCCGCTGGCGCTGTCCAAGCCGGCGTCGGAGTGGGGCCAGCGGATCACCGCTCTGTCCAACCTGGTCCTGTCTGAGGAAAAGGCCGAGGCAGCGCCCAAGGCTGCCCGACGCGGCTTCCTCGGCCTGGCTCGCTGAACTTGGCCCGAGCCGCCGCCTCGACCCGGCATTCCCCCGTCGCGCTGCACACCGAGCTCAACGCGGAACAGTTGCTCGAGGCCTATCGCCTGATCCGCACCGGGCGGGCGTTTGACGAGCGCATGTGGCTGCTCAACCGGACCGGTCGGGTGGCGTTCGTGATGCCCCACCAGGGCCACGAGGCTGCGCAGGTGGGCCTCGGCCTCGCGGTCCAGCCTGGTGTCGACTGGGTGGTCCCCTACTACCGCGACATCTCGCTCTCGCTGCGAATGGGGATGACCCTGGAGGAGCTGATGATGGGCTTCTTCTCGCGCGCCGCCGACCCCTCAACGGGTGGTCGATTGATGCTCGGACATTACGGCAAGGCCAACCTGCAGTACGTCACCGGCTCAAGCTGCGTGGCCAGCCAGATCCTGCACGCCGTGGGCATTGGGATGGCGCTCAAGATGCGGGGCGAAAAGGCCGCCTGCGCGACCTGCTTCGGCGAGGGCGCGACGTCGGAGGGCGACTTCCACGAAGCCATGTCGTTCGCCGGCATCCACGACCTCCCGGTGGTCTTCTTCTGCCAGAACAACGGCTACTCGATCACCGTGCCGACCGACGAGGAGATGCCGGTTGGTGTCGCCGAAAGGGCGCGAGGTTACGGCTTCCCCGGTGAGCGGGTCGACGGCAACGACCTGCTGGCCGTCTATGCCGCCAGCAAACGGGCGTTGGACCGCGCCCGTGCCGGCCAGGGGCCGTCGCTGATCGAAGCCGTGGTTTACCGGCTCACACCGCACTCCTCCGACGACGATGATCGGCGCTACCGGACGGCTGAAGAGGTCGCAAAGGCCCGGGGCACCGAGCCCGTTGCAACCACCCGGCACTACCTGATGGAAGCCGGGCTGCTGACCGAGGCCGACGACGATGCCATGAGCGAGGAGATCGCGACCCTGCTGGAGGCAGCCCAGGCGGCGGCCGAGGCGGCGCCCGACCCGGAGGCCATAACGCTGACGACACACGTCTTCTCAGTTGAGCCGCGGGACTCGTCCGACGACGCTCCCGACGAGGAGGGCGTGCCGCGGTGCGAAGGTCCGGAGCGCAACATGCTGGAGGCCATCCGCGAGGGCATGGCCGACGAGATGGAGCGTGACCAGCGCGTATTCGTCTTCGGCGAGGACGTGGGGGCGGGCGGGGTGTTTAGGGCCACCGAGGGCCTGCGCGATCGCTTTGGCGATTGGCGCTGCTTCAGCACCCCGATCGCAGAGTCACAGATCGTCGGCTCGGCGATCGGCGCCGCGTTTGCCGGCCTGCGCCCCATCGCCGAGATGCAATTCGCCGATTACAGCCTCCCGGCGTTCAACCAGATCGTCAACGAGGCGGCGCGGACCCGCTACCGCACCCTGGGCGATTTCCCCTGCCCAATTGTCATCCGGGCTCCGTTTGGCGGGGGGGTGCACGGCGCGCTGTACCACTCGCAATCACCCGAAGCGATGTACTGCCACTCACCGGGACTCAAGGTGGTGGCCCCGAGCAACCCATACGACGCCAAGGGATTGCTGATCGCGGCCATCCGTGACCCCGACCCGGTCCTCTTCCTGGAACACAAGCGCGCCTATCGTTTGATCAAAGGCAACGTCCCGGCCGGCTGCTACACGCTGCCGATCGGCAAGGCGCGGCTGTCGCGGCCCGGCAGGGACCTCTCGGTCATCACCTATGGCCTGATGGTGCACCAGACGTTGAAGGCCGCGGCCCACCTGGCGCAGGAGAACATCGACGTCGAGGTCCTGGATCTCAGGACGTTGAAACCGTTGGACGAGGAGGCGATCCTGGCCACCGTCAGAAAAACCGGCAAGGTCCTGCTGCTGACCGAGGCCAACCCCTTCTGCGCGGTTACCAGCGAGGTGGGGATGCTGATCGCCGAACAGGCCTTCGACTACCTCGACGCGCCGCCAATGAGGATGACCGGCCCCGAGAGCCCGGCGATGCCCTTCAACCCGGTGCTGGAGGAGGCGTTCCTGCCCAACCCGGCCACCATCGCCGACCGGCTGCGCGAGCTGGCCGCCTACTGACCGCGCTACGCTAGGGGTATGAGCCTCGCCCTGGTCGACCAGCGCCCCGACGATCAAGCGAGCTTTGTCGCCCACATCGCGGCCGGGGGCAAGGTCGAAGCGTCCGACTGGATGCCCGACGACTACCGCGCCGGGGTCCTGAAGTTCCTCGAGATGCACGCCAACAGCGAGTTCATGGGGGCGATGCCGGAGCGCGAGTGGATCCCCCGGGCACCTTCACTGAAGCGCAAACTGACCCTCACCGCCAAGGTCCAGGACGAGGTGGGTCATGCGCAGATCCTGTACTCGCTGGCCGAGGACCTGGGCAAGCCCCGGACGCAGATGCTGGATGACCTGGTGAACGGCCGGAGCAAGTTCCACAACGTCTTCCACTACCCGGTGCCGACCTGGGGCGACATCGCGCTGATCGGCTGGCTGGTGGATGG
>JBPCPW010000009.1:0-2539 GCA_050998755.1 Candidatus Dormibacteria bacterium
GGTCAGGGGGCAGCGGCTTGCCATGCCAGTCGGGTTTGTTCTCGACCTCGGCGACGCCCTTGCCCTTGACCGTCCTGGCAATGATCACTGTGGGACGCGCGGCACCATCGCGAGCCTGCTCCATCGCTGCGTCGACCTCGTGTACGTCGTGGCCGTCCACCACCAGGGCCCGGCAGCCAAACGCCTCGACCCGCCGCTTGTATGCGTCCAGGTCCCAGCCGAACTCGGTCTCTCCGCGCTGTCCCAGACGGTTGACGTCGAAGATCACGATGAGGTTCCCAAGTTGGTAGTGAGATGCCTTGTCCAAGCCCTCCCAGATCGACCCCTCCGCCAGCTCGCTGTCACCACACAGGGTCCACACGCGGTAATCCAGCTTGTCAAGGTATTTGCCGGCCAGAGCGACGCCCGCCGCTATCGGCATCCCCTGCCCCAGCGACCCGGTCGCGACGTCGACCCACGGCAGCAACGGCGTGGGGTGCCCCTGCAGCCGCGAGCCCATCTTGCGGAAGGTCAGCAGTTCGTCGTCGCTGACGACGCCCACTGCTTTGAACATCGAGTACACCAACGGGGAGGCATGGCCCTTGGAGAAGATCAGGTGGTCGTTGGTCGCCTGTTTGGGGTTGTCCCAGTCGTAACGCAGGTGGCGAGCCAGGAGCACGGCCATGATGTCGGCGGCAGACATGCTCGACGTCGGGTGACCGGAGCCGGCCTCAGTGCTGCAGCGAATACTGTCCACGCGCAACTGCTGGCCGAGCTCTCGGATCGCGTCGAAGTCATCCGGAGCCACCAGCTGCGCCTGTTGCACGTCTTGCGCCATCGCCCCTCAGCGTAGCAGGGGTCGCCGCCCGGTTGTCAGGCGGTCCGGGAGTCCGATTTCCGGCTATGGTGATGCGCTGTGAACATGAAGCGCCTGGCGGCCGAAAAGGCGGTCGAGCAGATCAGTGATGGGATGCTGCTGGGCCTTGGAACCGGCTCCACGGCCCGGGAGTTCATCGATGTCCTGGGAATCAGGGTGGCCGCCGGCCTGCGGGTCACGTGCATCGCCACCAGCATCGCCAGCGAACGGCAGGCGGAGGCCCTGGGCATACCCATCGTCGATCGTGCCGACCGCCCGCTTGACCTGACCGTGGACGGCGCCGACGAGATCGACCCCGGCCTCAACCTGATCAAGGGGCTGGGTGGAGCGCTTGTTCGCGAGAAGGTGGTGGCAGCCGCCTCCAGACGGATGCTGGTGATCGCCACTGAGGAGAAGCTGGTGCCTAACCTGGGGCATCGGTGCAAGCTGCCGGTCGAGGTGCTTCCGCTGCTCTGGGAGCGAACCGCCGCGACGATCGAGCTCCTCGGGCTGACCGCCACCCTGCGCCCGCATCCCGGCAACGAGGATCCCTCGGTCCAGTCTCCCGCGTATGTCACCGACAACGGCAACTTCATCGTCGACTGCCGCCTGAAGGGTTTGATGGATCCTCAGCAGCTGTCCGCAGACCTCGACGCCATCCCCGGGGTCATTGGGCACGGGCTGTTCGTCCGGCTGGCCAGCCAGGCGGTCATCGCCGGACCTCACGGGGTGAGGTTGGTCGACGGGGTCTAACTCTCCTTTTTGGGGGCCCGGCGCCGCGCCGGGGGCGCCGCGTTGGGGGCAGCAGCGGCCGCCTCCTCCTGTTCCTTCAGCCGCGTGGCCACGCCGCGCATCGCTCCGTAGGAGCCACTCATCCGCGCGGCCAGCGCGGTGACCGAGGGGCTGATGCCATTGGCCAGCGGCGTGAGTTTGAGCATCGCCGGGCTGACAATCACGCGGTCCCGGTTGCCGGTGATCGCCTTGACCACGGCATCCGCTACCTGCTGCGGCGAAACGGTGGGCTGGTTGGATGTATCGCCGCCCGTGTTGTCGTGGTACAGCCCGCCGTCGCGCACGAACCCCGGGCAGACCACCGAGACGCCCACCCCCTGGTCTGCCACCTCGAACCTCAGTGACTGGCTGAACCCGACGATGGCGTGCTTGGTCGCCGAGTAGGTGGACGCGTAGGGCACCGGCGCCAGGCCGGCCACCGACCCCAGGTTGACGATGTGCCCGTCGCCCCGCTCGAGCATGGCCGGGAGGGCCAGGCGGGTCATGTCCATCAGCGCGATCACGTTGAGGTCGAACATGTCACGCACGCGGTCGAGCGTGGTCTCCGCATACACCTCCGGATGGTCGTTACCGGCGTTATTCACCAGGATGTCGATCACCCCGAACTTCTGGTACGCGGCCGCCAGCAGGGCGGCGCGGTGACCAGCGTCGGTGATGTCGCCAGGGAAGGCCAGGGAGCGCTTGCCCGTGCGATCGATCCCGCTCCGCACCCCCTCGAGTTCCTCGACGTTGCGCGCGGTGACAACCACCTTGAGCCCGTGGTCGAAGAGTGTCTCGGCGATGCTCTTGCCCAGGCCCCGCGACGCCCCTGTGACTATTGCTACCCTGCCGCCGATTTCTTTCATTGGTAGTTAGAGGCGCGGTGCCATTGCTGGCCCGGTTCCTCTTTCCCCTTTCAAACCGTGCGTGCGG
>JBPCPW010000039.1:0-13145 GCA_050998755.1 Candidatus Dormibacteria bacterium
CCGGCCTGCGACCCTCGCCGTGGTGACGACCGGCAGCCCGGCGGCCAGCGACTCCAACACCTTGAGCTGGGTGCCTCCGGCGCTAAATAGTGGAACCACGCTTACCCAGGCGCTCGCCAGGTACGGCAGGGTGTCAGCGACCTCACCGATAACCGTGCATGCATCGGTGGCATCGGTCACGGCGCGAAGGTCGTCCGGCATGCCACGACCCACCAGGAGCAAACGAGCCGTCGGGTGGGTGCGCCGCACCATTGGCAGGATTCGCCGGACCAGTAGTGAGGCTGCCTCCTGGTTTGGCGGCCAGAAAAAGCTGGCGGTGAAGATCAGGGTTGGGTCAGCAGAGACCTGGCGGGGGTAGCAGGCGAAGTAGCCCACCGGCAAGCAGTTCGGGATCTCACGGACGACGGCGGTGGGTTGCAACTTCTGGCATAGCCACACATCGTGCCCGCTCACCGCCACCACCCGCGTTGCGCGGCCGATGGCCCGGCGCTCGGCTCGTGCCACGAGGGCCGTCTCCATCAGCCGGCCATGCGCTCCACGCGGGCGTCTTGCTCCAAGCAGGGTCGAGGTCATCGGGAAGGTGAGGTTGTGCATGACCAGGACGGTGGGCAGGCCGTCCGGCAACGCCTCGAGCAGCGGGGAGAGGTGGCTGTGTTCGATCTGCACGACTTCAGGCCTGAAGTCCTCCAACTCCGCGGGCAGAACGGCTTTGATCGCGTCGACATCGTGGCCCTCGAATTCGTGCAACCAGGGCGATGCGAGGGCAGCGTGCCGCAGGTTGCGCGCCAGCCAGCCCCCACGTGGAGGCAGCCTGGGGGGATGTGCGGGTACGACCCGGACGTCGACACCCTGCGGCGCGCTCCCGAATGGAGCCGGAAGGCCCGGCGAAAGAACGCGGATTTGGTGAGACGTGGCGAGAGGCTCGAGGAGGCTGTGCTGGCGCGTCTGGCCGCCGCTCCCGGGGTAGCAAGGTGTCTCGCTGGAGAGTACGAGCACTCGCACGTCGGCAAGTCTAGTTGCGGCCTCGGACCCCGCCCGTTAGCCTATGGGATCGACCGGAAGCACGTCGTCGCGCTCACCGCGTTCCTCCCCTGGCCGCTCCGCAGCGGCGGCCAGGTGCGCCAGTTCCACCTCCTCGAGGAGGCGCGACAGAGGTACGCGCTCAGCCTGCTCGTGGAAGGTTCCGGAGCCGGTACGGACGACGAGCGGGCTCAGCTGAGCGAGCTCTGGCCAGAAGTGCGCCTCGCCACTGTGCGGGAGTCCCCGCCCGGCACCGGCGGGACCGACCTCGCGGTCCCCGGCTGGCGCAGAACAGTAAGGGCGGTGCGGCCGCGGATCGATCCAATGCGTTCGGAGATTCGGGCCCATCGCGATCCGGGTATCGTGCGGGCGCTCGCCCAAGAGATGGCGACTGCCGACCTGCTCCAGGTGGAGTTCACCCAGATGTACCGCTACGTGCCGGCGCACCGAGAGATACCGGTCTTAATGGTGGCCCACGACGTCATGTCACGACGGGACGCGGCTGCGGTGCGGCTGGCCAACGTCGAGACCGACGCTCCGCTGCTGGGGAGGCGCGCGCGCTGGCACGAGCGCATCGCTCTGCGCGGGGCGGACTGGGTTGTAGTGACGAGTGATGAGGATGCGCACGCCTGCCGATCGATTGGAGTCAAGCGGCTTCGAATGGTGCCGAACGGTGCCGACGAAGCATGGCTCGATATCCCCGCTGGAGGCGAAGGCACGCGACTGCTCTTTGTCGCTTGGGGTGGGCACCTCCCCAACCAGGACGGCCTCGCCTGGTGGGCACGCGAGGTCGGCCCGCTGCTAGCGGCCGGCGAGATCCTCGAAGTTGCCGGCGACGGCTGGACCCGCAAATACCAGGGCACACGGATGCTCGGCTTTGTCAAAGACCTCAGGCCGCTGATGAGGGACGCGATCATCGTGGCCCCACTGAGGATGGGTGCCGGGACTCGTTTGAAACTCCTGGAGGCCATGGCCGCGGGGCGGCCGATCGTCGCGACCGCGGCAGCGGCTGAGGGACTTCCGCTGGTGGATGGCGCGAGCGCCCTACTGCTCAACCGCCCCGAGGAATTGGTTGACGGAATCCGCCGGTTGCGCGCGGATGCCCCGCTACGCGCCCGGTTGGGTCTCGCCGCCCGGGAGGCCGCCGTACCGCTGCTCTGGCCGGCAGTGCGTCGTCGAATGGCCGCCGTGTACGGCGAGATTCTTGGTGGATGACGGCCTTCCCGAGGTGAGTGTGCTGGTGGTCAGCTGGCAGACCCGAGTCGCCCTGAGCGCCTGCCTTAGGGCGCTGGGCGCCCAACGAGGCGTTCTCCTGCGAGCGGTGGTGGTGGACAACGCTTCCCAGGATGGATCCGCCGACATGGTCAGGCAGGAGTTCCCGGACGTGGTCCTGTTAGAGCAGTCGCAGAACCTTGGGTACACCCGCGCCACCAATCTCGGCCTAGCACGCTGCCCTGGTCGGTACGTGCTGCTCTGCAACCCGGACTGCCGACCTGAACCGGAGACCGCCTCCGTGCTGGTCAAATTTCTCGAGAACAACCAGCAGGCGGCGGCCGCAGCGCCGCGTCTCTACGGCGATGATGGCGCGCTTCAGGACTTCTGTTACCGCTTTCCCGGTCTGCTCATCGCGGCGGCCTGCTTCACGACCGCGGGTTACCGCATCGATCACCTGCTGGGAGGGCGGGCGCGCCGCTGGCACGCCCGCGCCGACCTGCGCCGTGAGACAAGGCCGGCGCTGGTCGACCACGCAAGTGCGGCCTGCCTGATGGTGCGCCGAGAGCTCCTCGGCGATGGCCTGGAGCCGACAATGCCCTTGTTCTTCAGCGACCTTGAGTTGAGCTATCGGCTACGCCGCGGCGGTTGGCTCATGTATTACCTGCCCGCGGCAACGGCTCACCATTCCCAGGGGGCGGCACTCAGGGCACTGACCGCGGACCAGACTCGTCACGAGCTCAGGCGCGGTCTTCTCAGGTTTTACGAGATGCACCGCCCGAGGAGCCGGTGGTTGCTGGTCGTCATGCTGGCGATTGACGCGCTGATGCGGGCGACATTCCGCCGCCTCTCGACGGGCCGCACCCTGGAGGTGCGGGCAGAGATGAATTCATTACGGGTGGCAATTCGCAACCTTCCGATGGGGGCAGTGCCGTGGGTGGAATGACCGCACTCCGGGTCCTCTACGATGGGCGGGCGCTCTACGACCGCAGCAGCCAGCGCGGCGTGGGCGGCTACCTCTGGGAGCTTCTGACACGGATGGGGCGCGACCCAGCGGTATCGGCGAAGGTGCTGGTGACACCCGGCACCGCGGTACCCGAGGGGGTTGAGGCGGTCGCGGTTAAGCGGCGCTTCCATGGAAGACTGGCGCCCATAGAGAATGAGGTGCGACTTGCCGCCGAAGTCGCGCGCATCGGTTGCGACGTTTTCCATAATCCGTCGCTGGAGCCGCCGCGGGCGCTCGCGGTGCCCTGGGTACAGACGCTTTACGACATCATTCCACTGGTCTACAACGACAGGTGGTTTCGACGTGACCGACGCAAGTGGCGCCGGCGATACCAGAGGATCCGAGGGGCCGATGGGGTGGTGTCCATCTCCCGAAGCTCGGCCGACGATGCAGTTCGGGTTCTGAGGCTCGACCCCGCACGGGTCACCGTCATCCCGATCGCCGCGGGCCCCCAGTTCGTCCCGGCAGCCAACGCAGTCTCCGCGGACAACCCTTACATCCTTTATGTCAGCGTCTTTGGCCCGCATAAGGGTTATCGCGAGGCCCTCGAGCTGGTCTCGGCGCTTGCCCGTCGGGGACTTCCGCACCGGCTTGAGATTGTTGGGCACCTGCTCCCATGGTGGAACGAGATGGAGGTCCGGCGCCTGGTCAGCCTGGCACCCAGGCCGGACCTGGTGGACCTGCTCGGTGGAGTCTCCCGGGAGCAGCTTGTGCGCCTTTACCAGGGCGCGACCGCACTGGTCGTGACCAGCCGATATGAGGGCTTCGGCCTACCGGCGGTTGAAGCGATGCGCTGTGCCACGCCGGTGGTGGCGTTTGCCAACAGCTCCTTGCTCGAGGTCGTTGGCGAGGGGGGGACGCTGGTGCGCGACGGAGATGTCGAGGCCATGGCCGAGGCTGTTACCGGCCTCGCTTTGGACCCGCAGCGCCGGGCCCAACAGAGCCGCGCCGCAGAGCGTTGGGCCGCACGATTTGATTGGGACCGCTGCGCCGCGCGCCACCGTGATGCATACCTGAAGGCCGCTGCCTACGTCAGGGCGCGGTAGATGTCCTCGTATGCGTCGCCACGGACCGTCCAATCCCATTGCCGGGCGTGTTCGCGACAGTGGTTCGCTGTCCTTGGATCGCAGGCCAGATCCAGGGCTTCTGCAAGGGCGCGCGCACAATCGGCGCCGTCCCCTCGCCGGAAGGTGCGTCCAGTCTCGGTGCTTACCAGCTCTCGGCTGCCGCCGTCATCGCCGACCACCGCCGGCATGCCGCTGGCCTGATACTCCAGCGCTACCAGCCCGAACGCCTCGTTCTCGCTGCTCAGTGCGCCGATCGTTGCCCCGGCGTAGATAGGGGCCAGATCGCTGATCGTTGCTGAGGCTGTGATGCGTTGCCGGACTTCCTCCGGCTGCGCTGCCACAAGCCTGCGCACCGGTGTCGGGTCCCCTCCCACCAGCACTAGCTCTACATCGTGGCCCCAGGAGACCAGGCGACCGAAGGCGTCCACCAATACGTCGATCCGCTTCCGCGGATCGTCCATGGCGGCGGAACTAACGATGCGGGGCCGGGCCGGCGGAACCTTCGGCAAGGCGTAGTCGTCAACGAAGATCCCAGGGACCAGCACCGTCGGCTCGGCGTGGTAGTCGTCGCGGAACCGGCGGGCCGACGATTCGGCCATGACCGTCACGCGGTCCGCCCGCGCTGCCATCGCGCGGTACTGATGATGTATTCGGCGCATATGCAGTTCCCACCACGTTGCATCGGGCACCCCGTGCCAGCTGAACACCACCGGGCGGCGGCGCAGGCGCGCCGCCTGGACCAGGCCATAGGCGTCGGTAATGTAGAAGGCGTGGTGCAGAGCGGCGGGCGAGCCCAAGCCGCGCGCCATTGCCTGGAGCGCGAAAAGTTCGAGCCCGGCCAGGGCACCCCTGCGTCCTGGGAATATGGGCGTGCCGACATAGCGGATGGCGAATCCCTCAGTGCGTACCGATCTACCGCGACCACCGGGTTGACGGGTTAACACGGTGACGTCGTGCCCTCGCCGGGCCATCGACACGCTCAGGTCGTGGACGATGCGTTCAGAACCTCGGCGCACATGTGGCCAGAAATCAGGGATGGTGAAGAGCAGTTGCACTTAGATGACTAACCGCCGCCACCGTAAGGACCCAATTACTAGTGAGACGAAATCGACCGCCTCTATGATCGCGCGGTATTTCAGAGCGTGGTAAAGGCGCTTCGGATGGGCGCCCAAGACTAGCTCTCTATTCGGCCACAGGTAGAAGGTCAGCGCCGCGGTTCCAGCAAGCACCGCCCTCGCCGGTCGGCGTGGGCCTAGCAGCGCTGCTCCGGTGCTGAAAAGCGCGGCGGCAGCCAATTGCGTGTGACGGCCGTCCAGGAAATAGCCCCGATGGAAGGCACGACGGAGCTCCGGGGCCGAGCGAACTAAAAGAGGGTAGGCCATCAGCCTGCGAGCTCGATAACTCAGCATGGCGGTGAACGTTCGCGGCACGACGGCGTGCAGGACGAGCGCCTCGGGGAGAAATGCAGGCCGCGCGCCGCGGCGGATCATCCGCCATCCCCACTCGACGTCCTCGCCAAATTGCCGGCCTTCGACCCCGGCGCTGTTCCAGGCTTCGTTGAACGGCCCGGCAAGGTCCACTGCCCGACGGGAGCACACCAGGTTGCACGTCTCCCATTGCCACGATGGCGGGTCTACCCAGACCGAGTGCTCGAAGGCTCGCGGCGGCTCCAACGGGTGCGTCCGGCCCTGTACCACGTCGGCTGATCCGAGCGCCCCGACCGCGGCCCCGAGCCAACCTGGTTGCACAACGCAGTCGTCATCAGTAAAGGCGATCACCGACCCGTGAGCAGCATCTATTCCAGCGTTGCGGGCCGCACCAGCGCCGCGTCGTCGCGCTGGTATCACCCTGACTCGAGGGTCGGCAAAAAAGGCCGACTTCTCGTCCGACGCCGGGTCACTCAAGACGACCAAGACCTCCAGTGCCCACCCGTCGGGGAGGTCCTGCCCAAGCACCGCTGTGACTGCCCTGCGCAGCATTTCTGGCCGGTGCATGGTGGGGATGACGACGCTGACCATACCGAGGGCCACAACCACGCTCACGAGGCAGTGCGGTCCCGGCGCATCAGGCTGATCCCCTCAAGGATCAGCCGGCGTTCCACCAGCCAGGCGCCGGCGCAGAACACCGCCGCAAACGCTGCCAGCCTCAACGCCAGCGAAGGCCATCCCTGCGTGCCCACCAGCCCGGTCAGCGCCACCGCGATCGCACTCGCCAGCAACCCCGAAAGGAGGAGTGGCAGCGCAGGCCTGACAACTGGGAGGCCGGGGAAAAGCCGCTGAACAAGGCGGCGCCGCTGGTAGAGGCTGAAGAGCGACGCCAACCCGACCACACCGGCGACCCCAACGATGCCGAAGAGGAAGCCTGCGATACCGATGGATGCTAGTAGCAGAAGGTTCACCTGCAGGCTTAGCCAGAGGCTGGGCCGGGTGTTTCCGGCGGCCGCGTAGAACAGGGCCCACATCGTGGCAATCGAGTTGAACACCTCGACCACGCCTTCGACCCGGACCAGCGGGATGATCTGCTCCCAGCGGGGACCAAGCACGATGTGCACCAGGTCCGTGGCGAAGACCGCAAGCCCCAGGCCCGTTGGGACGGCCCAGAGCAGCAGCATTCGCGCGCTGACATTGAATGCGCGCCTCAGGTGGTCGGGGTCGGTCAGCCGGCAGATCACCGGAAACAGCACGGATGACAGCACCCGCTCCGCAGTATCAATGCGCTCCCCCAGTCCGGTTGCCACTCGGAAATAGCCCAGCACGGTCAGCCCCAGGGCCAGCTTCACCTCGAGGATCATGCCGTTTGAGCTCGCCAGCCAGAGCAGCCCGCCGACCCACAGTGGCCACCCGAAGGAGAGGAAGAATCGCAGGTCCTGCCGTGGAATTGGCCAGCGCAACCGCGGCCGGCGTCTCACCACGCCCCAGAGCACCACAGGGCCCGCGAGGGCGCTCAGAACCTGGCCCACAATGAGCGCCCAGACGCCGGCGTGCTGCAGCGCCAGGGTCACCGTGGCGACCGCTCCGAGGACCGGCCCCACAGAACCGACCAGCCGCTGGCGCATCCAATCTAGGTCGCGCTGCAGCACGGCGAGGGGAACCAGGCCCGGGAGGGTCACCGCCTGTAGCGCGAGCACGGCGCAGACCGGGACCAGGACCGGCACCCCATACACGCGCGCCAGCACGGGCCCGGCCGCCACCGCCAGTAATCCATAGCCGAGGCCCGCCACGCACTGAAGGGTGAAGGCGTAGTCGTACGACTCATCCGGCGAGGTCTTGGCCTGGATCAACCGGCTCTCGACGTCCAGGTTGAAGACTGCCGCGACGAGCGCAATTGCATAGATCGCCACGCCTGCCACGCCGAAGTCGCTGGGAAGCAGGAGTCGCGCGGACAGCAGGCCGGCGGCGGCCTTCAGGGCTTCGATCCCAAGGGCAAATGCCGCGGTGAGGATCACCCCATGGAGGGCCCGTTGTCCCAGTGGTCGGCCGGCGGCTGCTGCCGTCGTCGCGGCCTCCTCCTCACTGGTCAGATCGACTTCGGGCGGCCCCTTCATGATCGCCGTGGAGCTTGCTGTTCAGCCTTCCTGCCTGGTGCCAGCATGGAAGATACGATAAGTGTGATGACGTCCCTCGCCGCCGGGCGGTCCGCCCCCGGGGTGCTCATTCCGCCCACGCCCCATACCTCACGAGGGTATTGGCCCGCGCTGGATGGCATCCGAGCCCTGGCGGTCGCTGAGGTCATCTTGTTGCACGCCGGGTCGCGCTTTGGCCGTAAGGGTGACCTCGGGGTGGATGCCTTCTTCGTCCTCAGCGGCTTCCTCATCACGACGATCCTGCTGGCTGAGCGCGAGAGGACCGGGGGGCTGAACCTGCCGGCCTTCTATCTCCGCCGGGCCTTTCGCCTGTTCCCAGCGTTGATCCTGGTGGTCGTTGCCACGGCGGGGATCAGCGTCCTGTTGGTACCCGCCCTTCGCGATCCCACTCTGCAGGCGATCCCGTACGCAGCCACGTATAGCTTCAACTGGCTGATGGCGTTGGGGAGTCCGCGGTCGGGGCTGCTATCCCACACGTGGTCGCTGGCCATCGAGGAGCAGTTCTACCTCTTGTGGCCACCCATCATCCTCGGCCTGTCGCGGTTGGGGCTGGGCATCCGCGGCATCGGTATCGTCGCAGTATCCCTGGGCTTGGCTTCGGCAGTCTGGCGGGCCGTTCTGCTTCAGTTGAACATCGGGTCGCCAACCGTCGTGCAGCGCGTCTACTTCGGGTCGGACACGGAGGCGTTCGAGATTCTGTTTGGCTGCGCGGCGGCCGCCGCCTACCTATCCGCGCCAGCCTGGAGCGCGCTTGCACAACGCTGGCTCAAGGGTGTGGCCGCCGCCGTTGTGGTCGCACTGGCGGTCATTATCGTGCTCCCGTTGAACGTCTACTCGGACGTCATCAGGTACGGGTTGCCGCTGGTCTGCGCAGGCATCGCCGTGATCATCCTGGACCTTGTCGTCGCGCCATTGCGTTGGTTGGAGTGGCCACTCAGCCGCCCCCCCCTGGTGCTGTTGGGGCGTGTCTCGTACGGCGTCTATCTGTGGCAGTGGCCGGTCATATTGCTGGTGACCGTCACCGCGCCCCGGGTGCCCCCGGTGGGCCTGGTGCTCATCGTTGTGCCGGTAAGCATCGCGGTCGCCGCCGGCTCGTACCTACTTGTTGAACGCCGGTTCCTCCTGCTCAGGAAGCGGTAGAACGAGGCCTTCCAGGCCCTCCGGACGGCCCGGTACCCTTACTGGCATGGTCAGGCTGAAATCGTATGTGGACCGCCTTCGTAATGGTGGGTCAGGCGCGTCCGCCGCCCTGTCTGCTCCGGCGTCAGACGAGCCGTTGTTTGACCAGCCCTTCTACGTCGAGGTGACCGAGGCTCGGTTGCGCCACCTGGACTGGATGCGGCTCACCCTGGCGGGCAAGAGCGTGGCGGATATCGGCTGTGGCATTGGTCGCCTCTCGCAGTTCTTTGCCGATCAGGGGGCCGACGTGACCTGTGTCGACGGCCGGGCTGAGAACATCGAGATCCTCAAGCGCGATTACCCCGGGCGTATCGCGCACGTTATTGACGTGGAGACGGACCGCCTGCTGGATATTGGAAGCTTCGACGTGGTCTTCTGCTACGGGCTGCTGTACCACCTCGCTGACCCCCTCGGGTTTCTGCGCCGCGCCGAGAAGATCTGTGGCGAGACGATGATCCTGGAGACCAAGATCGTGGATTATCAAAGCCCACAGTTATTGCTGATACGCGAGTTCGACGACCCGACAATGGGGCTTCACCACGTCGCCTGCCGTCCGAGTTCGGCTTACATCGCGGCCTGCCTGCGCCACGTTGGAATGTCGCACGTGTACAACCCCGCGCGCCTGCCCGACCACGCCGATTTTCGGTACCGGCGTCGCGATGACGGCGCCCACATGCATGCGGGCGTGCCCATGAGGGACATCTTTGTGGCCTCGCGGAAGCCGCTCGACAACAGCCGGCTGGTGCCCGTCGAAGATCGTCTGGACTACGCGACCGGCTGAGGTTGCGCCGCCCCGTCGGCGGCCAGCTGGGCCGGCCACCATTCCCGTTTGCGGGCCGTCGGGAGGCCCTCGCGACGAAAGATCAGCAGGTGGTGGGTGCCCATCATCCTCAGTCCCGGGAGGGCAGCGACCCCGCGCTCGAGGGCGTCGGAGACGAAGTTGCCCGCTGCCGGACTTCGTTCGGTGAGCTGGCGCAGCGTATTCGCCGCGCGCGATTGCGGGGCTGGGAATTCGAACGATCCCCGCGAAACCAGCCGCAGCCCGGCGTCAGCCGCCATATCGCGCAGCTCGGCGAAAGCAAAGTGCACGTGAGGTGCATGGGTCGGTGACTCCGGCGGGCGGCTGTCGATGGCGGGGTCAAGGGCGTGGTCCCAGGTCAGGTGGCGGAAGGAGAGCAGAGCGGGGCGGGTACCGCCGAGGAGGCGCTCAACCCAGGCCCCGGGATCGCGTAGAGGCGACACCTCCGGCATCTCTGCGCTGTTGTTGGTGGTCATCACCAGCAGTCCCCCGGGTCGGGTGATCCGCGCCAGTTCGTGCATCCCGGCGGAGGCGTCGATGAGGTGCTCGATGACCTCACTGGCAACCACCACGTCTGCGATCTTCGTTTGCAGCGGCAGGGCCTCCATCACGCCACGAATCAAGAGCGGCGGGTTGGCGCGCGCAATGCGCTGACGGAGGCCGTATGGGTTGAGGTCGACACCCACCATCCGCCCCGGGCGCAAGGGCGCCAGGCGGTCCAGGACGATCGCCGAACCACAGCCAATGTCAACCACTGTGCCGCCCGCCGGCAGGTATCCCCTCGCGGTGCGTGTCAGCAACTCGTATCGCTGGTCGTGCTTGCGGCGGTCGTAGGCGGGGTACTCCGACATCTCCTCCTCATGGGATGTGAACGCCTCGACGTAGTAGCGGTCCAGGACGGACTGATCGACGCGCGCCATCCGCGCCCGGTGCACCTTCGAGAGCCTGCCTGCCGCCTGCCGTCCCCGGACGTAGGTACGGCCGAACCCTGCTGCGGCCAGGATCCCCAGGACCAATGCTCGCCGGTTACGGCCCCGCCTGGCCTCGCGAACGGCGGCGGCGGTGAACAGGGCAGGCAGATGTCGCCGCACCGGCGCCATCTGGGGCGATCTCCGCAGCCAGCGCGCGCCCCTGAGCAACGTCCTCACCGCCCAAGGCTAACGGCCAAGGCCACGCCCAGCAGGCCGCAGCACGCGGACGGCAGAGAGGCGGCCGCGGTCAGGCGCGGCGCCTGACTAGGGGGGGGTTGCGTCTGCCAGGGATGGGGCTTGAGAAGCTCAAGCAGAGTTAGCCAGAGGAGCACAGTGCCCACCGCCAGGTATGGCGCACGGAGGCGGTGAAGGAACAGCAAGGGAAGTGCCGCAATCACTGGCAGCAGCACTGCGACGAGACAGCCGATCAAGACCCCGAAGGGTCGGTTGACGGTGCGTCGATGGCCGGACCGCCTGCCAGCATCAGCGGCCGCAGCGGTGGCGATCAGCAGGGCTGCCGCGATCAGGAACGTGTTGATGATCCCGGCTAGCATAAGTGCATGACTGCCGCCACGCCGGTCGTCCAGGCGGGGGCGCCAAGGTCGCGGCGCATCGAGTCGTTACGGGCGGTGGCGGCCCTGGGGGTTGTGATCAGCCACGTCTACGGCACCTCTGTGGCGTACGGCCCCGCCACCGAATCCACATTTCTCCACCGGGTTCTTTTTGGCGGCGGTTTCGGGGTCCTGCTCTTCTTCGCGCTCTCCGGATACCTGCTGTTCAAGCCCTTCGCGCTTCACCGCTGGGGAGGGGGCAGTGCCATCGACCTCGGGAGATACGCGCGCAACCGCGCCCTCAGGATCCTGCCGCTGTACTACGTCCTGATCGTGATCCTCCTGATCGCCTATCGCGCCCCGCCATCATTCTGGGTGCGGTTCGGACTATTCGCCCAGAGCCTCTTCAACGACACCGTGTTTCGCATCGACCCTCCAACCTGGTCGCTGGCGGTCGAGCTCCAGTACTACATCCTGCTGCCGTTCATCGCCGGTGGGATCGCGGTGCTGTCGCGAGGCCGGCTGGCGGTGGCCACCCTGGTGTTGCTGATCCTCGGCGCCATCAGCCTGGCGCTTCGATTGGTCACCGTTTACCTTCCCGCGGGAGCCTCCCCGGCATGGCGATATGCCTTTCCAACCAACTTCGTGTTCTTCGTCCCCGGAATGTTGCTGCCGCTGATCCAGCTTCGCCTGGCGGGCGCCGCCGAGCCGCGCTGGCTCCGAAGCTGGTTGGGCAATGCGACCCTTTGGTGGCTGGCAGCGCTGGCGGTTTTTGCGCTCGTCGCGTATCGCTACCAACTCGAGGCGCTCCTGGTGATCGCGACCTTCCTGGTCGTGGGCGCGTGTGTTCTCCCATTGCGCGGGGGGCGCGAGCTAGCGGTGCTGGATTGGCGCCCCCTGGCGCTGCTGGGCGTCGCCTCATACAGCCTCTACCTGTGGCACGATCCGATTCTGGCCGCGCTGGCACGGCTGCATCTTGCTCCGAGCGGCTTTGTGCCCCTCATCCTGGTGGCGCTGCCGGCATGCATCGTGGTGGCGGTGATCAGTTATGCGGCGCTTGAAGCGCCCTGGCTTCGGTTGCGGAGCCACTGGGCCAATACCGTCCCGTTGCCAGCGCGGCCAGCGCTAGAGGAAGAAGGTGCGGCGCCTGATGCTTGCGGTCGCACACGCGGCGACCTCGACCGAGTCCAGCGCAAAGAGCCCAGCCATGTCGACTAGCCGGCGCCGCCGGGGTTGCGCAGAGAGGTGATAGACGAGGCGGTGGCGAGCGAAGCGTACCCATGGCGCCAGCGCCGCCACCGTAACGGGGTTTAGCGGGGCGGCGAGCAGCCCCACCCAGGCAAGCGTCGCCTGGCGGTGCTGGCGCGACCAGAAGTGACCCTCCCAGAGCTCATCTCGTAGCCCCGGGTGGCGCTCCACCAACCGCACAATGCCGCCAACACGCCACCTCTCACGGAGGGCGCGCCAGGGTCCCTGGCGCAGCACGGCGTGGTAGACGGTGGCGCCGTCCGCGAATGCCAGACGCGCGCCCGCCGCCTCGGCGCGCCAGCCCAGGTCGGTGTCCTCTCCGTAGTAGGCCAGGGACTCGTCGAATCCACCGAGATCAGCGAGCACCGCCGTGGGGTACAGGATGTTGCACGTCGAGTAGCGCCGTGCCTGCTCGCTGTTCTCAATACGCATAGTGCGGTCGAAAACGCTGCCCGCGGGTCGGTCGAGAGGGTCGGGGATGGTCCGGCCCGCCACGACGGTGGCTGCGG
>JBPCPW010000095.1:0-79192 GCA_050998755.1 Candidatus Dormibacteria bacterium
TCTGGCCCCACGTACCTCCGTCTCGAAGGCCATCGGTAAGCCGTGTGCGGGAGAACCGCACGCACGGTTTGAAAGGGGAAAGAGGAACCGGGCCAGCAATGGCACCGCGCCTCTAACTACCAATGGCGATAAAGGTGCGAGTTCCCGGCCCTCTGCGTCGTCTGACCTCGGGTGAGTCGGTGGTTCAGGTCGACGGAAGCAACGTCGGCGAGGTGCTCAACAACCTGGAGCAGAAGTACCCTGGGTTCCGGGAGCGCATCTATGACCAGGATGGCAAGCTCCGCCAGTTCGTCAACATCTACAAGAACGACGAGGACATCCGCTTCGGGTCCGGCCTGGACACCGCTGTTGCGGAAGGCGACGACCTCTCGATAGTCCCTGCTGTAGCCGGCGGGCGCTAGGACTATGGCCAGGCTTCGGGTCAAGCTGATCTTCGCGCGCGGCGAGGTGACCCAGCCGGTGATCTATGAGATGGGCCACCAGTTCCAGGTTGTCACCAACATCCGCCGGGCGGACATCACGCGCGACGAGGGCTGGGCGATCCTGGAGATGGAGGGTGAGCAGCCGGCGCTGGACGCCGCGGTCAAGTACTGCGAAGAGAAGGGTGTTCGTGTGACGCCAGCGGAAGGGGACGTAGTAGAGTCCTGACCCCCATCCGTGGTGGAGTTGAATAAGCGCATGGATTCCGAGACGGTGGCCGTGGCGATGTCCGGTGGCGTGGACAGCTCGGTGGCTGCGGCGCTGCTCAAGGAGCAGGGTCACGACGTCGTCGGTATCACGCTTCAGCTCTGGCCGAAGGCGGCTGCGGACCTCGATCGCCACCATGGGTGCTGCTCCCTGGATGCCGTGGAGGATGCCCGACGGGTGGCCACCAACCTGGCGATCCCCTACTACGTGCTCGACGTGCAGGAGGAGTTCCAGACTCGGGTGGTCGCGCCGTTCCTATCGGACTACGAGGAGGGGCGAACCCCCAATCCCTGCATCTCCTGCAACAACGAGGTCAAGTTCGACCTCCTGCTGCGGAAGGCGCGCGCCATTGGCGCGGGGGCCCTCGCCACCGGACACTACGCGCGCACCGAGCAGACCGCTCGTGGCTTCAGGTTGTTGCAGGCCGTCGATCCCGGCAAGGACCAGTCATATGTCCTTTATGGACTGGGGCAGGAGGAGCTGGCCCTCGCCCGCTTCCCCCTGGGCTCCTGGCGCAAGGAGGATGTCCGTGCCAAGGCCCGCGACCTGGGGCTGATCACCGCCGACAAGCCGGACAGCGTGGAGATCTGCTTTGTGACTGGCGGGGACTACCGCGATCTCCTGGCAAAGCGTCAGCTGAGTTCCGCGGGCGACATCCGCTATGTCGACGGGCGTCCGCTGGGCACCCATGCGGGGGTCTGGAACTACACCGTGGGCCAGCGATCCGGCCTCGGCGCGCTGCCGAAGGGGCTGGCGGGGCCGCTCTTCGTCGTCGATATCGATGCCGCGGCGCGCGTGGTGACCATGGGGCCGCGTGAGGCCCTGCGCCGGGAGGTGATCGAGGTGGGGGAGTTGTCGTTCGTGGCTGGGGTGGCTCCGAGCGCTGCCTTCACGGCGGACGTGCGGGTGCGCTACGGCGCCCGACCGGCGCCGGCGCGTGTCGAGGTCGACCTCGACGCCTTTACCGCCACGGTGATTCCCGCGGAGCCCCTGAGTTCGGCCTCGCCTGGCCAGGCGGCGGTGATGTACGACGGCGAAGCGGTCATCGGCGGCGGCCGCATCCTGCGCAGCGTGGCGCAGGCGGTGGGCTGAATGCAGAACGCCCTGACCCTGGCATCCGGGTTCATCGAGTGCCTCTTTTTAGCTTTGGCCATCGACTCGTTCCGTCGCGGCCGCTGGATCTACGTCGGCGCGATGTTCGGTATGGGGCTGGTCCTCTATGGGCGCATGGCCGACGGCTTCATCACCAGCAGCGCCGAGGTGGTGGTGATCGTGGTGGGACTGGTCCTCGCCGGGCTCACGGTGGTTGCCGATCTGCTCTTCGAGGTAGTCCCGGAGGCGGAGGGAGGGACCGGGGAGACGCCCAACCCCTCGGTATAATCCCCACCGTTTGGACGCTGGTTGTCCGAACGAGAAGGAGTCGGATTGCAGCCTTACCTCGGTCACATCGTGCTGTACGCAATCCTGGCAGCGGGCATGCCAGGTGGCATCGTCCTGTTGGCATTGACTCTGACCAAGCGGCTCAAGACCGGCCGCGGCCAGGGTCGGGTGGCCGGCGACACCTACGAGAGCGGCATGGTCCCCGTGGGCGAGGCCTGGATCAAGTACCACATCCAGTACTACCTGTACGCTCTGGTGTTTGTGATCTTCGACGTCGAGGTGGTCTTTCTCTATCCCTGGGCGGTTGTGTTCCGGAGCATCGGGGCGTTCGCGCTGGCAGAAATCGTGGTCTTCATCCTCATCCTCGGTGTGGGCCTGGCCTACGCCTGGCGCCGCGGCGCGCTGAAGTGGGAGTAGGGCTTGGCGATTGAACTGCCGGTGGTGACCCCGGGCAGCCAGGAGATCACCACCACCGACCACGGTGACGGCATCCAGCACCACCACGTCGGGTCGACCTTCGACATCCTTGTCGGTCCGCTCGACAAGCTGCTGAACTGGGGCCGGAGCAACAGCGCCTGGCCGTTCGGCTTCGGGCTCTGCTGCTGCTTCATCGAGTTCATCTCCATGAGTGCAGCCAAGTTCGACATCGCCCGCTTCGGCTCCGAGGTCATCCGGCCCTCGCCGCGCCAATGCGACGTGATGATCGTCTCGGGGACCATGACCAAGAAGATGGCCCCCGCCGTGGTGCGGCTCTTCCATCAGATGGCCGAACCTCGTTATGTGATCGCGATGGGCAACTGCGCGGTGTCGGGGGGGATCTTCTCGGGCGGCTACTCCCAGGTGGACGGGATCGACCAGGTGCTGCCCGTCGACATCTACCTGCCCGGCTGCCCCCCGCGCCCGGAGGCGCTGATGCACTCGATCATCGAGCTGCAGAAAAGGATTCGCACCGAGAGCCTGATCCGTGGCCGGCGCCTGCAGCCGGCGATCGCCCCCGGGACCAAGGTCGCCCACCCGTGGGGAGCCCCGGAGCAGATCTTCCGCAAGCTGTACAAGCGATTCTTCGAAGAGCCATCGGAGCATGGCGCCGCGGCCCCTCGGCCTGCCCCGCCCGCTCGCCCCGCGGCCGCCGCGCCGCCGGTGGGAGCCGCGCCATCGAAGCCTGCCGCCCAGCCTGACCCGGCGTCTTGACCCAGGAAGCCCTCGCGCTCCAGGTCAAGGTCGGCTTCGGCAAAGGTGTCGAGCCGGCCATCGACAAGGACAACGTGGTGGTCCAGGTGGCCCCGGCTCGGATCCTCGAGTTCGCCAGGTTCGCCCGCGACCAGCTGGGCTTCGACTACCTGACCTCGATCACCGCCGTGGACAACGGGGACGCGTTTGAGCTCCTGTATCACTGGGTGAGCATCCGGCCGTCATCGCCAACGGTGATCGAGCCGGCGTACCCCGGGTATCTGCTGGCGCGAGTCACCGTGACTCGGGACCACGGGGCGGAAACGACCGGGTCCGATGGCGAGGGCGCTCGCGACTCCGAGTACGAGCCGATCGTGGCCAGCATCACCCAGGTCTTCCCCGGGGCCAATCAACAGGAACGGGAAATTTACGATCTGATGGGAATCCGCTTCAAGGGGCATCCGCGCCTGGAACGAATCCTGCTCTGGGAAGGCTTCCCCGGCCACCCACTGCGCAAGGACTGGCGGCCGCTCAACGTCGAGATCCCCTGGCACCTGGCCGGCCTCAAGGGCTTCGGCGGTGAGACCATGGAGGAGGCGCCGGCAGAGGCCCGGATCGCCACCGACGGCAGCGGTATCAGCCAGCCGATTCCCATCGGGACGACGACCGAGGCACCGCGCTACCCAGCGACCCGGCCGGCCAAGCCCTCTGAGACGATGCGCATCAAGCTGGGCCAGGGTGGCCTGGTGGACGACGAGGGGCCGGACGGCCCGACCATCCGGCCGGGTATCGGTGAACCTTCCAACGCGAAGCGCATCGCCGGGAGCGAGTCGGCATGACACAGGTACGGAGCCGGGGCAGCAAACAGCAGCAGAGCGCCCTTCTGCCAATCGAGGTCGAGAAGGGAAGGGTTGACCTGTCGGTCTACGAGTCACTGGATCGCAAGGACATGCGGTCTGACCTGGTGCAGCTCAACCTGGGCCCCCACCACCCCAGCACCCATGGCGTGCTGCACTTCTTCGTCACCCTGGATGGAGAGACGGTGGTGGACCTCCGCATCATCTACGGATACCTGCACCGGTCGATGGAGAAGCTGTTCGAGGGGCGCACATACGTTGGCAACGTCGCCATCACCGACCGTATGGACTACACCGCCGCGATGCTCAACAACTGGGGCTGGTGCCTCTGCTGCGAGAAGCTCGCCGGCCTCGAGGTCAACGAGCGGAGCCAGTGCCTGCGAACCATCGCCGGGGAGCTCAGCCGTCTCAGCTCGCACCTGATCGGCACCGGGGTGTTCGGCCAGGACGTCGGCGTCCTGGTCACCTCGGTCATGTGGGGCTTCAACTGGCGAGAGGAGATCCTCACCGTCCTGGACGACCTCACCGGCGCCCGCATGATGTACAACTTCTTCCGCCCCGGCGGGGTGCGGTCCGACACTGATGCCCCTCCCGGCTGGTCGGACAAGGTCCGCAAGGTGATGGACGGTCTGCCCCGGCACATCGCCGACTTCAACAACCTGATGACGACCAACGAGATCTTCCAGACGCGGACCAAGGGCATCGGGATTCTCAGCCGCGAGGACGCCCTGGCCTTTTCCACCAGCGGTCCGACGCTGCGCGGGAGCGGTGTCAAGTACGACATCCGCCGGGCACACCCCTACGGCATTTACCCGGAGTTGGACTTCGACATCCCCGTTGGGGACGTTGGCGACTGCGCCGACCGGTACCTGGTGCGCATCGCGGAGATGGAGCAGTCGCGCCGGATCATCCTGCAGTGCCTCGACCGCCTCGACGCCACCGAGCCGGGCAACCTGGGCAAGGCGCCCAAGGTCTTCAAACCACCGGCGGGTGATGCCTACGCGGAGATCGAGGGCGCCAAGGGCGCGGTCGGCTTCTACATCAAGAGCGACGGTGGCCTGGAACCCTACCGGGCCAAGATCCGCTCGGCCTCCTTTTTGACGCTGCAGGCGCTGCCCAAAATGGTGCGGGGCTGGAAGCTGGCCGACCTGATAGCGATCTTCGGCTCGATCGACATCAACATGGGCGAGGTCGATCGATGACTCGGCTGATCGTCGACAACGACATCTCGGTGATCGCCACCAAGATCCGCGATGGGCTCTATACCGTGGGTATCCGCGGCCTGGTGCTGGACTTCCTCATGGTCGCGCTCGGGGTCTTCGTTCTGGCGAATTTCGCACTCGCCAACGGCGGCCTGATGAGCTTCGTCTGGCGCCGTGAAATGGCCCTGATCCAGGACCGTCGCGGCCCCAACCGCGTCGGCCCGACGGGGCTGCTGCAGTTCATGGCCGACGGCGTGAAGATGATCTCCAAGCAGGCCATGGTGCCACGCAATGCCGACCGCCTGGTCTTCATCCTGACGCCGGTGGTTGCGGCCTTCCCCTTCGTGATGGCCTACCTGGTCATCCCGTTCAGCAACAATGGCGCGCTGGCGCCCGTGAACGTCGGGGTGCTGTACCTCTTCGCGATCACCAGCCTGGCCTTCCCCGCGGTCTTCATGGCCGGCTGGGCCAGCAACAACAAGTACGCGATGATGGGCGGGATGCGCGCGATCGCGCAGCTGTTGGCCTTCGAGGTGCCCCTGACCATGTCTGCCCTGGGCATCGTGATGCTGTCCGGGAGCCTCAGCACCATCGGCCTGGTGCATGCCCAGCACCGCCTGTGGTTCATCTTCCCGCAGGCGCTGGGCGCGCTGATCTTCTTCATCGCCGGGATGGCCGAGAACGCCGCCCACCCCTTTGACCTCCCGGAGGCCGAATCCGAGCTGGTGGCCGGCTACTACACCGAGTACTCGGGGATCATGTTCGGCCTGTTCTTCCTTGCCGAGTTGGGCACCACGTGGACGCTGGGAGCAGTGTTCACGACATTCTTCCTGGGCGGCTGGGAGCCGCCGCTGATCGGGGCGCTGAGCTTCCCGCTGCTCTGGTTCCTGGCCAAGGCATACCTGATGTTCGGCGTCTTCACCCTGGTCCGGTTCTCGATGCCGCGGTTCCGGGTCGACCAGTTCCTCAGCTTTGGATGGAAGGTCCTGACGCCGCTGGCCTTCCTGAACCTGCTGATCGCCGCCGCCGAGGTCCTGCTTTTTGGGAACTTCTTCAAGTCATGAGTGTCCAGGGCAAGAAGTCGTTCTTCGGGGTCGGGCTGGTGCGCAGCATCGCCGTCAGCGCCCGCCACATCTTCGAAAAGAAGCAGACCGTCCAGTACCCGGACGAGGCGCCGGCGATGGGGCTGCGCTTCAGGGGGCGGCACATTTTTCACCAGGACGTGTGCATCGGCTGCACCCAGTGCGAGCGCGTGTGCCCCGTGATCGCGATCAAGATGGAGACCCACAAGGACCCCACCAGCCGCAAGGTGGTGACCGACCGCTTCGCCCTCGACCTGGGCATCTGTTACTACTGCGGTCTCTGCGAGGAGGTCTGCCCCACCGACCCCAAGGCGGTGCACCTGGGCCCAGACTTCGAGCTGGCAACCCATGATCGCCGGTTGCTGGTGTACGAGATGGACCAGCTGACCGGCCCCAAGGGCCTGCCGCAGAAACCCAAGCCCGCGGCTAAACCCGCCGGCGACACACCTGCCGCCGCGGCCGCTTCCGCAACTGCCGCGGCGCAACCCGCCACCACCGCCGCGCCCGCGGCGACTCCCGCACCGGAGCCGGCCACCCCCGCCGCGGCCCCCCCGGCTGAACCAGACGCGGCCGCCGAGCCCCCTCCTGCCGCGCCGCCGGTGGCCGAGTGAGCAACCCCACCGTCTATGCGATCTCCTTCTACGTGCTCGCCGTCCTGGTGCTGGGATCGGCGCTGGCGGTGGTCAGCGTCAAGAACATCGTGCACGCCGCGCTGGCGCTGATCGCGACCTTCTTCTTTGTCGCGTGGCTGTACCTGCTGATGAACGCCGACCTACTGTGGGTCGCCCAGCTTCTGATCTACGCCGGCGCGATCCCCGTCCTGGTGGTGTTCGCGATCATGCTCACCCGCCGCTCGATGTCAGACACCAGTAACTCCGAATCGGGCAACAGGCTCTGGGGCGCGCTGATCTCGGCTGGCATCTTCCTGCTGCTGGCCCTCGTTCTGCTTCCCGCCAACTGGTACCGCGGTACCTACCCCCAGGGCGAGGCTGGCACCGTCCGCATCATCGGCACCGAACTGGTCAACCGCTATGCGGTGCCCTTCGAGGTGGTGTCGGTGCTCCTGCTGGTGGGCCTGATCGGGGCCGTCGTCCTCGCCCGGCGCGAAGGCCGATAGGGGAGAGGGAGAGGGTGATCGGCTACATCGGCCTGCAGCAATTCCTGGTTGTCAGTGTCGGGCTGTTTGCCATCGGCGTTTACGGCCTGCTGTCGAAACGCAACGCCATCAGCCTGTTGATGGCAGTCGAGCTGATGTTCAACGCCGCCAATGTCGCATTGGTGGCTTTTGCCCGTTTCGGGTATAACGGCGCGCAGCCGCTGGCGGGGCAGGCCTTCGCCCTGTTCATCATCACCATCGCGGCGGCCGAGGTGGCGGTGGCGATCGCCATCCTGCTTCTCATCTACCGCCTGAGAGGCACCGTCTGGGTCGACGAGATCGATCTCATGCGCTGGTAGTGGAGGTCTGATGCCAGCCCCCTACTCGCTGATGTGGCTGATCGTGCTCCTGCCGTTGGCCGCGTTCGCCCTGATCTTCGGACTGACCTACGAGAACAAGCGAGTCTCCGCCTGGCTGGGCATAACCGCGGTCGCCGGCGCGGACCTGGTGTCCATCTGGACGCTGATCTCGGAGCTCAACCACCCCACCCATATTCAGTACGGGCTCGGGTTCTTTGGCGACTTCATGACCTTCGCCGACGTGCACTTTTCCTTCGGGATCCTTGCCGACCCGCTGTCGGCCATGATGATCGTCGTCGTCTGCAGCGTGAGCCTGCTGGTGCAGGTCTATTCGCTCGAGTACATGCGCGGCGAGGAAGGCTTCGTCCGTTACTACGCCTTCATCTCCCTGTTCACCTTCTCCATGTTGCTGCTGGTCCTCAGCACCAACTACTTCCAGACCTACGTGGGCTGGGAGCTGGTGGGGGTGTGCTCGTACCTACTGATCGGGCACTACTACAAGCGGCCGGCGGCGGCGGCGGCGGCCAAGAAGGCGTTCATCGTCACCCGCTTCGGTGACTTCCCGTTCTTTGTCGGCATCGCCTACATATTCTTCCGCTTCCACAACCACATGAACGGCGCCGCGGACCTCGACTTCTACACCCTGGGGACCCTCTACAAGGTGGGGCTGGTCAGCCAGGCCGGGCTGTTCGCGATGGCCATGCTGATCTTCAGCGGCGCGGTGGGCAAGTCCGCGCAATTCCCGCTGCACGTCTGGCTACCCGACGCGATGGAGGGCCCGACTCCGATCTCAGCCCTGATCCACGCCGCCACCATGGTCGTCGCCGGTGTGTACCTGGTTGCCCGCACCTACCAGCTCTTCGCCGCCAACCCAACCTCCCTGGTGGTCGTCGCCAGCCTTGGCGCGCTGACCAGCGTGATGGCGGCGATCTGGGCCGTGGCCCAGGACGACATCAAACGCATCATCGCCTACTCCACCCTCAGTCACCTCGGCCTGATGATGTTCGGCCTGGGGGTTGGGGCCTACAGCGCGGCGATATTCCATCTCTTCACCCACGCCTGGTTCAAGGCGCTCCTCTTCCTCGGCGCCGGCTCGGTGATCCATGCCGTGCACACCCAGAACATCTGGGAAATGGGCGGAGTTGGCAAACGAATGAAGATCACCGCTTGGACCGTTGGCATCGCGTCCTTCTCGGCGGCCGGGATCATCCCATTCTCCGGATTTTGGTCGAAGGACGGGATCATGGCATCGGTCTTCGCCACGGCCAACCCGGTCTATATCATCGCGGCGATCCTGATCACCTTCTTCTCCGCGCTCTACACGTTTCGGTTGTTCTTCGTGGTCTTCGCCGGCGAGCCCGCGCGGCGTCGCGCGTTCGACCCCAAGAAGATCCACGAGTCGGGGTGGTACATCACCGTGCCGCTGATCCTGCTCGCCATCATGGCGGCCTTCATCGGGTTCACCGGTATCCCCGGGAGCAAGGCCGGTTTCGGCCAGTTCATCTTCTACGGGCGTCACCCCGAGGTTGAGGCGATCAACTACATCGCCATCGGCGTCTCGCTGGTGGTGGCGCTGATCGGCGTCGCTGTCGCCGCGCTCTTCTACCACCCGCGCTACCAGCGCTTCAGCGCCCCCGCATTCAACAAGCGCTATGCCGCCGTCTACGACTGGGCCCACAACAAGGGCTATTTCGACGAGATCTACCACGCGATGTTTATCAACGGGCTCGTCCTGGGCACCGGCCGGGCGCTGCAATGGTTTGACAAGAACATCATCGATTACTTTGTGGACGGCCTCGCCGAGGGGTACTCCGCAGCCGCGGGCCGGCTGCGAAGACTGCAGAGCGGCCGCGTCCAGGGATACGCCGTGGGGCTCTTTGGCGCCGTCCTGGTGGTCGCGGTCCTGGCCCTGATCTTTGGGTCCAGCGGACCCCTGTCCGTGGTCGTGGGGGCGGGCCGGTGACCCTCCTCATGGTCGCGCACCTCGCCCACCTGGCTGCGGCCATCAACCCGTTGACCCCCACCCCGGCGGTGCCCGGTGCCAACACCAGTGCGTTTTTCCCCATGCTCTCGTTTATCGTCGGGCTCCCGCTGATTGGTGGGTTGGTCATTCTCGCGCTGCCTGGGCGGACAGAAGCCGACTGGGGCCGCATCAAGAACACCGCGATCTTCTTCACGTTCGTCCCCTTCTTCATGGCGCTGATCGCCCTGGTGGTGACCTGGACGCAGATGGGGATCGCCTTCAGCGGCGGCTTCGAGTACGAGGAGAAGCTGTCCTGGCTAAGTGTGTTCGGCGCCCAGTACCACGTGGGGGTCGACGGCATCAGCCTGCCCCTGGTCTTCCTCTCGACGCTGCTGTTCTTCGTGGCAACGCTGGCATCGCTCAATCAGAAGACCCGCGTCAAGGAGTACTTCTTCCTGTTGCTGATGCTGGACATCGGGGTCACCGGTGTGTTCATCGCGATGGACCTGCTGCTGTTCTTCATCTTCTGGGAGATCGAGCTCATCCCGATGTTCCTCCTGATCCTGATCTGGGGCGGCAAGCGGCGCGTCTACGCGGCGTGGAAATTCCTGCTGTACACCATCGCGGCGTCTGCTGTGCTGCTGCTGGCCATCCTCGTCCTGTACTTCAAGAGCGGCCTGCACACCTTCGACATGACCCTGCTGAGCCAGTCGCACCTCGCCCCGGCGCTGGGAGGGACGCTCTTCTGGCTGTTCTTCATCTGTTTCGCGATCAAGCTGCCCGTCTGGCCGCTGCACACCTGGCTCCCGGACGCCCATGTCGAAGCCCCCACGCCGATGTCGGTGCTGCTGGCCGGGATCCTGCTGAAGATGGGCGGCTACGGAATGATCCGTATATGCGTCGGCTTCTTCCCAGGCGCGGCCAAGTACTACAGCCTGGCGTTATTGACGCTGGGTGTGATCGGCATCCTCTGGGGCGGTTTTGCGGCGCTGGCGCAGGACGACATGAAGCGGATGGTGGCCTACAGCTCGGTGTCGCACATGGGATTCGTGCTGCTGGCGATATCCGCGCTGACACCGCTGGCCCTCAACGGAGCGGTCTTTCAGCTCTTTGCCCATGGGGTGGTCACGGGGTCCCTCTTCCTTCTGGTGGGCCTGGTCTACGATCGCACCCACACCCGCTCGATTCGGGAGCTCGGCGGGCTGGCCCAACGAATGCCGTATTTGACCGTGGCGTGGGTGATCGGCGCCCTGGCCTCCATCGGGCTACCCGGTTTTGTCGGGTTCATCGCCGAGTTCGAGATTTTCGTCGGCAGCTTTGGCGCCCACAAGGTGGGGACGTTCCTCGCGGTCTTCGGGGTGGTGCTGTCCGCCGGGTACCTGCTCTGGATGCTCGAGCGGGTCTTCTTCGGCCCCCTCAAGGAGGCCTGGGTCAAGCTCAAGGACCCCGGCCCGGTCGAACTCTTCTACATGTACGGGATGCTGGCGGTGGTCTTCCTGGTCGGGGTCCTGCCGAAGGTCATGACCCAGCTGATCGATTACGGTGTCACGCCGCTCACCCAGCGGCTCGGCGGGAACTGAGCCTGTGAGCCAGAAGACGCTGAGCCTCTTCCTCCCGGAGATCATCCTGGTGATCACCGCGCTGGTGGTGGTGGTCGTGGGGCTGTTCGTTGAGAGCGACCGCCACCCGGATGAAAGCGATGGTGAGCGCCCCCGCGGTGTGGCCACCGGCATCGCCCTGGTGGGCTGCCTGGCGTCCCTGGTCAGCGTGTTCGCACTGATCGGCGTTAGCAGCACAACCCAGAACCCGCTGTCGGGGACTTTCGTGCTTGACCACTTCGCGCTCTTCTTCAAGGTCATCCTGCTGGTTTTCGCGATCGTGACCCTGCTCATGGGGTTCCGCTTCTCGCAGCATTTCCGGCCCCACCAGTCGGAGTTCGTGGCGCTGATTCTCCTGGCAACCATCGGCGGGATGTTTATGGTTTCGGCCCGCGAGATGATCCAGCTCTACGTCTCCCTGGAAACCCTCTCGATCGCCCTCTATGTGATGGTGGCTTTCAACAAGGGATCTCGGCTCAGCTCTGAGGCCGGCTTCAAATACCTGGTGGTGGGGGCGGCAAGCTCGGCGATACTGCTCTACGGTCTGGCCATCCTCTACGGCCTGACCGGGCGAACGGAGCTCGACGCGGTAGCGCGGGCGATCGTCACTGGCCGTCTCAGCTCGCCGGCACTGGTGCTGGCGACCATTTTTGTGATCGGCGGAATCAGCTTCAAGATCGCCGCGGTGCCGTTCCACCAGTGGGTGCCCGACGTCTACCAGGGCGCCCCCACCCCGGTCACCGCCTTCATCTCGGTTTCGTCCAAGGCCGCCGGCTACGGGCTGTTGATCCGCGTTCTCAACTCGGCCCTGCTGCCCATGACTCACCAGTGGGCGATCTACCTCGCGGTGATCGCGGTGATCACGATGACCGTGGGCAACGTCACCGCGCTCAGTCAGACCAGCGTGAAGCGCCTGCTCGGTTACAGCTCAATCGCCCACGCGGGCTACATCATCATGGGCCTTGTCGCGATGTCCAACCCGCGGACGGCCACCCTGGCCATAGGTGCCGTTCTCTTCTACATCCTGGTCTACGGCCTGAGCAACCTGGCGGCATTCGGCGCCGTCCAGGTGGCACAGGAGGGGATCGGTAGCGACGACATCAACGCCCTCGGGGGCCTCGGCAGGAACGGCGGGGGAGTGCCCTTCGTGCTGGCGCTGTCGATGCTCTCCCTCACCGGGATCCCGCCGCTGATCGGCTTCTTCGCCAAGTTCTTCGTCTTTTTGGCCGCGGTCCAGGCGGGGTATGCCTGGCTGGCACTGGTCGCGGTGGCCAACAGCGCCCTTTCCTCGGTGTACTACCTGCGCGTTGTGCGCGCCCTGTACTCCGACGAGGGCGCCGACCGCCGGCGCCTCGAGGTCGGGCCCGCGATGTGGACCGCACTGGGCATCGGCGTGCTGGCGATCCTGCCCCTGGTCCTGTTCATCAACGTCTTCGTCCAGCGTGCCCAGGAGGCTGCGGCGGCAGTCCTGCGCTGATCCTGGCGCGCCGCGGCGCCTGCCTTAATCGCGCTCGACTTTAATTCATCGCATGTCGGCCAGGCATGGCATCGCGGGTGGCCAGACGGTCGGTCCCCGTCCGCGCCGGCGGACCACCTCCAGCGCGCCGCCGCCGGCGCCGCGGGAGGCGCGCCGTCGCGGCCGTAGGCGAGGGCGCTGGCTCGTCCTGTCGGCCTTCCTCTTGGCTCTCGGTGGCGGAGTGCTCGCGGCCGGCGCGGTGTGGGCTGCCTACTCCGCCGACCTGCCGTCGGTGGACGGGTTCGGCACAGCGTCCCTGTCCCAGATCACGCGGATCTACGCCAGCGATGGAACCACCCTGCTGGAGGAGCGCTACGGTCAGAACCGCACCGTGGTCCCCCTGGACCATGTCTCTCTGTCCCTGCAGCATGCCACGGTGGCAATTGAGGACCGCGAGTTCTACAAGCACAGTGGCTTCGACGCGCCGCGGATCGCGTCAGCCGCCTATTACGACCTGACCCACCGCGCCGCGGCGCGTGGGGCCAGCACCATCACCCAACAGGTGGTGAAGAACTCGCTGCTGGCCCCCGGCCTGGCCCAGACACGCTCGGCCGACCGCAAGATCAAAGAGTTCATTCTGGCCATCCAGCTCGAGAACCGCTACAGCAAACCGCGGATCCTCGAGATGTACCTCAACTCCATCTACTACGGCAACGGGGCGTACGGCATAGAGGCGGCGAGCCAGACCTACTTCGGGCTGCATGCCCGCGACCTGCAGCTGCCCGAAGCGGCATTGCTGGCAGGAATCCCGCAGAACCCCACACTGCACGATCCGCTCACGGTCCCCGGCTTCGCGTCAGCCGTGGGCCGCCAGCACGACATCCTCAAGGCGATGGTCACGGCGGGGTACATCACCCAGTCGGTGGCCGATGACGCGGCGCTCAAGGACCTGAGGCCCGGACTCGACGCCGCCAGCAAACAGGTCGCGGCTCCCACCCCCAGCCTGGCCCCCCACTTTGCCGACTACATCCTCAACCAGCTTCGGGCCAAGTACGGGTCGGGCGTCGTCGACCGCGGCGGGTTGACAGTGATCACCACCCTCTCCCCGAAGATGCAGCTGCAGGCGCAGAGCGCCGTGAGCAAAGAGGTGGCCGCGGTGGCCCGCATCACCCGCACTGGCCGCGATCCTGACGGGCAGCCGGCATACGCACCCAACACCGGCTCGATGCTGGTGCTCTCGCCCCAAACCGGCGCCGTCCTGGCGATGGTGGGAAGCGCTGACTACAACAACAAGGCGATAAACGGCGCGGTGAACATGACCGTCGACGATCCCCATCAGGTGGGCTCCAGCTTCAAACCGTACACCTACGCCACGGCCCTGGCCAACGGGCTGAGCGCCTCGTCTACCCTGGACGATGGCAACTCCAACTTCCTCACCGACAAGACCTACCACCCCAGCGACTTCGATGGGCGGCAGCTGGGTCGCATCAGCCTGGCCACCTCGCTGCAGCAATCACGCAACCTGTCGTCGATCCACCTCTTTGAGCAGATGGGTGCGCAGCGGGTGTTCGGGACCGCCGAGGCCCTCGGCCTGCCGCCGGAATTTCTCAAGAACCCGGGGCCGAGCGCGACCCTGGGCACCAACGAGGTCCGGATGATCGACCATGTGGCGGCGTACGGGGGGTTCGCCAGCGGCGGAAAGCGCGTCCACCCCTGGGCCATCTCCCGGGTCACCGACAGCGCCGGGCGGGTGCTCGAGGACAACCGCGCGCCCCACATGGAGCAGGCGATCCCCAATGAGGTCGCTGCCCAGTTGACGGAAATCCTGAAGGGGTCCGAGAAGCCTGCCGGGTGGAACATCGCCTTCCCTGTGGCGATGAAGTCGGGAACCACCGAGCACTTCAACGACTCGTGGTATGTCGGATACACCTCTGACCTGGTGATGGGCGTGTGGATGGGCCACACCGATGCACGCGGAGGCCGCTTTCACCAGAACCAGATCTACGGCGAGAACGGCGCCGGCCTGATCCTGCGCGACTTCGTCCGCGACTGGTACCAGGGGCACGGACCCGCCGAGATGGGGCGCAGCCGGACCGCCTGCTCGACATCGCCGGCACCGTCCCCGGCTCCGCGGCCGGTGACCCCGGCCAAGTCGTCCGCGCCGACAGTGCCCTTCCAGTACGTTGATCCCGGCGCGCAGCCGGCGGTCGCCGCGGCGCCGTCGCGCCCGTGTCCCACGCCGCTGCCGGTGCCCCGCCGTGCCCCTTCGCCGGCGCCCGGCGCCGGTCCCAGTCCCGGGGCCACGCATGGAGCGCCTGCCTCGCCCAAACCCGGATGACGGCGCGCGGCGGTGCGCTCCCCATGATTCCGGCGAACCCTCCCGAGGGCGCCATGGCGCCCAACCCTTTCCTTGATCAGCGGCTGGGGGCGCTGCGGGAAGAGGGCTTCACCGGCGCTGCCCTGCGGCGATTCGCGTCGGCGTTCTGGCAGCGATCGCGCGCCACGGCCGCCGCCCGGCCCGACCTGGTCAACGAGCTGCGCGTGGTCCGACGGGTGGGCACGGTCCTGGCCCTCGGAGTTGGGATCGCCCTGCGCTTCGACGGCGTGCCGGTGCTTGCCGGGGTCCTGCTCCCTGCCGCCACCTGGCTGGTGCTCTGCGGTTGGGTCTGGGTGGAGCTGGGTTTGGTCCGCCACCCCATCAGTGGTGCTCCTGGTCCCCGTATCGGCCCGGCCAATGTTATGACCCTGTACCGCGGGTGGGCAGCGGTGCCCGTGATGCTGATCGCCACTTCGCGAGGCGGCCCCAGCATCGGCTGGGTCCTCCTCTGCCTGACAGCCGGGTTGACCGACCTTCTGGACGGCACGGTCGCCATCCGCCTCGGCCATGAGTCCCGTCTCGGGCGCCTGACAGACCCGGTGCTGGACGCCTGCTTCTTCTCCGCTGCCGCGTTCTCCCTGGCTCGGTGGCACCTGTTCCCCGGCTGGCTGGCGCTGCTGGTCAGCCTCCGGTACTTTGCGCCGGTGGTGGGCGGGCTGGGGTTGCTGTTTGTGATGGGGCGCAGCCTGCCTGTGCGCCACACTCCGTGGGGGCAGCGCTCTACTATGGCCACGGCGGCCGCGCTGTCTGTGACCTGGTTGTCGTCGGTCATCCACGTGCCGGCTGTGGTGCTGTGGACGCTCTACGCAGCGGCCGTGGTCTGCATGGCCCTGGCCCTGGGCGGAATCCTTCGTCGCGCGCCGCGGGGCGCCTGAGGTGCGCATCGACCTGGCCTGGCTGCCGCTATTGGCCTTCGCCTACCTCGTCGGCAGCATTCCCACAGGGCTCTGGCTCGGCAAACTGGTGGCCGGGGTGGATGTGCGCCAGGAGGGCTCGCACAAGACGGGCGCCACCAACGTTCAGCGGGTGGTCGGGGTAAAAGCCGGGGTCGCCGTCGCCTCCCTCGACGTGCTGAAGGGGGTGGTCGCGGTGCTTGCGGTCAACGCCGTTACCCATGATGCCTACATCTCGGCCGTCGCCGGGGTGGTCGCGGTGGCGGGGCACATCTGGCCGATACTCGCCGGCTTTGATGGCGGCCGCGGGGTGTCGACCACGGCCGGGGCGGTCCTGGCGCTCGCGCCCATCCCATTCTTCGGTGCGTTCCTGGTGATGGCCACGGTGATCCTGCTCACGCGCTACGTTTCACTGGGTTCCCTCGCCGCGGCCTATGCCCTGGGGCCGCTGGGCGCGATCTTTTTGGGTCGGGGACCGGAATCCGACGCCCTGCTGATTGTCGCCCTGGGAGCGGGCGGCCTGGTGGCGCTCAAGCACGCCGACAACGTTCATCGCCTGATGCGCGGCTCGGAGCGCCGCCTCGGGGCCAGTAAAGGGCGGCAATCGAGGTCAGCCGATCAGTAAATAGTTGTCAAGTCCCGCTGCGACCGCCTCTTCCGCCCATACCATAGGCATCGTGCCCACCAGAGCTCCGCGCTTCCGCGTCCGGCGGCGCCGCCCGACCGCCGGCGCCGGCCTGAAGCTCAGGCTTGCGGGCGTCGTGGCGCCGCTCCTCCTCCTTCTCCTGGCGCCCACCGCGCTGGCTCGCCCCGCCGGCGCGGCTCCCCTGAGTGGACTGCTGCCATCGCCGGTGGCCGGATTGCTCTCGCCGGTGGTGGGACTGCTGCCCAGCCCGGTGACCGGATTGCTCTCGCCGGTGGTCGGTCCCGTGGCCGGCCTGGTCCCGGCGGTCCTGCCGAGCGTCTGTGTCGGAGGGGTCGTCCTCTGCGGGGGAACGGTGGTGACTCAGCCCACGCCGTGTGTCGCCTCTGTCGTCCTCTGCGGTGCTCTGCCGCTGCCCTCCAACCCGGTGATCGGCCCGGCGCAGACCCCGACAACTCCCCGTACCCCCGCCGGCGCCAACCCGGCTGGAGGCGGAGCGCCCGCGGCAAGAGCATCGCGTGCGCCGCGTGGCGGGTCGGTCGGCAGTGGTGGCGGCCCCGCGGCGGTGGCCGTCAACCTCCCGCTGCCCGCTCCCCCCGGCGTCGGCCTGGTACCGGTGCCGCGGATCGCAGCCGGTGAGGGCCTGGCACCGGATTCGTTTGCCACTGTGCTCTCCCTCTCGATGCGCGATGGTCTGGGCTCGGGCCGCAACCAGGTGTGGCCCTGGCTGCTGGCGGCGCAGCTCGCGCTCTGGACGCTCATCGCCGGCGTGGTCCGGTTCAGGCACCGCAACAGGTCGGCCCCGGCGCCCCGCCCCTGACCGTGCTCGGTGGGTTGCGGCGTTCGTTCGCCGCCAAACTGGTCGCGCTTGAGGTCGGGACGATCCTGGTGGTGTCGATCGCGGTGGCGGCGGCGCTGATCACCGCCCGGCTGCTGCAGACCCGCGATCTCGAGCAGAGCGTGGCGATCTCCGCCGCTGACGGCCTGCGGACCGATCTCAACACCGCCGGCGGCAACGCCTACAAGCTGACCGGCAGCCTGGCGGCATTCCCGGCCCTGCAGGCCGAGTATGGAGCTCCCAACACCGCACGCCTGGAAGCGCTGCTGGCGGCTGAGGCGCAGACCCTGCTGAAGGGCGAGGCCCTCGTCGCCCTCGATGCCCAGGGGCGCCCGCTGCTGGCGCGCGAGGGCACCGGTGGCGGCGCCAGCGAGGTCCTTGATCCCTCGTTATTCCGGGGCATGGTGGCCGTCGCCGGGGCAGTTCAGGGCAAGGCGCCCACGCTGGGAGCGGTCGAGCCCATCGGTGCCGGGCTTCGGCTTGACGTCGCCACCAGGGTCCAGCGAAGCGGGTCAACGGTGGGGTTCATCGCCGAGAGTCAGGATGTGCAGGCATTCCTGCAGCAGGTGGTACGCCCTCACAGTGGCATCCAATACAGCGTCTTCTACCAGGGGCGACGCGCCGCCACCACTCTCCCCGGCGCCCCTTCGGTGGGACTCCCGGGGGGTCTCGGCAACCCGGACGCCGCCGGTGGGCGTTTCGGCGTCTATGACCTCGGCGGCAGCACCTACGCGGGCTACTACACCCGAGTTGGACAGGGCGCGAACGTGCTGGTCAGCGCGGACGTCAGCGACGCGGTGTTCGCCAGCCAGCGGGTCAACGACATCCTGGTGGTGGTGCTGGCGACGTCGCTCTTGGCCACGCTGCTCAGCCTGGTGGGGGTGTACTTTGCCCGGCGGACCGCCCTGCGCCCCCTGGCGGCGCTCAACCAGGGCGCAGAGCGGGTCAAGGCCGGCGACTATGGTGCGCGGGTCACCGTTGACAGCGGAGACGACTTCGGGCGGCTGGCCACCACCTTCAACGAGATGGCGGCGCAGATCCGTCGCGACACCGATGAGAAGGAGCGCCAGCGCGCCCGGCTGGACGCCGCCATCACCAGTCTGGCCTCGGTGTCCCGCGCCCTGACCACCACCATCTCGGGCGAGGACCGGCTCCGTGAGGCGGTGCTCGAATCGGTCCTCGAGCTGACCGGTGCGGAAGCTGTCGCAATGTACGAAGGGGCCGGTGGCGGGCTCAAGCTCACGGCGCGCCGCGGAATCGACGCGGCCGACTCTCGGGCGCTACTTCGTTTGATCGACCGGGAGCAACCGATCTCTGACGACGGCAGCCTACCGGTCAATCTTGACCGGGCGCCGGCGAAATTCCGGGGCTGGTCGGCGCTGGCGGTCCCCATGGTCTACCAGGAACAGCGCATCGGCCTGATCGCGGCCTACAGCCCGGGCAGGCTGGACGGGATCGACGTCCCTTCACTCGGCGTCCTGGCCAACCAGGCCGTGGTGGCCCTGCAGAACAGCGCACTGTTCCAGCGCGAGCGGGAGACCGTGACCCGGTTGCAGCAGCTGGACGGGATGAAGTCGGACTTCCTGGCCACCATCCAGCACGAGCTGCGCACCCCGCTGACGGCGATCATGGGGATGACCGACCTCCTCGAGATGGCCTGGACGGTCTGGGGTGACGAGCAGAAGCTCGAGGCCATCAACGACGTACAGGTTTCGGCCAAGTTGCTGTACGAAATCGTCGAAACCATTCTCGACTACTCGATGCTCGATTCCGGCCGTGTGGAGCTGTCAATTGGCGATTTCAGTCTCAGGCAGATCGCGGATGGGGCGGCGGAGGAGCTCGCGCCGCTGATCCGGCGGAGCGATGTCAAGATCGACGTCAAGGTCCCCGCCAGGGTCAAGGTGCGCGGGGACGGCCAGCGCCTCAACCAGGTGATCAAGGCCCTGCTGGACAACGCGGTGAAGTTCAGCCCGGAGAAGGCTCGAGTGCAGGTCAACGCGTCGCAGGAGAACGGCCGCGTCACCCTGCAGGTGGTCGACCGCGGTATTGGCATAGCGCCTGAGCACCAGGCCCAGATCTTTGAGCGCTTCTTCCAGGTGGACAACACCGCCACCCGCCGCTACGGTGGCACCGGCATGGGGCTGGCGTTGGTCAAGCTGCTGGTGGAGAAGCAGCACGGTCGGGTATCTGTCCAGAGCGCCCCGGGCAAGGGTTCGACATTCACCGTGGTTCTGCCGACCGGCTCCTGAACCTATAATCGGCCTCGGTCGCGCTAGACGGGGAGTCAGCGGTGCCCTGTACCCGCAATCCGCTATAGCGGGGTCGAACTCCCTTCTGAGGGCCTGGGAACCTGGGTGGTCCCGGGCTGTGGCGTTGAGGACCGGGCCCTGCGCAGCTCGAAACCCACGAACCCCGTCAGGTCCGGAAGGAAGCAGCGGTAAGAGGGCGACGGGGGTGCCGCAGAAAGCTCGGTCTGAGTCACAGCCTGGCAAGGCGCCTGGGGGTTCCGGGGACGAGGTTGGGTGCGCGACCACTTTTTGACCATGACGCGACCCCTTTGACCGTGAATTGACCGCCCTATACACCCGCTACCGCTCCCAGCGTTTTGATGCCCTCGTGGGGCAGGACGCGGCCGTGCGCACGCTCAAGAACGCCGTGACCGGTGGCCGGGTGGCCCACGCCTACCTATTCACCGGTATCCGAGGCACGGGCAAGACCACCTCCGCGCGGCTCCTGGCCAAGGCCGTGAACTGCCTCAACCTCGTCGATGGCGAGCCCGACAACAGCTGTGCCAACTGCGTGGCCATCAACGACGGCACGGCAACCGACCTGATCGAGATCGATGCCGCCAGCAACCGCGGGATCGACGAGATCCGCGATCTCCGTGAGCGCGCCAGCTACATGCCGGCGCTGCTGAGGCGGAAGGTCTACATCATCGACGAGGCGCACCAGCTCACAGATCCCGCCTTCAACGCCCTCCTCAAGACCCTCGAAGAGCCCCCCGAGCATGTCCTCTTCATCCTCTGCACCACCGAGTCCCACAAGCTGCCGGCCACGATCATCTCGCGGACTCAGCGCTTTGACTTCCGGCGCATCAACGAGGAGGAGATCGCCGCCCACCTGGCCTTCATCGCCGGCGAGGAGAAGCTTGCTGCCCGGCCCGACGGCCTGCGGTTGATCGCCGCCATGGCCCAGGGAAGCATGCGGGACGCGGTGACAATGCTCGATCAGATGGCCAGCGCCGGTGTTGACGCCATCGACGCTTCCACCGTGCGCCGGCAACTGGGGCTGGTGACCCAGAGGGAACTCGCGGGCGTTCTCGCCGCGGCCGCGCGTGGCGACGCCGCGACGGCGCTGCGTGAGCTGGACGGGATGGCCGCCCAGGGCGCCGACATGCGTCAGCTGACCTCCAACCTGGCCGAGATGGCCCGTCGGGCGGTCCTTGTGAGCATTGGCGCCGGCGAGGCGGCGGCGCTGGGAATCGAGGAGGCCGCCGCACCGCTGATGGCCGAGGTCGTGTCCGTCGGCGGCCGTGAGTTCGCGGCTCGTGCGTTCGAGTTGGCGGTCGGGGCGGGGGCCGAGATGCGCCAGACGCACGACCCGCGGCTGCTCCTGGAATTGACGTTATTGAAGCTGTCGGCGGTAGTGCCCGGGGCGCCGGCGCCGGATCCTCTGCCATCGGTCCCGTCTCCTTCCCCCGCCACCCCGGCGGGAAGCGCACCGGCGCCCCCCGCCCCGCCGCGCCCGGCGGCACCCCCGGTCCCGCCCGCCGACGCGGTTGAGGCCGCTGCTTCCACCCCCCGCCTCGACGCGCCGGCCATGGCACCCACCGCCTCCAGCGCGGCTGTTGCCCCCGTCGCCGCGGAGCTGTCCGAGGTCCGCGCCCGCTGGCCCGCCCTCCTGGACACGCTTCGTGGATCGGCACCGGCCACCCGCCTGCGGGCGCTGCTCAACGACGCCTCGCCGATATCGCTGGACGATGACCTCCTGACGGTGGGGTTCCGGTTCGCGATGCTCAGCGAGAAGGCCCAGGAACCGTTGCATCGCGCCGAACTCGAAAAGGCCCTGGGCCTGGTGTACGGCCGGACCTTCCGCCTCCGCTTCAAGGTCGCCCCGGACCTCCAGCCGCTCGGGGCCTCCACGGCGCCACCACCGCCCCTGCCGGGGCCCCCGGCTGCCATCGCGCGCCCGGCCTCACCCGTCCCGCAGACCGCCGCCCCGGGCGAGGCCGTCAGTGGTGAGCAGCTGGTCGAGGCAGCGGTGGAGGTGCTGGGGGCGCGCATCACCGACATCCGTCCCCGACAGCGGCCGGCGTAGCTCCCCGTAGGTAGAATCCGTCCGTGGCCGGGAACATGAAGATGATGCGGCAGTTGCAGGAGATGCAGAGCCGCATGGCCCAGATCCAGGAGGACCTCGGGAGCAAGGCTGTCGAAGGAACCGCCGGGGGAGGGGTGGTCAAGGTGAGCGCCAGCGGACACCAGAAGATCCTGTCCATTGAGATCCAGCCGGATGCCGTGGACCCCCAGGACGTGGAGCTGCTCCAGGACCTGATCCTGGCAGCCACCAATGAGGCCCTGGACCGCTCGCGGGAACTCGCCGCGGGCGAGCTCGGCGCGCTGGCCTCCGGCCTGGGACTCCCGCCCGGCCTCATCTAACTGGGATCGAGCGACGCAGTCTAACCAGGATCGAGCGGTTCTGATCTGGATCGAGCGAGTCCCAGCTTGAGCCCCGCGTAGGTCAGGGGCACCCGGGCCATCGACTTTCTGCCGCCGGCACTCACCGCCCTGATCGGCGAGTTGCAGCGCCTCCCGGGCATGGGGCCCAAGAGCGCCCACCGTCTCGCCTTTCATCTGCTCCGCACCCCAGGAGCATCGGTGGAACGCCTCTCCAAGGCCATGGCCGAGCTCCATCAAGGCGTGCAGTTCTGCCGCACCTGCTCGTTCATTGCCGCCGGACCCCAGTGCGCGATCTGTGCCGACCCGCGGCGCGACGACGGGGTGATGTGCGTGGTCGAGGAGCCCACGGACGTCATCGCCATCGAACGCACCGGTGAGTTCCGCGGCCGCTACCACGTCCTGATGGGGGCGATCTCGCCGATGGACGGCGTGGGGCCGGGGGAGATCCGGGTCGAGGAACTCCTCGACCGCCTTCGCCGGGGCGAGGTCCGAGAGGTGATCCTGGCCACCGACGGCGACGTGGAGGGGGAGGCGACCGCAGCCTACCTCAACCAGGCTATCGAGGAGGTCGGGGCCCTGCAGGCAACCAGCATCGGCGTGACCAGGCTGGCGCGCGGACTGCCCATGGGTGGCGAACTCGAATACGCCGACGAGCTCACGATCGCCCGGGCCCTCTCCGGGAGGCGGCCACTCTAGAGTCCTGGGTCACCTGGCCGCCATCGGCTATCATATCGAGCCGGCGTGAAAGCCGGTTCCGGGCTGGACCAGGGACTGCCGAGAGGTTGCTCGCGGCCAGAAACGGGAGTACAATCAGAGGTCGCGTCCCGGTCCGCAAGGTTCGGGTGCATTCCGTCACCGGACGGTGGTTCTCGCCCAAAAAGCGATTACCGAAAGCCGGCAGCACCTTAACAGTTGAAGAGTGAAGAGACTGATCCGCTAGGTAGCGGATGTACCTCCAATGGAGCAAGCCCCGGAGGAGGCAGTCGCAAACCAGGTCTCGACCCCGCGGTGGGGAAGAGGCCATAGCCAGACCCGTCTAAAGACATAAATCCGGAGACTCGCAAGAGTTGATGGACTAAGAGAGTCTTTTTTCGGAGAGTTTGATCCTGGCTCAGGATTAACGCTGGCGGCGTGCCTGACACATGCAAGTCGAACGAGCGAAGCCTTCGGGCCTAGCGAGTGGCGGACGGGTGAGTAACACGTGAGGAACCTACCTTCAAGTGGGGAATAACTCGCAGAAATGCGAGCTAATACCGCATGTGGTTGCGAAGTGGCATCACTTTGCACCTAAAGATTTATCGCTTGGAGACGGCCTCGCGGCCTATTAGCTAGTTGGTGGGGTAACGGCCTACCAAGGCGATGATGGGTAGCTGGTCTGAGAGGACGATCAGCCACACTGGGACTGAGACACGGCCCAGACTCCTACGGGAGGCAGCAGTGAGGAATTTTCCGCAATGGGCGCAAGCCTGACGGAGCAACGCCGCGTGTGTGATGAAGTCCCTCGGGATGTAAAGCACTGTCGGAGGGGATGAATAAATGACAGTACCCTCCAAGAAAGCCCCGGCTAACTACGTGCCAGCAGCCGCGGTAATACGTAGGGGGCGAGCGTTATCCGGATTTACTGGGCGTAAAGCGCGTGTAGGCGGTTGCGTAAGTTAGTTGTGAAATCCCTCGGCTTAACCGAGGAACTGCAGCTAATACTGCGTGGCTTGAGTGGCAGAGAGGAAAGTGGAATTCCCGGTGTAGTAGTGAAATGCGTAGATATCGGGAGGAACACCAGTGGCGAAGGCGACTTTCTGGCTGCTAACTGACGCTGAGACGCGAAAGCTAGGGGAGCGAACGGGATTAGATACCCCGGTAGTCCTAGCCCTAAACGATGCACGCTAGGTGTTGGTCGTATTGACGCGATCAGTGCCGTAGCTAACGCATTAAGCGTGCCGCCTGGGGAGTACGGTCGCAAGATTAAAACTCAAAGGAATTGACGGGGGCCCGCACAAGCAGCGGAGCATGTGGTTTAATTCGATGCAACGCGAAGAACCTTACCCAGGCTTGACATGCTTATGAAAACCTATTGAAAAGTAGGTCCTCTCTTCGGAGACATTTGCACAGGTGGTGCATGGCTGTCGTCAGCTCGTGCCGTGAGGTGTTGGGTTAAGTCCCGCAACGAGCGCAACCCCTGTCCTTAGTTAATTTCCTAGGGAGACTGCCGGGAGAAACCTGGAGGAAGGTGGGGATGACGTCAAGTCATCATGCCCTTTATGCCTGGGGCTACACACATGCTACAATGCGCCGTACAACGGGTTGCCACTTCGCGAGAAGGAGCTAATCCCTTAACGCGGCGCCCAGTTCGGATTGCAGGCTGCAACTCGCCTGCATGAAGTCGGAGTTGCTAGTAAACGCAGGTCAGCATACTGCGTTGAATATGTTCCCGGGCCTTGTACACACCGCCCGTCACACCACCCGAGTCTGGTGCACCCGAAGTCGCTGGCCGAACCCGTTAAGGGACGGAGGTGCCGAAGGTGTGCCCGGTGAGGGGGGTGAAGTCGTAACAAGGTAGCCGTACCGGAAGGTGCGGCTGGATCACCTCCTTTAAGGAGCCTTGACCCGCCAGCTGAAGCGCAGCAATGCGTGGGGGCGAAGGGAAGAGGATCCGTCAACTCAGGTCAGATGCAACCTGGTCGCAAAAGAAGCCAAGAGTAGTCAGATCCCTTCGAGGTGACGGCGAAGAGTAGCGACGAGTAGCGCCCAGGAGCTCCAGGTAACTGGAGGAGGCTGGCCGGTGGGCAGTGCAAACCTGCAACAAATGCCGGCAGTGATGCCGGCGAATCGTCTGGCTGGTGCCTGGATGGACCCAAGCGGGAGTTCGCTTCCGCCGGCGGTATCTCACGGTGCTGTCAGTCTCTTCACTTTTCAGTTGCTCAGGTGCTTGGCCGTGTGCCACGGCCGCCTAAGATTGCGGGTCCGAGGGCCTTTAGCTCAGGTGGTCAGAGCGCACGGCTGATAACCGTGAGGTCTGTGGTTCGAGTCCACAAAGGCCCACCACCTCCTGCATCGCAGCGGCTCCGCCCGCTGGGCGGATCCCGCGATCTACGTGGGGATGTAGCTCAGCTGGGAGAGCACCGCCTTTGCAAGGCGGGGGTCAGGGGTTCGAGCCCCCTCATCTCCACACCAGCTCTACCCGCCTCGTGGCGGAAAGAGAAAGCACGTTAACAAGCGAATAGCGAAGAACTTCAGTTGAGATCCTGGAAGGCCATCCAGCCGGAACGGGTCTCATGTCGAAAAGTAGTTGGGTCAACACAGTTGAACCAGCATCGAGTCCCCCGAGCGCCACGGCGTGAAGGGTGCGGAGAGGCTGGGGAGACCAGGTTGATCTGAAAACGCAATCAAGCCTTCCTACAAAGAGGTGAAAACTGGCTTCTGCCGAGGGGCCAGGAGGATTGCGTCGTGTGCTGGTTTGCGCTAGGCGAAAGAATGCGCCGAAAGGTGCAGGAAGTCGTCAAGCCGCTGTGAAGTGGCGATAGGTAGGTCAAGCTAGCAAGAGCACACGGTGGATGCCTTGGCATCAAGAGCCGATGAAGGACGTGGTTACCGACGATACGCCTCGGGGAGCTGGAAACGAGCTTCGATCCGAGGATTTCCGAATGAGGAAACTCAGCGCAAGTAATGTTGCGTTACTCCCGCCTGAATATATAGGGCGGGTAGAGGGCACCCGGGGAACTGAAACATCTAAGTACCCGGAGGAAGAGATACTCCCTTAGTAGTGGCGAGCGAACAGGGACCAGCCCAAACCCCTTTTGCGTGATAGGCGGCAGCCGTTTCAGAAGGGGTGTTGTGGGAGCCACCCGTTATCCCTGCCGGGGTAGCAAGGAGTTACAAAATCGCTGTTTAGTTGAGCGGCCCTGGAAAGGCCGGCCACAGAGGGTGACAGCCCCGTAAACGAAAAGCAGGCGATCTCCTGGAGGATTTCCCAAGTACCACGGGACACGCGAAATCCCGTGGGAATCTGCCCAGACCATTGGGTAAGGCTAAGTACTCTTGATGACCGATAGCGGATAGTACCGTGAGGGAATGGTGAAAAGTACCCCGGAAGGGGAGTGAAATAGTACCTGAAACCGTGTGCTTACAAACCGTGAGAGCACTATGCCGGTTTACCGGAATGTGTGATTGCGTGCCTTTTGTAGAATGAGCCGGCGAGTTACTTCTCTGTGGCAAGGTTAAGGGGTTTACACCCGGAGCCGAAGCGAAAGCGAGTCTGAATAGGGCGTGTTGTAGTCGCAGGGAGTAGACCCGAAACTGAGTGACCTATCCATGGTCAGGCTGAAGCGCAGGTAAAACTGCGTGGAGGGCCGAACCGACCCCGGTTGAAAACGCGGCGGATGAACTGTGGATAGCGGTGAAATGCCAATCGAACTCAGATATAGCTGGTTCTCCTCGAAATGCATTTAGGTGCAGCGTCATCGATTCAGTGTGTCGGAGGTAGAGCACTGAATGGGCTAGGGGCCATCACCTGGTTACCAAACCCAATCAAACTCCGAATGCCGATACATATTGCGATGGCAGTGAGACAGTGGGGGATAAGCTTCATTGTCGAAAGGGAAACAGCCCAGACCCTCAGCTAAGGCCCCAAATTTGTGGCTAAGTGGTAAAGGAGGTCGGGTTGCTCAGACAACCAGGATGTTGGCTTAGAAGCAGCCACCATTTAAAGAGTGCGTAATAGCTCACTGGTCGAGTGATCTGGCGCCGACAATGATCGGGGCTCAAGCCATGAGCCGAAGCTAGGGATGGCGTCGTAAGACGTCGTGGTAGAGGAGCGTTCTGCGTGCAGCGAAGCTGAACCGTGAGGATTGGTGGAGCGCGCAGAAGTGCGAATGCCGGCACAAGTAGCGAGAAAAACGTGAGAAACGTTTTCGCCGTAAGCCTAAGGTTTCCTGGGCAACGTTAATCGTCCCAGGGTTAGCCGGGCCTAAGCCGAGGCTGAAAAGCGTAGGCGATGGACAACTGGTCATAATTCCAGTGCCACCAAAGTTCGTTATGAGCGATGGAGCGACGAAGAAGGATAGGTACAGCGCACGATTGGATGTGTGCGTGTAAGCAGGTAGGCGGTTCCCGTAGGTAAATCCGCGGGAGCATCAACGCCGAGATGTGATGCCGAGCCTGGTAACAGGCGAAGTGGCTGATTCCAAGCTTCCAAGAAAACCTTCTAGCCAGAACTAGGTGCCCGTACCGCAAACCGACTCAGGTAGGTGGGAAGAGGATTCCAAGGCGATCGAGAGAAGTGTAGTTAAGGAACTCGGCAAAATACCTCCGTAACTTCGGGAGAAGGAGGGCCCCCTGGGGTAATGGACCTCGCGTCCTGAGCTCTGGAGGGCCGCAGAGAAAAGGCCCAACCGACTGTTTACTAAAAACACAGGTCTCTGCTAAAGCGAAAGCTGATGTATAGGGGCTGACGCCTGCCCGGTGCCGGAAGGTTAAGGGGAACTGTTAACGCGGTGAACTGAAGCCCCGGTGAACGGCGGCCGTAACTATCAAACCGAGGTAGTTATAAAACCTGGCCATATGCTGGAATAACCGTCCTGAGAAAGGTGAGTATCCCGTGGTAGAGCGTGAGCTCTGACAATCCATCGGGTGCGGTCAATCAGCAGGAAAGGCTCTCCGCAGGGAGAGAATCCTCAGAGACTAGACGCCAGGCGCCACTGTAAAGCGGTGATGATATAGTCCGATCTTACGGGCGACCGTGAGAGCTGCTCAGAAATGTAGCAGCCGTCTCAGACGAGAGACGCAACAATAATGAACGGTCCTAAGGTAGCGAAATTCCTTGTCGGGTGAGTAGAAACGAGCCCGTACCGGCTAATATCGGTGGAGCCCTATTGACGGCGTGCGACTGTCACGGGTGGTACCGAGGGAAGTCGCCTTGCAAGAGGTTGACCCCGTATCGACTGAGGCTTAAGTGCCGAGGGTTGCCACGCTTACGCAAGGGCGTAAAATTTATGTGGTGGCCAAGACGCCGGTGAGTTTCGATGTGAACCTCCCTTCGTACATATCTGGTTACGTTGACGGAGAGGGATGCTTCACCGTCTCGTTCTCAAGGCGCATGAAGATGCGTGGAGGATGGGAAGTGAGGCCGAGCTTTTCGGTCAGCCAGAACTCAGACCGTGCAGAGGTGCTGCTGGAGATCCAGGAGTACCTCGGATGCGGAACGATTCGCCCAGATCGGAGCGACAAGACCATGAAGCTCGAGGTGCGCAGCATCGCGAACTTGGTCGAGAAGGTCATTCCTCACTTTGAGAGGTACCCGATGCGCTCCAGCAAACAAAGGGATTTCGAGTTCTTTGCCAGGGTATGCCAGCTCGTAAGCGCTGGCGAACATCTGACGCCCGCCGGCTTCCACAAGGTGGTCGGAATGGCAACTCAGATGAACAGCTCTGGCCGGCGCAAATATAGCGCCAGTGAGATGCTCGATAGCTCGGAGCTCAGAGTTATAGTCAGCACCCCCAGGAACGGGGGATAGAAGCGAAGTTCCGACCCGCACGAATGGCGTAACGAGTTGGGCGCTGTCTCGACTACACACTCGGCGAAACTGAAGTACCTGTGAAGATACAGGTTACGCGCGGCAGGACGGAAAGACCCCGTGGAGCTTTACTGCAACTTGTCACTGGTCAGGGGCTTAGCATGTAGAGGATAGCTGGGAGACTGTGAAATTCGGGCGCTAGCTCGGGTGGAGTCAACCTTGGAATACCAGCCTTGTTAAATCTTTGATCTAACCGACACCGTGATCCGGTGGCGGGACCGTGACAGGCAGGCAGTTTGACTGGGGCGGTCGCCTCCCAAAAGGTAACGGAGGCGCCCAAAGGTTCCCTCAGCCTGGATGGAAATCAGGCTTTTGAGTGCAATGGCATAAGGGAGCTTAACTGTGAGACAAACAGGTCGAGCAGGTGCGAAAGCAGGGCATAGTGATCCGACGACTCGGTATGGAACGGTCGTCGCTCAACGGATAAAAGCTACCCCGGGGATAACAGGCTTATCTTGCCCAAGAGTCAATTAGTGGCTCCTCGCCCGAGCGATCGGGCGATGATACAGTGGCTCATATCGGTGAAGCCCGCCGGCAGCTCAAACTGCCAGGGTAATACCGAGGGAAGTCAGCTCCATTTGAGCTTGACCCCGTAACGACTTCTCGCAACCGCGAGAGATGGAGGTCGCTACCTCGTGAGAGCTAAATCTATGACCTCCATAAAACGCCACCATCTCACCGAGATGAAGGTATAGTCTGCGCTCCGAGAAATCGGAGACATTAGCGTCACATCGACGGCAAGGTTTGGCACCTCGATGTCGGCTCGTCGCATCCTGGGGGTGTAGTCGCTCCCAAGGGTTGGGCTGTTCGCCCATTAAAGCGGTACGCGAGCTGGGTTTAGAACGTCGTGAGACAGTGGAATTGAACGCGCTGTCTATAAATCTGGCTATATGCTGGAATACCCGAGTATCCCTCGCTACTATCCCGAACAGATGTTTGGTATAGTGACAATGTGGAGGGTGCGGGCAATCAGCAGGAAAGGCTGGATAGCTACATGGCTGGGTTCGTTGATGGCGAGGGTTGCTTCGCCATCTCGGTCCAGCGCAACATTTCCTGTCGGACCGGTATTCAACTTGTACCCGAGTTCCATGTCAGCCAGAACGGCGATCGAGCAGAAGTGCTCGGTCTCCTTCAAGAACGGCTGGGGTGCGGGTACATACGGAGTAACGGGCGGAAAGATCGAGCACTGGTATTCGTGGTGCGGAGACGAGAGGATCTCCTCGAGAGGGTAATTCCCTTCTTTGAGGCGAACCCCCTCCTGTCCTCCAAGCACAGGGAATTCCAGACGTTCGCGGTCATCGTGAGAGCGATGGCAGTGGGCCGGCATCTCGCAGATGCGGGCTTTCGTGAACTCCTAACTGCGGCCCTCCTGATGAATGGGGGCGGCCGCTTCCGACAGAAGCAATGGTTAGAGATCAGCTATCCAGAATCCTCAGAGACTACATGCCGGACAGGAGAGATCCTGAAGATATAGTCCGAGCTGCATGGCGACATGCAGAGCTAGGCAGAAATGCCCTGGCCCCGACCCATGACGGGTCGTGGTAACAAAACTGTCGGTCCCTATCCGCCGTGCGCGTAAGAGTCTTGAGAGGAGTTGACCTCAGTACGAGAGGACCGGGTTGAACGAACCTCTAGTGGACCGGTTGTTCCGCCAGGAGCACCGCCGGGTAGCCATGTTCGGATGGGATAAGCGCTGAAAGCATCTAAGTGCGAAGCCCACCTCAAGATAAGGACTCTCACCGGGTTAACCGGGTAAGGCCCCAGCGAGACCAGCTGGTTGATAGGCCGGAGGTGTAAGAGGAGCGATCCTTTGAGCTGACCGGTACTAATAGGCCGAGGGCTTGACCATTTACCTATCCCACTTCACAGCGCAATTAGACATTCATGTCGACCAGCACACAACTGCTAGGGCCGGCTGGAGTTCTTCGCATTCGCGTGCTTTCCTCCGGGAGATCGGGGGGCACAAATTAATACGGCTCAGAGAAGTACTGGGTGACCATAGCGGTGGGGAAACACCTGTTCCCATTCCGAACACAGCAGTTAAGCCCACCAGCGCCGATGGTACTGCAAGGTTTCCTTGTGGGAGAGTAGGTCGTTGCCCAGTACTTTTCTTTACCATCTGCTCCGTCCCAGGGGACGGCTTTGAACACCATTAGTTGATTGCCGCGGTCGCTAGCGCGGCAAGTCAGGAGGCGCCGGTTGGCTGACACCAAGAGACTTCTCGTAGTCGCCAACTCCGAGACGTTCCTGAGAATGCTGCGCTTCTACTTCACCAAGGCGGGTTACGACGTCCAGACGGTGTCCGACGGCGACAAGGCCTTGCGATTCGTCACGGCCGAGATGCCCGACGCCCTGATCACCGACGAGTCGCTGCCCGGGATGGACGGCCTGCAGTTGGTGAGGCAGTTGCGTGCCAGTCCAGTCACCTCCAAACTTCCCGTGCTGATGCTCGTTGCCGGTGGCGGCGACAGCCGCGTGCAGGCGGCGATCGGTGCCGGCGCCACCGAGGCCATTCGCCGCGACGCGCGGATCCAGGACATCGGCGAAAGGGTCGCATCGCTGGTTGCCGCCAGCGCTGCCTCGGCGCCGCCGCTGGGCACCATCGAAGATTCCGACGCGGCCCCTGTGCGCCAGGCGCACACCGTGACTCTCCTCAGTGCTCGCGGGGGCAGCGGAAAGAGCCTGCTATCGACCAACCTCGGAGTGGCACTGGCGCAGCGCCCGGGCGAGACCACCGTTCTGCTCGACCTCAACCTCGAGTTCGGCGCGACGGCGATGATGCTCGACCTCCGGCCGGTGTACACCCTTCGCGACATCGCTGACGCCGTGATGAACGATGTCTCGGACACCGAGTTCGACGGCATGCTGCTGCGGCACTCCAGTGGCCTTCGGGTGGTGCCCGCCGTGGCCCAGCCAGGTGATTCGGAGTTGATTCCTGACGGCGCTCTGCCCCGGATTGTCGATCGCCTGCGCCGCCTCTACGACCATGTGGTGGTCGACGGCCGTCCGTCTTTCCGCGAGTTCATGCTCGACCTCTGGGAGAACTCGGACACCTTGCTGATCATGTGTCCCCCCGAGGTGGTCTCGGTGCTGGTCACCCGCTCGCTGCTCGAGGCCTTTGGGGTCATCAACATCAGCCCCGAAAAGGTGCTGATTATCCTTAACAATGTGGCGCCAAAGGCGCGCCTGAACTCGTCCCAGGTGGAGCGCGGGCTGGGCAGCCCGACGTTCACGGTCCCATACGGCGGTGAGCAGCTTTACCGCAGCGTGGATGTCGGCAAGAGCTTTGTCCTGGAGGCGCCCAAGGAGCCTTTCTCGGTGGCCATCCGCAAACTGGCGGACCTGCTGGTTAGCCGCGCCAAGGACCGCGCCGGCTCGAGCTAGTCATCCTTGAGCACTGGCTAGTCAGTCCGTGAAACCCGCACCACCGCAAGAAGAGCGCTTGGAAAAGAGTGAGGCCCCGGATTTCTCCGGGGCCTCGATTCCATCTCGGCGCTGGGTAGTGGACTGCGCCAGCCGCCTGGCGGCGGGTCCCATCTCAGGGGTGACTCCGGCCGCAGGTTCGGCGTCGACGTACGCGAGAAGCGCTCGCGCTGTGGCTGTCTACGCCCGCTTGTCGACCTCGCTGTCCTTCATCCCTACCCATGCGTTGCAAGCTCGTTTTCTACAATCCATTGGCACCACCTCCGGCGGTTTCAAGGGGGCTAGGACAGCCCGATCTGATAGTTCGGCTCGATCATAGCATCGTGATCCGGCATTGAAACCAGCCCGGCCGCCGGTCCTCGGCATCGACGCTTCCCGGGTTTCGATCGCCCGGGCGGGCATCGACAACTACGTGCACCACCTGCTTCCCGGCCTGGTCCGCGCGTGGCGCGGATACGGTGGCGAGGTGGTGGTGTTCAGCGCCAACCCGGACATCGCCGCGCATGTGCGCCCCACAGTCACCGTCCTGCCCGGGGGCGGGGGCGGATGGACGCAGGCCCGGCTCCCGGGGGCGGCGAGGCGTGCCCGGCTCGACGTGTACTTCAGCCCCATCCCCGTACTGCCGGTCCTGGTGCCGATGCCCTGCGCCAGCGTTGTCACGGTCCAGGACCTGCTTGAGTTCCGGGCCCGCTGGTGGTATTTCCGCCGTCTGATTGGTCTTGCGGTGAGCCGATCCGCCGCGGTCATCTGCATCTCCCAGGCCACCGAGCAGGAGGTGGCCACAGAATTCCCGGAGGCAGCCTCCAAGCTGGTCGTGGTTCGCCTCGCGGCCGACCCCGAACTGTTCCATGAAGGTGACGCACACGAGGGTGACGGCGGCAGGGCAGTACTGAGCCGGCTGGGGGTCCACCAGCCCCCGATTCTCGCCGTGGGCACCATTCAGCCGCGAAAGAATTACGTCCGGCTGATCGAGGCCTATGCCCAGCTGACTCATGCGGAGGGCACGCCGCCGCCGTTGTTGATCGTCGGTCAGCGAGGCTGGCAGTTCGAAGAGGTGATGGCCCTACCCGCGAAACTCGGCATCGCTGAGCGGGTGATCTTCGCGGGTCACCTGGAGGACCGCGAGGTGGCAGACCTGATGCGGGGATCGCTGCTGCTGGCCGCGGTGTCTACCGGCGAGGGGTTCGGCCTACCGGTCGTGGAGGCGATGTACTCCGGCCTGCCCATCCTGGCCGCGGACATCCCGCCGTTCCGAGAGGTGGCCGGAGCCGCGGCGCTGTTCGTCAACCCACTCAGCGTGAAGGACATCGCCTCCGGGCTTGGCCACCTGGTGTCAGACCCGGCCAGGCGCCAGGCCCTGATCGATGCGGGCCGGGGCCGGCGCGGACTCTTCAGCTGGGACCACGCCGCGGGCGACATTGCGGCGGCCCTGCGGAGGGCGCTGCCCGACGCGGCCAGGAGCCACCCCTAACAGGGGTCTAACATCGCCGGGCTAACGTCGGCAGGGCGGCGAGATCCGATTCCATCTGCCCGGGGCAGGGGTGTCGGCGGCACACTGATGGATACGTATCACCACAGACAGGGAGTCAATGCCACCTAAAGCAGTCCCGGGCGATGATTCGCCCCAGTTGAACCCGCCGCTACCGGCCCCCCCTTCCGACGCTCCCCGTGCCGACGCGCCGCTTGCCGACGCGCCGCCTGGGGCATCGGATCCGGCCGCTGCCGCGCCGGTAGCTTCCTGGCAGCCTCCCGCCTACTCTCCGCCCCCGGCCCGCTCCAGCGCTGTACCGCTTGGCGTCCTGGTCTTCATGCTGGTGATCTCGCTGATCGCCGGCGGCGCGGGCGGGTACATCGCCGGGTCGCGCGCGCCCCGCCTGGTCAGCGGGCTGGCCGCGCCCACCACCTCTGGAGCTGATGCCTCGGGACCGGTGACCACCGACGAGAGCGTGGCCATGGTCGCGGCGGCGAAGCGGGTGGACCCCGCCGTCGTCACCATCACCGCCACCGGGGGCACGCAGTCGCCGCTCGCCGCCCAGGGCTCACCCGCGCCGCAGTCAACGGCGCTGGGCACTGGGATCATCTTCGACAGCGACGGGCACATCCTGACCAACGACCACGTGATTGCCGGGAGCACGCAGTTCACGGTGCTGTTCGCGACCGCCAAGCACCCGGTGACCGCGCGTCTGCTGGGCCACGACGCGCTCAACGACCTGGCAGTCCTCAAGGTGGACGGCCAGGTGCCGGGAATAGCCCAGTTCGGGGCTTCCCGGGATCTGCAGCCAGGGCAACGGGTGTTGGCCATCGGGAGCGCTCTCGGCGACTTCAAGAACACCGTCACCTCCGGCATCATCTCGGCCCTCCATCGCACCCTCGCGGGCCAGTCGGAGATGGACGACATGATCCAGACGGACGCCGCCATCAACCACGGCAACAGTGGCGGCCCACTGATCAACCTGGCCGGGCAGGTGGTGGGAATCAATACCGCGATCGCCGCCCGCGATCCCAACAGCGGCGACATATCCCAGGGCATAGGCTTCGCCATCCCCAGCGACCGCGCGCGCGACGTTGCGCAACAGCTGTTGCTCCATGGGTCCCTGTCGCACCCCTACCTGGGTATCACCTACCAGGGCATCGATTCCCAGTTGCAGGCCGCCAACTCGCTCCCCGTGGACCATGGCGCGCTGGTATCTGGGATTAAGGCCGGCTCGCCGTCGGACCAGGGCGGCATCAAGAAGGGTGACATCATCACCGCCATCGACGGCCAGGACATCGACCAGGACAACACGCTGTTCGCGGTGCTCTCGAAGCACAAGGTCGGCGACAAGGTCAAACTCTCGATCCTTCGCAACGGCAGCAAGCAGTCGGCCGAGGTCACGCTGGGACAACGGCCCGAGAACCTGCACTAGGCGTTCAGACGGATGCGGCTGCTGATAGTCGAGGACGAGCGAAAACTGGCCAACCTGGTCCAGGAGATGCTCCAGGACGAGAACCACACCGTCGACGTCTCATTTGACGGCGAGGATGCGCTGCAGTTCGCCGCCACCGGGGAGTACGACGTGATCATCCTCGACCTGATGCTCCCGGGCGTTCCCGGCCTCGAGGTCTGCCGTCGGATCCGTGCCGGCGGGGACAAGACCCCCATCCTCATGCTCACGGCTCGAACCTCGATCGAGGACCGCGTGGTGGGGCTGGATGCAGGTGCGGACGACTACCTCACCAAACCCTTTGCCTTTGCCGAGCTGTTGGCACGGGTGAGGGCGCTGGGGCGGCGCGAGGCCCCCGGTGGCGTCGGCAACCGCATGACGGTGGGCGAGATCAGCCTGGACCTGAAGACGCGGGAGGTCTGGCGCGGCAAGGACCTGGTCGAATTGACGCCTAAGGAATTCGCGCTCCTGGAGTACTTCATGCGACACCCCAACCAGGTGCTCAGCGGCCAGCAGATCGCAGACCACGTCTGGAGCTATGAGTTCGACGGCCTGACCAACCGGGTGGCGGTTTACGTTTCCTATCTTCGCCGCAAGCTGGGCGACGGCTCGGGGCATAACCCGATCCAGACCGTGCACGGCGTCGGGTACCGCCTGGTCAACGTCTGACAGATGCGCCAGCGCGGGCTGTTCGATCGCGCCCGGCTCCGCCTCGCGGGCTGGTATGTCGTCTTCCTGGGGCTCATCCTCCTGGTCCTTGACGTGGGGGTTTTCCTGATCATGGGCAGCGCCCTCGAGTCGCGCGTTGACGACGACCTGCAGCGCAAGGCCGGCCAGGCGTCCTCGGCGATCGTCTATGTCGCGGGCGCCAGCGGCATAGACCGCAACGACCTGGCCTCGGACCCCAGCTGGAACGACGTCTCCCTCTACGCCACCACCGCCAGCGGCTCAGCGCTCACCGGCAGTGCGCCATATGCCTCGGTCCTTCCGGACCGCAGGGCGCTGGGTGAGGGCCTGGCCGGCCGCGCCGGCTTCACCACGGTGATCCGGTCGGGGGAGCCCTTCATCGTCTACACGCGGCCGGTGTACCGGACTCGGGTGGCGGGGTCGGCAAGCATCGGGGCGGTGGTCCAGGTGGCCCGCTCGGCGCGCACCCTGGTCGATGCCAGCACCAGCCTTGTCTCACTGCTGCTCGGCGCGACGCTGGTCGCACTGGTCCTGGCATTTGTCGCCGGGCTCTGGCTGGCGGACAAGGCCCTGGAGCCCATCCGCGTCAACCTGCTCAACCAGAAGGACTTTGTGTCCGATGCCTCTCATGAGCTGCGCACCCCGATCACCGTCATCCGCGCGGCGGCGGAATCGATCCTGCGCCCCAAGGAGAGTGCCTCGCCGAGACTGCAGCGGCTGGCGCAGGACATCGTCAGCGAGACCGTCCAGCTGGCGAAGATGGTCGAGAACCTCTCCACGCTGGCGCAGGCCGACTCGCGCGTCAGGCTGCGCCGCGACCCTATCGAGGTCGCCGCGCTGCTCAGTGAGGTCGCGGCGTCGGGCAACCTGCTGGCCGCGGCGCGCGGCGCGGAACTCGAGGTCGAGCTTGATGCCGATGGGGTGGTGCGGGGAGACGATGTCCGTCTCCGGCAGTTGGTGGCGATCCTGGTGGACAACGCCACGCGCTTCTCGCCCCCGGGAGAGCCCGTCCTCCTGCACGCGATAACCGCCGAAGGGCGTCTCCGCATAACGGTCTCCGACAGCGGGCCGGGAATTGCCGAGGCCGAGCTGCCACGGATTTTCAACCGCTTCTACCGCGGCGCGGACCAGCGCCAGAACGAGGGCAGCGGCCTCGGGCTGGCGATCGCCCGCTGGATCGTCCAGGAGCACTCCGGCACCATCGCTGTGCGTAGCCAGGTGGGGGCTGGGACGGAGTTCACCGTGGACCTGCCCCTGGCGCCGTAGTCGGCCGGCGGCGCAGGGTAAAATCGGGCCTCCCGCCGAGGTGGTGAAATAGGTAGACACGCCAGCTTGAGGGGCTGGTGGCCGCAAGGCCGTATGGGTTCAAGTCCCTTCCTCGGCACCAATTAACCCTTGCCATCGAATTCAACCCGCCTCGGCCGGGCCCGGGCGGCCCCGCCCAGGAGGTAGCCGTGGACCGCACCCAGACGATCGCCGGGGCTGAGTACGCCGTCGCCTTCCACCGCGCCGAGATTGCCGAGCACCAGCGCAAGCGATCCGCCGACGAACGATTTCCCTTCAACACCGGGCGGCTGGCCGCCAAAGCCCTCAGTCGCCTTGGGGTCAAGCACCTGTTCACCCTCAGCGGTGGGCACCTCTTCCCGCTGTTTGATGGTTGCGTGGAGCAGGGCATCCACATCGTCGACCACCGCCACGAGGAGGCGGCGACGCATGCCGCCGAGGCCTATGCCAAGTTCACCCGCCAGCCCGGCGTCGCCGCGGTGACCGCGGGGCCCGGGGTTACCAACGCTGTCTCTTCGATCGCCGCTGCGCGCTTCAACCGCAGCCCGATGGTGGTCATCGGAGGGCGCGCCCCGGAGTACCGCTGGGGGTCCGGCAGCCTCCAGGAGTACGACCACGTCCCGGTGGTGGCCCCCATCACCAAGTCTGCGCGGACGCTTCACGACGGCACGCGCGCCCATGTTGCCCTGTTCGATGCCTGGCAGGAGTCGATGCGCGGCGCGCCCGGGCCGACCTTTATCGACATCCCCCTGGATACCTTTGTCTCAGGGGTCGAGGACTCTGAGGTGGAGTGGCCCGAGATCGCAGCCGAGGTCTTGGAGGTGGACGCCGATGCCGTTGCCCGCGCCGCCGACATCCTCAACAGTGCCGAGCGGCCGCTGATCATGGCCGGCACCGGCGCCTACTGGCACCACGGCGAGGCACCGCTGCGCGAACTGGCCAGGAAGGGCGCGATCCCGGTTTTCATGAATGGCCTCGGACGCGGCCTGCTGGCGGCGGATGACCCGAACGCTTTCAGCCGCAGCCGCAGCGCGGGCCTGGGCGGTGCGGACGTCGTGATCGTCATCGGCACCCCTCTCGACTTCCGTCTCAATTTCGGCCAGTCACCACCATTCGCCGCGGGTGCCAGGTTGATTCGCATCGATGCCCTGGCATCGGATCTGAACCGCAACCGCGACGACGACGCCGGCGTGGCCGGGAACATCGGTGCTGCCCTGGCGGCGCTCGTCGAGCGCGTTGACGGGTCCGCGAACCGCGCTTCGCGGGAGGTTTTCATGGCAGGCCTGCGGGACAGGGAGAGGGCCTCTGAGGAGAAGGATCGCGCCCTGCTGGAGTCCGACTCCGAGCCCATCCACCCCCTGCGCATCTACGGCGAGCTCGGCAAGCGCCTCGACCGCGACGCCGTGGTGATTGGGGACGGCGGCGATTTCATCAGTTATGCCGGCAAGTACATTGCAACCTACGAACCGGGCCACTTCATCGATCCCGGTCCCTTCGGTGGGCTGGGCATGGGGACCCCGTCGGCGATCGCGGCCCGCCTCGCGCACCCGGACCAGCAGGTGCTCCTACTCCTGGGGGATGGCGCTGCTGGGTTCTCGCTGATGGAGTTCGACACCATGGTCCGCCACCGGTTGCCGGTCGTCGCGGTGATCGGCAACAACAGCGCCTGGGGACTTGAGAAGCATCCCATGGAGATGATGTATGGCTGGTCGGTGGCCGCGGAGTTGAACCCCAACGCCCGCTACGATCAGGTGGTCGTTGCCCTCGGCGGGCATGGCGAATACGTTACCCGGCCGGGGGAGATCGGCCCGGCCATCGACCGTGCCTTTGCGTCGGGGCAGCCGGCCCTGGTCAACGTGGCATGTGACCCGTCAGTGGCCTACCCGCGGAGCACCAACCTGGCATGAGGGTCACCCTCGCAGAGAGCGACGGGCACCGGTCCGGGCCTGAGGAACTCATTCCTGGCGCGACCTTCGAGTTGACCAGGTCGGTCACCGAGGAGATGTCGGCACGCCACCTCGGCAGCGGGTCGGTGGGGGTGCTGGCGACCCCCGCGATGATCGCCATGATGGAGGGCGCCGCGACCCTCTGCGTGCAGCCGTTTGTCGGCCCGGGCAAGACCACGGTTGGCTACATCGTCAACATTCGCCACCTGGCCCCGACCGCCATCGGGGGCGAGGCGATGGCGCGGGCGTCGGTCACCGCCGTGGATGGCAAGCGGATCACTTTCAACGTTCAGTGCTTCGAGGGCGACAAGAAGGTGGGCGACGGCGAGCACGTGCGGGTGGTCATCGAGAGCGGCGCGTTCCTGGACGGAGCGACCGGGGGCGCGTCAGCCGGGAGTATGTGAGATAGAGGATCCCAGGGGCAGGCTCCCAGGACCCGCGCGGGCCGCGGTTGACGCGTTGAGCCGGGCCGTCAGGGCGCGCTGGGTGCTGGCGGGGCGCGGGAGGTATGTCATCGGTGAGGACTTCATCAGCAACGGCCGGCTCCGGCTTGCTGGCCCGGGGCGGATCCGGGTTGGTGACCGCTGCAACGCGTGGGCGCGCGCCGAGAGCAACGTGCTCCAGACCTTCGACCCCGCTGCGGTGATCACCATCGGCAATAACGTGCGCCTCAACGGTGCCGGGCTCCAGGCCGCGGCTCGGATCACCGTTGGGGACGACTGCATTCTGGGTTCCTGCACCATCGTCGACACCGACCACCACCCCGTTGCTGTGGACCGGAGACGCTCCGGGCAACCCCCGGCGGCCGCCCCGATCACCATCGGCCGCAACGTCTGGGTCGCGGGCATGGCCGCGGTGCTGAAGGGGGTGACGATTGGCGACGACTCGGTGGTGGCATTCGGCGCGGTGGTGGCCTCCGACGTGCCGGCCGGCGTGGTGGTCGCCGGGAACCCGGCGCGCGTGGTCAAGAACCTCTACGAGGACGACCCCGCGAGCGGCTGAAATGCCCTTCGGGCGATTAGGGTTCCTTAATGAACGTGGAGCAGGGAACCAGGGCGCGTAGTGGGTCGGCGGCCGGACGCCGGCCGTTCTCCTCGATGGAGCCGCACCAGGTGCGCGCGTGGGCGCGGGATCGCAAGCTCCCGGCATACCGCGCCGACCAGCTGCTGGCGCGGTTCTACCGGTCCGCGGCCACGTCCTTTGCCGAGATCAGCGAGCTCCCCGCGGACCTGCGTGAGGCCCTGGAGTCGGAGTTCGTTTTCAGCGCGGTCGAGGCCGCGCACACCGCGGTTGCCGACAACGGCGCGACCCTCAAGGAGCTCTACCGCCTGCCCGATGGTGAGCTCGTCGAGTGCGTCTGCATGCACTACCGCCGCACCTCCATCAGCTCGGAGCGAACCACCCTGTGCCTCAGCACCCAGGTGGGCTGCGCCGTGCGTTGCCCGTTTTGCGCCACCGGTCTCGCCGGCCTGCGGCGCAACATGGTGGCGGCGGAGGTCATCGACCAGGTCCTGGCCGTCAACCGGGGCCGCCTGCGCGAGGGCGGCCGTGTCAGCCATCTGGTTTACATGGGCATGGGCGAGCCGCTGCACAACGTGGATGCGACCCTCACCTCGGTGCGCCGATTCACCGACCCGGCGGCGCTGGGCCTGGGGGTGCGTCGGGTCACCGTCTCGACCTCCGGGGTGGTGCCCGGGATCGACGAGCTGGCGGCCAAGGGAGGCGGGGTCAACCTCGCCGTGTCACTCCACTCGCCCAACGATCACCTGCGCAACCGGCTCGTGCCCCTCAACCGCAAGTGGCCGGTGCGCCAGGTCATTGCCGCTGCCCACCGCTACGCCGCGGTGACCCACCGCAGGGTTTCCTACGAGTACGTCATGCTGGGCGGCGTCAACGACTCCCCCGAGCTTGGGGATGAGCTTGGCGCTCTGCTGCGCGGTCACCTGGCCCACGTCAACCTGATCCCCTACAACGCCATCCCCGGCGACCCCTTCCAGGGGGCGACGCCCGGCTCCATCGCCGAGTTTCGCCGCCGCGTGCGCGGGCAGGGGGTGGAATGCACCATCCGGGACACGCGGGGAAGGGACATTGCCGCCGCCTGCGGGCAGCTCAGGGCGGAGGCCGAGGTCGTGCATGGGGCCGTCTGAACATATGGGCCGCGCCATCCTGCAGGCCGCCCGCGCCCGGCATTCCACCAGTCCCAACCCGATGGTCGGCGCGGTCATCGTCCGTGACGGCGTGGTCATCGGCGAGGGGCATCACCGCGTCGCCGGCGGGCCTCACGCCGAGGTCGCCGCGCTGCGCCAGGCAGGCACCGCCGCCAGCGGCGCGACGATGTACGTGACCATGGAACCGTGTGCCCACCAGGGGCGAACCGGACCATGCAGTGACGCCGTCGTCGCGGCCGGGTTGACCCACGTTGTCGTGGCCCACCGCGACCCCTCTCCCGGGGTGAACGGTCGTGGGCTCCGAAGGATGCGCGACGCCGGCATCACCGTGGCGGTCGGCGATGGCGAGCACCAGGCGCGCGCGCTCAACCCCGGTTGGCTCAGGGCTGTCGCCGGGAAGCGGCCTTTCCTGGCCCTCAAGTTCGCCGCCACGCTGGATGGCAAGACCGCCACGCGCACCGCCGATTCGCGCTGGATCACCGGCGAGCTCGCCCGCGCCGAGACGCACAGGCTGCGCGGTGCCTACGACGCCGTCCTGGTGGGCGCCAACACGGTCATTGCTGATGACCCCCAGCTCAATGTCCGCGCGGCCGGACGCCGGCGCGCCGCGGGCCGGCAGCCGCTGCGAGTGGTGATCGATGGCCGCCTGCGCACCGACCCGGCAGCCCGCATCCACGATGTGGGTGAGGGTGGCGGCAGCCTGGTGCTCGCCGCGGAGTTGGCGGCGGCATCCCGGCTGGCCCGCTTCGCCCGTCTTGGGGTGGAGGTTGAGGTGCTCGACACCCCCATGCCGAGCGGCGCGCGCTTGCTGGAGGCCTTACACCGCCGGGGCATCGGCAGTGTGCTGGTCGAGGGTGGCGGCGACCTCGCCTGGTCGTTTGTCAAGGAGGGGCTGGTGGAGCGCGTTTACGCCTTCGTTGGCCCCCTGGTCATCGGCGGCAGCACAGCCCCGACCCCAGTGGGCGGTGAGGGCTTCGAGCGCCTGGCACAGGCGCTTCGCCTGGAGATCGTCAGGGTGCGCAGCCTTGGACCGGACGTGTTGATCGAGGCCGTCGCCGCCTGAATGTTCAGCGGAATCGTCGCCGAGGTAGGCACGGTGGAGCTGGTGGAGCCCGGCCGGATTCGGGTTCGCGGCGCCCAGGCCCTGCGGCGGACCTCGGTCGGCGGCAGCGTGGCGGTCAACGGCGTCTGCCTCACCGCCTCGCGGCTGGAGGATGGCTGCTTCGAGGCCGACGTCATGCCGGAGACCTTTCGCCGGACATCGCTGGCCAAGCTCCAGGCCGGGTCGCGCGTCAACCTTGAGCCGGCGCTGGCGTACGGGGAAGAGGTCGGTGGACACCTCGTCCAGGGCCACGTCGACGGCACCGGGGAGGTGGTCCGGACCAAGGACGAAGGCAACGCCCGCTGGCTGGACATCAGGGTGCCGGACGATCTCCTGCGCTACTGCGTGGCCAAGGGCAGCCTGGCCATCGACGGCACCAGTCTTACGATTGTCACAGTCGAATCCGGCGTGGTGGCGGTCAGCCTGATCCCCCACACGCTCGGATCGACCATCGCCTCCGCGTACCGGCCTGGTTCGGTGGTCAACCTGGAGGTCGACATCCTGGCCAGGTACGTGGCCAATTTCCTGGCCTCCGCGGAGGTCGACAACCCGGGACCGACCGGACACCCCGGCGGCCACCCAACCCCAGGTGAATAGATGCCAGTGATCTCCATCGACCACGCCCTGGACGACTACAGGGGCGGCAAGTTCCTGATCGTGGTCGACGACGAGGACCGTGAGAACGAGGGCGACCTGGTGATCGCAGCCGACTTCATCTCCGCCCCGGCGATCAGCTTCATGGCGACCCACGCCCGCGGCCTGATCTGTACCCCGATGGAGGGCTCGCGGCTGGACGACCTGCAGATCGAGCCGATGGTCGGGCGCAACACCGCGCCCCTGGGCACCGCCTTCACCGTGTCGGTGGAGGCCCGCCACCGGGTGACCACCGGGATCAGCGCGGAGGACCGGGCGAATACCGTCAAGGCCCTGATCGATCCGACCAGCAAACCGATCGACTTCGTCAAGCCGGGCCACACGTTCCCCCTGCGGGCACGCGAGGGCGGGGTGCTGGTGCGGGCCGGCCAGACCGAGGCAGCCGTGGACCTCAGCCGCCTGGCGGGTCTCTACCCCGCCGGGGTGATCTGCGAAATCATGAAGGACGACGGGACAATGGCGCGAATGCCAGACCTGCTGGAGTTTTCTCAGAAGCACGGCATCGGCATTGTCACCATCAAGGACCTCATCGCCCACCGACAGCGCTTTGAGAAGCTGGTGGAGCTCAAGGCGAAGGCCAAGATGCCAACCGAGTACGGCATATTCCAGATCTACGGCTATGAGGACTCGATCAAGGGCGAGACCCACGTGGCCCTGGTGATGGGGGATATCAGCCCCGACCAGCCCGTTCTCCTCCGGGCCCATTCGGAGTGCCTCACCGGCGACGCCTTCCACAGTCTGCGCTGTGACTGCGAGCAACAGCTGCACCGCTCCATGGAGATGATTGCCGAGGCGGGGTCGGGGGTGATCCTGTACCTGCGCCAGGAGGGCCGGGGTATCGGCCTGATCGCCAAGCTGATGGCCTACGAGCTCCAGGACCAGGGCATGGACACCGTTGAGGCCAACGAGGCCCTGGGTCTCCCAGTCGACAAGCGCGACTACGGCATCGGCGCCCAGATCCTGGCCGATATCGGGGTGCGCAAGATCCGGCTGATCTCCAACAGCCCGCGCAAGTACTACGGGATCGAGTCGTTCGGCCTCGAGATCGTCGAGCGGATCCCACTGGTCATCCCCTCCAACGAGCACAACGTGCGCTACCTGCGCACCAAGTCGGAGAAGCTCGGCCACATAATGCACGACTGATGGAAGTCAAGGTGGGCGCCCTCGATGCGTCGGGCAAGTCGTTCGCGGTGGTGGTCGCACGCTTCAACGACTTCGTAACCGGCAAGCTCCTGGAGGGCGCGGTGGATGCGCTGGTCCGCATGGGGGCTGACGAGGCGGCGATCACCGTGGTCTGGGTTCCCGGGGCCTTTGAGATCCCGGTGGCTGCTGCCCGGCTGGCCCGCGGCGGCAAGCACTCCGCGATCATCTGCCTGGGGACTGTGATCCGGGGTCAGACGCCGCACTTCGACTACGTGGCCGGGCAGTGCGCACAGGGGATCGCGGCGGTGGCCCGCCAGAGTGGGGTGCCGACGATCATGGGCGTCCTGACCACCGAGACCATGGAGCAGGCGATCGATCGAGCCGGGGGGAAGATGGGCAACAAGGGGGCTGAAGCCGCGGCGGCTGCGGTCGAGATGGCCGACCTGCTGGACAAACTCGACTGACCTCGCCGCGACACCCGCAGGGGGCGCCTAGCGGGTCAGCTAGACCGCCGCGTGTTTGGCTGAGGTGCGAAGGCACCGGGTGCAGACACGCGCCTTCACCCGCTTTCCGGCGATCACCACCGTGGCGGCCTGGAGGTTGGGCATGAAGCGGCGACGGGTGCGGACCTTCGAGTGGCTGACGTTGTTACCCGCGACCGGCTTCTTGCCGCAGATGGCGCACTGCTGAGCGATGACGTTGACTCCCTGTTTCTGGACGTGCGTAACCTTTGTACGCGGCGGTGGATTCTAACATGTGTTCGAGGGGGCGCCCGGCCATCCCTGGCGCGTCCCAGAAAGCGACAATGAACTCCACTTCAACCCCCATCACCGCGCCAGGAGGGCCATGAACCGCATCTTGCAGCAGCAGGACCTCGGCAGGATCGAGGTCTCGCGCCAGGTCATAGCGTCCATTGCCGGACACGCCGCCAATGAGTGCTATGGGATCGTTGCAATGGCCGCTCGTGGGCTCCGGGACGGCCTGGCCGAGCGCCTGCAGCGGGAGAACCTGCACCGCGGCGTCGAGGTCAAAGTCGACGCCGATGGCATCGATATCGACCTCTATGTGGTTGTCGAATACGGGGTCCGGATCGTGGAGGTCGGGCGGAGTCTGCAGGACGCGGTCCGGTACCAGTGTGAGAAGACGCTGGGCATCAAGGTCAAGCAGGTGAACGTGAACGTGCAGGGTATCCATTACGAGGAGCTGGCGAGCTGATGGCGGCCATCTCGCGCGTGGATGGGGTGCTTTTCAAGCGCGGCCTGTACGGCTCCCGGGCCTGGCTTACCGCCAACCGCGAGCGGGTCAACCAGCTGAACGTCTTCCCGGTTCCCGATGGGGACACCGGGACCAACATGCTCCTGACCCTTGAATCGGCCATCGAGGAGATCGCCAACGAGGACAGCAGCGACCTCTCGGTGGTCAGCGGGCGGGTGGCGCACGGCGCCCTGATGGGAGCGCGCGGCAACTCCGGCGTGATCCTGTCCCAGGTCCTGCGGGGCTTCTCGCAGGGTGTCGGCGACGCCACGTCGGTCGACACCCAGCAGCTGGCCAAGGGCTTCGAGGAGGCCACCAGCGTGGCCTATCGTGGTGTGACCAAGCCCACCGAAGGGACCATCCTGACCGTCGCCCGCAAGGTGTCTGAGGCGGCGCTGGCCAAGGCCCCCTCGATTACCGACATCGCCGAGATGATGGAGATCGTGGTCAACGCCGCCCAGCGGGCGGTGGATGAGACCCCAAGCCAACTCGCGGTGCTGAGGGAGGCCGGGGTGGTCGACGCCGGCGGGTACGGGCTGATGATCATCCTGGAGGGCTTCCTAAAGACCGTCAAGGGACAGGAGATCCCGGGCTCGGTGCCCGTCGGGGCGGCCGCCGCCACGACGGCTCCCGTCGGGGCCCTGGAGCCCGCTGCGGCAAAGGTCGGCGCCTTTGCGCTTGAGACTCCCGAGGAGGGTTGGGGTTTCTGCACCGAGTTCCTGATCGAGGCGCCGAAGAAATCTTTCGCCCTGGTCCGGGAGGAGCTGACCCCACTGGGCAATTCCGCGGTCATCGTGGGGGACGACAAGCTGGTGCGGGTGCATATCCACACCCTGGACCCGGGCTCGCTGATCGCCCACGCGACGGGCTACGGGACGTTGCAGAAGCTGAAGGTCGAGGACATGACCCGCCAGCACCACGAGATCCTCGCCCATGATGCCCCCGTCCCCGGCAGCAACGCCGCGTCGGTCCCCGCGGCCTCCAGCAACGGATCGAGCAATGGCCTGGCGGCCGCGGTCGCCGCGGTCGCCGGGGATGTCGGGGTTGTCGCGGTGGCAGTGGGAGGCGGCTTCAGGCGCATCTTCGAGGACCTCGGGGCGTCGGTGGTCGAGGGCGGGCAGACCATGAATCCGAGCACCGAGGACCTGCTCCAGGCCTGCAACGCGGTGGCCGCCGGCAGGGTGATCATCCTGCCCAACAACAAGAACGTGATCATGACCTCGCAGCAGGTCCAGGGGCTCTGCGAGAAGGAGGTCCGGGTGGTGCCGTCGCGCACCGTGCCGGAGGGGATCTCGGCAATGCTCAACCTTGACGGGGAGGGCGATTTCGAGGCCACCGTGAAGGCCATGACCGACTCCCTCGAAGGGGTCCAGACCATCGAGGTCACCACCGCGGTCAGGAGTACCTCGGTTGAGGGGCTGAAGATCAAGAACGGCGACTCGATCGCCGTGGTCAACGGCAAGATCAAGGCCGCCGGCAAGTCCCCCCGGGAGGTCATCGATGGCGCGCTGGAGCACGTCAAGCCCGAGGGCTACGAGCTCCTGACGATATATGCGGGCGAGGAGATTGACGAGGCTGCGCTGGCGGAGACCACCGACCACCTCAAGGAGCGATTCCCCAAGCTGACGGTCGAGGCCCAGCGCGGGGAGCAGAGCCACTACCCCTACATCCTGTCGCTGGAATGACGCGGATCGTGGTCGATTCCACGAGCGACCTCCCGACCGCGACGATGGAGGAGCTGGGGATCCTCATGGTTCCGCTGAAGGTGCATTTTGGCACCGAGGAGTTCCGCGACCGGGTTGAGCTGGGCCAGGACGATTTCTTCAAGAAGCTGGCGGAGGCCAGCGAACTGCCCAAGACCTCGCAGCCATCACCGGGCGAGTTCCTGGAGGCCTATCAACGGATCCCGGACAACGATTCGATCCTCAGCATCCACCTCTCGGAAAAGCTCTCAGGGACGTACCAGTCGGCGGTCCTCGCCGCCCGGGAGCTCCCGGGCCGCGACATCCGGGTCATCGACACCGGTAACGTGACCGCAGCCGCCGGCCTCCTGGTACTGGTTGCCTCGGACATGCTCAAGCAGGGCAAGGGCCCCGAAGAGGTCGAGGAGGCGCTGGTCGAGATGCGCGAAAGGACCCGGCTGCTGGCGATCCTCGACACCCTGAAGTACGCGGTGATGGGCGGCCGCGTGAGCAAAGTCCAGGGCGCCCTGGGCGGCCTGCTCCGGGTCAAGGCGGTGATGCTGGTGCAGATGGGCGAGATCCATCGCCTGCCGCCTGCGCGGACCTGGGGCCAGGCGTTCCGGAGGGTGGTGGACGACATCAAGGCGCACGGCGGCGCGGACCGGATTGCGGTGATCGACGCCCAGGCCCCGGACAGCCGCGCTGCCCTTCGCGCGGAACTGGAAAAGACATTCCCGGGGACCCCGATCGTCGAGGGGTCGCTGGGGGCGGTCATCGGTACGCATGCCGGCCCCGGCGCCGTGGGCTGCGCGTACATCGCCAAGCGGGCCGGCTGACCCCCACCGACGCTCTCCAGCTCCAGGCCCCGGTCACCACCGTGAAATCGGTGACCCCGGCGTACGCGAAGAAGCTGGAGCGTCTCGGCATCCTCACCGTCGCCGACCTGCTCCGGTACTACCCGCGGCGACACGAGGACTACACCCAGCAGACCTACGTCGCCTGGCTCAAGGAGGGCGCCAAACAGACAGTGCGCGTGCGGCTGGAGAGGGTCAGCATGCGGCCGGGGTTCAACCGCAAGGCCGTGGTCGAGGCCTACATGTCGGACGTGACCGGGCGGATGAAGGGGATGTGGTTCAACCAGCCGTGGCTGACGAACCAGCTGACGGTGGGGGACGAGATCACCCTCTCCGGCAAGGTCACCCGGCAGCGTGGCGGCGGGGGGCTGGTCATGCTGAACCCCGCCTTTGAGGCGACCGAGGGGGCATCGGGCTTGCACACCGGCCGCCTGGTGCCGCTGTACCGCGAATCGCAGGGGATCACGTCGAAGTGGTTACGCAAGGTCATCGCCGAGGCGTTGCCGGCGGCGGCCGGGCTGGGTGACGGGCTGCCCAGGGAGACCGCGGATCGGTACGACATGCCCCAGCTTTCAGAGGCCGTTCCCGACGTCCATTTCCCGGAGACCCAGGAGGACCTCGACCGCGCTCGCCGCCGTATCGCCTTCTACCAATTGGTGCTGATGCAGGTTGCGGTGCTGGTCAGCCGGGAGGAGCGTCTCAGCCACGTCGCCCCCCAGATCCCCTATGACGTGGAGCGCGCACGCGCGATCCGGGATGCGTTTCCCTTCGCCCTGACCAACGCGCAGCGCAAGGCGGCGCACGCCATCTTCGGCGACATGGCCGACCCGCGCCCGATGGCGCGGTTGCTGCAGGGCGATGTCGGTAGCGGCAAGACCGCCGTGGCCGCGATGGCCATCGCCATGGCGTCTGCCGGGGGGTTCCAGGCAATGTTCATGGCGCCCACCGAACTCCTGGCGCAACAGCATGCGCGAACCCTGCGCCCGCTCCTCGATCGCGTCGGGATCAATATGGAACTGCTGGTTGGCTCGACGCCGGCCTCGGCGCGGAGGACAGTGCTCGCGGGACTTGACAGCGGTTTTCTCGACGTGGTCGTGGGCACCCACGCCCTCATCGAAGACCCGGTCCAGCCGCGCTCCCTGGGACTGGTGATCACCGACGAACAGCACCGCTTCGGCGTTGGTCAGCGGGAGTCGCTGGCACGCAAGGGCCGGGCGCTGCACCCCCACGTCCTGTCGATGACCGCCACCCCCATCCCCAGGACGCTCCAGTTGACGCTCTACGGGGATCTGACGATCTCAGTCCTCGACGAGCTGCCGCCCGGTCGCCTTCCGGTCGAGACGCGCCTGATCCCCCCCGAAGAGCGCGAGGCGGCGTACGAGTTCGTCCGCCAGCAGGTGCAGCGCGGTCGGCAGGCCTTTGTCATCTGCCCACTGGTCGAGGATTCGGACCTCATCCAGTTGCGCTCGGCCACCAGTGAGTACCAGCGATTGCAATCCGACGTCTTCCCCGACCTTCGGCTGGCGTTGCTGCACGGTCGAATGAAGCCCAAGGACAAGGACGCCACGATGGAGGCCTTCAAGGCTGCGGACTACGACGTCCTGGTCAGCACCTCGGTGGTCGAGGTGGGGGTCGACGTTCCCAACGCGACGGTCATGATGATCGAGGGCGCCGAGCGTTTCGGGCTGGCCCAACTGCACCAGTTCCGCGGGCGGGTCGGTCGCGGCCATGACCGCGCGTACTGCCTGCTGTGCTCTGATGCCGACAAGCCCGAGGACAACAAGCGGCTCGACGCCCTGGTGCGCCTCGCCAGCGGCTTCGACCTGGCCGAGGTCGACCTCCAGCTGCGCGGCCCCGGGGACGTCCTTGGGGCCACCGGCCAACAGAGTGGACACGACGGGCTGATGGTCGCCGGCCTCCTCGATGCCCGCCTCATATCGCTGGCCAGGGAGGAGGCGGAGCGGCTGATCGCCGCCGGCCTTGGGCGGTACCCCGAGCTGGCCGCGGCGGCGCGGGGATTCCATCTTCCTGGGAGCCTCTCCTGAGGTGCCGTTAAGCGTTATCGGCGGCTTGTGGGGTGGGCGCAAGTTGAAATCTCCACCGCGTTCTGTTCGACCCACCTCCGCGATGCTGCGCCGGTCGTTGTTTGACATCCTGGGGCCGGGCATTGTGGGCAAGGTGGTGCTGGACCTGTATGCCGGCGCCGGCAGCCTCGGGATCGAGGCCCTTTCGAGGGGCGCGGCCCGGTGCGATTTCGTGGAGCGCGACCGGCGTACCGCCAACGTGGTCAAGGAGAACCTCGCGGCGCTGGCCGGCGCGGCTGACTCGGCCCGAGGTCGAGTACACTCCGGGGCTGTGGAGCGGTGGATCGAGCGCAACGGGCGCGCTCTCCGGGAATACGACCTGGTCCTTCTGGACCCACCGTATGGTGACCCCGGGTTGATGGCGGTGCTGGCCTCGATCGGGCGCGCGGGGGCGCTCAAACCCCAGGCCATGGTGGTCGTCGAGCGCCGCTCGGACGAGCATCCCGAACCGGTCGAGGGCCTGCTCGAAGTCCGCCGGGTGACGCACGGCGACTCCAGCCTGGTGATGATGCGGAGCGCAGGTTGAGAACCGCGATCTACCCCGGCAGTTTCGACCCCTTCACGCTTGGCCACCTGGACATCCTCGAACGGGCCTGCGGGATCTTCGACCGGGTCATCGTGGCGGTGCTCCGCAACCCCAACAAGACCCCCATGTTCAGCGTCGAGGAACGCATGGAGATGATCCGCGAGAGCGTATCGACCAATGACCGGGTCGAGGTGGCCGCCTTCGCAGGGCTGACGGTGGAGTTTGCCCAGCAGGTCGAGGCCGCGGCGATCGTGCGGGGACTGCGCGCGACCAGCGACTTCGAGAGCGAGTTCCAGATGGCGCTCTTCAACCGAAAATTGGCGCCCGGTATCACCACGGTGTTCCTCATGACCAGCTTCGCCAACGTCTTCCTCAGTTCATCCCTGATCAAGGAGGTCAACAGCCACGGGGGCGACGTCGAATTCGCCGTCCCGCCGTCGGTGGCGACGCGGCTTGCCCGGCTGCGCGAGAATAGGCAGTCGTGAGGAGTAAGGGTGAGTGAGATTGAGCCGGTCGCGCCTGAGCGCGACCATCGCAGCATCGTCGAGCTGATCGACCACCTGGAATATCTGGTGCATCGCGCTCAGCGCGTGCCCTTCACCCATAACGTGATGATCGACGAGGACGAGATCCTCGACCTGCTGGACCAGATCCACGTCAACCTGCCGGAGGAGATCAAACAGGCGCGCACACTCCTTGCGGAACAGGAGCGCCTGCTCAGTGAGGCGCAGCAGGAGGCCGCGCGGATCAGCCAGGGGGCGGTGCAGAAGGCTGACGAGATGATGAAGGAGCACGAGGTCGCGCGCCGTGCCGAGTCGCACGGTAAGGCCCTGGTGCGCGAGGCCCAGACACGTGCCGAGGACCAGCGGCGCCAGGCCGACGAGTACGCCGCCGACGTGATGCAGCAACTCGAGTCGCACCTGGTGCGCACCGTGGCAACCGTCCGCAAGGCCCAGGAGACGCTGAGGAAGCCCGGCGCCAGTGCGGCCGTCGAGCCGCGATCGAAGTAGGGCGTCGCGCCCCTTGTTAGAATTCCCGCCTTATGGCAGTTCCCAAAGAGAAAACCAGCAAATCGAACAAGCGCAGCCGCCGCGCTCACCTGGCGCTGGCGAGGCCTGCGCTGGCGACCTGCAGCCAGTGCAAGCGTATGAAGCGTCCGCACACCATCTGCCCCAACTGCGGCTACTACAACGGCCGCGAGGTTCTCGAGACTGAGTAGCCGGCGGCAGGCGTGAGCCTGGCGCTGATCTTCCCCGGCCAGGGGGCCCAGGAACCGGGCATGGGGCGGGGACTTCTCGACGCTGGATCGCCGGCGCATGCGCTGGCCAGCGAGGCCTCCGATCTGGTCGGCCGCGACCTCGCGCAGCTGGCCTGTGAGGGCAGCGCCGAGGAGGTCCGGGCAACCGACGTGGCGCAGCCGCTCCTGCTCCTGCATTCGCTGGCCCTGCTGCAACTCGTGCCCGCTGATGTCCGGGCCTCGGCGGCCGGTTTCGCCGGCCACTCGCTCGGGGAGTACAGCGCGCTGGTGGCGGCCGGATCCCTGGATTGGCAGGACGCCATGCGATTGGTCCGCGAGCGCGCCCTGGCGATGGCCGAGGCATCCTCGCCCGATCAGGGGATGAGCGCGGTGCTGGCGCTGGATGAGCCTCAGGTGCAACTGGTCCTGGACCAGGGCGATGGAGGAGTCGCGGTTATCGCCAACCTCAACGCGCCTGGCCAGGTGGTGATCTCTGGGGAGCGGACGGCGCTGGAGGCCCTCACCGAGCCACTCAAGCAGGCCGGCGCGCGCCGCGTGATGCCCCTAGCCGTGGGCGGCGCCTTTCACTCGCCGCTGATGAGCGCGGCGGCCGACCGGCTGGGAGCAGCGATCGACGCTGCGCCTCTTCGCGACGGCGGGCCCCAAGCGTTCAACATCGACGGTGCGGTGCGCACCCTACCGCTGGAGATCGCCGCCGCCCTGCGTGACCAGCTCACTTCACCGGTGCGCTGGGTGGACTGCGTCCGCACCCTGGCAGGGCTGGGTGCCGATCGCTTTGTCGAGCTTGGGCCAGGACAGACCCTGGCCGGCCTGGGGCGGCGAATCAGGCCCGAGGCCGCCTGGGTTTCAGCCACGACCCCCGCCGCCGTTGCGGCGGCGTTGGCGGCCTGATGGACCTCAGCCTCGACGGTCGGGTCGCGTTGGTGACCGGCGCGAGCCGGGGGATCGGAAGGGCCATCGCCCTCGAACTCGCGGGCATGGGCGCCGCCGTCGCTGTGAATTACGCCAGCGGCGCGGACGCCGCGCAGGCGGTGGTGCGGGAGATCGAGGCGGCCGGGGGCCGGGCGCTGGCATTGCAGGCCGACGTCTCCGCACCGGCCTCCGCGGCGGGGCTGGTGGAGACCACGGTTCGCGAGCTGGGCGGCCTGGCGGTGCTGGTCAACAACGCCGGGGTGACCCGCGACAACCTGGTCATGCGGATGAAGGACGAGGAGTGGCGCACGGTCCTGGAAACCGATCTCTCGGGTGCCTTCTACACCTGCCGGGCAGCGCTTCGGCCGATGCTCAAGTCCCGCTGGGGCCGGATCGTGAACGTCGCCTCGATCGCGGGGACGGCGGGTAACGCGGGCCAGGCCAACTACAGCGCCGCCAAGGCCGGTCTGATCGGGCTCACCAAGTCGATCAGCCGGGAGGTCGGGTCGCGGATGATCACCGTCAACGCCGTGGCGCCGGGGATGATCGATACCGACATGACCGCCTCACTCCCCGAGGAGATCACCCGGCGCGCCGCGGAGATGGCCTCCCTGGGCCGCATGGGCACCGCCGCCGAGGTCAGTGCCGCCGTCGCCTTCCTGGCCAGCCCCGCCGCCTCCTACATCACCGGGCAGGTGGTGGTGGTGGATGGCGGCCTGACCGCCTGAGCACCACCGACTTTAGGCGGCGGGTTGCAGACGGCGACCGGTTTTCCCGTACAATGCGGAATCGTATGGCCGACGCACCCACGTTCGACAAGTTCAAGGGCATCATCGCCGACCAGCTCGGCGTGGAGTCCGAGCAGGTAGTTCCCGAGGCATCCTTCGTCGACGATCTCAATGCCGATTCCCTCGACCTCGTCGAGCTGATCATGGCCTTTGAGGAGGAGTACGGGATGGAGATCTCCGATGAGGACGCCGAGAAGATCGGCACCGTCGGTCAGTCTTGGGATTATGTCCAGGAGAAGCTCGGCATCACCACCTGAGCGCGGCGCCCTCGGCGCGGCGGATGACCTGGAGACGCTTCAAGACCTGCTGGGCGTGCGCTTCCGCCGTCCCGAGTTGCTGCAACGTGCCCTGACCCATTCGTCCTGGGCCCACGAGCACCCTCAGACCGAGGCCGACGACAACGAGCGTCTCGAGTTCCTGGGCGACGCGGTCATCGAGCTGGTCGCGGGGGAGGCGCTCTTCCGTGCCGACGCCGCTGCGGGGGAGGGCGCCCTCACCCTTCGCCGAGCCGCCATGGTCAGCACCGGTGCGCTGGCGGCAGCGGCCCGCAAGATCGACCTGGGTCCTTTCCTGCGCGTCGGCCGCGGCGTGGACAGGGCTGGGGGTCGAGACCTGGACAGCCTGCTGGCCAATGCATTGGAGGCGGTCCTCGGGGCGATCTACCTGGACCGCGGTCTGCGCGTCGCCGCCGCCACCTTCCACCGCCTGGCTTCGCCCACGGGCGAGGACGAGAACCACAAGGGGCGCCTCCAGGAGCTCACCCAGGCCGAGGGTGCAGGCGCACCCCGCTACGTCGTCGCCGACACCTCGGGCCCGAGCCACCGGCGCAGCTACCGGGTGGAGGCCTGGCTCGGAGAGGAGGTACTGGGGGAGGGCCTCGGCTCCACTCGGCGCGCTGCCGAGCAGGCCGCGGCGGCCCAGGCGCTGGCCACAAGATATGGTGGCGAAGAGGCCTGATCGGCGCGACATGTTGCAGCTGCGGGTGATCGATGGGATAATTGCCGTCCGTGGGCTGGGGAACGTGAGGCGGGTCTGAGTGCACCTGCGATCGATTGAGATCCAGGGGTTCAAGACCTTCGCGAAGAAGACCGAACTGCTGCTCGAGCCGGGTATCACCGCGGTGGTGGGTCCCAACGGCTCGGGCAAGAGCAACCTCGTGGATGCCATCCGCTGGGTCCTGGGCGAGCGCAGCGCCCGCGAGCTGCGTGGGACCAGGATGGAGGAGATCGTCTACTCGGGTGGGGCCCGCCGCGCGGCCTCGGGCATGGCTGAGGTCCGGCTGGTGATCGACAACGTCGACGGCCGGCTACCCGTGCCCTACCAGGAGGTTGAGGTTCTACGACGCGGGTACCGCAGTGGGGAGAGCGAGTTCTTCCTCAACGGCTCCCGCTGCCGGCTGCGGGACATCGAGGAGCTTTTCGCCAGCACGGGCTTGACCCAGCAGGGGTACTCGGTGGTCGCCCAGGACGACGTCGACCACATCATCCAGACGTCCGCCGGTGAGCGTCGCGCCCTGATTGAGGAGGCCGCCGGGGTGCGTGGACTGCGAGGCAAGCGCGACGATGCGCTGGGCCGGATCCGGGAGTCCGACGCGACCGTGCTCCGTCTCAACGACCTGGCCGGCGAACTCGGACCTCGGGTTGAAGAGCTCGGCAGGCAGGCTGAGGCAGCCCGCTCTGAGCTTGAGCTGACCCAGAGGCTCGAGGTGCTGCGCGGCAGCCTCCTGCGTGGCGAGTGGCTGGCGGCGCGGCAGCGGCTCAAGAAGGCCTCCACACGGGTTGCCACGCTCGAGGACACGGTGGCCTCGGCGCGTCAGCAGGCCGATGCAGCCGCGGTCGCACACGGTGCGCAGCGCGAGCGGCTGGCCCGGGCCCATGACGCCCGCCTGGCGCGGGAGCGTGAGTTGGGAGCGCTGCGCCTGGCGGCGACGGAGGCGTCGTCGCGGCTGGAGCTACTGGCAGAGCGCCTGGACGCCGCCGATCGTAGCGCCGCGGAGGCCGCTCAAGCCCTGGCTGCGGCCGGCTCACGCCTCGAATCCCTGCGCGTCGAGTTCGCGTCGGCCAGCGATGACGCGTCGACGGCCGAGGCCCCATCGGCGGCCGCTGAGGTCGACCCGGCGCTGGCCGCGGCGCAGCAGGCCCAACTCGCGGCCCGTGCTGAGCGCGAGGCCACGGAGCGCCGGGTTGCCGAGCGGCGCCAGGCGGTGGTCGAGGCCGAGCGAAAGCTGGCGGAGACCCAGCAGCATCGGGAGGCGCTGACGTCCGCGGGTGAGGACCTGGCGGCCGAGCTGGCCCGCGCCGAGACCGAACTTCTGGCCGAGGAGGCCACCCGTACAGAGGTAAGCGCCGCCGAGGGTGTCGCGCGCGAAGCGGCCACCGAGCTGGAGGGTGCGTTGGCCAGGCAGGCCACCGCCCTGGCCCTGATCGACCATCGCCGCTCGGGTGAACGCGAAGCCCGAACTCTGGTCGACCGTCTGCAGGAGCGGCTCAGGGCGCTGCGGTCCCTGGCCGCCGACGGCGACCTGCCGGCACCATCGGCAGCGCGCCTGGTGGACCTGTTGCAGAAGCCGGGGGTACGGTCGGCCGCGCTGGCAGCCGGCATCCCGGAGCCAACCCTCGACGCGTGGCTTGAGGAGGGCCGGCTCGAGGGCCGCGCCATTTCCCGTGCCCTGGAGCAGTCGGTTGCCGAGCAGCAGCTGGCGGAGCAGCAGCAGCGCGCCGCGGGCGACGCCCTGACCGCGGCACAAGCCGACGCGAGGGATGCGGAGGCGACCGTTGAGGCAGCGCGCCAGGAGCAGCTCTCGGCGCTGGCCGCGGTGTCCGCTGCCGCCGCGCGCGACAGCGCCCGCGCCCAACGCCTGGAGGTTGCCCGTCACCGCGCGGAGCGGCTGCGCGTGGCGACGGGTCAACGCGAAGCCGACCTCACCCGCCTGCGCGCCCAGCTCGTGGATGCCGTCTCGTCGCTGGCGGTCGCCACCGCGGCCGTGACCGCCGTCGAGCCGGAACTGGAAAGGGCGCTGGTGGCTGAGGCCACATGCCGCGAAGTGTCGGAGGAGCTGCAGAGACGGGCCGACCAGCGGGAAGCCCAACGGGCCGCACTGGCGGCCCGCGTCGAGGCGTTGCTCGCCCGCCGGCTCCGTGTGCAGGCCCAGGTCGATGCCCAGGGTGCCGAGGTCGAGCGAGTCCGGGTCCGGGTTGACCAGCTGGCCGGCACGCGCGCCGCGCTTGAGGCGGATCGCGTTGAGGCCCTGGGACAAAAGGCGGCCGCGATAGCCAGCCTGGAGGCCGCCCCCGCCGACCCCGCGGCGATCGAGGTTGATCCGCTGACCCAACATCTCTTGGTGCTTGAGAAGGAGCACCTTGAGCGCCAGGTGGCGCTTGCCCACCACGAGGACGCCGTCGCCACCGCGCGACAGTTGCTGGCCGATGAGGATCTCGTCCTGGCGGAACTCGCGACCCGCATGGGTGCCGCCGGGGGTGCCGACCTCGGCGACGAGGATCTCGACTGGGAGAAGACCCAGCGGGAGATCGCGCGTCTCGAACGGCAGATCCAACATCTCGGGCCGGTCAACCCGCTGGCCATCGAGGAATATGAACGCGATAGCGAGCGCCTGGGGACCATCGCCGGGCAGCTCGACGACCTGGTGCGCACCCGCGAGGGCCTGGTCAAGCTCTCAGATGAACTCAGTGGCGAGATTGACCGGCGGTTCGAGGCGGTGTTCGGAGCGGTGGCATACAACTTCCAGGAGACCTTCGCCACGCTTTTCGTCAACGGCAAGGCGACGCTCAAACTGGACGACCCCGACGCCGATGAGCCGGGCGTCGAGATCCTGGCGCAACCGGCGGGCAAACGGATGCGAGGTATTCGTCTCCTGTCCGGTGGCGAGCGTGCCCTGACTGCGCTGGCCTTCATCCTGGCCCTGGAGAAGGTGAACCCCAGCCCGTTCTACATCTTCGACGAGGTCGACGCCCCGCTGGACGACGCCAACGTCAAGCGCTTCAACGCCATGTTGGAGTCCATGGCGGGCGGCAACCAGTTCATCCTGATCACCCACAACCACCAGACGATGACCTCGGCCCAGGCGCTCTACGGCGTCACACTGGAGGACTCGGGCGTATCGAGGGTGGTCTCGGTCAGGCTTCGCGAGGGCGAGGTCGTCGCCCTGCCCGCCGCGCGCTCCCGCTGAACCGGGCCGGCAAAGGGCGCCGCGCCCGACTTGCAGACAGGCGCGGCCGCTAGGCTAGGCGGCATGGAAACCCGGCGCCGAGGACTCTTCGGGAGGCTGGCAGAACGCCTGTCCGGGTCCACCGCTCCCCTGCGCGGGCAGCTCACCGGGCTCGCGGCCTACGGCCCGATCGACGAGCAGTTCTGGGAGTCTGTCGAAGAGACGCTGATGACCGCAGACCTTGGCACTGAGGTGGGCCTGCGGCTCTCGTCGGACCTTCGCGCCGAGGCCGAGCGGCTGGGGATGCGGGACAGCCGTGCGGCGGTGGACGGCTTGCACACCATGCTCATCCATAGGATGGAATGGCGCCCTCGGAGCGTACATACCGGGGGAAGCCCGGATGTGTTTCTGATCGTGGGGGTCAATGGGACGGGGAAGACCACGAGTGCCGCCAAGTTGGCGGCGCGGCTGCAGCGCGCTGGCGGCAGGGTGGTCCTGGGCGCCGCCGACACCTTCCGGGCCGGGGCCATCGAACAGATCCGGCTGTGGTCCCAGCGCATCGGGGCGGACCTCATCGCCAGCGAGCCAGGCGCCGACCCCGCATCCGTGGCGTTCTCCGCGGTGGAGGCGGGGAGGGCCCGCGGCGCCAGCGCCGTGATCATCGACACCGCGGGGCGCCTGCATACCCAGGCGAATCTGATGGAGGAGCTCAGGAAGGTGGAGCGGAGCACGGCGAAGGCAATGGACGGCGCCCCCCACGAGACGCTTTTGGTGCTGGACGCGTCGATCGGGCAGAACTCGATCCAGCAGGCCAGGGTCTTCCACGACGCGCTCCACCTGACTGGGGTGGTCATGACCAAGCTCGACGGCAGTGGGAAGGGCGGCGTCATTCTGGGGCTTGAGGAGCAGCTGGGGGTGCCGGTCAAGCTGGTGGGCACCGGAGAGGCCGTCGAGGACCTCGAGCCGTTCGACCCGCGAGACTACGTGGAGTCGCTGTTCTCCGCGACATGAGCGACGACTGGGCCGAGCTCAAGGTGACCGACTCGATGGAGGCTGAGATCCTCAAGGCCGCCCTGGAGTCAATCGACATCCCGGTTGTGCTCGTGGGGGAGACTGTTGGGCGCCTCTACGGGATCACCGCCAGCGACCTTGGCAGCGTGCACGTTCTGGTTCCACCGGACCGCGTCCAGGAGGCCCGCGAGTTGATCGAGACTTCACAGCCGGTGGATTTTCCGGAAGGAGACTGACCGGGCCGCCTGTAGACTGTCAAGGTATGGCCCTTGACATCGGTGCGCGCCGCGACGCTCTGCAGTTGCTCGACGCCTATGGCGAGCTTCTCACGGACCACCAGCGCGAGGCCCTGCGCCTGCACCTCGCCGAGGACTGGTCGTACGCCGAGATCGCGTCCACCCAGGGCGTCAGCCGCGCCGCCATCTATGACATGGTCCACCGCGGCCAGCTGGCCCTGCGTTCGTACGAGGACAAACTCGGGGTCCTGGCTGGCGAGAGCCGTCGCGAGACGGAGCGAGCAGGTTTGCAGGCACGGCTCGACCAGCTGGAGGGCGAGGTCCGTTTACTCCGTAATGCTGTCAAGGGATTGAGCTGACATGTTTGACGACCTGACACGCCGCCTCAATGAGGCCTTCAAGGGGATGTTGTCCCGGGGCACCCTGACCGAGGCTGACGTCGATGCCGGCCTGCGGCAGGTGCGCCTGGCGCTGCTCGAGGCGGACGTCAACTTCAAGGTGGCCAGGGACTTCATCGCCCGCGTCCGCGAGCAGGCGGTTGGGGAGTCGGTGCTGCGGTCGGTCACCCCCGGCCAGCAGGTGGTGAAGATCGTCCATGACGAGTTGGTCGAGCTGCTCGGAGGCCTCAACGAGGGGATCAGCTACAGCCCAACGCCGCCGACGGTGATCATGACCCTGGGCCTGCAGGGCTCGGGGAAGACAACCACCGCGGGGAAGCTGGCCATCCTGATCCGGAAGCAGGGTCACCGACCGCTGCTGGTGGGCGCTGACGTCCACCGCCCGGCGGCACGCGACCAGCTGGAGGTCCTGGCGCGGCAGGTCGACGTCGCGTACTTCAGCGCGCAGGGCACCGCCGACGAGATCGCCGTCCAGGGGGTCGAAGAGGCGAAGCGGCTGGGATTGGACGTAGTGATCATCGACACTGCCGGTCGTTTGCAGCTGGACCAGGCGATGCTTGCGGAGGTCCGCCAGATCCGCCAGCGGGTCAAGGTCACCGAGAGCCTGCTGGTGGTCGACGCGATGACCGGCCAGGAGGCGGTCAACGTGGCCACGACCTTCGAGCGCGAGGTCGGGGTGGACGGCGTGGTGCTGACCAAGATGGACGGCGACGCTCGCGGTGGCGCGGCGCTGTCGCTGAAGTCCACCGTCGGCAAGCCGATCCGCTACGTCGGCAGCGGCGAGAAGCTCTCCGACCTGGAGCTCTTCCACCCCGACCGCATGGCCTCGCGGATCCTCGGCATGGGCGACATCGTCACCCTGGTCGAGCGGGCGCAGGAGGTGGTGGACAAGGACGAGGCGGAGGCCACCGCGGCCAAGATGATGAAGGGACAGTTCACCCTGGAGGACTTTGTCTCCCAGCTCCGCCAGGTCCGCAAGCTGGGGCCGATGGAGAACATCATCGGCATGCTCCCGGGTGCCGGCAAGCTCAAGGACATCGCCGGGGCCATGCCCAGTGAGCAGGACGTCAACCACCTCGAGGCAATCATCCTGTCGATGACCCTGGAGGAGCGGCGTCATCCCGAGATCATCGATGGGCGGCGGAAGCGCCGGATCGCCCGGGGCAGCGGTCGCGAGGTCCAGGAGGTCAACCAGGTGCTCAAGGGCTTCGAGCAGATGCGCCAGCTGATGAAGCAGATGCGCTCCGGCAAATTCCCCAAGATTCCAGGCTTCCCGGCGATGCCGGGGGGCCTCTAACCAAGCGCTCCGTCAAAAGACAACCAGGAGGTTTCATTTGTCAGTCAAGATCAGGCTCCGGCGCATGGGCGCCAAGAAAAAGCCCTTCTATCGCCTGGTGGTGGCGGATGCCCGCTCCCCCCGTGACGGCCGGTTCATCGAAGCAGTCGGGACCTATGACCCGCTGGCCAACCCGGTGGTCGTGAAGATCGACGCCGACCGCGTCAAGGATTGGATCAGCAAGGGCGCGCGCCCCACCGACGTCGCCCGCCAGTTGCTGGTCAGTGAAGGCCTCCTGGAACGGACCGGCAGGGTCTACGAGAAGGCTGAGGACAAGCCCAAGGCCTCAAAGAAGGCCCAGGCCAAGGCTGCGGCTGCCGCCGCGGCTCCGCCTGAGGAAGCCGCCGAAGCGGCACCTGCCGAAGTCCCTGCCCCCGATGAGAGCGCCCCCCCAGCCGAGGCGCCGGCCGCCCCGGAGCCGGCCGCCCCGGAGCCGAAGGTTGAGGAGCCGGCCGCGGATGAGCCCAAGGCTGAGGAACCCAAGGTCGAGGAGCCGAAGCCTGAGGAGCCCAAGGCCGAGGAAGCCAAGCCTGAGGAAGTTCCAGCCGCTGAGGCGGCGCCGGAGAAGAGCGCACCCCAAGACGCCGATCCGGCCTCGCCGGCCAGCGAGACCGAGCCGGAGCCCCCCGCGCCAGCGCATCAGCACGCCGAGGCTCCTGCTGAGGGCAGTCCCGAGCCGGGCGAGGCGAAGAAGTGACGACCGATTACGCCGGACTTGTGGAATACATCGTCAAGAACATCGTGGAGAGCCCTGACGCGGTCGTCGTCGACGGCAATTCGCGTCGCCATCGTTCCCAGACGGTTGAGGTTCGCCTCGATCCCGCTGACGTGGGCCGGGTGATCGGCAAGGGCGGCAAGAACATCGAGGCGATCCGCGCGGTGGTCAAGGCGGCGGCCATCAAGGACCACACCAGGGTCAACGTGGAGGTCGTCACCGACGACCAGGACGAGGATGGCGAACAGGATCTCCAGGATCGCCGCGCGTTTGGCGAGAGCGTCGGTGGCGCCGAGGAGATGAGCGAGGCGGCGGACCGGAGTCCGGGAGCAGCTGAGGCGCCTATGGCTCAAGAGCAGGGCGACGACCACGAGGGTCATGACCACAACGCCGACGACCATCAGGGCGCCAGCGTCCCGGAGATCGTGGAGGGCTAGATGTCCAGGGCACCCGCAACAATTCGCGCAGGCTTCGTCCGCCGGGCGGTCGGCCTGGGCGGCGAGGTCGAGGTCGAGCCGCTGGGGGACAACCCCGAGCGGTTCGCACCTGGCAGCGTCCTGCGCGCCGGCAACCGGCGGGTGGAGATCGAGCGCGCCCACGGGACGGGCGGCGTGCTGCTGCGGCTCAAGATGGTTGGGGTGGACGACCGGGACGCTGCCGAAAAGCTGCATGGCAGCTACCTGGAAATTGACGCCGGCGAGCTGCCCCCCCTGCCGGAGGGCGCCTTTTACGAATGGCAGTTGGTTGGGTTGCAGGTCTACGACACCAGTGGACGCAAGCTCGGTCGCCTCGAGGAGGTGCTGGGATACCCCGCCAACGACGTGTATGTTGTCGCCGGGCAGGCCGGCGAGCGGCTGGTGCCCGCGATCCGCGAGGTGGTTCGCCGGGTCGACCTGGAGGCTGGCCGAATGGAGATCGACATGCCCCCCGAGGAGGAGGTGCGGTGACCGCCGCCGCCCTGCGCTTTGACGTCATCACCCTGTTTCCCGACATCTTTCCCGGCCCGGTGGGCATCGGGGTGCTGGGACGGGCCCTGCAGTCGGGGCTGTTGCAGCTTGAGGCCCATGACCTGCGCGACTACGCCGGCAACCGTCATCGCCAGGTGGATGACATGCCCTACGGCGGCGGTCCGGGGATGGTCCTGAAGCCTGAGCCGGTGTTCGCCGCCGTCCGTGATATCCGCGCTGAGGGTGAGGATGCCCCGGTGGTTCTGCTCACCCCCACGGGGCGTCAGCTGAGCCACCAGCTGGCGGCGGAGCTTGCCACGCACCCGCGGCTGCTCCTGGTCGCCGGCCGCTACGAGGGCTTCGATGAACGCATCAGCTCGCTGGCCGACTACGAGATCAGCATCGGCGATTACGTGCTCAGCGGTGGGGAGCTGGCGGCGATGGTGGTCATGGAGGCCGTTTCACGTCACGTCCCGGGTGTGCTCGGCGACGAGGATTCAGCGGGTGACGACTCGTTCGTCACCGGGCTATTGGAGCATCCCCAGTACACTCGACCGCCGGAGTTTGAGGGGCTGCAGGTTCCCGAGGTGCTGCTCTCGGGACACCATGAAGAGATTCGCCGCTGGCGTGAGCGTATGGCGCTCGAACGCACCACGGAGCGGCGCCCCGAACTGCTTAAAGGAGAGAGATCATGAACATCGTCGAGACGGTTGAGAAGGAATACCTCAAGGAGGAAGTCCCGACGCTACGGTCGGGCGATACCGTGAAGGTCCATGTGAAGGTCGTCGAGGGCACCCGGGAGCGCATCCAGGTGTTCGAAGGGGTGGTCATCGCGGTCAACCACGCGGGCCTGCGGCAGAACGTAACCGTCCGCCGGGTGACCCACGGCGTTGGTGTCGAGCGCACGTTCCTGGTCCACTCCCCGCGCATCGACAAGATCGACGTTCTCCGCCACGGCGCGGTTCGGCGCGCCAAGCTCTTCTACCTGCGCGACAAGGTGGGCAAGCAGTCGCGCATCAAGGAGCAGCGCTAAGCAACATCTTGGCGTGGAGAAACCGCGGGCGGCCGGGTAGGCCCCACGCCCAACCGGCACTCCCCATCGAGATGCCGCCGATCGACATCTGGTTGCGCGAGCGCACGGCGCGGCTCAACGGCCACCTGGTGGTCGCGGGAGTCGACGAGGCCGGGCGCGGGCCGTTGGCCGGCCCGGTGGTGGCCGCCGCCGCGATCCTCCCGATGGGGGTCGAGATCCCCGGCCTGAACGACAGCAAGCTGCTCAACGCGGAGAAGCGCGAGGCGCTGGCGAAGATCATCCGGTCGGTCGCGCTGGCGATCGGGGTGGGGGAGGCGGACCAGCTGGAGATCGACGCCGTGAATATCGCGGTTGCCGGCAGACGGGCGCTGAAGCGTGCGGTGGAGAACCTGGGCATGGAGCCGGACTACGTCCTGGTCGACGGTTTCGCGCTTCCCGAGATGGCAATCCCCCACGAGGCCATGATCAAGGGAGATCGCCGCAGTGCGTCGATCATGGCGGGGGCGATCATTGCCAAGACCACGCGTGACGACTTCATGCGGCGGGCCGCAGACGAGTACCCGGGCTATGGCTTCGAGGTGCATTTCGGGTACTCGACGGCGGTACACGCCCAGGCCCTGCGGGACCTCGGGCCCTGCCCGCTGCACCGCCGCAGTTTCAACCCCGTCGCAGTGGCCGAGGCGGTGCTGGCGGGCGACACCGAGTTGCTCGAACGCATGGGGGCCTTTAGTCAAGGCGAAACCACAACCGCGTAGAATCGGCCCATGGACGGCCATCGCCGGGCAGCCCTCGGCACCGCTGCGGAGCAGGCCGCGGCGCGCCATCTCGCCGCCCTGGGAATGCGAATAATCGAGCTCGACGTGCGCCTTGCAGGCGGCCAGGTGGACGTGGTGGCGATGGATGGCGATTGCCTGGTCATCGTCGAGGTCAAGGCCCGCAGCAGCCACGCCTTCGGCCTCCCGGCGGAAGCGGTGGACTACCGCAAACGGGCCCGTCTGCGCCGGCTCGCGTGGGAATACTGCCAGTTGCATCCCGGCCTCGGGCGGGGCATCCGCATTGATGTCGTCGCTGTCGACCTCGACAGGGCGGGTGGAGTGGCGGCCATCGACCACATCCCCGCCATCGATATGAGCTGACCTGCCGCCCGCGCCGTTGTGATGTGTGGTGGCAACTATACAAATTTGTAGTATGATTGACCGATGCCGGCATCCGCGAAAACCGCCTGCCTTGATGGCTTCACCGCCCTCCCGGTAGAGGTCCAGGCGGACATCGGCGCCGGCTTACCCTCGTTCGCCGTGGTCGGGCTCACCGACAGGGCGGTCCAAGAGGCCCGTGAGCGCGTCAGGTCGGCGCTGCGTAACAGTGACTTCGGCTTCCCCCAGCACCGCCTGACGGTCAACCTCGCCCCGGCTGAATTGCACAAGGAGGGATCGGCGTTCGACCTCGCGATTGCCGTGGCAATCCTGCGGGAGGCCGGCCTCAAACCCAGCTTCCAGGGCGCGGGCTTCATCGGCGAGCTGGGTCTTGACGGCAGTGTCCGGCCGACCCGTGGCGTTCTGCCCATGTGTATTCGCCTGGCTGCTGAGGGCGTATCACCCATCTTCGTCCCGGCGGGGAACGCCGCCGAAGCGTTGGCCAGTGGGGCCGAGATCGTGGCTGTCGACAGCCTCAAACAACTCACCGGCCATCTGTCGGGGACCATCATTCTCGCGCCGCCGAGCCCGCTGCCGGCGTCTCCGCGTACCGTCGCGCCTGTCGACCTGGCCGAGATCCAGGGGCAAAGAGTTCCCAAGCGGGCCATCGAAATTGCCGCCGCCGGAGGTCACCACGTGTTGCTCGCCGGGCCTCCTGGCGCAGGTAAGTCGATGCTGGCGCGCGCGCTCGTGGGCCTGCTGCCCGACCTCACGCCCGAGGCGGCCAGGGAGGTCACCACGGTGCACTCGGTGGCGGGGCTGCTGGGGCGGCCGGGCCTGTTGACCCGACCGCCGCTGCGCAGCCCGCACCACACCGTCTCGATTGCCGGCATGATCGGTGGCAGGCATGCCGCCATGCCTGGTGAGATGTGCCTTGCGCATCGCGGTGTGCTGGTGATGGACGAGCTGCCGGAATTCAACCGCAGCTGCCTGGAAGCGCTGCGTGAGCCGCTCGAAGAAGGGCGGATTCGCCTCGGGCGGGCCACCGGGATGCGGGTCCTGCCGGCCTCATTCATCCTCGCGGCGACCGCCAACCCGTGCCCCTGCGGAAAATCGGGCGAGGGCAGCAACAGCCTGTGCTCCTGCGCCCCGGACACCATCACCCGGTATCGCAGGCGCATCTCAGGCCCGCTCCGCGACCGCATCGACCTCTGCCTAGAGGTGCGCCCGGTGGAGCTCCGACAGCTTCCCGGCGCGAGGGAGGGGGAGAGCACGGCGACCGTCGCGGCGCGCGTTGCCGCCGCCCGGGCCTTCCAGGCGCGCCGGCAGGGCGAGCGCCTCAATGCTGGGCTTGCGGCTGCCCAGCTTGGGGAGGTCTGCGAGCTGGAGGCTGCTGCGCGCCGCCTGGTACCCCGCCTCACCGAGGCCCATGCGCTGACTGGTCGCGGCTTTCACGGCGTGTTCCGGCTGGCGCGCACCATCGCCGACCTCGACGCCCGCGCGCGCATCACCACCCAGGACCTCCTGGAGGCCGGTGAGTACCGCGGCAGCTGAGCTGCCGGCCGGCTGGTGGGCCTGCCCCAGCACCTCGGCCGACTACCCCACCCTGCTCACCACCATCCATGAACCCCCGGACCTGGCGGTCCGTGGCGAGATCCACGCGGGTGCCGAGATGGTTGCGATTGTCGGGGCCCGGCGCTCGTCGGCGTATGGGGAGGAGGTCGCGTATGAGATTGCGCGTCACCTGGCATCGGTGGGGTTGACGATCGTCAGCGGGATGGCGCGCGGGATCGATGCCGCGGCCCACCGCGGGGCGATCGACGCGGGCGGTCGCACCGTGGCCGTGATGGGCACCGGGCCGGACAGCGTCTATCCTCCGGAACACCGCGGCCTCGCTGACAGGATCGCGTCGTCCGGTGCGCTGCTGACCCAGTTCCCCGTCGGCATGGTGCCACGCAAAGGCAACTTCCCAACACGCAACGCCGTGATCAGCGGCATGTCCCTCGCGGTGGTCGTTGTCGAGGCCCGGCGCCAGAGCGGGGCGATGCTCACCGCCGGTGCCGCGGGCAACCAGGGGCGCATGGTGATGGCGGTCCCGGGCAGCGTGCACAATGCCGCGTCCCGCGGTTGCCACGACCTCATTCGCGATGGGGCCCAACTCGTGGCCTCCGCCCAGGACATCCTTGCCGACCTGCGCGGCGAACCGATGCTGCGGCTGCTCGACCAACCGGCGGAGGTCGAGGCGCGATTCGGCGATGTCAGGGACCGGGTCTTGGCGGCGTTGCGCGCCGGCTGTCTGACCCTTGACGAGTTGGTCGCGGCGGTTTCGGGGCCCTCCGCGGAGGTGGTCACCGCGGTGGCCAGGCTGCGCCTGGAGCAGGAGATCCGCCTTCGTGACGGGGCCTATGGGTTGGCAGTGGAGCGCACAGTGAGGAATAGAGCGGCTCCAAACCGAGTCGTATAGTGTCGAACCATGCCAACCCCGAAGAACGGGGCGGGGACTGCGGGCGCCGGCACCGGCACCCCGCTGATCATCGTCGAATCGCCATCCAAGGCGCGGACGCTCGAACGCTACTTAGGTGGACGTTTCGCGGTCCGAGCCTCTGTTGGTGCTGTCCGCGACCTGCCCAAGAGCGATATGGGCATCGACGAGGAGCACGACTTCGACCAGACGTATGTGATCATCCCCGGCAAGGAGAAGACCATCAAGGACCTCAAGGCGGCCGCGAAGCAGGCCAGCAAGGTCCTACTCGGTACCGACCCCGACCGCGAGGGCGAAGCGATCAGCTGGCACCTTGCCGATGAGCTGAAGCTCAAGGACCCCCTGCGGGTGGAATTCGAGGAGATCACCAAGTCCGGCGTCGAGAAGGCCCTGCAATCCCCCCGACCGATCGACATCGACCTGGTCAACGCCCAGGTGGCGCGCCGCGTAATCGACCGCCTGGTGGGGTACAAGGTCAGCCCGGTGCTGTGGCGCAAGGTCAAGCCGAGCATCTCGGCCGGCCGTGTCCAGTCAGTAGCGGTACGCCTGGTCTGCGAGCGCGAGGAGGAGATCGAGGCCTTCAACTCCCGCGAGTACTGGACCGTTGAGGTCGACCTACGCAAAGATGGCGCCGCACCGGACTTCACCGCTCGCCTGCGCACCCGCCGCCCGGCTTCTGGCGACCCGGATGAGAACAAGGACGCCGAGGCCGAGGCCGAGGACGGGGGACTTCCCGAGCTGGCCAGCGAGGCGACTGCCACCGCGGCTGTTGAGGCGCTTCGCGCCGCGGCGTTTACGGTGGCCGGGGTCGAGCTCAAGGAACGTGCCAGCAACCCGCGTGGCCCATATGAGACCAGCACCCTGCAGCAGGATGCCTCGACCCGCCTGGGCTTCAACCCGCGGCGCGCAATGCAGGTCGCCCAGCAGCTATACGAGGGGGTTGAGCTGGGTGCCGAGGGCCTGACCGGTCTGATCACCTACATGCGAACTGACGACACGCGCATCAGCGATGAAGCGGTCAGGGATACTCGCGCCTTTGTGGCCTCGCAGTTCGGCGACAACTACGTGCAATCTCGCCCCTGGGGCAAGAAGAACGCCAAGCCGACCAAGGCCAAGGCGGCACCGGCGGTCGAGGCCCAGAGCGCCCACGAGGCGATTCGGCCGACCGACGTTTCCAGGACCCCGGAGGCCGTCGCGGCGTTTCTCAGCCCGGAGCAGTTGCGGCTGTACACGTTGGTCTGGCGGCGTTTCGTCGCCAGCCAGATGGCTCCGGCGCGCTACGACACCACCCGGGTGGATATCGAAGCCGGCGAGTTCAAGCTGCGGGCGACAGGGTCGATTCGCCGCTTCGACGGCTTCGAGCGGGTATGGGAGCGTGAGGCCAGCGACGACAGCGGGATCCCCGAGGTCAGCGAGGGTGATGCCCTGGCGATGCTCGATGTCAGGAGCGACCAGCATTTCACCCAGCCGCCGCCGCGCTACAGCGAGGCGTCGCTGATCAAAGAGCCGGGAGAGCGGGGGATAGGGCGACCATCGACCTATGCACCGACCATCGAGACGATAGTCAAGCGCGCCTACGTCAAGTTGCTTGAGCGCCGGCTTCACCCCACACCGCTGGGCAAGGCCGTCAACCGCTTCCTGGTTACCAACTTCGGCAAGCTGCTGGAGTACGACTTCACGGCGAATATGGAGAGCGACCTGGACCGCATCGAGAAGGGGACGGCGTGGGTCCCGTTCATGCGGCAGTTCAACGACCAACTGGACGGCTGGCTGACCAGCGCCCGGGAGGCCGACCCCGTGCGGCCTGCGGCGGAGCGCACCGGCGAGGCCTGCCCCAAGTGTGGCGAGGGGGAGCTGGTGAAACGCGAAGGCCGCTATGGGGAGTTCGTCGGCTGCTCGCGCTACCCGGAGTGCGACTACATAAAGGATCGCGAGGAGCGGCAGGCGCCACAGGAAACGGGCAGGATGTGCCCGGAATGCGGCAAGCCGCTGGTCGAGCGCCAGAGCCGCCGGGGCCCGTTCGTCGGATGTTCCGGCTATCCGGACTGTAAGTTCATCGAGAAGACCGAGGGCGCCGATGGCTCCGGACGGCCGCAGGCTGAGACCCTCGACCGGAACTGCCCGCGGTGCAGTAAGCCGCTGGTGCGTCGGCAGAGCCGCCGCGGACCGTTCGTGGGCTGCTCGGGCTACCCCGATTGCAAGTTCATCGAAAAGGCCGAGGCTCGGCCCGGGGAGAAGGTCGAGCGCGCCCCGCTCCAGCTTCTCGACGAGACCTGCGAGGTGTGTGGCAAGCCGATGGCGATGCGTGAAGGTCGCTTCGGCAGTTTCAAATCCTGTAGCGACTACCCCGCGTGCAAGGGCCCGGGCAGGACGTCGCCCACGCCAAAGGCCAGCAAACCGACGGGGGGCAAGGCCGCCTCGCGTCCGAAGCGTCCCGCCGCCGCCCGCTGAGGCAAAATCTAGCGATGGCACCGAGTCCCTCCAAGCCCGTCGCCGACGAGCCGCCGGCGGAGCCGCCGAGCGCGGACCAGGGTGTTGCTGGCGCTCCCGCACCTGACGCGCCGACCGCCGATTCGGTCGGGTTCGACATTGCCAATCCGCTCGCCTCTCCCCCTGGCAGAGGCGCGGCCCCGGAGCCGGTCCCGCTCGAGGTCCCACTGGAGGAGCAGATCAGCAACCTGCCGCCACTGAGCTATCCCGGCAGCAACAATGAGGACTTCGACCGCTGGGCCTCGGACAAGCGGCGGGGCAGGCTCCGGGTGGAGGTCATCGGGGCCGTCGCGCTGCTGATCGCCGGGGCTGCGGTCACCGCCTTCAGTGGGCGCCCGGCCTTCATCGCCGTCGCTCTCTTCGGCATTGTCGGCCTGGCGATCTACGAATTCCTCGTCACCTCGTTCGAGTAAGCAACCTCCTATAATCTGTTCGCCCCATGCGAGTGGGGACTACGCACGCCGGACGCCACGGGTGACCGTGTCGACGAGGCGGAAGGTGCCCGGGCCGACCGGGTCCCGACCTCAGGTCCGGCGGAGGAATAACCAGGAGGTACTCATGGCTGCGGTAACGCTCAAGCAGCTGCTGGAGGCTGGCGTCCATTTCGGGCACCAGACCAGCCGCTGGAATCCCAAGATGAAGCCCTACATCTTCACCGCGCGCAACGGCATTCACATCATCGACCTGGCGCAGACCGTGAAGCTGCTCGAGGAAGCCTGCAAGTGGGTGACCCAGGAGGTCGCCAACGGCGGGTCTGTGCTCTTTGTGGGCACCAAAAAGCAGGCCCAGGGAATCATCCAGGAGGAGGCCAAGCGCTCCGGCCAGCACTATGTCAACCATCGCTGGATGGGCGGCATGCTGACCAACTTCACGGTGATCCAGCAGCGGTTCAATCGAATGCGCGCGCTCCGCGAGATGCGGGACACCGGCCAGTTCGAGCAGATGAGCAAGAAGGAGGCGGCCAAGCTGGAGGATGAGCTCGACAAGCTCGAGCGCAACTTCGGCGGCATGGCCGAGCTCAAGCGACTGCCCTCGGCGGTCTACGTGGTGGACCCCCGCAAGGAGCACATCGCGGTGACCGAGGCCGGCCGCCTCAAGATCCCAGTGATCGCGATCACCGACTCCAACTGCGACCCAGAACTGATCCGCCACGTCATCCCGGGTAACGACGATGCCATCCGCGCGGTCAAGCTGATCACCGCCCGTCTCGCGGATGCCTGCATCGAGGGCCGCGCCTCGCGCCCTCAGGACAAGGACGAGGAGGGTGCGGAAGGGCCTTCGGTGGTACCTGAGCCGGCGGCAGTGGCCGCGGCCGTGGCCGCCGCGGCGGCGCCCCCGGAGGCTCTCCCGGAGGCTCCCGTCCAGCAGCCGGAGTCCGCCGCTGTCGCCGTCGCCGAGAAACCGGCGGTTGCCGAGCCCGAACCCGCTGAGGCGCCTCCCGCCGAGGTGCAGCAGGACGAGGTACCGGAGGACGAGGAGGTCAAGCCCGAGCCCGAGGTGGATGAGGAGGAGTTTGCCAAGGAGCTCGAGGGCCTCGACGAGCAGGACAAGATGATGGGGGACGCCTAGATGCCCGCGGTAACCACAGCAATGATCAAAGAGCTGCGCGACGCCACCAACGCCGGGATGATGGACGCCAAGAAGGCCCTGGAGGCCAATGACGGCGACATCGAAAAGTCCAAGGACTGGCTGCGCCAGAAGGGCATCACCAAGGCCGCCGAACGTGCGGGCCGCCACGCCGGCCAGGGGGTCATCGCGACCTACGTGCACAGGTCCACTGCGGAGGGTTCACAGTGGGCCGGATCGGTGGGGGTGCTGGTCGAGCTCAACAGCGAGTCCGACTTTGTGGCTCGCAACGACATCTTCCAGACCCTCGCCCGCGAGCTGGCCCTGCAGGTGGCGGGGGGCTCGCCCCTGTACGTCCGTCGCGAGGAGGTGCCGGCCCCGCTGGTCCAGCGCGAACGCGATGTCGCCATGGCCCAGGCCAAAGAGCAGGGTAAGGAGAAGTTCGCCGACAAAATGGTCGAGGGCAAGCTGAACTCCTTCTTCGGCGAGATCTGCCTGCTCGACCAGGTCTATCTGAAGGACACCAGCAAGAAGGTCAAAGACCTGGTCGACGAGGCCGTGGCGCAGCTCAAGGAGAACATCGTGGTCTCGCGCTTTGTTCGCTTCGAGGTGGGCCAGAGCCCTACGGTCGACGTCACCGCGGGCGAGGAGTAGGAGCAACGAGCTTGAGCGAGGAGATGGCGCCGGCACCCAAATACCGCCGCATTCTCCTCAAGCTTGGCGGCGAGGCGCTGGTCGGTCCGCAGGGTCACGGCATCGACCCCGACCGGGTTGCCGTCGTCGCGCGCCAGGTCAGCCGGGTGCGCGAGCACCAGGTCGAGATGGCGGTGGTCATCGGCGGGGGCAACATCTTCCGTGGCGCCAGCGGAGGCGAGAGGGGCATCGACCGCACCCAGGCGGACTACATGGGGATGCTGGCAACGGTGATCAACGCCCTTGCGCTGCAGGATTCGCTGGAGAAGATTGGCGTCCCCACCCGGGTCCAGTCGGCCATCACGATGGCCCAGATCGCGGAGCCCTACATCCGCCGGCGCGCCGTGCGTCACCTGGAGAAGGGTCGGGTGATCATCCTCGCCGCGGGCACCGGAAACCCGTATTTCACGACCGACACCACGGCTGCTCTCCGGGGTGTCGAGTTGAATGCCGAGGTCATCCTCAAGGCCACCAAGGTCGACGGGATCTACAGCGCCGACCCGCTGGTGGACCCGGCCGCCGAGCGCTACCGCAGCCTGAGCTACCTCGAGGTTATCAACCGAGGCCTGCAGGTGATGGACTCGACCGCGATCACCATGTGCATGGACAACAACCTGCCGATCATCGTTTTCGACCTCTTCCAGGAGGGCAACATCGAGAAGGTCGTCCTCGGAGAGGAGATCGGCACCCTGGTATATGGTCGGTAGGAGGACCCGGGATGATAGATGACCTTCTGAAGGAAGCCGAGCAGAAGATGAAGAAGTCGCTGGAGACCCTGGACCGCGAGCTGAACACCATCCGTACCGGGCGCGCCGTGCCGGGGCTCGTCGAGCGGGTTACGGTGGACTATTACGGCTCGCCGACACCGCTGCAGCAGATCGCGCAGATCCACGCCCCAGAGCCGCGCATGCTGGTGATCCAGCCCTACGACCGTTCGGCGATCGCCCCCATCGAGAAGGCCCTGCAGAAGTCGGAGCTGGGCCTCAACCCGTCCAACGACGGGGTGGTCATCCGAATCCCGTTTGCCCCTCTCACCGAGGAGCGCCGGCGGGAACTGGTCAAGGTCATCAAGCACAAGGTGGAGGAATCGCGGGTGGCGATTCGCAATGTCCGCCGCGACGAGCAACATGGGATCAACGAGTTCGAAAAGGAGGGCGTGGTCTCACAGGACGAGGCCAAGCGTGGCCTCGACCAGCTGCAGAAAGTGACCGACCGGTTCATCGCCATCGCCGACGAGCAGGGTGCGCGCAAAGAAACCGACATCATGGCGGTCTGACGTCCAGCCTGAGGCTCGGCGCCCCCTTATCAATTTGCGGCCGCGATAATTCACCACCGTGATGCAGGTGCCGCGCCACATCGCGATCATCATGGACGGCAACGGCCGCTGGGCCCGTAGCCGTCACCGACCGCGCCTTGAGGGTCACCGGGCCGGACTGAACGCCATCCGTCGGGTGATGACCGCCTGCGACGAACTGGGCATCGAGATCCTCAGTCTTTACGCCTTCTCAACTGAGAACTGGACGCGACCCAGGACCGAGGTGACAGGCTTGATGCGCCTGTTCTCGCAGACCCTTGACCGCGAGATTGCCGAGTTACATGAGAAGGGCGTACAGGTGCGGGTCACCGGGCGCAGGGAGCAGCTCTCGCCTGCCCTGGTGCGCAAGATAGAGCAGGCGGAGAGCCTGACCCGCGGCAACAGCCGGCGGGTGCTGAACCTGTTGATCAACTACGGCGGGCGCGCGGAGATCGTCGATGCGGCGCGTAAGCTGATTCTGGAAGGCGCGGACCCGGCGACGCTGGCAGAGTCGGACATCGCGCGGTCTCTCTACAACCCTGACCTGCCGGACCCTGAGCTGATCATCCGGACCGCGGGCGAGCAACGCATCTCCAACTTCCTGGTCTGGGAGGCGGCATACGCCGAGTTTCACTACACCGACCGCCTGTGGCCCGACTTCGACGACAGCGACGTTCGGCAGGCGATCGCCTCATTCACCAGTCGCGAGCGGCGCTTCGGGGGGCTGGGCGTTGGCAGTGCCTGAGGCCAGGCCGATCGCGGGCAAGGCAGGTCGCGAGGCCGGTGCCGCCGAGCTCCCACTGGGCGAGGCCGCCCCCGCCCGAAGTTCACTGTTCGTGCGAGTGGGCAGCGCGGCCGTCTTGCTGGCGCTGATCGTGGGTGCCCTGGCGCTGGGGCCGGTGCCGACGTTTGTGGTCCTGGGCGCCATGATCCTGGTCGGGATCGTCGAGTTCTACCTCATCACCAGGCACATGGGCGCCCCTGCGGCGCCCTGGGTCCTGTTTCCGCTGGCGATGGTCTTCCTGTTCCGCTTCCAGCTGACCAGGTCTGCGCCGGCCCTCTTGCCCGGCGCGATAACCGCGTCGGTGGTGCTGGGCTTGGGAGGCTTCCTGCTGGCCCGTCGGCCGGTCGACGGCATGACGCGTTGGGCGTTTGCGGTTGCGGGGGCGCTCTACCTGGGCTGGAGCCTGGGCTACTACTTCGCCCTGTTCTCCATCCACGACCCGGACCCGGAGCGCGTGGGGCTGGCCTGGCTGGTGGCCCTGGCAGGATCAACCGTGATCGGCGACACGGCGGCCCTCCTGGTGGGCAGCCGCCTCGGCCGGCATCCCTTCTTTCCCATCGTCAGCCCCAAGAAGACGCTCGAGGGGGCGATCGGCGGCTTTTTCGCCCAGACGCTGTTCTTCGCCCTGATGGGGCAGCTGGCGGACGTGCCCTTCTTCCCCCATGGCCTGGTCCTGGGGATGCTGGTCGCAGTGGCCGCGCAGGCAGGCGACCTGATCGAGTCGCAGTTCAAACGCGCCGCACGGCTCAAGGACGCCAGCTCGTTCGTGCCCGGGCACGGGGGGATGCTCGATCGCATCGACAGCCTCATCCTGATCCCGGGGGTTGCCTACTATTACATGGCCTTGGTCCTGCACGCGAAGCTCCCGCTATGAACCACCACAAGATCGCGCTGCTCGGTGCCACCGGATCGATCGGTCGGCAGGTGATCGAGGTCATGGATGAGTTCAAAGACCGCTACGAGCTGGTTGCGATGGCCGCCGGTAAGGACGTCGCCAAGCTGGTCCACTACCACATGCTTCACCACGACGCCTATGCCGCGGTCGCGGAGTTGCCGGTCGGACGCTCTCGGCCGCCGCGGGGGATCGAAGTCGGCGAGGAGGCCGTCCTGCGGGCGGCGACGGAGCCGCGCGCGGACATGGTCATCGTGGCGATCACCGGGGCGGCGGCGATCAAGCCCACGCTGGCCGCCCTGCAGGCCGATAAGGACGTCGCACTGGCCAGCAAGGAGGCGCTGGTGGTGGCCGGTGAATTGGTCATGGCGGAGGCGCGCAAGCGGGGCCGCTGGGTGCTGCCCATCGATAGCGAGCATTCAGCGGTCTGGCAATGCCGCTGGGGCGAGGACCTGACCACGATCTCCGGCATCACCCTCACCGGCAGCGGTGGGCCGTTCCGCAAGCTGCCCCTCGAGAAGTTGCACGAGGTGACCATCGAGCAGGCTCTGAAGCACCCCACCTGGTCCATGGGTCCCAAGATCACCATCGACTCCGCCACGATGATGAACAAGGCCCTGGAATTAATTGAGCTGCACCATCTCTTCGATGTCCCCTACGACCGGATGCGGGTCCTGATCCACCCCCAGTCGATGGTCCACGCGTTCGTCGACTTCTACGACGGCTCGACCAAGGCGGTGTTCGGGCTGCCCGACATGCGCATCCCGATCTCCATCGTTCTCGGCTACCCGGAACGCCTGGCGCGCTACCCCGAGCCCATGCGGCTGGAGAAGATCGGCCGCCTCGACTTCGAGGAGCCCGACCCCCAGCGGTTCCCGGCGATTCCTCTCGGGCTGGAAGCCGGGCGGAAAGGACAGACATACCCCGCTGTGTTGAACGCCGCCAACGAGATGGCGGTGCAGTTGTTCCTGGACAAACACATCGCCTTTGACGCGATCGTCCCATTGGTGGCAGACGCGCTCGACGCCCATGACCCTCGGCCGGTCGACTCCCTCGAGACCCTGATGGAGGCGGACGCCTGGGCGCGGCATAAGGTGGGAGCCCTCGCTGTTTAGCCCCCGTATGGGGTCTGAGCGCTCGCTGTGAACCCGGTACTGATCGCTCTCGCCGTCGCGGCGGTCTTCGGCGTCCTGGTCACCCTGCACGAGTTTGGCCACTTCCTGGTGGCCAAGCTGAATGGGGTCAAGGTCCTGGAGTTCAACGTGGGCTTCGGCAACGTGCTGGTGAAATGGCAGAGGGGGGAGACGCAGTACGCGGTTCGCAGCGTGCCGCTCGGCGGCTATGTGCGCCTGGCGGGCATGGACGACCAGGAGGCGGGGCCCCGTAGCTTCAACAGCAAGCCGGTCTGGCGCCGACTCTCGATCATCGCTGCGGGGTCTCTCACCAACCTCCTTCTGCCGATCCCGATTTTCCTGGTCGCCAACCTCCTGGTCATGGGCGGCCCACTGAAAGTCGTGGAGTTGGTCAAGAACAGCCCCGCCGGTCGTGCCGGTGTGCCGATCAATGCCGAGATCACGGCCCTCAACCACCAGCCCGTCGCCAGCGCCAAGGCGCTACGCACCACGATCCAGAGCAGCGGTGGAAAGCCGATTGTCGTTGATTACCGAGACCCCGGTAACGGCACCAACGTCGAGAAGACGATCAAGCCGGAGATAGCCCAGGGGGTCTACCGGGTGGGCGTACGGACCACCGGCGGCGGCTATGACGTGCTGGGCGCTATCGGCGACAGCGTGATCGCCGACAAGGACGCCATAGGCGCCACCTTCGGAGGCTTCGCGACCATCCTCACCGGGCACATCCCCGGCGGACTCGGCGGACCCTGCGGCCCGTCGGGGCCGGTGGGCATCGTGCGCGCGACCGCCGCGGCGGCCCAGGAAGGCATCCTGTCGCTACTCCAGTTCATGGCCTTCCTCTCGGTCAACCTGGGGATTCTCAACCTGTTGCCGTTGCCCGCACTTGACGGCGGCCGTCTCGCGTTCCTGGTGATCGAGGGGGTGCGCCGCAAACCCGTGGACCCGGCGAAGGAGCAGCGCGTGCACTACGCGGGGCTGCTGGTCCTGCTGGGTTTTGTGCTCTTCATCAGCTACAACGACCTGATCCGCCTCGGGGTGCCGTTCTCGAAGTTGCTGAGCCAGTGCGCGGGCTGACGCGTAGATTTGGATAGGAGCCTGATGAGCGAGAACCTTCCAGTAATCCAGGGAGAGCACCAGACCGGTGAGATCATGGCGATCACCGGGCTGGTTCCGCGCCGTAAGACCGCGCCCGTCCGCGTCGGCGACGTGATCATCGGCGGGGCCGCCCCGATCTCGGTTCAGTCGATGACCAAGACAGATACGCGCGATGTCGCGGGGACCGTGGACCAGATCGCCCGCATGGCCGATGCCGGCGGGGATCTCGTCCGGATCACCTGCAACAACCGCGAGGCGGGCGAGGCGATGGCCGACATCGTCAAGCGGACCAGGCTGCCGATCATCGCGGACATCCACTTCGACCATCGCCTGGCACTGATGGCCCTGGACGCCGGGGTGCACGGGCTGCGTCTCAACCCTGGCAACATCCGGGATCGCGACAAGGTCGTGGAGGTGGTGCGGGCGGCCAGGGAGCGAGGCATCAGCATCCGCATCGGGGTCAACTCCGGTTCGCTGCCCCCCGACGAGATGACCGGCGCGGGTTACGGTGGCCGCGAGGCGGTCGACAACCGCACCGCATCGGATGCCAAGGCCGCGCGGAACTCCTTGGAGCGCATCGGCCAGGACGGAGAGGATGGCCTGGAAGAGTTGGAGGCCGCGATCGAAACCGCGCCGCCACGTCCACCAGAAGAGACCTCGGATCGAATGGTCCGGGCCGCCATGGGCCACATCCGGATCCTCGAGGACAACGACTTCGGCATGGGCATGATCAAGGTCAGTCTCAAGGCGTCGGACGTCCCGACCACCCTGCTGGCCTACAGGAAGTTCGCGGCGCTGGGCAACCCGTACCCGGTGCACCTCGGTCTGACCGAGGCCGGGCCGCCACCGGCGGGGACGGTGAAGAGCTCCGTGGCCCTGGGAACGTTGCTGGCGGAGGGCATCGGCGACACCATCCGGGTGAGTCTCACCGCCGACCCGGTCGACGAGATCCTGGTGGGCAAGGAGATCATCAAGTCGCTGTCGGCCCATCCCATCGGGCCCAACCTGGTGGCCTGCCCGACCTGCGGCCGGCTGGAGATCGACCTCTTCAAGCTGACCAAGGAGATCGAGCCCTACATGGCCAAGATCAAGCGCTCGATCACGGTGTCGGTCATGGGATGCGTTGTGAACGGTCCCGGAGAGGGCGCCCACGCCGACATCGGTATCGCCGGGGGCAAGGGTCGCGGGATCCTCTACAAGCACGGCCAGGTGGTGAAAAGCATGGACGAGGCGGAGCTATTGCCGGCGATCATCGAGGAGCTTGAGAAGATCGCCGCGGAGGATGCCGCGGGGGTCAAGGTCTGACGCCTTACCCCGCTAAGCTATCGCCACCGTGAGCGAGCAGACCCGCATTCCAGACCCCGACCTCGACCTACCCGAGCGCGAGCCCGAGTACGTCGAGTTCATCCGCAAGAAGTCCGAGGACTTCTCCGGCTGGTACAACGACGTGGTCCGCAAGGCCGAACTGGCCGACTACACCCCGGTGCGCGGCTGCATGGTCATCAGGCCCTACGGCTGGGCGCTGTGGGAGAACATCAGGGACGCGCTCGACGGGATGATCAAGGCCACCGGGCACAGCAACATGTACTTCCCGCTGCTGATACCCGAGTCGATGCTGATGAAGGAAGCGGAGCACGTCGAGGGCTTCGCGCCCGAGGTGGCCTGGGTGACCCACGGCGGCAACGCCAAGCTGGAGGAGCGCCTGGCGATCCGGCCCACCAGCGAGACCATCATCGGCACCCTCTACAAGAAATGGATCCGCAGCTATCGCGACCTGCCCGTCCTCATCAACCAATGGGCGAACGTCATGCGCTGGGAGATGCGGACGCGGCTCTTCCTGCGCACGGCGGAATTCCTGTGGCAGGAGGGGCACACCTTCCATGCCACCAGCGAGGAGGCCGCCGACGAGGTGGCGAAGATGTTGGAGTGCTACCGGGTCTTGGCCGAGGAGTGGCTGGCGATGCCGGTGCTCCGTGGTAGGAAATCGCCGGCCGAGACCTTCCCGGGCGCCGACTATACGATGTCCATTGAGGCCCTGATGTCCGATGGCAAGGCGCTGCAATCGGGTACCAGTCATCACCTCGGACAGAACTTCACCAAGACCTACGAGATCGAGTTCGCCGACCGCGACAACCAGCGCAAGAACCCCTACAGCACCAGCTGGGGGCTGTCCACCCGGGTGATCGGCGCCCTGATCATGTGCCACGGGGACGAGTCCGGCCTGGTCATGCCCCCGAAGGTCGCGCCGATCCAGG
>JBPCPW010000030.1:0-18134 GCA_050998755.1 Candidatus Dormibacteria bacterium
GGACCGAATCGCCAACAGGGCGGGGGCGCCGCCTGGGGCGGTGGGGGGCTGCGTGGGCGGCTCCGGTACCCGACCGGGCAGGCCGACGCCGCCGGCACCGTGAACATAGAGATCGTGCTTGGTGGTATTGACGTCCGGCGGGGGGGGAACCGCCGGGGCGCCGCTCTGGTTGGCAACCTGCCACCAGGCGGTCTGGGCCGGTGCCAGCGCGGCCGCCGCTTGCGGAGGCGCCGAGAACATCCAGGACACCATCGCCAGGGCCATGGCCGACAGGAGCACGATCAGCCGGCCCTTGGGCAGTCCGCGCCTCATGCCCGGCTCCCGGCGACGACCACTGTGCCGGCCTTGACGCCGGAGCGCTTGATCAGTTTGTCGTCGGTGCCGAGGTATGACGACACGACTAGGGGATCGCGAATTACGTCCTTGGGGATTCCCTCCGCAATCACCTTGCCCAGCTCCAGGGCCATCAGGCGATCTGAGACCTCGGTCACCAGGGGCATGTCGTACTCGATCACCAGCATTGCGCAGCCGGTCTCCTCCCGAATTCGCTGCAGCAGCGGCGCCAGGGCCTCGGTCTCCTTCTGGGCGATACCCGAGGAGGGCTCGTCGAGGATCAGCAGCGAGGGGTCGTGGGCGATGGCCATCGCAAGGTCGACCACCCGGCGTGACCCGGTGGACAGCTCGCGGACGAACTTGTCGCGGAAGGCCTGCAGGTTCATCAGTTCGATCAGGTCGGCCACGGTCCAGGCGACATCCTCCTCCTGCTCGCGCGACGCCGGCATTCCCAGGCTGGAGGCCAGGTGGTCGCGGACCTGGAGGTGTCGCTCCAGGGAGGTGGCGATGTTCTCGGCGACAGTCATCGAGGGGAAGATGCGCGCGTCCTGGAATGAGCGGCCCAGCCCCGCGCGGGAACGCCGGTCGGGAGACCAGCGGGTGACATCGACGCCCGCGATCAGAACCTTGCCGTGGTCCGGCGTGGTGAAGCCCGAGATGAGGTCGAAGACGCTGGTCTTGCCCGCGCCATTGGGGCCGATCAGACCGAGGATCTCCCGAGGCGCCACCTTGAGGCTGACGTTGTTGACGGCGCGAATTCCTCCAAACGACTTGGCCAGGGTCTCGGCCACCAGCACCGGCTCCGCCGCCTCCTGCTCCAGCTTCGCCTTCTTCGCGCGCACGCTGCGGCTGCTGGCGGCGGTGCTGTTGCGGTTTCCGTTGCCGGCCGCGGCGGCAGCGGGCGTCTTCCGGCCGGCCCCCTCCAGGAACACCGAACGCACGATGTCGCCGCGCTCCAGGAGGTCGATGGCGGCCCCCTCGTAGCGGACCTCGCCCTTCTCCATGAAGTACGCCCGCCCGGCTATCGTCAGGGCGACGTTCACCGACTGCTCCACCAGCAGCACCGTGGTGCCGCTGGCGTTGATCTCGCGGACGAACTCCAGCAGCTGCTCGACCACCAGCGGCGCCAGGCCCAGCGACAGCTCGTCGATGATCAGCATCTCCGGCTTGGCGATGAACGCCATCCCCAGCGCCAGCTGCTGCTGCTCCCCGCCAGAGAGGTTGCCCGCCAGCTGCTGAAACCGCTCTCGCAGCCGCGGGAAGCGACGCAGCACCTCTTCGGTTCCCGACGTCACCTGTTCGCGATCCTTCACCAGCCAGCCGGCGAGGTTGAAGTGCTCAGCGACGGTCAGGGTGGGAAATATGCCCTTGCCACCCGGGACCTGCACGATGCCCAGGCCGGCGGCGTGCGCCGGACCCGACCCGGCGATCTCCTTGCCTGCGAAGGTGATGCTGCCGGAGGTGGGCTTGACCAGCCCTGACACCGCCTTGAGCAGCGTGGACTTGCCGGCGCCGTTGGTACCCAGGAGGGCAACGATCTCGCCCCGCTTGACCTGCAGGTCGACACCGAACAGCACCTGCACGGAGTCGTAGGCCACGTCGACCCCCTTACACACCAGGATGGCGTTGGGGTCAACCTTCATGGGTTGGTGTTTGTGGTCGGCAGCGTGCACCACGTTGAGATCCGACGTGGGCTCCTCCACACGGCGATCCGCGAGCAGGCTCGGCACCTCCAGGCCGCGACGCGCCGCGACCCTGCGCAGCATGGAGTCGCGAATCCCGTAGAAGCCCTCGGCCAGGCCACCGGGCGCAAAGTTCAGTACGAAGAGCACCCCCGTGGGGATGCCGATGACGTCGATGAAATGCACCACGTCCCGGTATGGGTGGGGCATCCCCGGCTCGACCAGCGGCAGGAAATAGCGCAGGCTCATGTACACGACGGCTCCGGCGATGGCCCCGGGAAGGGAGGTCAATCCGCCGATGACCGCGAAGATGAAAACATCGAGGCTGAGATTGAGGGGGAAGGACTGGAAGTCCACGCTGCCAAACTCGTAGGCCAGCAGCCCACCGGCCACGGCGGCCACGAATCCCGAGAAGGCGAACGCTGCCAGGCGCGAGCCGGCGGCGCTGACACCGTACGACTGCGCCGCGCGGATGTTGTCGCGGGTGGCGACAAACACCCGGCCCGACCGGCTGCCGCGCAGGTTGCGTGCGGCCAGGTACGCGAGGGCCAGGAACGCGAGGCAAACGTAATAGAAGCTGAGGTCGCTGCGGGTGTCGATGCGGGCCCACAGGAATGGGCGGGCGATCGGGTTGTTGGGGTCCGGCAGCAGCCAGCTGAAGTACTCGGGCTTGAGCAGCAGGTTCTGCACCGTCGCCGCAAAGGCCAGGGTGACCGCGGACAGAAACAACCCCTGGATTCTGAGCGCCGGGATTCCGATCAAAAATGCGAAGAATGCGCCCGCCAGGCCGGCCGCCAGCAGGGCCACGAAGAAGTCCACGTGGTGGTTGGCCGCAAGCCCCCCGGCCACGGCGGCGCCTATACCGGCAAACGCGAAATGACCCAGGGATATCTGCCCTGTCCAGCCGCTAAGGACCACCAGGGAGACGCCAATGATGGCGTAGATCACCACCAGGGTCACCAGTCCTGCCCGGTTGGTCCCAATCATGTGGGGGAACGCCACCAGGAAGACCACGCCCAGCACCCCCAGGATCACGCGCGCCGCGCGAATTTCCGGTAACCGGCGCAGTTCCAGAGGGATCGGCCGGAACTCCTGCAGCGTCCGGAAGCTGGAGATGCCGGTGTCCATGGCCCGCGAGAGATTGTTCCGGCGCAACAGAAGGCCCCCGAGGATGACGGGCAGCATCATCGCGATGGAGAGATCCGGCTTGCTGCTGTAAACATAGGCCGACTGGTCCACGACGCCAATCGCCATGCCCGCCAGGAGCGCCACCGGCAGGCTCTCCATGCGCGCCACGATCGCCGCCGCCAGGGCGTAGAGCAAAAGCGTTGGGCTGACGCTGGCCCCGATCGGCAGGCCCAGCACGGGGATTCGCAGGAAGACCGCGACGCCCGAGCACACCGCCGCGAGCACCCACACCAGCGTCGACACGCGCGCCACCGGGATGCCCAGCAGCGAGGCCCGGTCCGAGTTCTCGGCGGAGGCCCGCATCGCTATCCCCATCCGGGTGAAACGGAAGAACGACCCCAGGGCGAGGATCACTCCCAGTGCCACCACCACGATGGCGATGTAGTCACCGCTGAAGACAAACCCCGTGACCCGGAAGTTGAAATGCTGGAAGGGGGTGGGGAACGAGGTCGGTGCCAGCGAGCTACCGGTGGTCCACAGCGGAACGTAGATTTCGCCCAGGATCATCAGCTGGGCGATTCCGATGGTGGCGACGGTGGCGATCACCCGGGGCTTGTCCTGGAAGCGGCGCATTATCCCCGCCTCCATCAGCGCGCCCATTCCCGCGGCGCCGACCAGCATCACGATGGCGCAGATCCAGTACGGAACATGCCGGGTGGTGAGCAGGATCAGGGCGAAGAGGGCGGGCACCGAGCCCAGCCCCGCCTGGCTGAAGTTGATGATGCGGTTGGCGCGGTAGACCAGGATGATGCCAAACGCGATCATCGCGTAGAGGGTGCCGATCACCATCCCGTTGAGCACAATCCCAAGCTCGATCCCCACCGGCACCGGAAGGAACCCGAAGGCCTTGACGATGCTGCGGCGGCCGAAGATGGCCTCGTCCGCCAGCAGCATCGCGATCATGAAGATCAGGGTCTTGAGGACCCTCCCCCCCACGGGGTGGCTCCAGACCCGCGAAAGCGACTCAGACACCGGCAGGCAGGGTGGGCTCTCCGCCGGGCCATCCCCCGGGCGCATAACGACGGCCCCCGTTCAGGGGGACGTATGAGCCCGGCTTACCGTCGAACTGTGAAGGCGCATTGGCATCCCAGTAGACCTCACGCTGGTCGGTGATCGCGGTGTACTTCCCGGGGCGCAGCACGGTCATGGCGTGGTACTGGTCGTGGGTGTTCTGCCACTCATTCTGGGCGGGGGCGCTGAGCGCCGAACTCTCCAAGGTCCCGGGGTTGAGGTGGGGGCCGGCTCCCTGGAGCATGTTGGCAATCAGGTTGAAGTACGACCAGGGCAGGTTGGCCGCGCTGTAAACCGACCCGCTGCCGCCGCCGGCCCGCCACACGATCCCGGCGTCCGACTTGTCGATGGGCAGGGGGGTGGGAATGTCGCTGGGCCCAAAGGCGTGCTTCCACTGATTTTTGTCGTAGAGGCGGCCCAGCTGATCGTTGTCGATCAGGCCGCTGCCCACCAGGACGTGCTCGGGGAAGTAGCCCTGCCCGGTGCAAGCAGTGGTCAGATAGACGGGGGCGATGGGGTCACCGAAGAGCATCACGCTGGTGACGCCGTCGGCCGAGAGTTGATGCACCAGGGTGCCGGCCTGCTGGCTCGCGGTGGTGATGTCGGAGGAGTACTTGAGGAAGTCCTTGTTCTCGTCGAAGTTGGGGTCGCAACCGTGAATGATGTCCGCGAGGTGCTTGGCCGGCGGCACGTTGACGGGGGTGTCCACGGTGACGATGCCGATCTTGCGCGTCTTGGCCTGCAGGAGGGGGTCGCCGGCGAAACGCGCCTTCAGTCCGGCGAGGCGCTTACACCAGTACTCACCGGTTATGACCGCCTGGCTGTCGCCGCCCATGTAAACGTCGTAGTGGAAAGGCCGGCGCGGGATGTTGTAGACATTGTCGCCGAAATGCCAGCCTCCGAAGCTGACGATTCCAAGACGCGTGGCTTCGTCAAAGAACCCGGGGATCGCGGTGTTGTTCTCATAGATAACACCGAAGGGATGAAACTGTTCGTTGAGCGTCCGCACGTCGCCCTTGAAGCATTCGGGCTGGGGTGGCGAGGGATCGCACGAGGCGCTGAAGAACATGTCGATGTGCACCTTGCGGCCGTAGAACTCGTAGCGCGCATTGATGAACTTCTCGGCCGCCGCCTTGAACGCCAGCTGGTTGGCGGGGTCTGAATAGACATTGATCTGCTGCTCCAACGCCTTGACCGCCGGGTTGTCCTTCTCGCGGTAGTAGACGATCTCGATGGTCTTGTCGGTCACGCCCTGGTAGGTCGCGCCGCCGTTGTTGCCGCCGGCCCACTTAGGTACGCATGAGGGTGCGGTTGGCAGGTCGCCGAACTGGCGCCCGTTGACGCAGTGGCTGGTGTCGCCGGTGGTGGGGATGCCGAGCCCGTTGGTCGCCACCGTGCGGCCCGCCGCGGATCCTCCCGCCCCGCCGCCGCCAGAGGCGCTGGAGCCGGTTCCGTTGGTGCCCCCGGTTCCCGTCCCATTTGCCGCACCGCCGCCGGCGGCAGCCCCCGAGTCAGTGGTCCCCGACGTCGCGGCGCCCTGGTCGCCACTGCCAAAAGTGCCAAAGGGGTTGGCGGCGGTGGTCAGGCCCACCGATGGCGCCACCAGGACCAGCACCAGTTGCGCCACCGCCAGCACCAGGAAGGGCGCGTATCGCCGGGTCATGATCATCCGCTGCCAAAGATTCATCGGCGTTCTCCTCCGGGAATTGCTGCGGCCTGCTTGGGGAATCCAAGGAGTGCCAGGTGGATGTAGACCATGGAGTCCTCCAGGCTTGCAAGGTCAGCGAAGGCGCCCCGTTCGACGTGGCGCGCGACCAGCTCATTCTCTGCGTCGACACAGGCCTCATAGGCGGACTCTGGTATAGAGCTGTCGCCAAGCGAAGTGATCGCCCACCGGCGCCAGCGCCGCACCAAGTCGACGTACCAGCCGTGGACCTCAGCCCGCTGCGTTTCCGCCGCGGACACCGACCGGATGTCGACGAGAAAGGCGCGGCTCCAGGCCGGCTCGGAGGCCAGCATCGCAAGGTAGCCGCGGATGCTGCGCCTGAGGCGCAGGAGAGGGTCGGTCTCCTCGACCCCGCTCGCCTCCGCCGCCTCGAAGAGCCGCCGGGAGCCGTCCATGAAGGCGGCCATGAAGCAGTCCTCTTTGTCCCGGAACTGCTGGTAAAACGTTCCCCGCGAGACACCAGCGCGAGCCACGATGTCGGCAACCCGCGTGGCGGCATAGCCGTTCTCCGCGACCACCTCGACGATTGCTTGCAGCAACCGTTCGGACTGCGACACCAGCACGATGTCGCGCGGCAGTGCGTTCCGCCCTCGTGGCAGCGACCGTGGCAGCCGCAGAACAGCCCCATTGGACCGGTTATTCAGCACTACTCAAACCCCGCAAAGCACACCCGCTAAACCAACCCCAACTCGGTGGCGTCCCCACCGCGCTCCAAAAGAACACCCCAGTTCTTTGGAGTACAGGCCCGTACTTTACTTCACCGGTACCGCACTACGCAAGTTCTGTGTCGCCCCGCATGCCCTCCGGCCGCCGGGCCCTTGATTCAGCCCGAAGTCCATCGGCGATCCTCGTAAGCCTCCTCGCCCAATGTGGGTGATCAATACGCTAGCGTAGAGCGCTTCGGAGGTGATGACTTGGACCTGACGCTGACGCCGGAGGAGGAGCAGTTCCGCACCGAACTGCGCTCCTGGCTGGAGAAGAACCATCCCGGGCCGGAGCCGGAGGGCGCCGAGGAGTCGTTCCAGTTCCGCCGCGCCTGGCAACACCGCATGCAGGAGGACCGATGGGCTGGGCTCACCTGGCCGGTGGCGTACGGCGGCCGCGGCGCCACGCTGATGCAGTCGGCGATCTTCAACGAGGAGATGGTGCGTGCCAGGGTCCCAGCGCCGGCCAACATCCTGGGCCTGGTGATGGGCGGCCCGGTGGTCATCGCCCACGGTACGGACATGCAGAAGGAACGCTTCCTCCAACCCATCCTGGCAGCCGACGAGATCTGGTGCCAGGGCTTTTCCGAACCCGACGCCGGCTCTGACCTGGCGTCGCTGAAGACCCGGGCGGTCAAGGTCGACGGCGGGTGGCGGATCAATGGCCAGAAGGTCTGGACATCCTTTGCTCACCAGGCCAAGTGGTGCATGCTGCTGGCGCGCACCGATCCCGAGGCCAAGAAGCACGCGGGCATCACCTACTTCCTGATGGACATGCATCAGGAGGGGGTGCAGGCCCGGCCGCTGCGCCAGCTGACCAACGAATCGGAGTTCAACGAGGTCTTCATCGACGATGCTTTTGTGCCCGACGAGAACGTCGTCGGCCAACCCGGCGACGGCTGGGGGGTGGCCATCACCACCCTGGCACTGGAGCGCGCGGGGCTCTCGCTGGGTTCGGCGATCGCCATCCAGATCCAGCTGCGGGAGCTGGCGGCGATGATCCGCGAGCTGGACAAGGACCGCGACGCCGCGGTGCGGCAGAAGTTCGGCGAGCTGTGCGTCAAGGCCGAGACCATGCGGCTGAACGGCGCCCGCGGGCTCAGCCAGGTGATCCAGCACGGCGTGCCCGGGCCGGAGGGTTCGCTGGTCAAGATCCAGTGGGCCGAGATCAACCAGGCGATGACCGAGTTCGCGGTCCAGGTGCGCGGCAACCAGGGGCTGGTCGATGACACCCCGTGGAGCTATCGCATGTTCCGCGCCCGGGGGAACTCGATCGAGGGAGGCACCAGCGAGATCCAGAAGAACATCCTGGCCGAGCGAGTGCTGATGCTCCCGCGGCTGCGTTGAGGAGGGGCGAACTTGAACTTTGACCTGAGCCCGGAGCAGCAGGCGATCAAGCACGGAGTGCGTGCCTTCCTGGCCGGCAAATCCGACCTCCGCGCGGTGCGTCGACAGGTGGAGGCCGGGACCTACGACGACACGCTCTGGACCGGTGTGCGCAACCAGGGCTGGACGGGAATTGCGGTGCCCGAGGCATCGGGTGGCGCGGGCCTCGGCTTTGTCGAGCTGGCGGTGGTGATGGAGGAGTTCGGGTACGCCTGCGCGCCGTCTCCGCTGCTGTCGAACACCGCTGCCGGGATCCTCATTGGCAGCGCAGGCAGCGCGGACCAGAAGAGCCAGTGGCTGGAGGCTGTGGCCTCCGGCGAGAAACGGGGCGCAGCAGGCACGGTCGTCAGCGACGGCAGCGCGATCGTCGCGGATGCGGAGGGCGCCGACGTGCTGGTTCTGGTCGACGGCGAAGAGGCCTCCCTGGTGGCCGCCGCCGATTGTCAAATCGAGCCATTGACGGCCATCGACCCCAGCCGCATGTTCTTTCGGGTGCGCCCCGGGCGCGGGGAGCCCCTGGGCGGCGACGTCAGCGGCGGCCTGCAGAGGGTCGAGGTGGCGCTATCCGCAGAGCTCGTCGGCGTGGGCCAGCGGGCGATGGAGATGGCGGTGGAGTACGCCAAGCAGCGACAGCAGTTCGGACGCCCGATCGGCGCATACCAGGCGGTGTCGCATCGCTGCGCGGAGATGCTGCTGGAGGTGGAGAGCGCCCGCTCTGCCACGTACTTCGCTGCTTGGGCTGCCGACGCCGACCCGGTCGCCCTGCCGGTGGCCGCTTCGGTGGCCAAGGTGGCCGCCGCGGAGATGGGCTGGAAGGTAGCCGCCTCAGCACTCCAAGTGCACGGGGGCATCGGCTTCACCTGGGAGCACGACCTGCACTTCTTCCTCAAACGCGCAGCTGCCGACGCGCGCTTGTTCGGCAGCGCGACCGAGCACCGCGACCGCGTCGCCGGGCTCTCCGGGCTGGGCCTCGACGCGCCCCAAACGGCCGTCCCGGCGCCGCAAATGGCAACGGTCTAGCGACGTGGCGGCCACCGGGGAGCACAACCTGGCCCATCTCGCGGAACAGGCCCTGGAACGCCTCGGTGATCGCGAGGCCCTGTTCTTCGAGGACCGGTGGTACAGGTCCGCGGATCTCTTCGACCGCAGTGTGCGGATCGCCGGTGGCCTGGCGGCCAGGGGCCTGCAGCCGGGAGACCGCGCGGTGGTGATGATGTCCAACTCGCCCGACGTCGGCACCATCTACACCGCCCTGTGGCGGGCCGGTGCGGTGATCACCCCGGCGATCTTTCTGCTGTCCGACCAGGAGCTCGAGAACATCCTGCGCGACAGCGGCGCGCGCGCCGTGTTCACCTCCATCGAGTTCCTGGCCAAGGTGCGGAGCGCCGCCGCCGCGGCTCCCAACGTGGAGTGGATCGTCTGCGCGGGTGGCGAGGAGGGCGCTATCTCGCTGGACGAACTGGCGTCCGCCGAACCGCTCGGAATCGTCCCCCGCGCCGACGCCGATCTGGCAGCGCTGATGTACACCGGCGGCACCACCGGGCGCGCCAAGGGCGTGATGTTGTCGCATGAGAACCTGTGGCGCGCCGGCGGCTCCTCGCACGATGCCGGCTACGTCCCCGGGATCAACCGGTCGCTGGTGTCCCTGCCGCTCTCGCACTCCTTTGGACTGCTGGTCACGGTTGTCGGCATGCATTCAGTTGAGCCCGGCGCCAGCGTGCTGATGAAGTGGTTCGACCCGGCCGGGTGCCTCTCGCTGATCCAGGCGCACCGGGTGCAGGTGGTGCCACTGGTGCCGTCGATGATCCAGGTCATGCTGGCCCTGCCCCTGGAGGACTACGACCTGTCGTCGCTGAGGTTCTTTGCCTGCGGCGCCGCCCCCCTGGCCGCCGATGTCATCCACGAGCTGGAGCGCCGCGTCCCCAACTGCGAGGTGCGCGAGGGCTACGGGCTGACGGAATCCTCGGCGATCATCAGCAGCACCCGGCCCGGCCGGCGACGGATGGGGTCGGTGGGCGAACCGGTCCCCGGCTGCGAGGTGCGCATCCTCGACAACGACGACAAGGACGTCCAAATGGGCGAGCTCGGCGAGATCTGCGCGCGCTCCGGGACCATCATGCAGGGCTACTGGAATGCCCCCGAACTCACCGCCGAGACGGTACGCGATGGGTGGCTGCACACTGGGGACATCGGTCACGTGGACGGCGACGGCTTCGTCTACATCGTCGACCGCAAGAAGGACCTGATCATCCGGAACGGATTCAACGTCTACCCCCGCGACATCGAGGATGCCCTCCTGGAGCACCCCGCGGTGCAGCTGGCGGCGGTGGTCGGCCGTCCCGACCCGGCGACCGGCGAGGAGGTGGTGGCGTTCGTCTCGCTGAGCCCGGGTGCCACCGTCACTCGTGAAGAGCTGGTCACCTATGGGCGGGAGAAGCTGGGGGCCTACAAGTACCCGCGCGAGGTGCACATCATGGATTCCGTGCCCCTCACGCCCGTCGGCAAGGTTGACCGCAAGGCCGTGCGAGCGCGACTCCTCGATATCAAGGCCAACTAGCCCAGTTCAGGCCAGGCGGGCGCGCAGCCTCCGCATGCCGCGAACCCAGCGCTCGTAGTCATCCCCCTTGCGCCGGAAATACTCGGCGACCTCGGGGTGCGGAAGGATCAGGAATGGCTCCTCGGCGATCGCCGCGACCACCACCTCGGCGACCTGCGAAGGCTCCAGCGCTCCCTCATCGAGGAAGGTCGAGCCCGACATTTTGAGCATTGGCGTGCGGACCCCCTGGGGGCACAGCGCGGAGACGCGGATGCCCCGGTCGCCGTAGTTGATGGCCAACCATTCCATAAAAGACAGCCCGGCCGCTTTGGTGACGCCGTACGGCGCGCTTAGGACCTGGTTGAGCAGCCCGGCGGCCGAGACGGTGGCGACAAAATACCCCTCACCCCGCTCCAGCCATGCCGGCAACAGGGCCCGGCTGGCGTAGACGTGGCCCATCACGTGGACCTCCCAGCTCTTCAGCCACTCGGCGTCAGGTGACTCCGGCCCCTGGCCCAGGCCCACGCCGGCGTTGGAGCAATAGATGTCAACCCGTCCGTGCGCCTCTGTGGTGCGGCGCACCAGGTCCTGGACATCCTTTTCCACCGTCACGTCAACGCGGTGCGCGTCGCCCCCGACCTCCGCAGCGACGTCGCCGGCTCCCGCCTCGTTGAGGTCAGCGACAACGACCGCAGCGGCCCCGGCGGCCGAGAACCGACGCGCCAGGGCGGCACCGATGCCGCTGCCGCCACCGGTCACCACCACCACCCGGCCCTCCACCTCCATCGCGCGGTCAGCCCATGTAGCGAACGACGGTCTCGGCGACGCAGGCGGGCTTCGCGCTGCCCTCGACCTCCACCGTCACTTCGAACACCGCCTGAACGCCGCCGGAGATCTCGGTGGCCTCTTTCAACCGGCCAGTACCGCGCACCCGCGACCCGACCTTCACCGGGGTTGGGAACCGCACCCGGTTCGACCCGTAGTTGATCCCCATCTTCACGCCCTCAACCTTGACCATGCTGCCCATCAGCACCGGGATCAGAGCCAGTGTCAGGTACCCGTGGGCGATGGGGCCGCCAAACGGCCCCGCCTTGGCGCGCTCCGGGTCGACGTGGATCCACTGGTGGTCACCGGTGGCGTCGGCGAAGAGATTGACCTGCTCCTGGGTCACCTCGTACCAATCACTGGTACCCACCTCGGTACCGACAAGGCCGGGAAGCGCGTTGACGGCGGGAATGGTCAGCATGCTCAGTCTCCTCCGAACGGGTGTGGGAGCTATTGTCGCCGCTCTCGGTACCGGTTGTGTCAGTCGATACTCCAGAGCGGCGAGACGGCGGCGCTCGAATCTAGACTGAGGTCTGTGGACTATTTCCGCGGTCGATCGTTCCCCTGGTGGCGCAAGCGCGCCACCGTCAGTGGGATTGTCACGCTGGCCCTGGTCCTGGTAATTGGCGCCATCGCGCTGGGACCACGACTACTCCGCGGCAACGCGGTTGGGCGGCGGCACAGTGCGCCCGCCCTGCCCCACACCGACCCCGACCAGTCGCCGGCGGCGGCCGAACCGGTGTTTCATATTTCGACCGACGACAGCAAGGCCCGGGTCAAGATCCCCCAGCTGGGCATCGACCTGCCCCTGATTCGCGGCGACGGAACCAACGTGCCGCTGTACAAGGCGGCCATCCACCCAGCCCTTTCCCCGCCCGGTGACGGTGTTCGATCAATGGTCTACGCCCACGCTCAGAATGGGATGTTCGGTCCGTTGCTGGCTGCTGCCCAGGCCGGCACGGGGGGCGTTGGAGACACCGTCGAGGTGGACCGCAGTGACGGCCGGGTGCTGCACTACGTGATTCGGCAGTTCTTCCCGAGGTGGCCGATCCACGACACCCGGTGGCTGCAGCCGGTGCAGCACGAGGAATTGATCCTGGTCACCTGCACCACCTACAACCTCAACGACCCCCGGGTGGTCGCGGTGGCCGAGCCGGCTTAGCGCTGCCCGCCGGCGCAGGCCGGCCAGGTGTGGTCGTTGTCGCAGGGCGGCACATAGGCGCTGACCTGGGCGTCTTTGAGGGCCTTGTCAAAGTCTGCCTGGTAGGTGGTGGAGGCAGCCTTCATCTTGTTCTGCAGGAGGTTGATCCGGATGGTGTGGCGGACGTCGGTGATGCTCTCGCCGGTTAGGTCGAGACGCTTGTTGAGTTCGGCCTGGCCCCCCAGGGAATCCCGCAGCCGGGTGATTCCGCTGTCCAATTCGGCGTTGCTGACGGAGATGTTCCGCTGCTGCGCGAAGTCCTCCACCAGCTGTTCGCGGATCACCGCGCGCAGCGACTGGGTCTGGATGTTGAGCACCTGCGCCTTGCCGGCGTCGGAGTTGAGGTCGACGGGCACGTGTGACTTGAGCACCTCGACCAGGTGATCCCAGCGGGGCCTGGGAATGGCATGGCCGTTGATCACCGCGGCATCACCGGCGTGGGCTCCGGGCAGGTCGCAGGCACCGACGCCGAGAACCACCAGGGCAACCGCGGCCAGGCGGCGGGTCAGGGGTCCTGGCCCGTGCACTGGGGCCACGCGTGGTTTGTGGCGCAGGGGCCGACATACGCCTGGATCCCGTTGCGGAGGCGTTTGTCGAGGTCGGCGCTGAAGTTGGTGTTGCCCTGGCGCAGCTTGAGTCGCAGGGTGTTGACGTAGATCAGGTGCCGCAGGTCGGCGTCGGTCTGGCCTGCCGAGTCCAGCTTGGCCTCCAGCGCGGCGTGGCTGCCCAGGGTGGCATCCAGATCCTTGATCGACTGGTCGATCTCCTTGTCCGACACCGACAGGTTCTTCTCGCGGGCCATCTGCTGGTAAACCTCCTCCCGGATCAGTTCGCGGAGCGCCGCGACCTGGCTGGCCTCCAGCCGGCGACGGCCGTCCGCCGTCTTGCTGTCGGAGGGGATACCGCGCAGCTCCAGCGATTTCTGCGACCCGTCCACCACCTTCTGCCACGCGTCTCGGCTGATCGCGACCCCATTGACTGTGGCGGCATCCGAACTGTGGTCCCCGGGCACGCCGCAAGCCGCCAGCGCAACGACAGTGGTTAGCAGCGCGGCGCGGGTGACATGGCGGGCGTTGGCGAGGATAACTTTCATTTCAGTTGCGGCAGGGCCTGGAGGGTCAGGCCGACCCCAGCAACAGTAATCACCACCGCCGCACCGGCGGAGACGAACCGGGTGAGGCGTAGGACAGATCCCAGGCGGGAGCGCCCCGGCAGCCGGCGCAGCAGCGGCAGACCGCGTGCCAGGGCGACGCCGATCCCTGTCAGCACCGCCGCCAGTCCGACGCTGAAGGCGAGGATCAGCACGATCCCGTAGGCCACCCGGTGGAGGGCGATGGCCGACAGCAGGACGATCAGCGCCGACGGACACGGAAGCAGGCCGCCCGAGATGCCCATCGCCACCAGGCCGCCGATTCCTGTGCCCTGCGCCGGCACCTGGTGCACGTGGGTGCCAAGCCCGTGGCTGTGCTCCTCCCCCACCGCGACCATGCCGGGGCCGTGATCATGGTCATGCTCATGGTCGTGATCGTGGTCGTGATCGTGGTCGTGGTCGTGGCTGTGAGCCGGCGACCCCGAGGTCCGCAGCGCCATCCGCGTCCTGCCGATGACCAGGCTGATGCCGAGCACCACGACCATCAACCCGGAGGCCAGCGTCAGGTAGGGGTAGAGCCGCTCGGGGGTGATCAGCGTCGACAGATAGAGGGTGATCAGGCCGAGGGCAAAGACGCCGATGGTATGGGTCACGGTGATGGTGCCGCCGAGGATTGCCGCGTGCCACGAGTCCTTGCGGTTGCCCACCAGGTAGGCGGCCATGACCGCCTTGCCGTGCCCCGGGGAGAGCGCGTGGGCCGCGCCGAGCACAACAGCCAGCGCCAGCGATAGGACGATTGCCAGGGGCGTGACATTGCCGACCGCGACCAGCTCCGCGTATCGATCCTGGACCACGCGAAGGCCCCCTGGCGCGTGCTTGAGGAAATCAGGCATTGCCCCGGCGCCCACTCCAGGGCTGACCCCGAAGCTGGCGCTGGTGACGTCAAGGGGGCTGCTGAGGCGATCCTGCGGGTACTGTCTCAGCTCGTCACTGACCGAGTGGGACGGCAGCGAGTCGTCACTCAGCGAGGCCCCACCGGTGGCCTGCACCGTGATCTCTTTCCAGCCCAGGCGCCCCGCGAAGTTGTGGTCTGTGTAGTGGACCTGGTGGGTGCCCGGTTTGAGGTCCGGTAGCGCGAAGACCACCTCCAGCCGGAGCAGGCTGAGGCCACCCTGACCCGGGGGAAAGGTGAGCGTCCGTCCCTGCACCGCCACCTTCTGGCGGCCGCCGTCCACCACCGCCTCCAGGTTGCGGCCCAGCTCAGCAGACTTCTGGTCGGCATAGCTCGCCTGGTCGGTGATCGTCTGCTTCTCCTGGAACGCCGGGATCTCGGCCATGTCCAGGACGTAGTGGACGCGGACCTGGCTGCCCGAAACCACGATCCCGCTGTATCGGTTGACCGTGAAATTGCCCAGGGGGTGGGCTGACGCCGCGACCGGCACGGCGATTGTCATCAACACCGCCAGGGCGGCCGCAGCGGCCCGGCGCCTCACAGTGGTCCCCCGAGCGCCGCCAATTCCTTCTGGGCTTCGGGGGTGTGGAGGACGGAGAAATGCGGGTTGATCGCAAGGGCTGCGCCGAGGTCCGACCGCGCCTCATGGTTCATCCCCAGTTTGGCCTCGATCATGCCCGTGTGAAAGTAGAACAGCGCGTCACGGGTGCCCAGTTTGTGCGCCTGCCGGGTGGCGGCCAGGGCACCCTGGAAGTCGCCGGCCTGGTACAGCACCCAGCTGTAGACGTCGTAGGAGGTCACGCTGGGTCTGTCGGCTACCGCCCGCGCCGCGAGGGTGCGAACGTTGGCGGAGTCCCGCTGGTGGTCGGCATCAAAGAGGGCCAGCTCCTGGTCGAGGTCGATGCCGTTGGCCTGGTAGAGCTGCTGCTCGGCCGCGGCCAGGTCGTAGGTGCGCCCGGCATTGACCGAATCTCCCGACGCCGCATACACGTCTCCCAGGGCGATGACGTACTGCGGCAGCGGATAGATGTCCACCGCCTTTTTGTACAGCCTGATTGCGGTGGGGAGATCGTCCTTGGCGGCGGCAACCGCGGCCTGTGCCGCGAGGGCCGGGACGAAGTCCGGGTAGCCGACCAGGACCAGCCTGTACTGCGCGGCGGCCGAGGCCACATCACCCTGGTTGAAATACAGCGTTCCCAGCAGCACCTGCACGTAGGCCGTGTTCTCGGGAATGCTGCCTCCCGCGGTCAGCGCCGCCTGCATGGCCTCAATGGCCCCTGCCCGGTCCCCTTTGAGCTCGCGGACATAGGAGACACGGCTGTACGAGCTGAGGTCCGGCCTCAGGTCGACCATCTTCTGCACGTCGTCGATCGCCGCCGGGTAGCGCCCGAGCTCCACCTCGGCATCGACGATGACGGCCAGCGGCGGCGTCACGTAAGGGTTGAGGGCCCGCGCCTTCTGCCCCCAGTCGAGTGCGGTGAGGAATTGGTGGCGGGCCAGTTGCAGCTGGCCGGTCAGCACGGTCGCCGCCAACTGTGTCGGGTCGCGCTTCAGCACCGCCTGGAGCAGCTCGTCTGCCTTGCCGTAGTAGGAAGGGTCGCCCACCTCGCGGACCTTCTGCAGGTACGCCCCCGCCAGGCTGGCACTGATGGTGTTGCTGGTGGGGTTCAGCTTCAGACTCGCCTGGTCCCGTGCGATCAGGGCGTCCGTCGCGGCGCCGGGTCGCGGCGGCGACGTCGAATCGACCGCCGAGGGCGGCTTCGTGCCGGAGGGGATCCCGCATGCGGCGGAGAGCAGGGCTACCGCGGCTAGCGCGGCCGGGACAAGGTGTCGCATCTGAACAATGATGATGGGGCCCCTCGCGGGGCCCCATCGTTGATCCTGGACAGGCTCGGGCTGCTTTTAGCCCTGGGTCGGGTCGGCGAGGTACGGGAAGACGTCCTGCACCTGTTTGTCAGGCTTGTTAACGCCATCTCCCAGGCCGTTGCCACCCGGGACGACATTGTCGCTGCGGCACTGCCCCTGGTGGGGCGCGCCGAGCGCGGTCGCCTGGGCTGAGAACTGGGGATCAAAGGTGCTGATGTGAGCCGGGTCGCACAGGATGCCCTGGATGGCCAGCAGCTCGATGTCGACCACGTCGTCCAGCAGGCGGCGCCCCTGGGGGAACCCAGGGTCGGCGTTGGTATCGCCGCCCAGCGGGCCAAGACGGTTCTCGTTGGCCGCGGCCGTGCCGCTTGCCGAAGAGTAGTTGTAGCGGAGCTCCTCCGCGATACTGGCGTTCCGAGGATGGGTCTTGAGCGCGTCAAGACCCTGCAGGAAGGTGGCCGCGATGTCTTGGCGGTTGGTCAGGGGGGCGTTGGGATCGAGTTTCAGCGCCCTGAACAGGCCCGCCAGCTCGGGCGCGAAGACCCGGGCCTTGAAGTCTGCCGGTAGGCCGCCGTCACCCGACGGCTGGGTGCTGTTGAAGACGTCCTTGTACTTCAGCTGGACCACCGCCTCGTTGACCAACGGCATGCCCAGGCGAGAGACCTGGACCTGCGTGGCGTCACTGGCGGTGCGTGTCCCGTCGGCATTGATGGTGGTGGTCTTGTTGCGGCTGGCGCTGGACCACACGCCGACGATGGGCTGGGCCGGCTGCGGGTTGTTACCCGTGGTCGCCACCTGATTGGCACCGAGGTTGTTGTTCAAGATCACCTTGGGAACATTGACCACGATCGAGCCGACGTTCAGCCCGGTGAGGACATTCTGTCCGGCTCCGAGGCCCAGGAGGTCAAAAGCGCCCCCAAGGTCTACGAAGAATGGGTCCGAGCGCTGGCCGGCGAACACTTTGATCGGCGGGTAGTTGCCGTCGCCGTTGGAGCAGGTCAGGGTCTGGATCGCGGCGTTCGCGAGGGAGTGGTAGTCGGAGACCGAGCGCGGTCCCACGTTGGTCGGCGGAGAGAAGAACGCTCCGGCCGCGGTTACCGCGGGCGACTGGCACTGCGTGATACCCGAGCCCCGTGGATCGAGCGTCACCTGATAAACCTGCGGACGGTTGAAGTTCTTGTAGTGGTTGAACTGCTGGCCCCCGGCCGGGACCGGCGCAGTGGTTGGATCCTGAACCGACATCGCTCCGGTGTTGTACAGGAAGGTCTGGTCGTTGTTGGTATTGGTCTTGAAGTTGAAGCTCAGGGTGACGCCGTCCGTACCCTGGCCGTTGAGGTCAAGGTGGATCTGGTACTTCACGTCATCGCCGAAGCGGTAGAAGTTCGGGCCGCCGGCGGCGAACTGGAACGGGTTGAAGTTGGCCACAAAGGTGACCGAGTTGGCGTTGTCCGCCGGCGTGAACGCGTAGACGTCAGTGCCGTCCGCGGTTGGGTCCTGCGAGGTCAGCGGCGCCTCCCGGTGGCTCGATGCAGCCGCCGGGATGGTGTTGAGCGCCGAGAGGGGAAGGCCCGCGGCGGCGAATGCCGCCAGGGCGACAAGAGCGCGCTTCTTAAGCATTGGCCTTTCTCCTGTAG
>JBPCPW010000079.1:0-14584 GCA_050998755.1 Candidatus Dormibacteria bacterium
GCGCCGCACCTGGTCGCGCTTGTACGCGCTGGCGCGACCTTCGTGGACGGTGTCAAATTGGAGCGCGAGGACACGAGGGACGTCGCGTGACCAGCTCCCTTAATCCACAACTCTTGACAATTTCCCCGCGGCCGCTGCACTCTGGATGTCCGCCATAGACGCGTTGGTGACGTCATCGTGCAACAGGGAGCCGTATACGCCCGGACTCACCAGGATCGGCTGCCCGAAGTCGAGCATGATCGCCCAGTCGACACCAACACCAGCAAGGACCGGGCCCGGGGTTTGGTTTGCTCGCTGCACCTCGCGACAACCCACATCGTCCATCTTAGACGGCTGTGCGTTATCGATATAGAGGCTGTATGAGGTTCCTGGCGACGAATTATCCCCCGACGGTTGGAACGTATAGATCGATGGCGGCGCGGGCGGCTGGGGCGGAACCGGGATCTGATCGGCAGGTGGAGGAGGCGCCGGCGGAAGCAGGGCCGGGGGATCCGGGGGGCCGTCGACGCATGCGAGGCTGAAGCACATCGCGTTCGGCAAGGATGGAGCGGAGCCCGACGAGACAGTTTGGCCTGAGGCCGCACTCGCGTTCATGACTCCCAAGAACGTCAAAATCAGGGCCGCGGGCACGGCCAACGCCCGGTGGCGTGTCCACTCGGCCGACACGTCGCCCGCGTTCTCTAGCACTTGGTCTGCAACGCTCCGCCGCTGACCGACGTCGCACCTCCGGTCGCACATCCCGTCAGGCTCGCCGAGAACCCGCGGCTGGACGTGCTGTTGGCGTTGCCCGTCCCGCTCACCGCCCAGGCTCCGGTGGCATCCCCCTGCGCGCTGACCGCGACACCATTGGAGCTGGTGCTGGTGGCGGGGCCGCTCACAGTGACCGCCCAGGGCGCTGATGCTCCGTTGCCGCCCGCACCATAGCTACTTCCTGATGCCGACCCTTGTGGTGCGACGGCGATGTAGCCGCTGCCGACGTTGCCGGCGGTGCTCAGACCGATGAGGCTGCCGGACGCCGTGCCATTGTTCTCGCTGATCGCCGCACCCCCTTGGCCGGATCTCGAGGTCCCGTCTCCCTTGCCGCTGCCGACAGAGGCGGACAGCAGCGTCCCCCCCGTGGTCGGCTCGCCTTCGGTTGATATGTCGTAGGTGTTCGAGCCCGTCGTGGTGTCGTTGTACTCGCAGCCGCTGAACGCGAGCCCTCCGAGCACAAGGAGGCACAGTGGCGCTATCTTGATGCGCGAAAACCAAAGTCGTGATCGACATTTGAACCCTCTTCGCTCCCGCTGTCAGCCGGATGTGGAGCAAAATCCGAGCTGACGGGTCCGCGACATCTACGTCGCGGTCAACATCCCCGCGCTAGTAAGAACGACGAGGGCAGCCGTTTCTTGCGGGGTTTTCAAGGCACGATGCGTGGCGTCATCGCACCGGCACTGCTCGGCGACGGCCGCGCCGACCGACTCGATCGCCGCGGCGAACCTGCGAGGGACCATGAGCGCGCGAAGTCGGAGCGAGAAGTGGGACTTGGGCGGCGCAACAGACTACGGTCGTGGCGCGTTGCCGCGGAGAGGACCGCCGTCCGCGACGAGTGTGTTTACGCCCATGGTGGTCGGCAACCTCGCTCTCGCCGTGCCCCTCGGTCGAGAGGACGCGCACTTGAGAAGGCGCTATAAGACTGAATCCACCTCCCTTAACCCGGTTTTCTGTTCCTTTGCTACTCAAGGGCCAGGTTGACCAGGACGTCCCGGGGCGCCGCCCCGTATAGGGTCGCCCAGGGCGCGTTGCTGGGGATCCCGCGGGCACCTCTGACGGCGCCAGGCGTCGCTTCAGCGATTGGCGTGGGGCTACGTTTTTCCGGTGGGGCAACGTCCGACGGCGTCAGATTCGGAATTGGCGCCGGCGACGGTGCAGGGGCGTGGCGGCTGGCACCCGGCCCGCAGGCGACCAGGGCAACAAGAAGGATCGGCGCCACCCACGAAGACCGACGGGTCATTTCCGAGCAGTCTGACCGGTCGAGGCCAGCGCTTGGCGCCCCGGGCTCAGCTCTGTGTAGTGCATGCGGACGAATCTGAGCGAATACGTGTCCCCTCCCTTTGAGCTTTGAACTCCCAAAGTTTGGGTCCGTCCCCTTACACCTGGCTACCTCCCAGGTGTCGCTACATCTCGAAAGCCGTTCACCCTAACCCTCGCCCGGGTCGGCGCGCCCGCTGGCCCGCGCCACGGACCCGGCCGCCGCGATCACCAGCAGAATCAGCAGCGCCAAGACCCCGACGAACGGGTTCGCGGCACTGGTCAGCGGGAGCGACGACCGATCGGAGTCCCCAAGGGTCGGCTGTGGGGAGGCACTGGTGCTTGCCCCGGCGACACCACAGTTCGGGACCGGGCCAGACATGTCGCGGAAGGGCGGCGCCGGGCTGTTGTTCTCAGGCGGCGGTTGTATCGGCTGCACCTGGGTGTAATCCGGCCCGGTGGCGAACCCCAGGGTCCGCGCGTTGGCCAGTTGCTTGTTGATGACATCGTTGCCGATGACCGGGTTCAGCGAGAACAGGCCCTCATCTGATCCATATTGCACCGCCACCCCGTACTCGTCGGCCGTCGGCGTGTAGCCGATCTGGTCGTTGGCCAGGCTGAGCGCCAAGACGTGGCGGTTTTCGCCGCAGACCGCCGCCGCCAGCACCCGCGACTGCAGTTCGGTGGAGATCTCCGGGTAGGCCTCGGCCGGCGCCCCCCCGATGAACAGATCGCCAACTCGGAGCGCGTTCAGGTCAGTGCCGATCACCGCCGGCCCGATCAGGTACGGCGGTGCCAGGCTGCGCATGGTCCCGCAGACCCCCGTCATCGGGTAGCAGAACTTGGTGTCCAGGAGTACCGGCCCCACCGGGTCGGTGATGGGTTCGAGGAACTGCACCCCTGCCCCACTCACGGTGCCGTCGACCACCGGCCGCGCGCGCGCCAGCGCGGCATCGACCTTGCCCACCACCAGGCGGCCGAACGTGGCCAGGTACGTCTGCCACGGCGTCCCCTTGGGCTGGTCCGGGAAGTTTGGCCAGGTGCGGCCGACCGCCCCCGGGACGACGATGGTGGTGCCCCTCCCCCACCGCGCATCCAGCTGGTATGCCACCTCGCCCGGCCAGTCCGGCGAGATGGTGTCGACGAGCTGTCCGAGGACCGTCCCGTGGTCGCCGTAGTTGACCAGGGTGGCAATGACGTTGCCGGAATTGTCGCGGGCCTGTAGAACCCGGAGAAGGCGATCGATGGGGTACGTCGCAGGGTCACCGCGCACCTCCTGCAAGGTGTCCTGGTATTGGCGGGCGTCGACCATCCCGACCGAAAGCCTGGCCTTTTGGCGGTTCGTGAGCGCGGTCTCGATGCTCTGGATTGCCCCGTCGCGGACAACCTGCAGGTACGCCTCGTTGTTGGCGTCCTGTCCCCCACCCCAGACGCCGACGCTGTCCGGGGAGTTATGCGTGTGCGTCGCCGCGATGATGACGTGCTCAACGTCCAGGCCGGTGTCGGTCATCACCTTCTTTCGTATGCCGGCCGTACCGAAGTAGCCGGGGTCGGTGATGGGGTCTTCCTTGTAGGCGATGAAATATCCCTGGCTGTCGAGGACAGTGAGGACCACCGTGTGGGCCATCAAGCCGTCTGCGGCCGACACCGCGATCGACCGCGCCATGAAGCGGCGCCCCGCCTGCACCTTCGACGCCGTGTGGATCCCGTACGCGGCCGCATGCACCGGCCAGGCCCTGGGCGTGATGTCGATCGCCGCGGTTCCCACCAGGAAGGTCGCCGGAACGGGGGTCGTGGCGCTGACCGGCGCGGGGAGCAGGCCGAACACGCCCGCCCCCAGCAGGAGCCCGACCGAGGTCCCCCTCCAGCTGCCGTGCTTCCCGCTCCGCGCTCCCATCATCAGGTTACCGAGGTGATGCTAGCTGCTCGTGCCTTGCGCCGAAAGTGATCGCGTGCTGCGCACTCCCGCGTATATCCAGTGAGGGCACGGAATCCGCCGGGACCTGAACCCTGGAGGTCCACCAGATGGCTGCTTCATCGGTGACCAGTACCCGCTCCCCCCGCACAGAGCCGGCGCATTCGACGACGGCCATGCGGCGCACCCGAATCGCCACCGCGGCCGCGTGGCACCCTTCGCCGGGCTTACGACGATCAGCGCCGTGCAGGCCTGGGAATGGCTCTTTTCCGGTCTGACCAAGCTGCAGAACGACCCCTTCATCCGCGGCTTCCTCAGCTTCGTAGGCCACACCCCCGGGCCGTACGGCAAGCTGATGGCCTCGCTGGCTCGCACGTTTGGGCCGTTCATGCCCCGCCTGGTCGAGATCACAGAGCTTGGACTGGGCATCAGTCTCGGCCTCGCGGCCGTCCTCGTGCTGGTCCCGAGGTGGCAGGTACGCCGGATTGCGATCCTGGTCGCGGGCGCCGCGTCGGTCGTCGGCGTCGTGCTTGCTGTGAATATCGCGATCCTCGCCGGGGACAGGGCCCCTTGGAAGCTGGGCATGGCGCCCTTCACCACGGGGATTCCAGTGGAGGCGCTGCTTGTCGGCATAAGCCTGGCAGGAGTTGCTGAGGCCTATTCCGCCTGGAGGACTAGCCGGCCCTGACCCGTCAGCCGGCGGCCTTGCGCCGGCGGAGGATCGTGGCCGCGAAGGCCCCGACCAATAGGATTGTTGCTCCCGCGAGTGCAGCCTGCTGGAGGAGCGGAAGCCTGGTGCTCACAGGGGCAGTGCGCGATATAGCCACGTTCCCCGTCCCGGCCCGCTCAACGCCCTGCCCACCGGCAGTCGCCAATCCCGCTGCGGACGGCGGCTGGGCGGCACCTGCCACGGCGGCGCGAGGCAACCCTGATCCCGCCGCTCTGACGCCACCGACGACCCCAAGGTAGACCGCCGAGGGCGTCGCGCCGCCGTAGTAGATGGTGTCGACGCCGCCGGCGGAGTTGGCCAGGGTGGAGGAGTTCGGCCCCTGGTGGGGCAGGTCCCCGGTGCTGATGTTCAGGCGCAGGCGATGGCCCGGCTGAAGGACGACCGAGGTCGGGAAGATCTCTATCCGAAGCTCCGTGGGCTTGCCGGGGGTGAGCATGACCTGGGAGGCCTTGGTGTAAGGATCCCACGGCTCGGTCATCTGACCACCGGAGTAGATCGAGCAGTCCTCGACCTTGGCCCCGCATGGCCGGTTGATCACCGCACCCAGGGAGGCGACCTGGGAGCCTGCAGTCAGCCTGTCCGAGGTGCCGTCCGGGTGTACGTCGGTCAACGTGGTCACCAGGGTGGTGTCGGGCCTGGTTGAGCTCACCCAGATGTCAGCCATCATCGGACCCGACAGCGTGTAGTCCTTCTTGAACGGTTGGCCGGTGAAGCTGGCCCCGGCTATCTCGGCCGAGCTGTTGTCGGCGGAGCACTGGCTGATGTTCACGATACCCGCCGTCCACTGTGCCGCGGACCGCGAGCACTCCCCCGTAATCGACTGCCACGGGATCTGGGCCGAGCCGGCGGCGCCGACCTTGGAGGTCAGCGAGCCATCGAACAGGGCCTTTGCGCCCGATCCCGAGGAGGTCCCATCAAGGTACGCCGGCTGGTAGCGGGTCCCGGTCGCCGGGAATGAGGAGTCCGGGGCCCAGGCGCTCCGCCCGATCTGGTAGGTCTCAACAGTGGGAAAGGCGTCGATGCCATTGTTGGCGCCCTTGAGCCAGTGGTCGAACCAAGCCAGCGAGAGGTTGTTGGTCGAGGGGACCAGCGTGGCCGCCTGGTCCCGAACCGGGTTAGAGCCGTCGTCCGCAGTCAGGTTCGCCGTCGGCGAGCCGTGGTACCAAGGGCCGAAGAGGAGCTTCTTCTGGCTCACCGGAAGATTGAGCCCACGGTACAGCAACGGCTCACCGCGCTGGAAGAGGTCGTACTCGCCGCCCACGATGAAGGTCGGGACATGAACGTTCTCGATGCGGTTCAGCGGTGCCACGTCTCGATAGAACGGGCCGTCGTAGGCCTGGTTCGGGAACGTCTGAGCCTGCGCCGGGAGCAAGCTCTCGTAGCCGCCGAGCGTGGCATCTCCGACCGCTTGCGAGGCGAACTTCGCGACATCCAGCAGGTGCTGCGACTGGACGTTCAGCGCGATCCCCGGCTGTTGCTGCGCGTCGTCGGCCGGGACGGAGTTCAGGCCGTTGACCAGACCCAACCAGAGCGGGATGAAGCCCGTGTCGGTGTTCCCCCCGGCGAAGGTCACGTCGCGGTAGGGATCGCTCATCGGAACGATCGGGAAGATGGCTTTGACGGCTTCGGTGCCCGGCTGCTCGATCGTCAGGAACTGGTTGATGGCACTGTAGCTCACACCGGCCAGACCGATCTTCCCATTGGAGAACGGCCGCTTCGCCGCCCACCGCACCATGGCGGCGCCGTCGCGCTGCTCGTCCTGGCCGAACGAGTCCCAGTAGCCCTCACTGGAACCAGTGCCGCGAACGTCGACGACGATCTCCGCGTAGCCATGGGACGGGAAATACGGGTTGTACTCCCCCACTGCGGTGCCACTCTTGCGATACGGCGTCTGGACCATGATCACCGGGCAGGGACAACCGGTCGTGGGGACGTACTCGTCGGTGTCCAGGCTGACGCCATCAGGCATGGTTACGCGCACATCGGAGGTCTTGTTAAAGGCCGTCACGCGGTCACTCGTGCCTGCTGCCGATGGGGCCGCCTGCGCCACGGCGCCGAAGAGGCTGAGTGCGGCCAGGCCGCAAAGGACAAGAAGAACTATCCGTCGCAACGCACTACCTCCCTGTTGGTCTGCCCCCCGCAGGCCTTTACAGAAATATACAACGCGCCTGGGACGCGTTCTTGGGCGCGGCGCCGGCGGGAGGGCGCTTAGAGCTCGTCCACGAACTGGGCCGCGCAGGCGGCGTCGACCAGTTCGGCGTTTATCACCACGTCCTTGACCCCCTCGAACTCCGCGATCTCACGGATGTGGGTGAGCAGGTCTCGGGGGTGGACGCCACGCAGCGGGCGTGGTGGGTTGGTGCCCTTGTACGCCAGCTTGAGGATGTAGTCGATCCAGGCGTCGGTGATCGCCACGTGCTGCTCCTGGGCCTCGCGCCGGAAGATCTCCTTGAACGCATCCTCACTGGGATCATCGATGCGCACCTTGTGGCGGATGCGCCTCAGGAACGCCTCGTCCACCAGCTCCTTGGGCTGGATGTTGGTGGAGAAGATCAGCAGGACCCCGAAGGGGATGTCGATCTTGCGACCCGACGCTGTCATGTTGAGGTAGTCGATGTCCTCTTCCATGGGGATGATGAAGCGGTTGAGCAGCGTCCTCGGGTCGGTCACCTGGCGACCCAGGTCGTCGACCAGGAACACCCCGCCGTTGGCCTTCATCTGCAGCGGGGCGTCGTAGAAACGCGCATCCGGGTGCCAGATCAGGTCCAGCATGGTGTTGTCCAGCTCGCCACCGACGGTCACCAACGGTCGCCGACAGTACAGCCACCGCTGGTCCGCGTTGGGGTCAGCGTTGCCCAGCGGCTCGTGGTAACCGCGGTCCAGCAGGCGAATGATCTGGTCCTCGACGACCACCGCATAGGGGACATACATCCCACCGCCGAGCAGGTCGCGCGTCGCCCGGGCAATGGTGCTCTTGCCGTTGCCGGAGTGCCCGTACAGGAAAATCGACGAGCGCGAGTTGAGCGCGGGGCCAAGCAGCTTCAGGGTCGTCTTGGGTAGGACCAGGTTGCGCAGCGCGTTCTCGAGCCGCTCCGGGCTGGCAAATCCCTCTGGCAGCGCCTGCTGCACGACCGAGAGCGTGTAGGTCTCAAGCGGCACCGGGGCGACGCCCACGTAAGCGTTGCGCGCCGTGGCCTCGCGGGCGCGCTCGATCCCTGTGGAGGTGATGCCGTAGTTGAACCCCTCATCGATCGACGAGAGCTGCGCGGGCCGGCGGGGCGAGTCGCCCAGCTTCTGCACCTGGCCCTGGGTGACCAGGTCGTCGAGGAGGGCGCTGAAGATGGGGTAGTCGAGGCGCAGCCGCTGGGCCAGCTCGAAGCCGGCCAGGGGGCTGGCTTGGTAGAGGGTTTTGAGCAGGAGATCGGACACCACTCCCGGGGAGATGTCGAGCTGGTCGGCCGTGCGCGCACGGCGCGGCGTCCATTGACGCGCGCTGGCTGGGCTGGCCGGGGTCATCACCTGAGTCACCTGGTTATCTCCTGAGCCTCCATAGATATCACAGGGCGCCTTCAGATATCCCGCTTCCCTGCGAACACAGCTTCCGGCAAGAGTAAGCGGCGCGCCCGGAATTCGCCCGTGTCACCCGGGGTTGTACGTAAGTAGAGGCCCCGGCAGAGCCGGAGCCTCTATTCCCCTCCCTCCCTCAACCTCGGTCGGCGCCCCTCACAAAACGCCGGCCGAGGCAACCCCTTACGGGGGTTCATCCCCCCATTAGGACTTCACGATTGGCCGACAAGGGCGCTAGCGATGCAGTATTCCGGTCCCCACCGCCATCAAGTAGCCAAGAACCACAAGCACGGCGAGCAGGCCAAAGAGGCCGACGAAGTCCCATTGCATCCGTTCCAGGGCTAGCGCCCACGGCGGCGCAGGCAGCGGCCAACCCTCGGGCTGCCAATTGCAGATCGGGCAGCGGCCGTCGGTATAGAGGGGGCGGAAGTCCCAGTTGTCGGTTGTGCAATGGGCGGTCAGCTGGGTTTCGGGTCCGAGGTTGAGACGGTTGAGCAAATAGCTCATTTCGGCGCTCCCGTCAGCTGGCGAGCCCAGACCAAAGATGCCGCAGCGCCCAGGACCAGCGCCTCCCATAGGAAGAAGATCGCCGCCCAGGGTAGCGGGATCCGGCCCGCGACCAGCGCCAGCCGCCGATGGTTGGTCTTTGCGGCAGCCGCCCGGCCGGCCTTGATGATGGTGCTCGGGATCGCGCCGGTGAAGCCGGAACTGACCCCCGGGTTGCCGAAGCTGGTGGTGGTGGTGCTCGGCGCCCCGCCGCCGGCGTCGCCGGTAATGTTGCCCGAACTGTCAATGACCGCCACCGGGGCACTGCCTGCGGCGGTCGCAACCGCCACCTCAACGAAGCCCTCGGAACAGCCATCGCCCAGGATGTACTTGGTGTCATGGCTGGGGACACCCGGGGCCACGGGTTGGTCGACTTCAACCTGGGTGCCGGTGGCGCAGATGCTGCCAATGTCGCCCTTGGTCGCGTTCTCAGGCGAGACCGCATAGACGCGTACTGTGATAGGAGGAGTGCCCGGGGCCCCCGGGACCGTGAACGTCGTGCCCTGGCCCCCCGGTGTGATGGCCTGCGGCTTACCGTCGCCTTTGTCGATGACGCCGGGGTTCACCACCGCCTTAGCGTGACCCACGCCGCCGGCAGACACGACGTCGGTGACGACGTCGACGTTGCGAATAACGAACGCTCCGAAGCTTGCCGTGCCCACGTGTGAATGACTGAATGTGTGGATCGATCCGTCAGGGTTGACGATGGTGTGCGCTTCGGCCGTGGAATTGTTAAATGGGGCTCCGGGGCTTCCGCCATAGGTGCCGTTGGCATTGGCCGACAGTTCAGTTGCGGCCGCGTTGGCCTGGTCGGACCCTCCCGATGTGTAGTGGTCCTCGCCCTTACCCGGTGGGTTCGGGTACTGGGCGTTGGCATATGTAGAAGGCGGGGCCTGGTGGGGGGGAAACGGGATGACGATGCAGGCTGGGCCCCCGGGGAGAGGATTTGGACACAGTGGTTGGGGCGGATCACTGGCCAGCACCGTACCCGTCAGGGGGCCGTAGTCGGCTGGGCTGGCCACGGCGTGCGATGCAGGAGCGCTCTCCTGACCGACGGCGGCCAACGGATATCGGTTGTTTACCGCGCCGTCGCCGAAGCTTGAGAACGACGTCGTCTTCTCGATCACGTGCACCCCGGCAGCGCTGGACGAGCCGCCATATACCGCCACGTTCGTTGGGATGGTCGCCGATGCGGTCACCGACATGCCCAGCATTGCAACGCCGGGAATGACGGCCGCCATCATCAGCAGGCTGGTCGTACGCAGCTTCATTTCTCGGTCACCCCAGCCAGCAGTTCCATCACCAGGACCTCCTTGTCCTTACCTTCTCTGGTAGCGCGTTCCTCCAGGGCCCTCTTGATCTCGGCGGGCACTCTGAACTTGAGTTCATCCAGCAGGTCGGCGGAACCTCCGGTCGACTGCGCCTCGATCGAGGACTGGACGGCGGCGGCCGAACCCAGGTAAGCCCCGGCGATCACCGCCTGGTCGCGCCGGAGCTCCGACGCATTTGCCTCGCGCACGATTGTGCCCTGCTCGAAAACGTAGGCGCGGTCCGCGACCGACAGAGCCGCATCTACGAACTGCTCGACCAGCAGAACCGCTATTCCCTGCTCTTTGAAAACCGTTAGGCGGTCGAACAATTGCTGGACGACGAGTGGCGCAAGGCCCTGCGACATCTCATCCACGAGCAGCAGCTGTGGCCTGACCAGCAGGGCCCGGGCCATCGCGACCATCTGCTGCTGCCCACCCGACAGGGTGCCCACCAACTGGCCACCGCGATCCTTCAGGACTGGGAAGGCGTCGAAGGCTACGGAGAAGTCGTCCGACTTGCTACCGCTGTATGCGGCCAGCTTGAAGGTCTCCTCAACCGAGAGCTTTGGGAAAAGGCCACGACCCTGCGGCACATGGACCATACCTCGCCGAACGATGACCTCTGCCGGCCTGCGTGTGATGTCGTGGCCATCGAAGGTGACCGTCCCGGCCACCGGCTTGATCACCCCTGAGATGGTCCGTAGTGTCGTGGTCTTGCCGGCGCCGTTGGCCCCGATGCAGGCGACCACCTCGCCCTTGCCGACTTTGAGGTTCACATCACGGATCACCTGGATTCCGCCATAGCCGGCGCCCAAGCCAGTGACCTCGAGCAGGATTTCGCGCACAACCGGCGCTACCTTGGCGACCCTGGCACGGGTCCGCGACTTGGTTGCGGGACTTGCGCTAGCTTCATTGGGAGTGTTGGCAGGGCCCTCGCCGAGGTAGGCGGCGATGACCTTGGGGTCGTCCCGGATCTGCTCTGGGCGGCCGGCCGCAATCAGCTTGCCGAAGTCCAGCACATAGATGAAGTGGCAGGCCCGCATCACCAAGCTCATGTCGTGGTCAACCAGCAGGATCGAAACTTGAAAACGATCGCGGATCTTGCGGAGAAGGTCGGCGAGCTCATCGGTCTCGGCGGCATCGAGCCCGGACGCGGGCTCGTCGAGGAGCAGCAGACGAGGCCTCATGCATAGCGCTCGAGCCAGCTCAACCCGGCGTTGTAAGCCGACGGGCAGGTCACCGGCGAGTTCCCCGGCCTGCGTGCTGAGATCGAGCGCATGGAGAATCGCCAAGGTTCGCTCCCGCGCCTGGTGTTCGGCCCGTACGGCGTTGGGTAGCCGCAACGCGTCGGCGACGATGTTGCGTTTTCCCAGCGCGTCGATCGGAGTCATGCAGTTTTCCAGCACCGTCATCGACTGCCAGAGCTGCAGGTTCTGGAATGTCCGGGCAATCCCTTTCTCGGCCCGCTGGTGGGGCTTGAGCGCGGCGGTCGACTGGTCATCGAAGACGATCTCACCCTGGTCGGGGACGAGCACGCCAGAAATGAGGTTGAACAGCGTAGTCTTGCCGGCGCCGTTGGGGCCTATCAGGCCAAGGATCTCACCGCGGTTGAGTTCCAGCGAGACGTCGTCGAGGGCGCGCACACCGCCGAACGAAATGCCCACCCGGCTGGCCTGGAGCAGGCTCACGTTGTCAGCACCTTCTCGGGCGGCAGGGGGCTGGTCGCCTTCGGCACAAGTCGCGACAGGCGATGGGAAAGGTCGCCCCAGACGCCGTCGGGTGCGGTGATGATCTGGATTACCAGCAGCGCGCCGAGCAGGACATTGAAGTAGTTGTAGCTGATGTCATGACCCGTCCAGTGGCTGACCTGCGTGAGCACCTCGGGGACGAATGACATGAAGATGCCGGCCAGCGCGGCGGCGGGGACGAAGCGCACCCCCATCAGCACCGCGAATCCGGCGAACTGCAACGAGTAGAAAAACGAGAACGGCTGCGGGCTGACCCGACCGACCACCAGCGGAAAAAACGCCCCTGCCAGTCCGGCAATCATGGCCGAGAGGCCGAAACCCAGGAGCTTATAGCGCGTGAGGTTGACCCCCATAGTCGCTGCCGCTAGCTCAGAGTCCCGAATCGCGCGAAACCGGCGACCACTACCGGAGTCATGCAGGTTTACCACCAACACGGCCACCACGGCGAACACGGCGAGCATCAACCAGTAAACGTGGAGCACCGCGTCCGGGTGGACGCTGTCCATGCTGACGCCAAAGAGGCTCGCGCCGTCCACCGCCCAACCCCCAGTCCCGCCGTTGAACCAGGCGAAGGCGTCGTCCTGGAAGAAGTAATAGTCGAAGCTCAGGGCGACGCCAACAGTGACCACCGCAAGCAGGATTCCGCGAAGCCGAAGGGCGGGCAGCCCGACGAGCACGCCCAGGATGAACGAGAGCACCACCCCCACACCGGCGGCCGCCCAGTAGTTGAACCCGGCGTTGAAGAGCCAGCCCGTCGCAAAAGCGGAAATGCCGATGAAAGTCCCCTGGCAGAGCGACACCTGGCCGACGTACCCGGTCAGCACGACGACCGAAAGGATCGCCAGCGCGAAGATAACCGCGAGGGCAGCATCCGACCTGATGCTGAGGTTGTTGAAGCGCGCCGGCACGAGGGCAAAGATCGCGAGCATCAGCAGACCGACGGCGATCTTGGTGGTGCGGCGACCCAACAGGTCACTCACCAGAGGATGTCCGCAACAGACCTCGCTCGCTGCGCAACAGCAGCACCGCCAGGATGACCACCACCGCGATGACCTTGGGGAACCCCGGGGACTGGATCCAGATCCGTGGGTATGCCTCCAGCAGGCCCAGGGCGAAACCACCCAGCAAAGTCAGCGGTAACGACACCAGACCTCCGATCAACGCCGCCGCCAGGGCGTCCACGATCAGTACCGTGAGGCTGACGGTGTCGAAGGTTATGAACGGAGTGATCAGGATCCCCGCGATTGCCGCGACAAGACTTCCCAGCATCCAGCTGATGCTGCCGACACGGTTGACCGGTACGCCCCAGAGGCTCGCGGCGACAGTGTCGTCGGAGACCGCCCGCATCGCGATGCCGAAGCGCGAGAACCGAAGGAACAGTGCCAGCGCCGCCGCCAGCACCAAGGCTGCCGAGACGGCCAGGATCTTCTCCACGGAGACGGCGATGTAGGGGCCGAAATGGACGACGGTCTCGCGGGCGCCGGGAAACCGGATCGGCTGATGGTATTGGGTGCTGCCGAACAGCAGGGACGCCCCCGCCTGCAGGACCAGCAGAACGCCAATCGTGATCACCGCCTTGACCAACTGGGGGCGTCCGCGAAGCCAGCGAAATACCGCGTTCTCGAGGAAAAGGCCCAGCAACAGCGAGAAGGCCAGGGCGCATCCGACCGCCAGCAGGACGGAGGGCCAATCACCTGCCGCATTGTCCCCGCTTTGGACCAGTGGATGCCAGACGATCAGCACCTGCCACGCCACGAACGTGGAGAACATACCCATGGCGCCGTGGGCGAAATTGAGCACACCGGTGACGCGGTAGACCATCACGATGCCCAGCGCGGCGAGGGCGAAGACCCCGCCTTGTACCAGCCCGAAGATGGTGGCGCCCTCTAGCTGCAGCAGCACTTGCCGTCTCCGAAACTACCGGCGCAGATCAGAAGCACATCCAATCGCTGACTGTGTGCCAGGTGCCGCCGTCCTTGGACTGCTTGTTGTCGTGCTTCATCCATTTGAAGCAGTGATTGGGATCATGGTTGCCTGGCGCGTAAGAAAGCGGCTTGCTCCAGCCGGTATCGAAGTTCTGAATCGTATTTAGGGCGTCAACCAGCGTCTTGCGGTTGACGTCCTTGCCGGCGCGCTTGAGGGCTTCGACGAAGACCATCGCGGCAGTCCAGGAGTGCTGGGTGTAGACGTCCAGCGCCTGGTACTGGTGGCCGGGGTAGTACCGATTCATCGTGGCGAGGTAGTCGGCGACGGTCGGGTTGGTCGGGTTGTCGTACGGGGAGATGAATGGCACCAGAGAATTTGCATTGTCGACCTGGTCCTGGTAATCGCGCTGCGAGGTGCCCTTGTCCATTCCGCCGCCAATGATCTGCGTGTGCCAGCCGGCGCCGTCCATCGATGCAAACAGCTTGCTGTAGCTGAATGGGTCCAGCGCGGCGATCAAACCATCCGGGCAGTCCTTGGTCGGATCGCTGCTCTGACACGACTTTCCGGAGTCGGCCTGGTGACGGAGCTGAAGCACATCCTGGTCGTAGGAGCCCTGTGTCGCGCTGGCCTTGTCGATATGGGTTTCCTGGATCCCCTTGGCGTGCAGCGAATCCAGCAGCGATTGCAACACCGTGGCGACCCACGGAACGTCGTTGATGACCACGATCGCGGGGTGCTTGATGCCGAGCTCCGCCGCCCGGGCGGCGATACCCTGCCCACGCCGGGTGAAGGGCCCCGACACAGGGAAGGACAGCGGCGAGTTGAACTCCTC
>JBPCPW010000040.1:0-17864 GCA_050998755.1 Candidatus Dormibacteria bacterium
ATCCACGCGCGCTCCACGGGTCCGTACAGCCTGGTCACCCAGCAGCCGCTGGGAGGCAAGGCGCAGTTCGGCGGCCAGCGCTTCGGCGAGATGGAGGTCTGGGCCCTGGAGGCGTACGGCGCGAGCCACATCCTGCAGGAGATCCTGACCGTCAAGTCCGACGACATCGTCGGTCGCGTCAAGGCCTATGAGGCCATCGTCAAGGGTGAGAACACACTTGATGCCGGCATCCCCGAGTCCTTCCGCGTCCTGGTCAAGGAGCTGGAGGGGTTGGGCCTCGGTGTCGAGATTCTCTCGGACGACGAGCGGCAGATCACCTTGACCGAAGACGACATGCCCGAGGCCCCGGTGGACCTTGGAATCAACCTGGAGAGGGACGAGCTCGACGATTCCCTCGACAACCTGTAGCCCGGGAGGACACACATGCTGAAACTCGAAAACTTCGACGCACTACGACTCAGCCTGGCCTCCCCGGAGACCATCATGTCCTGGTCGCACGGCGAGGTGACCAAGCCGGAGACCATCAACTACCGCACCCTCAAGCCGGAGCGGGACGGACTCTTCTGCGAGAAGATCTTCGGTCCCACCAAGGACTGGGAGTGCCACTGTGGCAAGTACAAGCGGTACCGCTACAAGGGCATCATCTGCGACAAGTGCGGCGTCGAGGTCACCCGCAGCAAGGTCCGCCGCGAGCGCATGGGCCACATCAAGCTGGCCAGCCCGGTGAGCCACGTCTGGTACTTCAAGGGCATCCCCAGCCGCATGGGCCTGCTCCTTGACATGTCCCCGCGCAACCTGGAGAAGGTCATCTACTTCGCGAACTACATCGTCACCCACGTCGACGAGGAGGCCCGCGCCGAGGCGCTGGCCGCGATGAAGCCGGGCGAGGGCGTGGGCACCGTGAACCGCAAGAAGCAGCACGAGGACGAATCGGCGTCCCTGCGCACCGAGCACGAGGCCCAGGCCGGCGAGCGCAAGAAGGCTTCCGACGAGCGCGCTGCCAAGGTCGAGGGCGAGATGAACGCCATCCTGGAGACCGTCCAGAAGCAGGTCGGCGACCTCCAGGAGCGGATCCAGAACTCCGACGGCAAGAAGGCCACCCGCGACTTCACCATCGGCAAGGGCGAGTTCGAGGAGAAGGTGGTCACCAAAGCCGAGATCTACTCCAGCGACGTGGCCCAGGGCCTGGCCAAGATCGCCGAGGGGCTCATCGCCCGCATCGAGGGCTCCTTCCAGACCAAGATCGACGCCGCCCGCTCCGGCGAGGGCGTTGAGGGCAACGACCTTGATGTCAAGCTGGCCGACCTGCAGACCAAGCTCGAGGCCGACCTTGACACGCTCAAGGCGGAGCAGGAGCAGTCCAAGTCAGACCTCGAGGGACTGTTCGAGAAGCAGATTCTGACCGACGCCCAGTACCGCGAGTTCACCGAGAAGTTCGGCAAGGTCTTCCGCGCCGACATCGGGGCCAACGCGGTCAAGGAACTGCTCAGCCGTATCCAGCTGCCCGAGGAGGCGTACCGCCTTCGCGAGGACACCAAGTCGGCCAGCGGCCAGCGGCGCCAGAAGGCGATCAAGCGCCTCAAAGTGGTCGAGGCCTTCCGCCGCAGCGGCACCTCGCCGACGTGGATGATCATCGAGGTCCTGCCCGTCGTTCCCCCGGAGCTGCGCCCGATGGTGCAGTTGGATGGTGGCCGGTTTGCCACCTCCGACCTCAACGACCTGTACCGCCGCGTCATCAACCGCAACAACCGCCTCAAGAGGCTGCTCGAGCTTGGCGCGCCGGACATCATCGTCCGCAACGAGAAGCGCATGCTCCAGGAGGCGGTCGACGCCCTGATCGACAATGGCCGCCGTGGCCGTGCGATCACCGGCACCGGCAACCGCAAGCTGAAGTCGCTCTCCGACATGCTCAAGGGCAAGCAGGGCCGGTTCCGTCAGAACCTGCTGGGCAAGCGCGTCGACTACTCCGGTCGTTCGGTCATCGTTGTCGGTCCTGACCTGAAGCTTCACGAGTGCGGCCTGCCCAAGAAGATGGCGCTGGAGCTGTTCAAGCCGTTCGTCATGCGCGACCTGGTGGAGAAGGGTTACACCCAGAACATCAAGTCGGCCAAGCGCATGGTTGAGCGCGTGCGCCCCGAGGTGTGGGACGTCCTCGACGAGGTGATCCACGAGCATCCCGTGATGCTCAACCGAGCACCCACGCTGCACCGTCTCGGCATCCAGGCGTTCATGCCGGTATTGGTCGAGGGCTCCGCGATCCAGATCCACCCGCTGGTGTGCCATGCGTTCAACGCCGACTTCGACGGCGACCAGATGGCGGTCCACGTGCCGCTGTTCAGCGGGGCCATCGCAGAGGCCAAGAACCTCATGATGTCGTCGAACAACATCCTCAGCGCATCCGACGGTCATCCGGTTGTGAGCCCGACCCAGGACATCGTCCTGGGCTGCTACTACCTCACCGCGGAGCGCATCGACCACGACACCAAGGACGAGCAGAAACTGCACACGTTCTCCGGCGCGGATGAGGCGATCCTGGCCTATACCAACAAGCACATCATGCTGCAGGAGGTGATCCGGGTAAGGATCAACCACGCGCTGGTGCGCACCACCGTCGGCCGGGTCATCTTCAACCAGGCCCTGCCCCTGGGGCAGGTGCCGGGCAGCCCCGTAATGGAAGCGATGCAGTACCAGAACAGGGTGTTTGACAAGAAGGCCCTGCGCGCCCTGGTCGGCGAGATCTTCCGCCTCTACGGTAACGAGACCACCGCACATGTCGTGAACGAGATCAAGCGCATCGGCTTCAACTTCGCCACCCGCGCTGGCGTGACCATCTCCGCGATGGACATCAAGACGCCCAAGGAGAAGGCCAAGATCGTTGCCACGGCCGAGCACGAGGTTGCGGAGGTGGACATGCAGTTCCGCCGCGGCCTGATCACCGAGGACGAGCGCTACGAGGCCACCGTCGAGAAGTGGACCAAGGCCACCCAGGACGTCACCGACGCGACCATGAAGTCGTTCGACCGCTTCAGTCCGGTGTTCATGATGAGCACCTCTGGAGCCCGTGGTGATATCCAGCAGATCCGCCAGCTGGCAGGTATGCGAGGCCTGATGGCCGACCCGACGGGCCGCATCATCGACCTCCCGATCAAGGCCAACTTCTCCGAAGGACTGACCGTCCTGGAGTACTTCATCTCCACCCACGGAGCCCGCAAGGGTTTGGCGGACACCGCGCTTCGTACCGCCGACTCCGGGTATCTCACCCGCCGCCTGGTCGATGTCTCCCAGGACGTGATCGTCCGCGAGGAGGATTGCGGTTCCACCAACGGGATCTGGGTGTCGGACATCAGCGAGGCGCGGTCCCTGACCGAGCCGCTGTTCGAGCGCATTGCCGGACGGTTCGCCGCTGGGGACGTGGTCAGCGCGAACACCGGCGAGATCCTGGCCAAGGACTCCACCGAGATCACCGACGACCTCGCCCGGGCCATCATCGGCTCCGGCTTGGCCCAGGTTCGGGTTCGCAGTGTCCTGACCTGCATCAGCCGCGAAGGCGTCTGCCGCAAGTGCTACGGCCGCAACCTGGCCACCGGCAAGGTGGTGGAGATTGGTGAGGCGGTCGGTGTCATCGCCGCCCAATCCATAGGTGAGCCCGGTACTCAGTTGACCATGCGTACCTTCCACACCGGTGGAGTCGCCGGTACCGACATCACCCAGGGTCTGCCCCGCGTCGAGGAGCTCTTCGAGGCGAGGATCCCCAAGGGCAAGTCGATCATCAGCGAGATCGATGGTGAGGTGGAGGTCGAGCGCACCGAGGCTGGTCTGCGGAAGATCAAGATCACGCAGCGCGACATCTATGACACCTCGTACGAGCTGAAGAACAAGAAGGTCCTGCCGATGGTCGAACTGGGTGCCGCCGTGGCCGAAGGCGCCGAGCTGGCGCGCGGCAAGGCCGGCGATGGCGAGGAGATCGTCGTCAAGGCCCGCCACGCAGGGACCGTCACCGAGGTCAAGGGCGAGATCAAGGTCCGCACCGTCGACGAGGAGGCCCGGGAGTACAGCATCCCCCACGGCGCCCGCATCAAGGCCAAGGACGGCGACCGCGTCAAGGCAGGCGACCAGATCACCGAGGGCTCGATCAGCCCGCAGGAGTTGCTGGTTGTGCTTGGCCGCGAGGCCGTGCAGCGCTACCTCGTCGAGGAGGTGCAGCGCGTGTATCGAAGCCAGGGTGTTGACATCAACGACAAGCACATCGAGGTGATCGTTCGCCAGATGATGCGCAAGGTGCGCATCGAGTCGGCCGGCGACACCCAGCTCTTGCCGGGTGACATCGTCTCGGTGTTCGAGTACGAGGAGGCCAACCGCGAAACCCTGGCAGAGGGTGGAGAGCCGGCGATTGCCGAGACGGTCCTGCTGGGCCTGATCAAGGCCGCGCTGAACACCGCCAGCTGGCTGTCGGCGGCGAGCTTCCAGGAGACCACGAGGGTGTTGACCGAGGCGGCGATCGCCGGTAAGGTCGACCGCCTACGCGGCCTCAAGGAGAACGTCATCATCGGCAAGCTGATCCCCGCCGGCACCGGCCTGGACTACTACAAGAAGCTTCGCGAGGAGCAGGCGAAGTACCTGGGCCAGCATCCTACTGAAGTCGGGGAGGGTGAGCTGGTGGGTGCCGCCGAGGGCGGCGCCAGCGGCTCCATTGACGACCTGAGCATCTGACCGATGCTCCAAAATGACGGCCTGAGCATCTGACCGGAGGCGCCCTGGAGGGCGCCTGGTGACGGAACCGGAACTGATTGAGAGGCGCCCTACGGGGCGCCTCTCTGCAGCTGTCGGGTGTCTGCATAATTGCCCGACCTTGAGCCGGCGCACCCTGGCCGTGGCCACCGCATCGTTGCTGGCCTTTTCGGCCTGCTCCAGCGTGCGCCCCCAGGCGGCGCGGCCGAAGGTGTCTCCGTCGGCGACCGCGTCGCCAACTCCAAGCCCGTCGCCGTCGCCGTCTCAGTTACCGCAGCCGCCGCCGCTCAGTTGGCAGTCGTGCAACGGCACCTTCCAGTGCGCCACCCTGCAGGTGCCCCTGGACTACGGTGCTTCGGGCGGCGAGTCCATCGGGGTGGCCATGATCCGCCTGCCGGCCCGTAACCAGGCCAATCGAATCGGCTCGCTGTTGACCGACCCCGGAGGGCCGGGGGCCTCGGGGATCGGGTTTGTCCTGGCTGCGGCGCAGAAGCGTCTGGACGCCTACCGGGAGCGCTTTGACATCGTTGGGTTTGACCCGCGCGGGGCCGGCAGGAGCCGCCCGGTGCAGTGCCTCGACGGCCCGGGCACCGAGCGATTCCTGGAGCTCGACCCCGTCCCCGACGACGCCGCTGAGCGCCAGGCGCTAATCGATGCAAACAAGCAGTATGTGGCTGCTTGTCAGGCTCACGGGGGAAACCTTCTCGGCCACCTGGCCGCGGAGACCGTGGCGATGGACATGGAGGAGATGCGCATAGCGCTCGGCGACAGTGCGCTCACCTACATGGGGCTGTCGTACGGGTCGCTCTTGGGGGAGACCTACGCTGAACTGTTCCCGGGGCGGGTGCGGGCGATCGACCTGGACGGCGTGGTGGATCCGAACCTCGGCCTCGACGGCTTCATCCACGACCAGGCGGTGGCCTATGACGATGCGCTGGTGCGCTTCCTCGCCGCCTGCACCGGGGGCGCGTGCAGCTTCAACGCCGACGGCCGGGGGCGGCAGAAGCTCCTTGCCCTGACGGCGTCCATCGACCGCCACCCCCTGGCCGTGGGAGCGCGCAGCATCGGCCCGGGCGGCCTGTCCTACGCGGTTGCCGAAGGGGTAACGAGCCCGCGCAACTGGAACCACCTCGGCGAGTCGCTGAATCTGGCCGCAAACGGTGACGGACGGGGTCTGCTCTTCTTCTTTGACTCCTACGCTCAGCGCGGCGCCGACGGCACCTACAGCAACCTGTTCGACATCTATAACGCGGTCATCTGCACCGACCGGCAGTCACCGTCAATCGAAGCGCTGGACAGCCTCGCCGCCGACCTCAAGGGATCGGCCCCGTATTTCGGCGCGGCAACCGTGTACCAGTCGTTGCCCTGCCTCTACTGGCCCGTCCCGGCCACCGGGCGGCCCCATCCCGTCCGGGCTCACGGCGCGCCGCCGATCCTGGTGGTGGGTGGGACCCATGACCCGGCCACCCCCTACAGCTGGGCCACGGCCGTGGCCGGGGAACTGGAGTCGGGCGTGCTCCTCACCCGAGATGGCGACGGCCACGTGTCCCTCGGTCGTCTGCCGTGCATCGATGACGCGGTGTCGGCATACCTCATCGATTTGAAAGTGCCCCCTCCCAACACGGTCTGCAGGTAACGGCCGGTTACTGACCGGGTCAGCCTCTGCGGGCTGCCTTGCGCGATGAGTTGGGCTGGGAGAGCGGCTCGTAGATCTCCTGGTGGTACTGCAGAACCATGCGCCGGGCAGAGAAACGTGTCACCACCTCGCGGATGCTGTGTCGCATCATCGCGACCCACCGCCGAGGGATGCCCTCGCTGTCACGATCGTAGAAGATCGGGATAACCTCCTGCTCCAGGAGTCGGTAGATCTCGTCAGAATCCGCGTCATCGTCGGTCTCGGGGCTCTCCACGGTGGCCGAAGACGCGACCGTCCAGCCGATCTTGGGCGTGTAGCCCTCGTTCCACCAGCCGTCCGCAACGCTCAGGTTGAGGACGCCGTTGGCGCCCGCCTTCATCCCGCTGGTCCCGCTCGCCTCCAGCAATCGGCGCGGGTTGTTGAGCCACACGTCAGCGCCCTGCACCAGGATGCGGGCGACGTCCATGTTGTAGTCCTCGACAAAGGACACACTCGGCTCGGTCCGGGAGAAGCCGACGATGTCGCGCAAAATGTCCTTGCCACCGCCATCCGCCGGGTGGGCCTTGCCCGCAAAGATGAACTGCACCTCCCGGCCGGCCTTGCCGGTCAGGGCCCGTAGCCGGTCGGGGTCGCTGAGCAGCAGGTTGGCCCGCTTGTACTGGGCGAACCGGCGGCTGAAGCCGATGGTTAGGATGTCGGGGCGCATCATCCCGGTGCTGTTGCTGCGCACCTGCGCCAGCACCACCAGCCGGCGGCGCAGCGTCTGGTGCAAGGACCAGAGCTCCTCGTCGGGGATCTCCCTGACCCCCGCCCAGCGCCCGTCCTCGGCGTCCAGGTCCGACCACCGCGGGTCGACGTACTCGTCCAGCAGCTCGGCGATACCGGGGGCCAGCCAGGTGGGCATGTGGACGCCGTTGGTGATCGCGCCGATGGGCACCTCGGCTTCGCTGGTACCGGGCCAGACGGCTTTCCAGAGGTTGCGCGAGACCGCCCCGTGGAGCTGGCTCACCCCGACCACCCGCTGCGCTTCGCGCAGGCCGACTATCGTGCTGCAGAGCTCCTCCGCCGCATCCCCGGGGTTGAGGCGCCCGAAGTCGACGAACTCTTCGACGTCGATGTCCAGTGTGCGCAGGTAGGGGCCCAGCAGCTCACCGACGAGGTCGGCGGAGAAGAAGTCGCTGCCCGCCTTGACCGGGGTGTGGGTGGTGAAGACGGTGGCGGTGCCGGCGTTGCGGATGCGTTGTCCCAAGGGCCCCGAAGTGCCGGCCAGGCGGCGGGCACCGAACTCAACGGCGGCGAGGAAGCTGTGACCCTCGTTGAGGTGGCACACCCCGGGGTCGATCGCCATCGCGCGCAGGGCACGGACCCCGCCGATGCCCAGCACGATCTCCTGGCGCAGCCGCATCCCCGGCTCCGCGACATAGAGTCGGTCACAGATCGCCCTGAGGTGGGGCGGGTTGGTCTCCACCCCGGTGTCGAGCAGGTAGAGGGGGACGCGGCCCACCCGCACCAGCCAGACCTTGGCGTGGGCGGTCTCATTGCCGATCGGCACGTCGACCTGAAGCGGCACGCCGTCCGAGCGCACCAGCTCCAGGGGCAGCAACTGGGGGTGGTTGTAGAGGTATTGCTCCACCTGGTCCCCGTCCTCGTTGATCCGCTGGCGGCCAAAGCCCTGCTTGTAGAAAAGGCCCACGCCCACCAGCGGTAGGCGTAGGTCGCTGGCCGCCTTTAGATGGTCACCCGCCAGGATGCCGAGGCCGCCCGAGTAGATGGGCAGGGAATCGGTCAGGCCGAACTCCAAAGAGAAGTACGCGATCGGCGGCATATCCTCGCCGGGCAACACGTGAGGGATGCGGTCCTGGTGTTCCTGCTGCGCCTCCAGCGCCTCGTCCAGGGCTCGGCGCACATCCTCCCTCTGCAGTGCCTGGGCTACCCCGGCATCGCCCAGCGCGCGGATCACCGCCATCGGGTTGTGGGAGGTCTCGTCCCAAATTCCCGGCTCGAGGGCCTGGAACAGACGCTGGATGCGCGGTTCCCAGGTCCAGGTCAGGTCGAGTGCCAGGCGCCGAACTTCACGACTCATCGCGCTTGCCATTGTCGCGGATGGCGCCACTCTGCGAGGCCTCGCGCCGGCCGAGAGGTTGAATTGACGCTCCGATCGTGGGGCTGGTAGACTCTGCCTCCGCGTCCCGGGAGCCCGAAGTCCTATTCCTCGCGCTCATGGGAACGGTTCAACCCACGATCAAGCCCCCTCGAATTCACTGGTAGGGTGCCCGCCGGGCACCGCGAGCCGGGGCCGTCGACCTCGATTCAAGGGACATATTTGCCAACTATCAACCAGTTGGTCCGCAAGGGCCGGCATCCGATCACCAAGAAGACCAAGGCCCCGGCGCTGAAGGGTTCGCCCCAGCGACGTGGTGTCTGCGTGCGCGTCTACACCGTGACCCCGAAGAAGCCGAACTCGGCGCTTCGCAAGGTCTGCCGTGTGCGCCTCACATCGAAGATAGAGGTCACCGCGTACATCCCGGGTATCGGGCACAACCTCCAGGAGCACTCCGTGGTGCTGATTCGTGGCGGCAGGGTCAAGGACCTTCCCGGCGTCCGCTACCACGTCATCCGCGGCACGCTCGACACGTCTGGTGCCAAGAACCGCTCACAGGGTCGCTCCAAGTACGGCGCCAAGCGCGAGAAGGCCAAGAAGTAATGCCGCGCCGCGCACGTATTCAGAAGCGGACCATCGTCCCGGATTCGGTGTACACGCACCAGGGCGTGGCAAAGTTCATCAACTGCCTGATGCTCAACGGCAAGAAGAGCACCGCGGAGCGGATCGTCTACGACTCCTTCGAGATCATGCGCTCGCGTAGCCGCGGCGGGGACCCGTTGGAGACCTTTGAGAACGCCCTGCGCAACGCCACCCCGATCCTCGAGGTCAAGCCCAAGCGGGTGGGCGGCGCCACCTACCAGGTCCCGGTGGAGATCCGCCCCGACCGGCGCTCGGCGCTGGCCCGCCGCTGGATCATTCGTTACGCGCGCTCGCGCGGTGGTAAGTCGATGGCCGAGAAGCTGGCCAATGAGCTGATGGACGCATCGAACAACATCGGGGCGGCGGTCAAGCGCAAGGAAGACACCCACAAGATGGCCGAGTCCAACAAGGCCTTCAGCCACTTCCGGTATTAGCCATGAACGTTGCAGTCAAGGCCGTGAAGGGCCGCGCATTCCCGCTGGAGAGAACCCGCAACATCGGGATCATGGCGCACATCGACGCCGGCAAGACCACGACCACCGAGCGGATCCTCTTCTACACCGGGAAGATCCACCGCATGGGCGAGGTCCACGAGGGCGGCGCGACGATGGACTGGATGGTCCAGGAGCAGGAGCGCGGCATCACCATCACCTCGGCCGCGACCGCCGCGGAGTGGCGCGAACACCGCATCAACATCATCGACACGCCCGGGCATGTGGACTTCACCGTGGAGGTGGAGCGCTCGCTCCGCGTCCTCGACGGTGCGGTGGCGGTGTTCGACGCGGTCAGCGGCGTCGAGCCGCAGTCTGAAACCGTCTGGCGCCAGGCGGACCGCTACGACGTCCCGCGCATCGCATTCATCAACAAGATGGACCGCATGGGAGCGGACTTCTACGCGTCGCTGGAATCGATCCAGGAGAAGCTCGGCGCCAACGCCGTGGCGATCCAGCTGCCCATCGGCAGCGAGGCCGAGTTCAACGGCGTCGTCGACCTGGTGAGCATGGATGCCATCGTCTACACCGACGACCTCGGTACCACGCTGGAGTCTGCCGCGATCCCCGCGGACATGCAGGAAAAGGTCAACCACTACCGCCAGATCCTGATCGAGAAGGCCGCGGACTACGACGACGAGATCATGCACGCTTTCCTCGAGGAGCTCCCGGTCGACAAGGAGCGCCTGATGGCGGCCATCCGGAAGGGCACGGTCTCGACCCAGATGGTCCCGGTGATCGCCGGCGCCGCGCTTCGCAACCGCGGCGTGCAGCCGATGCTCGACGCCGTCGTCGACTATCTCCCAAGTCCACTGGACATGCCCGCAGTCGAAGGGGTCAACCCCAAGTCGGAGCATGTCGAGGTCCGCGGCATCAGTGACGACCAGCCCTTCTCAGCGCTGGCCTTCAAGGTGGCCACCGACCCCTACGTCGGCAAGCTCACCTTCTTCCGGGTCTACTCCGGCACCCTCAAGGCGGGCAGCTACGTGCTCAATGCGACCAAGGGCAAGAAGGAGCGCATCGGCCGCCTGCTGCAGATGCACGCCAACCACCGCGAGGAACTGGAGGACGTGTACGCCGGCGACATCGCCGCGGCCATCGGCCTCAAGGACACCACCACGGGCGACTCCCTGACTGCGGAGAACCACCCCATCGTGCTGGAGAACATCACCTTCCCGGAGCCGGTCATCGCGGTCGCCGTGGAGCCCAAGACCAAGGCCGACCAGGAGAAGATGGGCATCGCGCTGCAGCGCCTGGCCGAGGAGGACCCCACCTTCCGCGTGCACACCGAGGAGGAGACCGGCCAGACCATCATCGAGGGGATGGGCGAGCTTCACCTCGAGGTCATCGTCGACCGCATGCTCCGCGAGTTCAGCGTCGACGCCAACGTGGGCAAGCCCCAGGTCAGCTACCGCGAGACGATCCGCAAGCAGGCCAAGGGCACCGGGCGCTTCATCCGCCAGTCCGGTGGTCGTGGCCAGTACGGCCACGCCGAGATCACCATCGAGCCGAACGAGACCGGCAAGGGCTTCGAGTTCATCGACAAGATCGTCGGCGGCAAGATTCCCCGCGAGTACATCGCGCCTGTCGGCAAGGGCATTGAAGAGGCGCTCGAGAACGGCATCATCGCCGGCTTCCCGATGGTCGATGTCAAGGCCACGCTCTACGACGGCTCCTACCACGACGTCGACTCCAACGAGATGGCGTTCCACATTGCCGGGTCGATGGCCGTCAAGGATGCCGTGCACAAGGCGAGCCCGGTGCTGCTGGAGCCGATCATGAAGGTCGAGGTGAGCATGCCCGAGGAGTTCATGGGCGACGTCATGGGTGACCTCAGCGCCCGCCGGGGACATATCCTCGGTATGGAGGGGCGCGGCACCAGCCAGTCGGTGAAGGCCAATGTCCCGCTGGCCAACATGTTCGGCTACGTCAACGAGTTGCGCTCGATGACCCAGGGCCGGGCCAGCTACGCGATGGAGTTCGACCACTACGAAGAAGTGCCGAAGTCCGTGGCCGAAGACATCATCGCCAAGAGCAAGAGCTGACGGCTCTAACGCTAGATAGAAGAAAGACAGAGAGAGAAACAGGAGGCCTATAGGAGGACCCCATGGGTAAAGCAAAGTTCGACCGCTCGAAGCCGCACATGAACATCGGCACCATCGGTCACATCGACCACGGTAAGACCACCCTGACCGCAGCCATCACCAAGGTGCTGGCGGAGAGGGGTGGTGGAACGTTCGTGCCCTTCGACAAGATCGACAACGCGCCCGAGGAGAAGGCCCGTGGGATCACAATCTCCACCGCTCACGTCGAGTACTCAACCGACAAGCGTCACTACGCGCACGTGGACTGCCCCGGCCACGCGGACTACATCAAGAACATGATCACCGGCGCCGCCCAGATGGACGGTGCGATCCTGGTCGTGGCGGCCACCGACGGCCCCATGCCCCAGACCCGTGAGCACGTGATACTGGCCCGCCAGGTCAACGTGCCCTACCTGGTGGTCGCGCTGAACAAGGTCGACGCGGTCGACGACGAGGAGCTCCTGGAGCTAGTCGAGCTCGAGGTTCGCGAGCTACTCAGCAAGTACGAGTTCCCAGGCGACGACGTCCCCATCGTTCGCGTCAGCGCCCTCAAGGCACTCGAGGGTGACGCCGAGGCCGCCGAGGGCATCGTCAAGCTGATGGAGGCCGTTGACGAGTACATCCCCGTGCCCGAGCGCGCGGTCGACAAGCCGTTCCTGATGCCCATCGAGGACGTGTTCTCGATTGAAGGTCGTGGCACGGTGGTCACCGGCCGCATCGAGCGCGGTGAGGTCAAAGTCAACGAGGAGGTCGAGATCGTCGGCGTCAAGGACACCCGCAAAGTGGTCGTGACCGGCGTCGAAATGTTCCACAAGCTGCTGGACTCCGGCCAGGCCGGGGACAATGTCGGCTGCCTGCTCCGCGGCATCAAGCGCGAGGAGGTCGAGCGCGGCCAGGTCCTTTGCAAGCCGGGGTCGGTCAAGCCGCACACCCGCTTCGAGGCTGAGATCTACGTCCTGACCAAGGACGAGGGCGGACGCCACACGCCGTTCTTCAAGGGCTACCGCCCGCAGTTCTACATCCGCACCACCGACGTGACGGGAGCGGTCATCCTGCAGGAGGGTGTCGAGATGGTCATGCCTGGTGACAACACCAAGATGACGATCGAGCTGATCACCCCCATCGGCGTCGAGCAGGGCATGCGTTTTGCCATCCGCGAGGGTGGCCGTACCGTTGGCGCTGGTGTCGTGACCAGCATCCTCGCGGAAAAGGCTTAAGGGTCTCCGGGCAGCGAGATGGCACAGAAGATTCGAATCCGGCTGAAGGCGTACGACCACAAGGTCCTCGACTCGGCCGCGGACAAGATCGTCGACACGGCGAGGCGCACCAGCGCCAACATCGCCGGGCCCATCCCGCTGCCCACCGAGATCAATAAGTACACCGTGATCCGGTCGCCCTTCATCGACAAGGACAGCAGGGAGCAGTTCGAGATGCGCACGCACAAGCGGATCATCGACATCCTCGACCCCAACCCCAAGGTGGTCGACGCGCTCATGCGCCTCTCCCTGCCCAGCGGCGTCAACATCGAGATCAAGCTCTGACATGAAGGGACTCATTGCCAGGAAGCTCGGGATGACCCAGGTGTTCGACGACACGGGGATCATCGTCCCGGTCACCGTGCTCGACGCGGGGCCGTGCTTCGTGGTGGGTCTGCGCACCCAGGAGAAGGACGGCTACACCGCCACCCAGCTGGGCTTTGGGTCGGTGAAAGAGCGGCAGCTGACCAAGCCGCAACTCGGCCACCTGAAGAAGGCAGGAGTCAAGCCTGTCCGCAAGATCGTCGAGTTCCGCGGTGAGCCCGAGGAGGGCATCGAACTGGGGAAGGAGCTCAAGGCTGATGTCTTCGCCGCCGGCGATAAGATCGCCGTCACCGGGACCTCCAAGGGCAAGGGCTTCGCCGGCGTGGTCAAGCGCCACCGCTTTGGCCGCGGCCCTGTCACCCACGGCTCGCACAACATCCGCCAGCCCGGCTCGGTCGGATCAGTCGACGCGGCGCGGACCTGGAAGGGCGTGAAGATGGCCGGCCAGATGGGCAACACCGGCAACACCGTGCGCGGCCTGACCGTCTTCAGGGTCGACCCGGAGCGCAATCTCCTGCTGGTCAAGGGTGCGGTGCCCGGTCCTCGCAACGGTTATGTCGTCGTGAAGGAACTGGCCTGATGTCCGAGCAGGAAACGCCCTCGACTCTGCAGCCCCAGGCCACCACGCCCGCCCCGACGGGCGCCGCCACCGAGTCTAAGGGTCAGGAGATCGAAGTGCGCGGTCGCGACGGCAAGATCGCCGGCAAGCTGCGCCTGGACAGCCACCTGTTCGAGGCCGAGGTCAACGGGCCCGTGCTGCACCAGGCTTTCGTGCGCCAGATGGCCAACCTGCGCCAGGGCACATCGAGCACCAAGACGCGGACCGAGGTCCGCGGTGGTGGTCGCAAGCCGTACCGCCAGAAGGGCACCGGTCGCGCCCGGCAGGGTTCGATCCGTGCGCCGCACTACGCCGGCGGTGGAATTGTTTTCGGGCCCAAGCCACGCAAGTACACCCAGGACATGCCGCGCAAACAGCGCCGCCTGGCCCTGCGCTCAGCGCTCTCGGTTAAGAACCAGGAGAACCGCCTGGTGGTGGTCGAGAACCTGGAGTTCGAGGCCCCCAAGACCCGGGAGTTCGTCAACCTGTTGGCTGACAGCGGGGTTCAGGGCTCGGTCCTGGTGGTGATCGAGAACCACAACGTGAACGCCGAGAAGTCGGCTCGTAACCTGTACCGCGTCAAGGTCATCCTCAGCCGCAACCTCAACGTTCGCGACCTGCTCAACCACGATTGGCTGCTGATGACCAGGGCCGCCGTCGAGCAGGTCGGTGAGGTTCTAAAATGAGGGACAACCGAGGGTTTTCCCTCATCGCTGCCTGGGCAAAGCCCACCGCCGCGGCGCGGCGGCTCCGGGCGGCTGCTCCTTTTCCTGCATGGAGCTTCGCGAAATGAGGAGCCCAGCCGAGGTCATCCTCAAGCCGTTGATCTCTGAGAAGAGCTATGCCGCCATGCAGCAGGGAAAGTACACCTTCGACGTGCACCCGTCCGCCAACAAGGTGGAGATCGCCCGCGCTGTCGAGGAGGCCTTCGAGGTGAAGGTGGTGTCTGTCAACACCATGGCCCGCAATGCCAAGGAGCGCAAGCGCGGCAAGTTCGGGTCCATCAAGGGTTTCGACCCCAAGCGCAAGAAGGCGATCGTGACCCTGGCACCGGGCCAGCACATCACCCGCCTGTTCGATACGAGTAGCGGATGAACATGAGGGACAACCGAGGGTTTTCCCTCATCGCCGCCTGTGCAAAGCCCACCGCCGCTGCGCGGCGGTTTCGGGCGGCTGCTCCTTTTCCTGCAAGGAAGATGACTTTCTAATGCCCACCAATAAGTACAAGCCGACCAGCCCGGGGCGGCGCTTCATGAGCGTCTCCACCTTCGAGGAGCTGACCAAGGGCAAGAAGCCCGAGAAGAGCCTTATGGTGGCCATCCCCAGCAACGCCGGGCGCAACAACCAGGGCAAGATCACCGTGCGCCACCAGGGCGGCGGGCACAAAAAGCAGTACCGCCTCGTCGACTTCAAGCGCAACAAGCTCGGTATCCCGGGCAAGGTCGCGGCCATCGAGTACGACCCCAACCGCACCTCGCGTATTGCGCTGATCCACTATGCGGACGGCGAGAAGCGCTACATCCTGGCCCCCCTGGCGTTGCGCGTCGGCGACACCGTGCAGAACGGGCCGGAGGCGGAGATCAAGCCGGGCAACGCGCTCCCCATCAAGAGCATCCCGGTCGGTACCACGATCCACAACATCGAGATCAAGCAGGGCCGTGGGGGCCAGCTCGTCCGTTCCGCCGGGGGTGCCGCCCAGCTGCTGGCCAAGGAGGGCGACTACGGCCAGGTCCGCATGCCCTCCGGTGAGGTTCGCCTGGTCCCGGTGGTCTGCTTCGCGACCATCGGCCAGCTGGGCAACGTCGACCACTCCAACGAGGTCGTCGGCAAGGCAGGCAAGAGCCGCTGGCGCGGCAAGCGCCCTGCCGTCCGCGGCATGACCATGAACCCCTTCGACCACCCCCACGGTGGTGGAGAGGGCCGTTCAGGTGCGGGCGGCAACCCCCAGACGCCGTGGGGCAAGCCCGCGCTCGGGTATCGCACCCGGCGCAACAAGTCGACCAACAAAATGATCGTCCGACGTCGTGGAGGTAAGCGCGGGTGAGCCGTTCAACCAAGAAGGGGCCCTACTGCGACCAGCGACTGCTGGACAAGGTGCTGAAGCTGAACGAGACCAGGGAGAAGCGGGTCATCCGCACCTGGTCGCGCCGCTCGACCATCTTTCCGGAATTCCTCGGGCACACCCTGGCGGTGCACGACGGGCGCAAGCACGTGCCGGTCTTCGTCACCGAGGCGATGGTCGGACACAAGCTCGGAGAGTTCGCGCCGACCCGTCGTTTCCGCGGCCACGGGCACCACACCGAAAGGAGTTCTTCCCTCAAATAATGGAAGTTGAAGCAATCGCTCGCTACATGCGGATTCCGCCGCGCAAGGCCCGGCTGGTGGCTGCCACCGTTGTCGGTCTGCCGGTCAAGGAAGCCCTCACCATCCTCGATTTCACGCCCCGTGCGGCCGCCAAAGAGGTTGCCAAGGTGGTGAAATCCGCGGCTGCCAACGCCACCAACAACTTCAACCAGGACGAGGACACCCTGTTTGTCAAGAGCATTGTGGTGAACGAGGGCCCAACCCTCAAGCGTGGCCGCGCCCGGGCCCGTGGAATGTATTTCAGCATCTTCAAGCGCACCTGCCACATCACCGCCGTGGTCGACACGCGGGAGGTCGCCGCATCCACGCGCCGCCGCCGTGCTGCCGCCGCCGGCGCTGCCGGTGCCCAGCCGGGAACACGCGCGAAGGCCGCCGCACCCAGGGCCAAAGCCGCTGGCACTGCGAAGACCGACGTTGCCGAGACCCTCGACACCAGGTCGGCAAAGGCCGTCGCCGCCGAGCTCGAGGCTGCTCCCGAGGTGATCGAGGCCATCGAGGCCGAGGCCGAGGCGGTGACCGAGGTGGAGCAGGCCAAGGCCGAGCTCGCAGCAGCGGTGGCCGAGGAAGCCCGGGGCGAGGAGGCGACGCAGGAGGCGGCGGAGACCACCGTCGTGCCGCCGGTTGCGGAGTCACAGCCAACCGAGGGCGCTGAAGAGCAGCCAACCGAGAAGGGCGCCGATAAGGCTGGTGACAATCAGGACGCCTCCGAACACGCCGATGCCGACAAGGAGGCCAAGTAATGGGCCAGAAAGTTCATCCCAACGCATTCCGGCTTGGCGTCTACAAGCCGTGGCAGGCTCGCTGGTACGGGGACAAGGACTACACCGAGAACCTGCTCGAGGACATGAAGATGCGCCGCCTGATCCTGGCGCGCCTTCGCAACGCCGGCATCAGCAAGGTGGAGACCGAGCGTTCGGCGAACCAGGTCACCGTGGTCATCTGGACCGCCAAGCCCGGCATTGTCATCGGCAAGGGCGGCACCAGCGTCGATCAACTACGTGACGACCTCGAGAAGATGAGTGGCAAGAAGGTTCGGGTCACGATCCAGGAGATCAAGCACCCCGAGATGGATGCCATGCTGGTGGCCCAGAACGTGGCCGCCCAGCTGGAGCGTCGCATCGCCTTCCGCCGCGCGGTCAAGCAGTCGGTCCTGCGGACCATGCGCGCGGGGGCCAAGGGGGTCAAGATCGCCGTCTCTGGGCGCCTCGGTGGCGCTGAGATGTCGCGCCGCGAGTGGGACCGCGATGGCCGCGTGCCGCTGCACACCCTCAAGGCCAACATCGACTTCGGGCAGACCGAGGCTCGCACGACGTTTGGTCGCATCGGCGTCAGCGTCTGGGTTTACCTCGGCGACTTCGAGACCGGGAAGACCGATGATGCGCAGTTCGATGAGATCCCGTCGCGCCAGATGGATGACCCGCGGCAGGGCGCAGGTCGCCCGGCTACCGCAACCCCGGCTGCGGTTGTTGCCGCGCCGCAGGCCAGCGCGCCCGCGACCGCGACGCCCTCCGCCGCGACCGCCTCCCCTGATGCCGCCTCTGCCGGCTCGCCCTCGCCCGAGCCGGTAGCAGCCCCCGCCAGGCCCGCGCGCCCCCGGCCGGCCGGTGCCGCCGCTGCGCCGCGCCCGCGTGTTCGCAAGG
>JBPCPW010000093.1:0-6692 GCA_050998755.1 Candidatus Dormibacteria bacterium
GCGTCGCTGCTGCGGACATTGGAGGGCCTCTTCGGCATCAGCGAGCACCTCAACGACGCTGGTACAGCCAAGCCGATGACCGACCTATTCGCGGTCAGCACGGTATCCACCAGCCCGACCCCCAGCACCAGCAATGGCAATGGCGGTGCTGGCGCCGGCCAGGCTGACGGCGGCGGCCTGCCCGGTACCTCGACCACCGTGCCGGCCGCGGGGATCGTTGCTCTCATGGCGGCACTCTTGATAGGAACCGCAGCGGCTTCAGCCCTTCGCAACAGGCTTTCCAAAACCCGGCCACCAGGCTGACGGCGTCGGCCGGGTGGGGTCGACCAGGAGGTAGAAATCAGACAGGCCCTAGCCCTGGAGCTTGCTCCCCGACATCGCGACCACGGGGATGGGCGTTGGCGGAGTGCCGGTGTCCACGCCGTTCTCCTGGAGCACAGGCAGAACCAGCCCCATGTCGGCGCCGTCTCCTCCTCGCAACTCTGGTAGGTCGCTCAGGATAGGCGCACGGCGTATCGGGCACCTGTGGAAGACCGGGGGGGGCGCTCCTTGTCCAATAGGGCGAGCGATTGGTCGACCGCCCGCAAGGCCTCACCCCGTAGAATCGGCCCGGTCCGACTTCAGATCGGACCCGCCATGCCGACGTAGCTCAGGGGTAGAGCAACGGTTTCGTAAACCGTCGGTCGGGAGTTCGAATCTCCCCGTCGGCTCCAATACGTTTCGTATTCAGCGGCCCGTACGCCCACTCTACGCCCACCCTGGACGTCATGGGGCCCGCGGCTGCGGATTCCGGCGGCCAACCGATGGGCCTCGTGGTGCGTATCGTCCGCTACGGGTCCGCGATGCCGCGGTTCGCTGAAGCCGCTATGAATAAACCACGAGACGGGTACCAGGTCCCACTCCAATCCCAGCGAATCGACCCCGAGACGGGGGAGTTCGTCATCGAGTTCCGCTTTGCCCCGGCCCCGCCGGTCAGCGGCCCTCGAGGGGCCAAGAGGCTGCTCACAGTCGAAGAGGTCGCCGAGGAGCTTTCGGTTTCCCGTGCGACGGTGCACAACCTCCTCAAGCGGGATCTGCCGCGGACCACGGTTGGAGGCAGCACCCGGGTCCTCAGCGCAGACCTCGACGAGTACCTGGCCGCAAACCGCCAGCATTTGCGCCCGCGTCTGCACCGATCCGCATAGGGCCCGGCCGATGTCTCGCAGGTTCGCCCGGGAGGGCAATATCTACCGCCGCAAAAGCGGCCTCTACGAGGCGCGCCTACGGACCCGCAACGGGGAGCGCCAGAGCGTCTACGGCAAGACCCGAGCCGAGGTCCAGGTCAAGCTCAGGCAGCTCCAGGTGGAGACGGCCGGCGCGCGCAAGACCGATATCGACCTCACCGACGCCGAGTGGCTTGACCTCTGGCTGGTGAAGCTGCGCGGCGAGGGGGCGCTCAGGCCCCGCACCATCGACTCGTACGAGTACAACGTGCACGTTCGGATCAAGCCCTTCATCGGGGACTTCCTGCTGGCTGAACTTGACGAGGAGGCCCTGCTGACGATGTTCGCCCAGATCCGCCAGTCTCGCAAACAGCGGCCCGGGGCGGTAACCCGTAGAACCCCTGACCCGTTGCCACCCCTTGATCACCTCACCGTGCGGCAGGCGAGGGCGGTTCTGAGCGCGGCGCTGGGCCGGGCGCTGGTGGAACGCAAGATCGGTCGTAACCCGATGCCCGGGGCGAAGCTGGCGAAGGCCGCGGCGAAGGCCTCGAAATACCGCTTCAACACCCTGACCTCGGAGCAGCTCCAGGTCCTCGACAAGGCCAACGAGGTGGTCACGCGCTGGGGAGCTCTCTGGACCTTCCTGGGTTTCGCGGGGTTGCGCGTGGGAGAGGCGTTGGCCCTGACCTGGTCGGACATCAACATGGCCGCGCCATCCGTCCACGTGCAGCGGAGCGTGGGTCGCGTCCGCGGGATGGGCCTGGTGGTGGGCCCCACCAAGACTCACGAGGATCGCTGGGTGCCGCTGAGCCGCCCAGGCCCTGGTCTTCCCGGGCGCTTCCGGGCGCCACCAGGAGACGGGAAGCCTGAGCAGACGGTTCAAGGCAGCGCGGGAGCGTGCGTTCGGACCATCGACACTGCGGGTTCGGATCCACGATCTTCGCCACAGCTTCGCCTCCATCATGATCAACCAGGGCTCGCAGATCGCCGAGGTGTCGGAGCTGCTGGGTCACGCCTCGATCCAGATCACGATCGACCTCTACGCTCACCTCTACCCGTCGACCAAGGCCCAGGCGATCCGGCGCCTCGACGACAGCCTGCCGCCCGATAGTTTCCAGTAGTCAAGTCGCTGGATGACTCGCTCCCGCCGTGCGTCGTACGCACACTGAGCGTACAATATTGGTCATGGCGATCCGCTCGACAAAGTCCTCGGAAGCCCCGGCTGGAGGTACTGCTCCGCAGCGGAAGGAAGGGCGACTCTCCCTCCGCGCGAACCCTCGGCAGCAGACGCTGATTCGCCACGCCGCCGAGGTCCAGGGCAAGACGGTGACCTCCTTCGTGCTCGACAGCGCAACAGCCACCGCGGAGCAGGTTCTTGCGGATCAACGGACGTTCCTCCTTGATCCAGCGACCTGGGATGAGTTCGTTTCTGCCCTGGACCGGCCGGTCGCCCGGAAGCCACGTCTCGAAGCTCTTGTGAGGGTACAGCGGGATTGAGCCGCGGCTTCTCGGAGATCGAGAAGCTTGCGCCGCACCACGACCTTTCTCCGTTCGACTGTGGACGCGAGGAACTGAACGAGTGGCTGCAGCGCCATGCCCTGGCAAGCCAGCGATCGGATTCCGCTCAGACCTACGTCCTGTGCCAGGGAACTGCCGTGGTCGGCTACTACGCCCTGGCTGCCGGCAGCGTGGATCGCGAAGAGGCCCCGGGTCGAGTCGGCAAGGGAATGCCCCGACATCCAATACCGGTCCTCGTCCTCGCACGCCTTGCGGTCGACCGGTCCATCCAACGACGAGGCAGTGGCTCCGTTCTTCTGCGCGATGCGCTGGTTCGAGCGGCGTCCGGAGCCGAGATCATCGGCGCTCGGGCGCTCCTCGTCAACGTGAAAGATCAAGAGGCGCGGGCCTTCTACGAGCGTTACGACTTCGAGTCATCGCCAATCCACCCGCTGCAGATGTTCCTCTTGATGAAAGACCTCCGCGCGGCGCTCAGAAAGATATAGAGCTTGCGGCCAATGACAACCGGGACCCGTCCGGAAGGGCGGTTGACCTACAGGCGGATCCTGGCCCGGACACTGCGGACCGCAACCTACATGCAATCCCACCAGGCCGGCTTGACGGACGGCTGACCACATCGGGCGACCATGCTGGGAGTTACGACCACGATCCTCGCGGATTCCAGATGTTCGCGCAGCGCGGTGAGGAGGATCCGGTTGAGCAGTGCACCGGCAGTTCGGAGGCCGTCAGACGCCGCCGCGCCCGAGATGGCGATGAGCGCGGACGCGGTGAGGCCAAACTGATCAGGGGTGATGTGGAGTTGCCCAAGGGTGGCGGGCAGGACATAGTTCTTCAGCACGAGCAGGCGCTCCGCGGGCGTGTACGGCGGCACGTGGATGATGTCGCACCGATCCAATACCGCGGTCGGCACGGTCACCAAAGAGTTGGTGGTGAGCACCCAGAGCACGCTGGTGAGATCGAGCGAGATCCCGTGCGGGCCGGCGACATAGTCCTCCTGGAACCCTCCATGCGTGGGATCCAGGATGTCGAGGAGGGGCGCGAAGGGATCGCCATTCTGCGTCCTCTGAGCCGTCCCCACCTCGTCCAGCAGGATCACGGGGTCGAGGCGGCCGCATCGCCGCAGTGCTGACGCGATCGCGCCCGGTGTCGCCGAGCGGTACGTCCGGGAGAGGCCGCGGAGGACGGTCGTGTCCGCCATAGAGTTCGTCGAGCGCCGATCGGGCGGCCTCCAGGTCGACCGGTTGCGGATCGGGTGCGGCCCACGGAAGTTCTCCAACGAATCGAGCCCAACGATCGCCGGTGGAGCCAGCTGCCGCCCTGCGTCCAGGAGGCTGTCTCCCGCGAATTCCAGGATGGCGGCTCACCTGAGACCACCTCCCAAACCACGGCGTGCATTTCGCTGCCCAGTCGGCCAACTCACCCGGGCCGGCGTTCTCGGGCCTGGCGCAGGGGGCCTGGTCGCCGACAACCTCGAGGTAACTGCCGACCAGCTCGGACACCTCCATGGCCAGGGTCAGCTCCGGGGTCCACTCCTTGGGCTCGTCCCAACGCTGGCATTCCGCGAGGGTGAACGGTTGGAGGTTGATGACGTGACCGACCAGTGCGCGCCCGACCACCCGAACACGGGCGACCTCTGCCGCATCCCCGTCCGGACGGCGACCGAGAACTTCGGCGAGGACGCCCACGCAGAGCCAGTCGTCGATCTGACGGAGCGTGGCCGGCCGCTCGCTCCGCTCGCGCGCGGAGATCAATAGGAGGCGGTTGCCCGAGGCCGTCGCGGCATCCAGGGCTCGGCCCTCGGTGTCCCAGAGCAACCGAAGGGTCATCGTCTGGCTGGGGAGAGCCAGGGCCTGGGTGGTGACAATGGCCGGCAGCTGACCGCGGTTTGATGGCGTGGCGGAGCCGCCTACCCGCATGGCATGGATTCCGTGGCCTTCGGTTCGGACCCCGCGAGTTGACCCATTGCCAATCTCCTCAGGCGGCCTCGGACAGCCCCGACCACAGTCCAGCTGTTGCCGCGCGTCGCTCCTCTCGGCCCCGCAGGTCGTAGCGTGAGGTGGTCGCGGGGGAGGCGTGCCCGGTCAATGGCTGGACGGTCAGCAGGTCGACGCGCGACGCCAGCCTGGTCAGCGCTGAGCGGCGCGCATCGGAGGGTCGGAACCGAGCAACTCCGGCGCGGCCGGCACGCCGGCGAACAATATGGCGGACACCCTCGCACGAGAGCCGGGCGAGGGTGAGCTGGTCTCGCTGGGTGAGCCGGCAGAAGAGCGGGCCGTCCGCAGCGCCGCGGGACAGCAGCCAGGGCTCAAGGTGAGCCAGCAGCTCGGGGCTCAGGGGCAGCCAGCGGTCCTCGTCGCTCTTGGACCACGTGACGTGGCGCGGCCAGGTAGGTCATGTCCGCGGGGCGCACCTACTCGAAGAAACGCACCCCAAACCGTTCGAACACCGGGCCTACGGCGGCCGGAGTCCGCTCGGGATCCCAACCCTGTGGGGCCGGCCATGCCTCCGCGAGGGCCATGAACAGCTTGTCGTAACCTGGCAGCCCGACCGAGATCACCCGCCCAGGCCGATTCCCGGCGCCGACAAACTTGTGTTTCTGGCCGTGTGGAATGGACACGGACTGGCCTGGCCGCAGCTGTGACGTCACGAGCTGACCGCCGATATCCCGCGTGACCTCGAATTCCCCCTCGACGGCGAAGAAGGTCTCCAGGAAAGGATCGGTGTGCAACGTATTCCCACCTCCCCCGGGCTGGATGATCATCTCGACCACTGTGTATGCGCCGGTCTCGTCGCTGGACGTGATGACTCGCAGTTCGTTGTTGACCAGGAACGTGAAGAACTCCTTCTCCTCAGCAGCGATCATTTGGTACCTCCTATGTGACTTGCCTGGCGTTTCAAATCCGCCAACAGCGTCTCGATCGCCCAGGCCACTGCGTCCTGGGCCTCGCGGGCGCTCAAACCCGACTCGTCCTGGACCGTGACCCAGGCGTGCGAACTGGCGAGGTAGGCGACCACTCCAGCGGTGCGGGCGACGTCTGACGCTGGCATGCCTGTGGTGGCGACTTCGATTGAGTGCCGAATCGCGGCGACGCGAGCCGCCCGGTAGCGGCTGCGAACGCCCCGGCCAGTGGTGGTACGCAGCAGTGCGCGCGCCAGTCGCGGGTGTCGAGCCATGGCGGAGCTGGCTACGCGAAAGCTGTCGGCGATTCCGGCCTCTCCAACCTCGACGGGGAAGCCCATGCGCTGGGTGATCACTTCTCCGGCCGCGTTGAGAAGGTCGTCGCGGGTTGCGAAGTAGCGATAGATAGTCCGCCGTGATAAGCCGGCCTCCTGGGCAAGATCCTCCATGGCCACGCTATCGGCGTCACCAGCCTCGAGGTGACGCACCAATGCCTCGAGGACTGCGCTCCGCGCGACCTCGGCTTGGCGGCTTCGCAGATCGGCAGTCACTACCATGGCTCAACTGTAACACTTTGGCACAGCTGTGCCGCCCGCGGTTCTCGGCGTCTGCCTCACCTTTATGCGCGGCCCACGCGTTGAAGGCGGCTCAAGTCGAAGTGGACGTCCTGGTCGTGGATCGCTCGCCTTCGTTTCGGACGGGGCTCCTGATCGTCAGTTTTCGAAAGCCTGCTATCTGGTGAAACCAGACACCCGCCCTCCCGCACCATCGCCGTTCGCTTCGTAACCGCCGACTACCGGTGAGGCCGTACGTCGGTTAGCTTATCGAAGTGAACGGAAGAGAGCGAGAAGCCCCAGCTCGCGCGGGCCGCCGAGGTGCGATACGGGTGACTAGCGCATCCTCGTCAAGCCGCGGCCCAGAGGGTTTGGCCAAATCGCTGCGATCGGGGGGATATAACCGGAAGTTGTGGATCGAGGCCGGGTTTGGGAGCGTGGCGTACCCTCCTGTTTGACGAAAACAGAGGGCGGCAATTCGCCGTCCAAGGAGGGCACGCCAATGTTGAGAATAGTCGC
>JBPCPW010000004.1:0-7342 GCA_050998755.1 Candidatus Dormibacteria bacterium
GGTTTGTGGCTGGCGCCGGCTATCGAGCGCGAGGCCGAGGTGGTGAGTGGGTGGCCGACCCCGTCCCCGGCTGCTGCGCCCCCCCCCGCGTCGGCGTCTCCACCCTGGGCCCCGACGCCCGGGACCAGGATCGGCTGGCCGGGGCAGGCCTCGCGCACGGCCGCGATGTCGTCAGGGCGGGTTGCACCGGCGATCAGGCCCACGTTGCGGCCGGCGTTCCAATCACGGCAGCGCCGGGCTACCTCCAAAAAGAGTGGTTCCCCCTCAACCTCAAGTTCCTGGAAGTCGTCCGCACCAGGGTTGGAGGTGCGGCAGAGGATGAAGGCGCCACGGTCGGGCCGGCGCAGGAAGGGCTCCAGGCTGTCCCGGCCGAGATACGGGCTCAACGTCACCGCCGTAGCCCCCAGGACGTCGTAGCAGGTCGAGGCGTAGCGCTCTGCCGTGTTGCCGATGTCGCCTCGCTTGGCGTCGAGGAGCACCGGGGTACCCGCGGGCACCGCCGCGATCACCGCCTGCAGCACCTCCATGCCGGGCGGGCCCATGGCCTCGTAGAAGGCCGAATTCGGCTTGAAGACGGCGGCAAACTCCGCCGTGGCCTCGACAATCGCGGTGACAAACCGAAGGACGTCGTCCGGGGTTGGCTCGAAGCCGGCGGGCAACGCGTCCAGGTCGGGGTCCAGGCCGACACAGACATGGGAGTCGTGGGCGGCGCAAGATGCCTGCAGAGCGTCGGTGAACGAGGTCGAGGCCCCCGGTACGGCGGCCTCGGCGAGGGTCAAATCAGACCTCGTGAGTGGAGACGACCGTGTAGCCCTGGCTGGCCAGCTGGTCGATGCGCTGCGCCTGGTACCCGCGCATCCCCGGCAGGGGGAAGCCACCGGTTTCGTCCAGGGGCTGCTCGAAGAGGACCCGCGCCCGCTCCAGGAATTCCTGGTCGATGCCACTGATCCAGCCGGTGTCGGTGACCTCCACCTTGTTCCCGTCCTTCTCCAGGGTCCAGACCTTCACGCGCTCCTCCTGACCTGTTCCGCTGCTATAACCGGTGCCATTCTACGGATCATGGGTGGTCGGCCACGCTGGACGCTTTTCGAACTCTATTCGTGGCGCCGCCCTCAGCCGTTCGCCAGATTCTAGGGGAGACGCTGCCGTGGGCGGTTCCCCGACAGGATGATCGGCTCGTACAGGGCGTCGGTCCGACCCTGAGCCCATTGGTTCGACCCTGCCTGGCAGGTCGCTCGAGTGACCGGAGATACCGAGGTTGGCGTTAGCGAATAGTCAACTCAACCCGTCGCGAGCACGCCAGAAGTCCGCACGGGGTGCCGATCTTCTCACCGTCAGTCGGCCCATCATCTGGTCTGAGTGCTTTGAGGCTGGCTCTCTCGCGCGGAGGTGTCGAGGCGGCGGATCGTGCGGTGCGGGCTCTGCTACGGCGAGACCTTCCGGGCGCAGCGGCCGCGCAGACGACAGAGGAGATGCCTCCCCGGGCTGCGGGAATTCTCGGCCTCAGATACAGGCTAATTGATGGCCAGAGGTACGGCCTAGTCGAGATCGCGGCGGCTGTCGGGGTGACCCGGGAACGCATCCGACATCTGGAGTTGTGGGACGGCCACCATCACGGAACAAGGTGGGGTGGACCAGTTAAATTTAACAGGGTTCGTTCAGCCCCGGCGACCTCAGCGACCTCCAGACCGCCACCACGGTAAAGGCGGAGGACACAGCGAGGTAACCCCAGGCGGCACCTTCATGATCCGCGTGGGCGCTGCGAATGAGGACAAGGCCGACTATACCGACTAGCGTAGGTAATGTCGCCCAAAGCACTTTGGTCGCCCGATTGGCCCTCGGCATGACTGATTTCACCGGGTGAATGTTACGTCACCGAAGGCCCCGCCGCCATCGCCCCTCGAATAGCATCCACTGGGCGCAAAAGCGCTTGCGTGTTCATTATCCGGACAATATGACTCACTCGTGATGCGCGCGAACCCCCTATAGTCCCCGTCCGGCAGCATGATGAAATCGCGGTACCTCCCGCCTTGGCCGCTCTGGGCATACGGATCAACGCCGTCTCCCTGAATGTAATAGTCCTCCGTCTGGAAGTCGGGCCAAATGAGATGCACAGCCCACGTCACCTTGACAAGCTCGACGGGCGCATCACGGCCGCCTACTTCGACCGCATGTCCGCAGACTCGCGCTCCGAGCAGGACCGCCTCGCGGATGCCATCGCCGATCATCGCCAGGCCAACCGCAGCTACATCGCCGAAGGGGTGCAGCTTCTCGACCTCGCGAGCCAAGCGTCCAACATGTTCCGGGCGCAGGAGGAGGACAGCGAGAAGCGCGAGCTACTGCGGTTCGTGCTGGCTGGCGCATCATGGCGAGACGGCCAGTTGACGGCGTCACTACGGCCACCGTTCGATCTCATCTCGGAGCAGGTCGGAGTCGTGCGCGCGGTCGAGAGTTCAAATGACCCCGATGAGGGGGGTGGTCGGGCAGGAGCACTATTGAACTCCCCCAAACCGCCAAATCCGAATTCACAAAGGCCGGTTCGGAGCCCCGCTGAGGCGAAACTTGATATGTGGTCGGCGAGACAGGATTTGAACCTGCGACCCCCAGTCCCCCAGACTGGTGCGCTACCGAGCTGCGCCACTCGCCGCCGGGCCTGATTCTAGTCGAGGGACCTAGCCCAGCCCTAGTCCCTCGGTCTCGCTTCGCCCGGTCCGCTCCATCAGCTGGGCGGCCACCTCCAGCACGTCGGCGCCATCGAAGATGATCCGCGCCACGCCGCGGGCGATGGGCAGGTCGACGCCGAGACGCTCGCCCAGCTTGAGCGCCTCACGGGTGGTGTTGACGCCCTCGGCGATCATGCTCATCTCCGCCTCCAGCTCGGCCAGCGGCCGGCCCCGGCCGATGCCCTCACCCAGCAGGCGATTGCGGCTGTGAGGCGAGGTGCAGGTGACGAAGAGGTCGCCCATTCCCGTGAGCCCGGAGAAGGTCCGCGCCCGGCCGCCCATCGCGGTGCCCAGCCGGGTCATCTCGGCGAGCCCCCGGGTGGTGATCGCGGCCTTCGCATTGTCGCCGGCGCCGAGGCCGTCGGCGATGCCGGCAGCGATGGCGACCACGTTCTTCATGGCGCCCCCCACCTCCACGCCGACGACGTCGTCGTTGGTGTAGGCGCGCAGCCGGTTGCTGCTGATCCGGTGCTGAGCGTCGAGCGCCCGTGGTCCGTCCGCGCAGGCGATGACGGTGGCCGCGGGCTGGCCGGCCGCCACCTCCCTGGCGATGTTCGGACCGCTGATCGCGCCGATGACGGCGCGGTCGCCGAGGGACTCGGCCAGCACCTGGGACATCAGCGCGCCGGAATCAGGATCGAGTCCCTTGGCCGCGCTGAGCACCAGGGGCACGTCGCCGCCGTGCCGGGCCTGTGTTCTCATGATCCCGGAGATGCCGCGGGTCGTGGTGCGCATCGCCTTGGCGGGCACGGCCAGGATGATCACCGGCACCCGGTAGACCGCATCGGCGAGGTCCGCCGTGATGTGCACCGATGACGGGATGTCTATCTCCTGCAGGTAGCGCGGGTTGCGTCGGTCACGCTGCATCACCGCCGCCTGCTCGCGGTCCCGGGCCCACAGGTAGGTCTCCCCTCCCCCGCCGGCCAGGACGCAGGCCAGCGCGGTGCCCCAGCTGCCCGCACCGATCACCGCGACACGCGTCGATTCCTCGCTCACCAGCGGCGCCCTGGGCCCTGCCTACTTCTCGGGGCCGCGCTTACGGAAAACCGTCCGCAGCGGGACGCCGGCGAAGCCGTATGCCTCGCGGATCCTGTTCTCCAGGTAGCGCTTGTATGAGAAATGCAGCAGCTCCGGGTCATTGACGAAGAAGACGAACGTGGGGGTGCGCTCCTTGCCCTGGGCCGCATACATCACCCGCGGCTGTTTGCCGCGGTGCATCGGCGGCGGATGGCTGATGAGCGCGTCCCGAAGCAGCCTGTTCATCTCACCGGTGGGGACCCGCTGCTTGCGGGCGTCAGCCACCGCCATGGCCGCCGGGAGGATGTCCTCGACCCGCCGCCCGCTCTTGGCTGAGGCGTAGACCACGGGTGCGCCGGGCAGGAACTGAAAGCTGCGGTCGATGCGCTGTCGCCAGGCCTTATCGTCGCGCTCCTCGGCAGGGAGCAGGTCCCACTTGTTGACCACGATGACAACGCCCTTGCCGCCGTCCACGGCATAGCCGGCGATGTGCTGGTCCTGGGCCAGGACACCTTCCGACGCGTCTATCACCAGCACCACGACGTCGGCACGCTCCAGCGCGCGCAGACCTCGCAGGACGCTGTAGTGCTCGATCCCGCCCTTGGTCACCCCCTTGCGGCGGATCCCGGCGGTGTCGATCAGCCGGATGCGGCGATCCATCAGGACCATCTCGGTGTCCACCGGGTCGCGGGTGGTGCCCGCGATCGCGGCAACCATGCTCCTCTCGTCCCCCAGCATGGCGTTGAGCAGCGACGACTTGCCGACATTGGGTCGTCCCAGGATGGTGACCGACGTCGGGGGATCGGGCTCCACCACCGCGTCCACAGCCGGCGGCAGGTGGGCGATGACGGCCTCCAGCATGTCGCCGACGTTGGTGCCCTGCTGGGCGGAGATCGCCCACGGCTCACCGAAGCCCAGGGCGTGCAATTCGTGCAGGAAGCCCGGGTCCCTCTGGCTCTCTGCCTTGTTGGCCGCCAGGACCACCGGCCGGCGGCCCTTCCGGAGCAGATCGGCGACCTCGTGGTCGAGGGCCGTCATACCGGTTCGAACGTCAACCAGGAAGATCACCACATCGGCCTCCTCGATTGCCGTCAGGGTGCCTCTCTGAGTGTTTTCCTCGATCTCGCCGCGCGCCTGGCGGTCAAGTCCCGCGGTGTCGACCACGACAAAGTCGCGGCCCCCCCAGTCCGCGCGCCCGTACAGGCGGTCACGGGTCAATCCCGCTTCGGAGTCGACGATCGCCAGGCGCCCCCCCACCAGGCGGTTGTAGAGCGTCGACTTGCCGACGTTGGGTCGGCCCACAATGGCCACCACCGGCAGGGTCGCATCGCGAGAGCTCATGCAGCGAAGGCTACCGTGGATGGTGTAGGTTGGCCCCATGCAAAACGCCGGCAACGCATTTTCCCTGCCCTTCCGCGACCCCAATTGGTTTGGAACCTTTGCGCTGATTGGGTTGATCGGTCTGATCCCGATCATCGGTCAGATCAACACGTATGGCTGGATGCTGACCCTGCTGGACAACTACCGCCAGGGGCGCACCGACCTGCCGCCGGCCGGGTTTCAGTACCTCGGCCGCGGCGGGAACCTGTTCGTTGTAATGCTGGTCTACGGCCTGGTGATCGCCGCGATCGTCCTCGTCCCGGTCTTCCTGCTCTTTGCCAGCGCCTTCGGTACTGCCTCCGCGGGCGGAACGGCCAACCCTGCCGCCTTCAGCGGGTTGCAGGGTTACAGCCTGGGAATCAACGGCATCCAGCTGGTTCTGTACCTTTTCCTGCCGGCGGTCATCGTGGCGACCGAGCGTGGGGGAATCGGTGCCGGCCTGAACCCCGCCAACGTCCTGCGGATCGGATCGGCCAACTGGGGCCACACGCTGGTTGCCGGGGTGCTGGTTCTCGCGGCGGGAATCGCCGGATCACTGGGAATAATCGCCTGCTGCATCGGGATCATCGTGACCGCTCCCTACAGCCAGGCCGTGATTGCGGGATTGGTCCGCTTTTACGAGGCGACATTCGAAACCGGGCATCCAATCCTGCCGCAGGACCCGACCCCGCCCGCCAGCATCGCCTAGTCCAGGAGTTCCTCCCGGAACTCGGCCGGGGCCTCTGTCGCCAGGATCCAGCCCTGCTCCCCCACCGCCTGGCCGTCCCGCACCGAGACGATCACGTAGCAGTAGCTGGGCCACGCGTGGTCGGCGTCGTAGCGTGAGGCCTGCGATGGGTGGTCCGGGTGGGTATGCCAGAAGCCCACAACCTCCAGCCCCGCGGCATCGGCGTCTCGCTCCGCTCGCATGATGTCCCCCGGGTCGAGCACGTAGCGGTCCCGGGCGCGCTCCTCGGGGCCGCGGAGGTTGCGGCCGGCCCTGACCTCTGTCACCTCGCCCGGGAGTCCGATCAGCACCCCGCAGCCCTCGTACGGGTAGGCCGCCTCGGCCAGGCGTCGCATCTGCTCCCGAAGGGTTAGGGGGAATCGCACCTTAGAAAGGACTGACATAGAGACCACCGGACAGGTAGCGGTCCCCACCGTCCGGGAAAACCATCACCACCACCCCCTCGGTGAGGCCCCTGGCAACCTCCAGTGCCCCCCATAGAGCGGCGCCACAGCTATGCCCGACCATGATCCCTTCCGTACGAGCGAGCTGGCGGGCGAGGTCATAGGCGTCTTCAGTTTCAACGTCCAGCAGGACATCGTGCACGGCGTCGTCGTAGATGCCTGGACGGATCGCCGTTGGGATGTGCTTGAGGCCCTCCAGGCCGTGCCAACCACTGGAGGGTTGCATCGCGACCACCTGGATGGCGGGGTTGTATTCGTGCAGCCGGCGGCCGGCTCCGACCACAGTGCCGCTGGTGCCAAGCCCGGCCACGAAGTGGCTGACGCGGCCGCCGGTCTGCTCGATGATCTCGGGCGCGGTGGTGTGGTAGTGGGCCAGCCAGTTGTTGGGGTTGTTGTACTGGTCGGGCATGTAATACATCCCGGGGTCCTCGGCGAAGAGCTCTCGGGCGCGCAGGATCGCGCCATCGGAGCCGTCGGTGGGGTCGGAGAAGACGATCTCGCCCCCGTACGCCCGAACCGTCTGGATACGTTCCCTGCTGACGTTCCCTGGCATCACCAGCCTCAACCTATAGCCCTTGGCGGCGGCGACCAGGGCATAACCGATCCCGGTGTTCCCCGAAGTGGAATCCAGGATGATCCTGTCCCTGGTCAGCTCGCCGGACCGTTCGGCCTCCTCGATCATCCGCTTCGCGGGGCGGTCCTTGACCGAGCCGCCCGGGTTGAACCACTCCGCCTTGGCATAGAACTCCACGCCGGGGTGCCGTTCCTCGAAGAGGTGAATGCGGATCAAAGGCGTGTTGCCGATGGTGTCGAGGATCGAACTCGCCACCCGCCCGGACGGGATCCGTGGGTGCTCGGCCGCCTGGGTCACGGCACCAAGTTTAGGGTTTACAGCTCTCGAGATAAGGGGACAGCGAAGACGCCACAGCCGGGGCCCTGACGCCTCTGGCGCAACCCCCGGCGGCGGACGGGGCCGACCCGCGCAACTGCCGCTTGCAGCGGCGGAATTTCACGGCCCCTCGGAATCTGCGCTCGCCTGCGATCGTCAGTGC
>JBPCPW010000007.1:0-36587 GCA_050998755.1 Candidatus Dormibacteria bacterium
GCACTGACGATCGCAGGCGAGCGCAGATTCCGAGGGGCCGTGAAATTCCGCCGCTGCAAGCGGCAGTTGCGCGGGTCGGCCCCGTCCGCCGCCGGGGGTTGCGCCAGAGGCGTCAGGGCCCCGGCTGGGGCGTCCTTGCTGTCGCCTTACCTCGGAACCTGTACACCCTAGGCTCACGCCCGGCTTGCTTCCGGCTCGAGGGTGACCTCCGGAGGTACAACTGAAGTGTGAACCGGCACCGGCTTGGATGGGCGATGGTGGCGGTCGCGGCGGTCCTGCTGCTGCTGCAGTTGGTGCCTGCGGAAGCGCTGCGGGCGCACCCGCCGGCGAAGGGGAGCGTCGCTGACGCGTCGGCCAGGACCTTCGGGCTGCACCGCATCGGGCCGGCGCAGGACGGGATCTTCTTCGCGGCCTCGGAGGGCGCTACCCACCTCCGCCTGGTGGGGTGGATGGCGGAGAACAGTGGTGACCTGCGCGTGCCGACGGCGCCAGGGCCATTGAATCCCGGATGGGGGTTCATTCAGTCGCCGAGCGGGGCGCGGTTCCTCGACGGCACGCTCCTGCTGGACGTCACCGGCGTGACCGAGGACCTGGCCAGGGTGGCCGACCCGGCGCGAATCTCCGGCTTCACCTGGCGGGACGACAGCGAGGGCGCCTGCGCCATCCGTGATGAGGGCGACGGCCGTGCCTCGCTGGTGGAGTTCTTCTTCAACCCGCGCAGCGCAACCTCGGCGTCGTTTGCGCTCCCCGGCGACTTCGGTTTCGCCGACCAGACGGGGCCGCGCATCCTGGCCTGCAACCGCGCCCGCCGGGTGGTGGTGGTGGGGCTGGTCGGTCTCGACCACTCAGCGCGTGTGGTGGTCCTCGACCTCATCACCGGCGAGCAGCTGGGCCGCCGGAGTTACCCCGCCGCCTCCGCCGCCAGCCTCGCTGCGTCGCCCGACGGCCGCTTGCTGGCGCTCAATGCCGGACCCGATCTCAGCGTCGGGCCGGCCGGACCAACTGTCATTAGGGATGTCGATACGGACCGGGTGCTGGTCAACCTCGGTGAGGACCGGGTGGTCAGGGAGTTCAGTGGCGACGGCCAGGCCGTGCTCGCCAGTTCCCCCTTCCAGCCCGGCGCCGAAGTGGTACGGGTGTCAGACGGCGCCAGGATCTACCAGGATCGCAGCGACCGCGTCCTGCTGGGCTCGATCGCCCGCCCGCGCGGACACGACTTTGCACTGGCGTTCGGCTCGCGGGAGGGGAACAGCTGCACCAAGGGTGAGCCCGGTAAGTTCCCGCAGTTCTGCCGCTATGGGCCACTGCAGTCGCTGGAGGTCATTTCCGGCGACCTGGGCACGGCGCGCAGCATCGGGATCGGGGTTGGGGCGTGGGGCTACAGGGTGAACTAGGCCCTCTGTATACTCTCCGGGAACTCAAAGAAGGAACGATAGAGAGAGCATGTCTATAGCAGTCGACAAACCCGCGCTGATCGAGAAACACCGCACCCACGAGACCGATACGGGCTCACCCGAGGTGCAGGTGGCGATCATGACTGAGCGGGTCAGGCACCTGACGGAGCACCTCAAGGCGCACCCGAAGGACCATCACACGCGGCTGGGGCTGTTGAGGCTGAACGGGCGGCGCCGCCGCCTTCTCGACTACCTGCGCCGTCGCGATATCTCCCGCTACCGGTCCCTCGTTGAGCAGCTCGGCCTCCGGCGCTAGCCGGTAACACCCCGAGCTCCCACAACTACATAGGGACCGTCCCGGCAATGCCCGGGGCTAGCTCGCTAAGGAGATACCCATGGGTATGACACCCGAACCCCAGATACTCGAGCACCACATCGGTGACAAGACCATCAGCTTCGAGGTCGGCCGTGTGGCCGAGCAGGCCAACGGCGCCGTCATGGTCAAGAGCGCCGACACCGTCCTCTTGGTCACCGCGACGATGTCCAAGAGCCCCCGCCCCGGCGTGGACTTCCTGCCCCTGACCTGCGATTACGAGGAGAAGATCTACGCCGTCGGACGCATCCCCGGCAGCTTCTTCCGTCGCGAGGCCCGTCCCGGCGAGCAGGGCATCCTGAACTCCCGCCTGATGGACCGGCCGCTGCGGCCGCTGTTCCAGAAGGACCTCCGCCTGGATGTCCAGGCGGTGGCCACCGTGCTGTCGATCGACCACGAGGCCGACCCGGCCTCGATGGCCATCAACGGCGCCTCCGCCGCGCTCTCAATCTCCGACATTCCATGGGCGGGACCGGTCGGTGCCGTCCGCATCGGCATGTTCGACGGTCAGCTGGTGGCCAACCCGTCCGTCTCCAAGATGGCCGAGTCGGACCTCGACCTGATCGTCGCGGGTACCGAGAACGCCATCAACATGGTTGAGGCGGGTGCCCACGAGGTCGACGAGGAGACCATCGTCAAGGCGCTCGAGCTGGCCCATGCCGAGATCAAGAAGATCTGCGCCGCGATCAACGAGCTGGCGCGGCACCTGGGCAAGGAGAAGAAGGTCATCGAGGGCCCCGTTGTCGACGAGGAGCTCAAGCAGGCAGTCGCCGACCTGGCGCTGGCCAAGATCGGCAACGCCATCGGCTCGCCCGACAAGCAGAAGCGCGAGAACGACCTGGACGAGATCCGCAAGGAGGTCGTCGCGGCCCTTGCCGAGCGCTTCCCAGAGCGCGAGCGTGAGGCCGAGGCGATCTTCGAGAAGACCATCAAGACCGTCGTACGCGACGCCATCATCGACAACAACCAGCGGCCCGATGGCCGCAAGAGCGACGAGATCAGGCCGATCTGGTGCCAGGTCGGGGTCCTACCCCGCACCCACGGCTCGGCGATCTTCACCCGCGGTCAGACCCAGGCGCTCTCCGTCGCGACCTTGGGTGCTTCTGGCGACGCTCAGAAGATCGACTCGCTTGGCCTTGAGACCTCGAAGCGCTACATGCATCACTACAACTTCCCGGCGTTCAGCGTCGGCGAGGCGCGGCCCTCGCGTAGCCCTGGCCGTCGCGAGATCGGTCACGGTGCGCTGGCTGAGCGCTCGGTCTTCCAGGTGCTGCCCTCGGAGAAGGACTATCCCTACGTGATCCGCGTGGTGACCGAGATCCTGGCCTCCAACGGCTCGACCTCGATGGCCTCGGTGTGCGGCTCGACGCTTGCCCTGATGGACGCCGGCGTCCCGATCAAGGCTCCTGTCGCGGGTATCGCGATGGGCCTGGTGACTCGACATGGAGATGCTTCCGAAGGCGCCGAGTACGCCATCCTCTCGGATATCCAGGGGATGGAGGACGCGCTCGGCGACATGGACTTCAAGGTGGCTGGTACCGCCAAGGGCATCACCGGCCTGCAGATGGACATCAAGGTCACCGGGCTGTCGATGGAGGTCATGCGCAAGGCGCTGGCGCAGGCTCGTGAGGGCCGGCTCCACATCCTGGGCAAGATGGCCGAGGTGCTCGCCGAGCCGCGCCAGGAGATGAGCGTCCACGCGCCTCGAATCACCACCATCAAGATCAACCCGGACAATATCCGCGACGTCATCGGCCCCGGCGGCAAGATGATCCGGGAGATCACCTCCGAATGCCAGGTCTCCATCGACGTCGAGGACGACGGCAGCATCAATATCGCTTCCAGCGACGCCGCCAACACCCAGAAGGCGATCGACTGGATCAAGGGCCTGACCGACGATGTCGAGGTCGGCCGGGTGTACCTGGGCAAGGTCGCGCGGCTGATGCCGTTCGGCGCCTTTGTCTCGGTGCTGCCGAAGAAGGATGGCCTGGTCCACGTCAGCAAGCTCGCCGACTGGCGGGTGAACAACGTCGAGGACTTCGTCAAGGAGGGCGACCAGATCCTGGTCAAGGTCGATGAGATCGATCGCCAGGGCCGGGTCAACCTCTCCCGAGTGGCGGCGTTGAAGGATGCGGCCCAGTGGGGCCTGTCCGAGGCTGACGAGCACTTCGCCACTCCGCCGGTCAGGCCCGAGCCGGGCTCGGAGCAGATGGCGCCCGCCGGTGCTGGTGCGGACCGCGGTCCGCGCCGTGAAAGCGGTGGCGGTGGTGGCGGATTCGGTGGTGGCCGCGACCGCGACCGCGACGACCGTCCCCGCGATGGTGGCTACGGCGGCGGCAACTCTGGCGGCGGCAACGCCGGCGGTGGCGCACCGGCGGAGAGCAACGGTGGCGGCGATGGTGGGGGAGCCGCCGACGGCCCGCCCCGCTTCCGCGGCAACCGGCCCCCTCGCGACAGCTAGGACACAGGACCTACAAGAGGGCGGCTTCGGCCGCCCTCTTCCATTTGAGCGACGCGCCGGAGCCATCGCCGGTTGCCAGAGTGCCCTTTCGAGCCCGTCGTGTTATCAAGGTGTGATGTGGATCTCGAGGGTCACCCGCTCGGTGCTTGCCGGTGTTGTCGCCGGTGCGGCAGGGACCCTGGCGATGGATGCGCTGCTCTACGCACGCTATCGCAGCGGGGGAGGGGAGCAGGACGCGCTGGGCTGGGAGAGCGCCGCCGGCGTGGACACCTGGGAAGGGGCACCCGCGCCCGCGCAGGCCGCCCGCAAGCTGGCGGGCATGGCCGGCGTCGACCTGCCCGACACCTCGGTGCGCACGGTCACCAACGTCATGCACTGGGCCTACGGGACCAACTGGGGCGCCCTGCTCGGGGCGATGGGCGCCAGGGGCGTCCGACCCGGAGTGCTGCTCGGTGCCGGGGTATGGATATTCGACTACGTCAGCCTCCCGCTGCTGGGCGTCTATAAACCCATCTGGGAGTACGACACCAACACGCTGTGGAAGGACCTGAGTGCCCACCTCGTCTACGGGGTGGTAACCGGCATGGTGGCTGAGGCCCTGGCCGACTAGCGCTGGAGTTCGGGCTCAGGCCGCAAGCAACGCCGTGGGACCGCGTGAGAACTGCGGTGGGATCCACACGAACCCGCCCTCCTCGCGTTTGGCCATCTGCCACCCACCCTCGTGGACCTGGAAGTGATGGAAGGGGCAGACCATGCACATGTCCTCAATCAGGGACTTGCCCCCGCGCGACCACCAGGTGATGTGATGCGCCTCGCACTGTGATGCCGGTCGCCGGCAGCCGGGCCGCACGCAGCGGGGATGGAGCTGGCGCAGGATGCGCATCTCGCGCTTGCTCAGTTGCCGCTTGAGCCGGCTCATGCCAACCGGGAGGAGCTTCTCATTGAGCTTGATGTGGGTGATGGACGCATCGCAGGAGAGCCGCCCGATTGCCGCGCCCGAGAGCATCGCACCGTACTCGGTCTCCGCCGCTGGGGCGCCGGGCTGGTTGTGGTAGGTCGCGCAGGAGCAGCTGATGGCGATGTGCACCGGCGACAGGCTGGCGCCGGACTTGGCTGACGCGGCCATGTCGTCCATGCACATCTCGACAAATCCGTCTGCGCGCCGCCGGCACTTCAGGCGATGGTCCTGCCTGCCCAGCCGGTCCGAGCGCGCGTCTATCGCGGTCATGGCGGCGACGTAGGCCAGCGAGTCCAGTTCCACGTTCACGAAGCAGCGCCCGTCGTCGGTAGCGTTGAACGTCAGGTTGCGGAATTCGACGGCCTGTTTCTCGGACTCCACGACGCCGGCTGCATCCTGGATATGTCGGAAGCTCTGACAGGTGCGCCGGAACCGGCCGACGGATTCCACCCGGGCGTGGTCCAGCAGCTCCCTCTCGTCGAACGCGCCCGTCTTCGACTTCTCGCTGAATGCGGCGTTGTGCGCAACCTGGACCACGTGCCCGAAGCCGATCTGACCCCTCTCCAACGCCAACGTGGAGGCCGGCAGGTTCGGCACCTGGGCACCCACCGCGCGAAGAGACAGCGCCTCCGCTGCGCTGGTGCGGGCATGGTGGCGAACCCAGTCGACCACGTCGTTGGAGCCTTGGCGCTCGGCCTCGTGCGTCCGCGCAAACACGCCGACCAGCCGTGCCACCTCGAGCTTGAGCCGGTCGGTGCAGTGCGTGATGAACACGATCTGCTCCCCGATCTCCTCGGCGGTGTGCAGCGCCTCCGGTCGCTCCGCGAAATCGTCCACGGCACGCTGGAGCGCGACGAAGCGATGCCCGATCGCGGGCGAGGTGACGGCCGCCGTCGAAACTTCAGCCAACGGCGCCAGTTCAGCCGCCATAGATGAAGCTCTCCCCCCAACCCCACTGCACCTACCAATTATAGCGAACAAGTGTTCGAAGATCAAGGGGCAGGAGTGCCCCGCTTCACCGCTTGCCTGGCGACCGGGCCTAATCGGGGCGAGCTCGGTCCCGTCGGGTGTGAATACTCGCGTAGGCCTTCCGCGTCAGGTCCGCGATTCGCTCGTCCGGGGATCGTCTGGATGGGTTGTTGATCTCTCGAAGGGCAACATCAAAGCCCATTTTGATATTGGCCGTCTGGTTCTCGGGGCGTGCAGCAGCCTGCCTGAGAGCTCCCTCTGTCGCGGGCTCCGCAATCTGCGCCAGGCGGAACGCGGCCGCCCTCCGGACCCAACCAACCTCATCGCTCAAGGCTTCAACGAGCCCGCGGGCAGCCTCCGCACCTCCAGCCTTCGCCAGGACCGCTACAGCGACCTCTCGTACGAAGCGGTGTGGCGAATGCAACCTGTGGAGCATCTCCCCGATCGGCTCGGGGTCGCGGCGCTTCAGCAGCACCTTCTCTGTGGCCGCGCCGAGGCCCGCACCGTAAAGGGTGTCCAGGATCTCGAGCAGGGTAGGACGAGGGGCCGTCGCGCCGCGCTCCACAAGCCCCCGGGCAGCCCTCAACCTGACCGTTGGATTGGTCGAGCGGTACATCTCAAGCCAGTCGTCGTCATTCGGCATGTTGCCCTCGGCGCCCTACGGTCCCGCTAGGACCAGCCCCAGGCGGCCCGACGCCGGAGCTCGACCAACTGCTCAGGGGTAGCGCTTCGCACATCCCCATCATGCCCCGCCGGCACCCCGCGAAATCACCGATCCCTCCCGACCCCTCTTAGACTTGGGCATGGCAGACATCTCGGTGCTGGTCAATGGCGCCCGCGGGAAGATGGGCCGCGAGGTCGTCGCCGCCGTCGCCGGCGCTGAGGGCATGACCGTCGCCGCCGAGGTGGACATCGATGACGACCTCGCCGCGGGCCTCAATCACAAGCCCCAGGTGATGGTCGACTTCACCGCCCCGTCCGCGGTCTACGACAACGCCCAGCAAGCCCTCGCCGCAGGCGTCGCTCCCATCATCGGCACCACCGGCATGTCGCCCGAACAGGTAGACGACCTGGCCACCAGGGCCGGCGCGGCGAACCTCGGTGGCGCGGTGATCCCCAACTTCGCCATTGGCGCGGTCCTGATGATGCGCCTGGGGGAAACCGCCGCGCCCTACTTCGACGCGGTCGAGGTCATCGAAACGCACTCCCAGACCAAGCTCGACGCGCCCTCCGGCACCGCCGTAGCGACCGCCCGGCGCCTGGCCAAAGCCCGCAAGGAGCCCTTTGCTTACAACTCCCCGGAGAAGGTCGCGGTCGACAACGCCCGTGGCGGCGAACTGGAGTCGATCGGGGTGCACAGTCTGCGCCTCCCTGGGGTGGTCGCCGACCAGGAGGTGGTCTTTGGTGCGCCGGGGCAGACGCTGACGATCGCCCACCGCACCACCAGCCGCGAGGCCTTCATGCCGGGCGTGCTGGCGACGATCCGCGCGGTCGCGGCAACCGGCAGGTTTTACCGCTCCCTCGACCAAGTCCTGGGGCTCGACGACTGATGGGCCTTCGTGTTGGCGTAGTCGGCGCCACCGGCGTGGTCGGCCGCACGATGCTTCGCATCCTCGAGGAGCGTGGTCTCAAAGTCGATGAGCTCCGTCCCATGGCGTCGGCGAACTCGGCCGGCACCCAGCTGACCTTCAACGGCGACGCGCTGACCGTCGTGGAGGCGGGGCGTGAAGCCTTCTCCGGTCTGGACTTCGCGCTCTTCTCGGCAGGTGCGAAGGCCAGCCGCGAACTGGCGCCGATGGCCGTCGAGGCGGGGTGCGTGGTCATCGACAATTCCTCCGCCTGGCGCCTTCAGGAGGGGGTGCCGTTGGTTGTCCCCGAGGTCAACCCGGAAGTTGCTCGCAGCCATCGCGGCATCATCGCCAACCCCAACTGCTGCGCCATCCCCCTGACGGTCGTCCTCAAACCGATCAGCGACCTCTCACCCCTGCGCCGGGTCATTGTCGACACCTACCAGGCAGCCTCGGGGGCGGGGCGCAGGTTGGTCGATGAACTGCGCCAGCAGCGGCGCGAACTGGTTGCCGGCGAGCCCGCCAGGGCCTCGGTGTATCCCCACGTCCTGGAGGGCAACGTCGTCCCCGGGGGGTGGATCATGGACAGGACGATGCCCCCGCTGGCACCACCGGTGTTCGAGGACCCGGATGCCGCGTACGCCTACAACCAGGAGGAGTTGAAGATCATCGCGGAGACCCGCAAGATCCTCGGGCTGCCGATGCTGGCCGTCGGTGTGACCACCGTTCGCGTCCCGGTTGAGACCGGCCACAGCGAAGCGGTGTGGATCGAGACCGAGCGCAGCCTGCGTCCAGCGGACGTCCGGGCCCACCTCGCCGAATCGCCCGGCATCATCGTCCGCGACGACCCCGAATCGCAGGTCTACCCGCTGTCCCTGCAGGCCGCAGGCCGCGACGAGGTGTACGTCGGCCGCATCCGCCGAGACCTTTCACACGAGCGCGGGACGGCGCTGTTTCTCTCGTCCGACAACCTGCGCAAAGGCGCCGCTACCAACGCGGTGCAGGTTGCCGAGTTGCTGTTCAGCTGATGGGACTGCTGGCCCAGGGCGCTCCTATAATCTCCCCCTCATGAGCCGTCCCGAGACGGACCTCGGCCGGGTCCTCACCGCGATGATCACGCCCTTCGACAAGGACGGTGCCCTGGACCTGGCGGGCGCGGAGCGCGTGGCGCGATTGCTGGTGGACAACGGCAACGACGGTGTGGTCGTTGCCGGCACCACCGGCGAGTCGCCCACCCTGAGCCACGACGAGAAGCTGGACCTCTTCCGGGCGGTGCGCGGCGCGCTCCCTGACGCCGTGGTCATCGCGGGAACCGGGAGCAACGACACACGGGCATCAATCGACCTCAGTCGCGAGGCCGAGAAGCTCGGCGTGGACGCGGTCATGGCCGTGGTCCCGTATTACAACAAGCCGCCGCAGAAATCGCTCTATGCCCATTTTTCGGCCATCGCCTCGGCCATCGACGGCCCCCTGATGCTGTACAACGTCCCCACCAGGACGATCGCCAACCTCAACGCCGACACCGCGATCCGTCTGTCGGATATCGACAACGTCGTCGCGCTCAAAGAGGCCAGCCCTGACCTCAGCCAGTGCGCCGCGATCTGCGCCGGCTCCGCACGCGGGTTTCGCATCTACTCCGGCGAGGACAGCCTGACCCTTTCCATGCTGGCCGTGGGGGCCTACGGCGTGGTGAGTGTGGCCGGGCACTTCGCAGGTCGCGGCATCAGGGCGATGGTCGACTACCACGATATGGGTGACGTGAGCCGCGCCGCACACCTCCACCACGCCCTCCTGCCAATCTTCAAAGAGGTCTTCTGCACCGCCAGCCCGGTCCCGGTGAAGGCGCTGTTCCGCGCCCTCGGCCTCGAGGTGGGGGACACCAGGCTGCCGCTGGTGATGGACGAGATCACCCCCGCCCAGCTCGAAAATCTCCAGCGCATCGTGGCCGAGCTCCGCCAGACCGACGCCGGCGACCTGGCCGTCCAGCTCCCCCGCGCCGCCGCCGTCAGCGTCTAGCGGCGCCCCGGTGAGCGTGGCGCTCGCCGCCCTCGAGGACCAGGCCCGTGTCTGTACCCGGTGCGCCCTGTCGCGCACCCGGATCCAGGCGGTGCCCGGCTCGGGCGACCCGGCGGCGCGGATCATGATCGTGGGGGAGGCACCCGGTAAGAACGAGGATGAACAGGGTGTGCCGTTCGTGGGGGCCGCGGGGCAGTTGCTCAACAAACTCCTGGCTTCGATCGAGGTCCCCCGCGAGGAGGTCTATATCACCAACATCGTCAAATGCCGCCCACCGGCGAACCGCGACCCGCTGCCGGACGAGGTGGCAGCCTGCTCTCCCTATCTCGACCAGCAGGTGGGGCTGATCCACCCGGCGGTGATCCTGCTTCTAGGCCGTCACGCGGTGCAGCGCCTGCTACCCGGGTCGGACGGGATCTCGCGCATCCACGGAACACTGGTGGAGACCGGTGATCGTTCGTACGTCCCGCTGTACCATCCCGCCGCGGCCCTGTACAACGGATTCCTGGTGGAGACCCTGCAGGCCGACTTCCAGAGGGTGCGCGGCTATATCGACGTGATCGAGGAACGCCGCCGCCAGGAGGCGGCCCAGGCCACCCCAGCGGACCCTGAGCAGCAACTGTCTCTCTGGTAACCGGTTACCCTCAGGGCGGTGACTGAGTTGCTCAAGGTGATCCCGCTCGGCGGTCTCGGCGAGATCGGCCTCAACATGATGGCCCTCGAGTACGCGGGCCGCATCGTGGTGATCGACGCCGGGCTGATGTTCCCCAAGGAGGACATGCTCGGGGTCGACCTGGTCATCCCCGACATCAGCTACCTGACAGAGCGGGCCGACCGGGTCCAGGCCATCATGCTGACCCACGGGCACGAGGACCACATCGGCGCCCTCCCGTTTGTCATCAAAGCCCTTAACGTCCCTATCTACGGCACGCGAATGACCCTGGGGCTGGTCAAGAACAAGCTCAAGGAGCACCGTCTCTTGGCCAACGCCACCCTCCATGAGGTCACCGCCGGTGACGTTGTCAGGTTGCCGCCCTTCGAGATCGAGTTCATCCACGTCGCCCACTCGATTCCCGGCGCCACCGCACTTGCCGTGCGGACCCCCGCGGGCATCCTGCTGCACTCCGGCGACTTCAAACTTGACCAGACCCCAGTGGACGGCCGGCCCACGGACATGGCACGCCTCGGCGCCTACGGCGAGGAGGGCGTGATGCTGTTCATGTCAGACTCCACCAACGCCGAGCTGGATGGGAACACCGGCTCGGAGCAGGTTGTCGGCGAGGCCTTCCGCAATATCTTTCCCCACGCCGAGGGGCGAATCATCATCACCACCTTCGCATCCAATATCTACCGACTGCAGCAGGCCCTTGAGGTGGCGGCGCAGTTCGGCCGCAAGGTCGCGGTCGTTGGGCGCAGCATGTCCAACAACATCCACCTGGCCCAGGAGCTGGGGCTGCTGCGGGTGCCGCCGGACACGCTGGTGTCGGTCAAGCAGCTGAACAACCTGCCCGACGCCGAGGCGGTGGTACTGAGCACCGGCGCCCAGGGGGAGCCGCTGTCGGCGCTGTCGCGTATCGCCGCGCGGGAGCACCCTCAGGTGCAGGTCAAGAAGGGCGACACCGTCATCCTTTCCGCCACCCCGATCCCGGGCAACGAGGCGCTGGTGGCCCGCACCGTCAACAACCTCTATCGGCATGGCGCCAACGTCTTCTACTCGACTCGCAACCGGGTCCATGTCTCAGGGCATGCGTCGGCCGCTGATCTGCGCATCGTCCTCAACCTGGTCAGGCCGAAGTTCTTCGTCCCGATCCACGGCGAGGACCGCCACCTGGCGCACCACACGCGCCTGGCCCAGGAGGTGGGGCTGGCCGAGGAGAACACCATGCTGGCCGGCGACGGCTGGCTGATCGAGGTTGGGGCGAACCATTTCAAGCGCAACGGTGGGGTGGACGCGGGCTATGTGTTCGTTGATGGCATGGGCATCGGCGATGTTGGCAGCGTCGTCCTGCGCGACCGCAAGCACCTCAGCCAGGACGGCATATTTGTCATCGTGGTGAGCGTCAACCACCTAACCGGGGAGGCGGTCGGGCGCCCCGATGTGGTCACGCGGGGATTTGTCCACGAGGGCAGCGCGGAGGACCTGATTGATGCCGCCCGCGACGCCGTGGTCAAGGCTTTAGGCCGGATGAAGCGGGACAAGATGGAGCCGGCGGTGCTCCAGGAGGACATCAAAGACCTGGTGGGCAAGCTCCTCTACCAACGGACCAAGCGCCGCCCGATGGTGGTCCCCGTCATCGTTGAAGTCTGATTAGGCTTTAACCATGGTCAGGAAGCCCGCGGACATCCGGCTGCTGCGGGTGGGGGGAATGCAGGTCGACCTGGCCCCAGGGTTCTACTTCGCCACCGTCGCACTCCTGGCTTTCTTCCTGGTTCTGGGCATTTCCCTCTTCCATCGTGGCCTGGCGAATACCCTCGTCGGCGCGTTCATGCTGGTGATCCTGCACTGGCTCAACGAGACCTTCCACAACTACGGCCACTTCACCGCCGCCCGCTGGACCGGTTTCCCGATGGAAGGGGTTCGCCTGGGCTCAACCGAGGCCCTGGGGCTGTTCGGGACGTCGATCTACCCCGAGCACGAGGGGGAGCTGTCCGCCCGGGTTCACATTCGACGGGCGATCGGCGGCCCAGCGGGCAATGCGGCCCTGGGACTGGTGGGATTGCTGGTGACATTCCTGCTGATGCTGACCCGCTCCCATTTCGTCTGGGTGGGGGTGGTCTTCACCGCCGAGAACTTCCTGGTCTTCGTCCTGGGAAACTTCATCCCGCTTGGCTTCAACGACGGCAGCACGCTTCTCCACTGGTGGCGGCGGCGTTAGAGGGGGTGCGTGCGCGGTAGTTCGCTGTTAGACTGCGGCTGAACGTCAACCGTTCACGCCTTACTACATGTCTACTACGCGTCGCCGCACTCGTCGCACCCCAGCTCCTGCCGCCGCCCGCAAGGGCACCCGCGGTGGTTCTCGAGCTCGCCGTCCGACACCCCGTTCTCGTAGCACCCACAGCTCGCCGATCCGCACCCTCAAGCTGCCCCAGGTCGAGCTCACCGAGCCCCAGCGGCGGGAGGGGCTCGGGCTCCTCCTGATCGTCGCCGCCGCGCTCTTTGCGCTGGCGATCATCTTTCGGCCCGGGGCCGGGCTGAGCAGTCTGAGGGGGTTACTGCTGGACGCCGTCGGTCTTGGCTGGGTCGCGGTGGTGCTGATCATGATTGGCGGCGGGGTGGCGTTGATCCGGCCCCGGGAGGTGCGCGCCAGCCGCAACCAGGCCGTGGTGCTGATCGGCATGGTGCTCCTCGCGGTCGCCGTACTGGGGCTGCTGCAACTGCTGCTGCTCCACCCGGTCGACTGGCTGGCGCAGCGCCAGCGTGCCGGAGGCTACGCGGGTGCGTTCGTTGCGGGCCGTCTCAACGACGTCCTCACGGCCTGGGGCGCGGCCATCGTCCTGGTCGGGGCAGCGCTGTTCGGCGCCATGCTCAGCTTCGACCTGTCGATTGACAATATCGCGTCTCGGATCCGGATCGCCCGCGACGAGCAACCGGCGGCGCCCCTGAGCGAAATTGCGCGGGACGTCAAGAAGAACGGACTGCAGAAGGCTGTCGCGGTGCTCGACCCACCGGCCACGCCGCTGTTCCCAAGCCTCCAGGCGCTCCCCGGCCTGGTCCCTGCGCCGCCCGAGCCGGAACCTGACTCCGAACCGGAGCCGGCTCCGGAACCCGAGTTACGCGAACCGATCAGCCTCGATGCCGCCGACGTCGAGCGCAAGCGGGCCGAGGCCCAGGCGGAGTGGGAGGCGGCGGCCGCGGCGGCGCACTCCACGGACGGCGAGGAGGAGCGCAAGATCTGGAACCTGCCCCCGCTGTCCCTGCTCGACCCGGCCACTGCCAAAAGGGAGAAGCTGCAGGAGGAGGTCAAGCACAACATCGAGGTCATCGAGTCGACCCTGCTGTCGTTTGGCGTGGCGGCGAGGGTGCGGGGGGTGAACTCGGGCGCCAGCGTCACCCAGTACGAGCTTGAGCCGGCCAAGGGTGTGCCGGTGAGGAAGATCACGTCACTCCAGAACGACCTGGCGCTGGCGCTCGCAGCACCGATCCGTATCCAGGCGCCGATCCCCGGCAAGTCCGCGGTGGGGGTCGAGGTGCCCAACAAGGCAGCCATGCTGGTGACTCTGCGCGAGATCATTCAGAGCCCCGCCTTCCAGGCGGGCACGCAGCTCCTGCCGCTGCCGATCGGCACCGACGTCAGCGGCCAGGCCATCGCCGGCGACCTGACCCGCATGCCCCACCTGTTGATCGCGGGCGCCACCGGCAGCGGCAAGTCGGTCTGCGTCAATGCGCTCCTCGCCGGGTTCCTCCTCAAGCACACCCCCGAGCAACTTCGCCTGGTGCTGATCGACCCCAAGCGCGTCGAGATGTCGATGTACAAAGAGCTACCGCACCTCCTGGTCCCGGTGGTCACCGAGTCGGACCACGCGGTGGCCGCCCTGCGCTGGGCGGTGACCGAGATGGAGAACCGCTACAAGCTGTTCGCCTCGCACTCCGTGCGGAACATCGCCGGCTTCAACGCCAAGGCGCCGGAGGTCGGCCTGGAGCCCGTGCCGTACATCGTGGTCATCATCGACGAGCTGGCGGACCTGATGATGGTTTCCGGCAACGAGGTCGAGGAGCTGATCTGCCGCATCGCTCAGCTGGCACGTGCGGTTGGCATCCACCTGGTGGTCGCCACCCAGCGCCCCTCGGCGGACATCATCACCGGCCTGATCAAGGCCAACATCCCCAGCCGCATCGCCTTCGCCGTCAGTTCCGGTATCGACTCCAGGGTGGTGCTCGACGAGATGGGCGCCGAGAAGCTCCTCGGTCGCGGCGACATGCTCTACCTGCCGGTGGACGCCGGCAAGCCCACCCGCATCCAGGGCGTGATGGTCTCGGACAGTGAGTTGGAGGCGGTGGTCGACTTCTGGAAGGCGCAGGGTGCCCCGGCCTACCAGGAGGAGATATTCAACCTGGTCAGCACCGTCAGCTGGGCCAAGGAGGGGGCCAAGCGCGACCCGATGTTCGAGCGTGCGGCGCGCATCGTGGCCAGCGAAGGCCGCGCTGCCACGAGCCTGCTGCAGAGGAAGCTGTCAATTGGCTACACGCGCGCCGCGCGGGTGATCGACCAGCTGGCCGAGTACGGTGTGGTCGGCCCCTATGAGGGCAGCAAGTCCCGCGAGGTTCTGATGTCGCTGGCCGAGCTGGACGAGCTGTTCCACAAGATGAACTCGGGCGGCAGCGACGTGCCGTCAGATGACGACGAGGCCGATACCCCGACCTACTGAGCCGGTCCAGGGGCGCCTCGGAGGGGCACGCTTAGAATCTCGACGGGATGCCCAAATTCGAGTTCAATTGGGCGCGCCCAGCAGAGGGATGTTAGGAAACAAGCTGAAGCAGGCCCGCGAGGCCCGGCAGCTGACGCTGCAGGAGATCGAGTGGGCGACCAAGATCAGGGCCGAGTACCTGCAGGCGCTGGAGGACGAGCGGTTCGAACTCCTGCCGTCGGCCACCCACGTCCGCGGTTTTATTCGGTCGTATGCGCGCTACCTGGACGTGGATCCCGGCCCGATGGTCGAGGAGTACAACCAGGCCGGGGGGGCGGCGGCCAAGGAGATCATCTCAACACGGGCGGCGGTGCGGACCCGTGAGAGGGACTTGGCGGTAACCCCGGGGATGATCGTGGGCGCCGCGCTGATCATCCTGATCGGGATCTTCGGCTTCTACCTCAAGCACCAGTTCGACAAATACCAGGCCTCCCGCGCGGCGGACGCCCAGCCCAGCCCCGGGCTCAGGCTCAGCGACCTGCCCACGCCCACCGCCGCGCCGACGCCGTCGGCATCGCCGTCCCCCGGCGCGATCCCCATCGGGGTGGTGGTGGCCCTCAGGCTGGACGCCGACACCTGGCTCCAGGTTGACGTGGACGGCAAGACCGACCCCACCACGGGCCACACCTACCCGGCGGGAACAAACCTCACCTTCAGCGGCAAGCAGTCGGTGAAGGTTGTCAGCGGCAAGGCCATCCACACCTTCATCACGCTCAACGGCAAGGACCTCGGCGCGATGCCCGCGCGGCCCGACGCCACCGCGAACAAGACCTATGCAAGGGGGCAGACGTAAATGGCAGATGCGAGTTTTGACGTGGTCAGCGAGTACGACGCCCAGGAGATGGTCAACGCCGTCGACCAGGCGCAGCGCGAGATCGGCAACCGGTACGACTTCAAGGGCACCGACTCCACCATCGAGTTGAAGGAGAAGGAGAAGGAGCTGGACCTCGACGCCGACTCGGAGTACAAGCTCACCGCGATGATCGACATCCTCCAGAGCAAGCTGGTCAAGCGCCAGATCGACCTCAAGGTGCTCGACCCCCAGAAGGTCGAGGCGGCCGCGAAGGGGCGCGTGCGCCAGAAGATCAAGCTGCGGGCGGGGCTGGCTGACGACCTGGCCAAGGACGTCGTCAAGCGGATCAAAGCGGAGCTACCCAAGCTGCAATCGCGGATCGAGGGTGACAAGGTACGGGTGACCGGCAAATCGCGCGACGACCTGCAGGCCGCCATCAAGCTCCTCCGGGACGCCGACCTCCCGGTGCCGCTGCAGTTCACCAACTACCGCTGACCGGGCCGCCGGACCCGCTACGCTGGGAGCCGTGACCGAGGGCGCGGCAGACCGAGGCAAGACCGATGCGGCGGCGCGCGTGAGGAACCCCAACGTGAACGTGCCCAACGCGCTCACGGTCTGCAGGCTGGCGCTGATCCCAGCCATTCTGTACAGCTTCGACGGCCGCTTCTTCAACCACCAACTGGTGGCGTTCGGGCTGTTCGTGGTCGCGTCCATCTCTGACTCGCTCGACGGTCGAATTGCGCGGCGGTACGCCAAGGTGACCACGGTTGGCAAGTTCCTCGATCCCCTCGCTGACAAGCTCCTGATCCTCGCCGTCCTGGCCTTGCTGGTGCAGGACGCGCTGCTGCCGGCGTGGGTGGTGGTGGTGATCGTCGGTCGCGAGCTGCTGATCACCGGGCTGCGAACCATCGGCGCCGCCCAGGGCCTGATCATCGCGGCCACGCCCTTCGGCAAGACCAAGACCATCAGCCAGATGCTGGCGGTCGGGTTGCTGATGCTGGAGCGGCCCTACCCGGCGCTGTCGGGAATCACCGGGGTGGCGGTGGTACTGGCGGTGTTGTTCACGGTGTTCTCCGGCCTGGACTACTTCTGGCGCTACCGGCGCCTGCTGTTTCGCTGAATCGTGATCGATGGGGGTTCGCTGCGACCGCTGGTGGAGGTCCTGCGCCGACGCGGACTGACGATCTGCGCCGCGGAATCCTGCACCGGCGGCCTGGTCTGCGCGGCGCTCACCGATCTCCCCGGGTCATCCGACTACTTCCTCGGGGGAGTCGTGACGTATGCCAACCAGGCCAAGATTGATCACCTGGGCGTGGACCAGGCGACTCTTGACCGCGTCGGTGCGGTCAGCCCCGAAGTCGCGGAACAGATGGCCCGCGGCGTCAAGCGGATGTTCGGCGCCGACCTGGCTCTCAGTGTCACCGGCGTTGCCGGCCCGGGCGCCGACGGACCCAAGCCAGCCGGGCTCACCTATGTCGGCGCAGCCCACGAGGACAGAGTCGAGGTACGACAGTTCCAGTGGACCGGCGGCCGGGCTTCAAATCGGGCGGCGAGTGTCAAGGCGGCCCTCCAATTCGCGACCGAGATACTGTCATAACAGAACCACAACGTTGTAGACTATTCACGGATGGGGGACCTGTGCTAGCATCGAACAAACGTTCGGGCACACGTCCAAGCACAAGGGGAACAGCCAATGAGCAAGCAGACCGAGTCCAGCAAGAGCGATCCCAAGGAACAGACCCTCGACGCCGCCCTCGCGGCCATCGAAAAGAGCTACGGCAAGGGCGCCATCATGCGGCTCGGGGACGCCCCGGCCACCCACAACATCGAGGTCATACCCACCGGCGCGATCACCCTGGACCTCGCGCTGGGCATCGGTGGAGTGCCCCGCGGCCGGATCATCGAGATCTACGGCCCGGAGTCCAGCGGTAAGACGACGCTGGCTTTGCACGTCATCGCGGAGGCCCAGAAGCTGGGCGGGGTGGCGGCGTTCATCGACGCCGAGCACGCGCTGGACCCCCTCTATGCCGCGCGGATCGGCGTCAACACCGACGACCTCCTTGTCTCTCAGCCGGATACCGGTGAGCAGGCGCTGGAGATCGTCGACGTGCTGGTCCGCAGCCAGGCCGTGGACATCGTGGTTGTCGACTCGGTGGCGGCCCTGGTGCCCAAGGCCGAGATCGAGGGCGAGATGGGTGACAGCCACGTCGGTCTGCAGGCCAGGCTGATGAGCCAGGCGCTGCGCAAGCTCACCGGCGCCATCTCCAAGTCGCACACCTCGGTGGTCTTCATCAACCAGCTGCGCGAGAAGGTCGGCGTGATGTTCGGCAACCCGGAGGTGACGACCGGTGGTCGGGCGCTGAAGTTCTACGCTTCGGTGCGGCTTGACGTCCGCAAGATCGACACCATCAAAAGCGGGCTGGACGTGGTCGGTTCCCGAGTCAAGGTCAAGGTGGTCAAGAACAAGACCGCCCCGCCCTTCCGCTCGGCTGAGTTTGACATCCTCTACAACGAGGGCATCTCGTACCTGGGTAGCGTGCTTGACGCCGGCATCGAGGCCAACATCATCGACAAGCAGGGTTCCTGGTTCTCATACCGCGAGGATCGCCTGGGCCAGGGCAGGGAGAACGTGCGCGACTTCCTCAAGACCCACACCGAGGTCACCGACCAGGTGGTCGCCGAGCTCAAGACCCGGCTCACCAACCCCACCGGTGGGGTGGCGTCAGCAGGGCCGGCGCCGCAAGCCGCAGTGACGACCGAGGTGGCCGACCCGGGCGAGGTGCCGGCAGAGCCGGCGGTTGGTGAAGTCGTATCGGTAGCGCCGCAGCCGGCGAAGCAGCGAACGGAGTCGAAGACGACCGCGCCGACCGTCTGAATCCCAGGCTTCCCACAATCATGGCTGTGGCCGAGGACCCGGATGATGTTGATGCTGCCTTCGAAAAGGCCATCCGGGTCCTCAACGCCGCCGCCCAGACCAGCAGCGGGCTGAACCTCAAGCTCCGGCGCGCGGGATACAGCGTCGGAGCGTCGATGGAGGCCTGCCGGCGAGCTACCGCCCTGGGCTATGTCAACGACGCCGCCTACGCGGAGGCGCTGGTGGCGAAGCGGCTGCGGCAGGGGAGGGGGGGGGCGCTCATCAGTCGGGAGCTGAGGTACAAGGGAATCGATGACGACGTCGTCACCGGGGCCGTCGGCGCCGTCGATTCCGTACAGGAGCACCAGTCGGCCGTCGAGCTGGCGGTGAAGCTCGTCCGCCGGCACGCCTCAGAGCCCGACCTGCGGCGCCGCGACAAGGTGCTCTCCGCCCTCGCTCGGCGAGGGTTCTCCGGGCACGTTAGCCGGCAGGCGCTGCGTGATGCGCTGGCCGCCGACTCGGAGAGCAACTGACGCTGTCTCTGGTAACTCCCGGCTGGTTACGTACCCGGGTTCAGCGGCGCCGCTTACTCCCGGCCGCCGGCGCGCCGCGGCGCCTGTTCCGAGGCTCTTGGGGCGGTTGGGGGCTTCTGGATGGTTAAATGGCCGGGTAGCGCGGGCATTCCGCGTGGGGGTGGTGCGATGGTCGAGCAGGCGGGGTCGATTGACCCAACGGTACAGGACAGGTCGCGAACCCTGGAGGTGCGCTTGTCGCTGGATGAGCTCCGGCCGCGGATCTTCGCGGTGTTCGGCCTCATCCCGGCGATCGCCCTGGGCTCGTTTGGGGCGGGCCTCCAGGCGTCTGGATCCCGTATCCCGCTTTTTTCGTGGCTATGGCCACTGTGGATGGTTGTAATGGCCATGGTGGCGGCGCTGGCACTGCTATCACGGCGCATAGTGATCGCAAACGGAGTGCTTGTGAGCAGCGGATTCCTGGTCCGGACCCGCCGGGTGCGCGCCGACGAGGTCGAGGGCATCTTTGTAACCTGGGTGACGCTGCCGTCGAGCATCAATCCATACGTGCTCTTCATCGGCCCGGGTAACCGATGCGTCCTCCTCCTCAACCAGACGGGCTGGCGAATCGAGGACATCGAAGCGATCGGGCGCTGCCTCGGCGTTCCGGTCGATGTGAGCCGGCGCGCGGGTATCGCCGGGCAGGAGATGGCGCAGACGTTCCCCGGGAGCTTCTCCAGGCTGGCACTCAATGGCAACGCGGTTGCCTGGGGGTTCTTGGTCGTCGCCACCATATCCGGCATCGTCGCGGCGCTCGCCCTCACCCGGACCCTGCATCTGCCGTGAGCACGGGCGCAGTAGTCGCGGCGCGGCTGAACTCGGGTGCCCTTGCGCCAGGCCGGGGTTACGATTGAAGTCTTGACTTAGTAAACGCCCTCCGGCCCGGTGGCAGGAGTGCCTGAAAACTAAGGCACTTTTACAACTGAATAGTGAGGTAACACGACATGTGGTTATGGGTCCTATTAGGGCTTGTAGCTGCTGTGGTGGCCGGCGCATCAGGCGCCACCTTCCTTGTCCGCGCGCGGGGCCAGGCCGACCTGGAGAAGAACCAGGTGTCGGCGGTGCGTGCCCTGTCGGACGCCAAGACCTCGGCCAAGGAGATCGTTCTTGCTGCCAAGGAGGAAGCCCACCACATCAGGACTACCGCTGAGAACGAAGCACGTCAGCGTCAATCCGAATTGCTCGAGCTGGAACGGCGAACCCAGCAAAACGAAGAGACGCTTCTTCGCCGCCTGGAGGAACTTGACCGGCGCCAGCGAGCGCTCAACGAAGCTGAGGACGCCCACGCGGCATACGGCGCCGAACTCGATTCCCGCCGCACGGCGTTGGATGCCGAGCTGCACCGGGTTGCCGGGCTTACCCCCGAGAGGGCCCGCGAGTCCGTCCTCGCCACAATCGAGCGCGAGCTGAACCAGGAAGTGTCCACCCGGATCCGGGAGTCTGAGGTCTACGCACGGCAAGCGTCGGAGGCGAAGGCCAGGGAGATAGTCGTCACCGCCATCCAGCGTTACTCGGCGGAACAGACCACCGAGAGCACCGTGGCGGCGATCCATCTTCCCAGCGAGGAGATGAAGGGTCGCATCATAGGCCGCGAGGGGCGCAACATCCGTGCCCTGGAGCTGGCCACCGGTGTGGACCTGATCATCGACGACACCCCGGAGACGGTCATGATCTCGGCATTCGACCCGGTGCGGCGGGAGATCGCCCACCAGGCCCTCAACCAGCTGCTAACCGACGGACGGATCCATCCGACTCGGATCGAGGAGGTGGTGACGCGCGCCAGGAGCCTGGTCCAGGCCCAGATCAAGGAGGAGGGCGAGCGCGCCCTCTACGAGGCGGACATCGCCGGGGCGCACCCCGAGTTGGGACGCCTGATGGGCTGCCTGCACTTCCGGACGAGCTACGGCCAGAACGTCCTCAATCACTCCAGGGAGGTCGCCGCGCTCTGCGGCATCATGGCCGCGGAACTGGGGTGCACTCCCGACCAGCGGGCCATCGCCATGGAGGCCGGCCTGCTGCACGACATCGGCAAGGCCGTGGACCACGAGGTCGAAGGGCCCCACGCCATCATTGGTGGCGAGATGCTCATTCGCCTGGGGCGTTCAAGCGGCGTGGTGCACGCCGTGAAGGCGCACCATTACGACGAGGAGCCGGCAACGTTGGAAGCGATGCTCGTCATCGCCGCCGACGCGATTTCCGCAGCCAGGCCGGGAGCCAGACGCGAGACGCTGAGTAACTACATCAAACGGCTTGAGAAGCTGGAGACCATCGCCAACTCCTTCCCTGGAGTTGAGCGCTCCTATGCCGTCCAGGCCGGCCGAGAGATTCGCATCATCGTCAGACCCCAGGAGATCGATGACTGCACCGCCCAGGTGATGGCGCGCGACATAGTCAAGCGCATCGAGGGTGAGCTGACCTACCCGGGTCAGATCAAAGTGACGGTCATCCGGGAGACCCGCGTAATCGAATACGCCAAATGAAGGGCGGCGAGAGGTTGGACCTCTCGCCGCCGTTCCTGCTTAACCGCTGGATTGGATCCCCGCTGCACCGCGGGCGCTCTCGAGGTCAGGTGCCCGGTTCGGCGCCGGGCGGGAGCTGAATGATCCCGATCATGTTGCCCTCGGAGTCCTTGAACCAGGCGGCGCGGGCCGGGCCGGTCTTGGCGATGTGGTTCTCCATCTTGAGTCCTGGGAAGTCGTAGTTCTCGAACTCCACTCCGCGGCCCTTGAGGCGCTCGACGTCTCCGTCGATGTCGTCAGTCGTGAAACCGAGTTGAGTATGGCCTCCCTGCGAGGCGTTCGGGGCGGGGTAGAGGATGAACCGCGTGCCCCCGGCCACCTCGTAAAAGATTCCGCCCTCGTTCTCCGTTTCGGGGTCGAGGTCGAGCTTTTCCTTGTACCACTTCTTGGCGCGCTTCATGTCAGACGCCGGGAGCGTGGTGTGGACCCTGCGATGTCTCATTCCCTGACCACACTAACCGCTATTCGGGTTGGTGGTTGACCAGGGCCGTCGCCGCGGAGTCGAAGTAGCCGAGCATCTCGCCCTCATCGGCGGGGCTGAGGCCGCCGGCGCGAACCGCCGCGTTCATGTGGGTCAGCCAGGCATTGCGCTCGGCGATGCCTATGGCAAACGGGAAGTGCCGCCGGCGGAGTCGTGGGTGGCCCCGCTCAGCCTCGTAGACAGGTGGTCCACCCCAGTACTGGGCGAGGAACAGCGCGAGGTGGCGCCGCGCTTGAGTCAGGTCCGCGGGGTACAGCGGACGGAGCACGATGTCGGCTTGAACAGCGGCGTAGAAACGTTCCACCAGCTCTTCGAACCACGGCAGGCCGCCCACCCGGGCGTAGACCGTGACGCCAACGTCGTCAGTCATTTCGTTGCGCCTGGCGTACGGGTCACCGGGGCGATGCTATGCGGCTTAGCATAGGCGGGACCATGGACGATCTTCTCACCGTGCTCGCGGTCGGCGACATCGTCGGCCGGCCGGGGCGGAACGCCGCCACCAGGCTGATCCCGGAGCTCAGGCAGCGGCACGCGGTCGACATGGTGATCGCCAACGGCGAGAACGCCTCGGGGGGCTTCGGGCTGTCGCTTGCCGACGCGCGGGACATGTTCAACTGCGGGGTTGACGTCATCACCAGTGGCAACCACATCTGGGACCAGAAGGAGATCCTTCCCGCGCTGGACGACATGCCCATCCTCCGCCCTATGAACTATCCGCCGGGCGCGCCGGGGCGCGGGTGGTTGGTGCACGACCTTGGCGCCAAGGGACAAGTGGCGGTCTGCAACATCCAGGGCCTGGTCTTCATGCCGGCCATCGACTCTCCCTTCCGGGCCGCCGACGAGTTTCTCGCCGCCACCCGGGAGGTGCCCATCCACGTGGTCGACTTGCACGCCGAGGCGACCAGCGAGAAGCAGGCCATGGCACACCACCTCAACGGACGGGCGAGCCTGCTCTTCGGTACTCACACCCACACAGCGACCGCCGACCAGCGCGTCACGGATGCCGGACTGGCCTATGTCAGCGACCTCGGCATGGTCGGCCCGCGGGATGGGGTGATCGGGATGGACGCCGAAGCCTCGCTCCATCGTTTCCTGACTGGGATTCCCCAGCGATTCAAGGTTGGCCGGGGGGTGGTGACTTTCAATTCGGTTCTCGTTAGAATCAGGCCCGCCACTGGCCTGGCTGAGAGCATCGAGCGGATCGATCACACCGTTGACTTCTCATCCGGCGAATGACGATGCATACAGCATTGGAAATACTCAAAGTCTCAGCAACATCGAAGCCCGTCGCCGTCGCAGGGGCTATCGCTGGTGTGGTGCGCTCGCAATCCCGCGTCGAGGTCCAGGCGATCGGCGCCGGAGCGATCAACCAGGCCGTGAAGGCGATCGCGATCTCTCGGGGCTACGTGGCCCCGGGCGGCATCGACCTTGTCTGCATCCCCTCGTTCATCGACATCTCGATCGACGGCGAGGAGCGGACCGGTATCCGCCTGCTGGTCGAGGCCCGTTAGTCGAGGCCCGATAGGGACCCCGCTAAGCTTGGCCCGATGGGGTCGGGGGCGGGCAGCGGCGTCAGCCCGGTGCTGGACCAGTGGCGCCGCGCCAAGGCTGAGCACCCTCATGCCATCCTCCTCTTTCGGCTGGGGGATTTCTTCGAGACGTTTGAAGAGGACGCCGAGGTCGCATCCGCGATCCTGGGGATCACCCTGACCTCGCGCGATTTTGGTCGCATCGGGCGCCGGCCGATGGCAGGGTTCCCGCAGCACTCCATCGACGGTCATGTGGCGCGGCTGCTGGACAGCGGGCGCTCCGTCGCGGTCTGCGACCAGGTCGAGCAGGCTTCGGCGGCCAAGGGACTGGTGCGGCGGGAGGTGGTCCGAGTCCTGACCCCAGGGACAATTGTCGAAGGTGCCCTGCTGGACCCCGGCCGGGAGAACCCGCTGCTGGCCTTGAGCTGGGACCGGGAACGCATTGGCGTCGCAGCCCTCGAGGTTTCCACCGGGCGGGTCGAGCTGAGCGAGCTGCCGATCGCCGCCACCGCGCTGCTGGCGGAGGTCGTCGACAGGCTGCGGCCCTCGGAGGTGCTCATCGCGGAGGAGTCGGAGGCGGCACTGATGGCATGGCGGTCGGCCTCCGCCGCCTGGAGCGTGGCTCGGCTTGAGGGTTGGCGCTTTGACGCCGCCCGCGGCCGGGAGAGGGTCCAGTCATTCCTTGGCGTGGCCAGCCTGCGCGGGTTCGACGCTGACGACCTGGGACCGGCGCTGGGCGCGCTCAGCGCTGCCCTTGACTACCTCCAACGCAACCACCTGGACCTACCCGCCGCGGTGGTGCGCCTGCGCCGGGCTCGCCCGGGGGCGACGATGCACCTCGACGGTCCGACCATTGCCAACCTCGAACTGGTGGAGGGGCTCGGGGGTGGCGGCCGGGGGATGCTGGGCCTGCTCGACCGCAGCAAGACCCCGGTCGGCGCGCGCACGCTGCGTGGCTGGCTGCTGGCACCATTGCTTGACCAGGGCGCGCTCGAGGAGAGATTGGAAGCGGTTGATGAGCTGGTCTCCCGGACTGACCTACGCGAGCAGCTCCTGGGTGCGCTGGGAAAGGTTCGTGATCTTGAGCGGCTCACCGCGAGGACCGCGCAGTCACGGGCCACCCCCAGGGACCTGGGGGCGATCCGCGACTCCCTACCCCTGGTCGCGGTGCTGCGGGAAGCCCTCGTCGGTAGCGAGAGCGTGGTGCTCTCCAGGCTCCGCGACGGCCTGACGGCGGAGCCCAACCTCGAGCGGGACCTCCGCGGCGCGTTGCTCGAGAGCTTGCCGCCGACCGCCTCGGAGGGTGCCATCATCCGCGACGACTGGGACCCCCGCCTCGACGAGCTACGCAGCTCGATCCGCAACGCACAGCAGTGGATCGCAGCGCTCGAGCCGCAGGAGCGCGAGGCGACTGGAATCAAAAACCTCAAGGTTGGGTTCAACCGCGTCTTCGGCTACTACCTCGAGGTGAGCAACGCCAACCGCCTCCCGGTGCCGGATGCCTACGTGCGTAAGCAGACACTGGCCGGTGCGGAGCGTTACATCACGCCTGAACTTAAGGAGAAGGAGAGCGTCGTTCTGAACGGTGAGCAGGCGATCAACGCCCGCGAGCGGGAGGTCTTTGACCTTCTGTGCCATAAGGTGGCGCAGCGGGCGGAGTCGCTGCTGCTGACGGCGGAGTCGGTCGGCGGTATCGACGCGTTGGCCAGCCTGGCCGCGGCTGCCCTGGAGCACGGATGGGTGCGCCCCGTGGTCACGGATGGCCTGGCGATTGACATCAGGGCGGGGCGCCACCCGCTGGTCGAGGCGGCGCTGGGGCCGGGAAACTTCGTACCCAACGACCTGGGTCTCGACCAGGACGCCCGGGTGCTTCTCCTGACGGGTCCCAACATGGCGGGTAAGTCGACCTACCTGCGCCAGGTCGGGCTGCTGGTGCTCCTCGCGCAGGTGGGCAGTTTTGTGCCTGCGGCGTCGGCGACGATCGGAATGGTTGACCGCATCTTCACCAGGGTTGGAGCGCAGGACGCCATCTCCCTCGGGCTTTCAACCTTCATGGTGGAGATGGTGGAGACCAGCAACATTCTCCACCACGCCACCAGGGACAGCCTGCTGATCTTCGATGAGATCGGGCGCGGCACCAGCACCTACGACGGTATGAGCATCGCCCAGGCGGTCGTCGAGTACATCCATGACACCCCGGGCCTGGGCTGCCGCACCCTCTTCGCGACGCACTTCCACGAGCTCACCGCCCTGGCCGCCCGCCTCCCGGCGTTGCGCAATCACCGCGTCGAGGTCAGCGAGGAGGGAGGCCGGGTCACGTTCCTGCATCGCATTGTTCCGGGGGGCGCCGATCGGAGTTACGGGATCCATGTTGCGGACATCGCGGGTCTGCCGCAGGACGTCACCCAGCGGGCACGCGAGATCCTCGCCCGGCTCGAGCAGGATCGACCACTGGGACCCAGGCGATCAGCCGGCACGGACCAGATGAGCCTCCCGATGACCACCCCGAGCGCGGTGTTGCGGGAGCTCGAGGCGTTGCCGATCGACACCCTGAGTCCGCTGGAAGCACTCAATCACCTGGCCCGGCTGAAGGAGTTGGGGCGGGACGTGGCCGGGAGCCTTTGATCGGCGCATCCGGGTCGGAGACGGGCCGGACCCCCGCTCCCATCAGGCGGTTGGAACAGGTGGTGGCCGATGCCATTGCTGCGGGCGAGGTGGTCGAACGACCGGCATCCGTGGTCAAGGAACTGGTCGAGAACGCGCTGGACGCGGGGGCCCGCACCATCCAGGTGGAGATGGACGGCGGCGGGCTGGAGCGCATCCTGGTGGTCGATGACGGCTGTGGAATATCCGCCGCAGACATCGGGCTGGCTTTCACCAGGCACGCGACCTCCAAGGTCGGCTCCATCGCGGACCTGGCACGGATCTCGTCGCTCGGCTTTCGCGGCGAGGCCCTCGCCAGCATCGCGGCGGTATCACGGGTCGAGTGCCGCAGCTGCTGTCACGGTGCGGCTGAAGCTGCTCTCATCAACGTTGACCACGGGTTGGCCGGGACGGTGGGGGCTGCGCCGCCAGTCCCGGGAACCCGGGTCGAGGTGCGGGGCCTTTTTGAGAACACCCCGGCGAGGCGGGCGTTCCTGAAACGACCGGCGACCGAGTTGGCCGCCGCGGTGCGGATCCTGGCCGCGCTGGCCCTGTGCCACCCACAGGTCCGCTTTCGCTTCAGCGCCGACGGCCGCCGAGTACTGGAGGTCCCGGGATCAGGCAGCGTGGACCGGGTGTACATGACCGTCAGCCGCGCGCGGGCCGGCCTGTTGGCCGTCGCCGCGAGCCGTGGGGAGCTGTTAGTGAGCGGGGTGGTGGCAGAACCTTCCGGGTTGCGCCGCAGCCGCGAGCACCTCTACCTGGCGGTGAACCGGCGCCCGGTGAGCAGCCGCAGCCTGGCGTTTGCTGTCGAGCAGGCATACCGCGGCCTGGTCGAGCCAGGGGTGTTTCCCGCGGGGGCGCTGATGTTGGATGTGCCCCCCGACCTTGTCGATGTCAACGTGCACCCCACCAAGCGCGAGGTGCGGCTGCGCGACGAGCGCGCGGCCTTCTCCATGGTCCAGGAGGCCGTGGTGCGCGCCCTCTCGGAGAGTGGCTCCTATGGGGGCGAGGGTCTGCTGTCCAACGCGGGGAGCGATCCTGTTTCCACCGCACCACCGGCGGGGTGGGCGGCCGTCCTGGATAGCGCCGCACAACTGGATTTTTCACCGATGCGTACGACCTCGTCAGGGGATGGGTCGTACCTGCGTGAGGGGTTGGGGACCAGCCCCGGCGGTGACCTGGTTGTGAAAGACACAACAGCTGCTGTGAACTCCACCAACGGCGTCTTGGCGCCGATCCTTCGCGGCCCCTTCCGGCTTGTGGGGCAGGTGATGGACAGCTACATCGTGGCCGAGGGCCCATCCGGGATGGTGGTCGTCGACCAGCACGCGGCGCACGAGCGGGTCGTGTACAACCGGCTGGCGAGCGCCGGCCGCGAGCGGCAGATGCAGCCCCTCCTGGTCCCGATCCTGCTGCAGCTCACACCCGTCCAGGCGGCCTGCCTGGATGAGGCCCGGCCCGACCTGCTGCTCGCAGGCCTGGAGATAGAGGAGTTCGGCTCGGGCGCGGCTCGTCTTGTGGCCTACGACCCGGTACTACCCAAGGCACGTCTAGACCGGCTGGCCATAGAGGTCCTCGACACGCTGGTCAGCGAGGGACGCGAGGTCGACCTGCACCGCCGCCTCGAGCGCGCGCTCTACACCGTGGCCTGTCACTCAGCGGTTCGCTTTGGTCAACGCCTGTCGCGCGAGGAGATGGAGCAACTCCTACGGGATCTCGAGGTGGCGGACCCAGGCATCACCTGTCCCCATGGCCGGCCCACCCTCCTGGAGATCCCGGAATCGCGCCTGAGGCGGGAGTTCCGGCGCAGTCCCGCCTGAAGCCGGTCGCGATCGTCGGCCCCACCGCGGCCGGGAAGACCGCAGTGGCAGTCGAGCTGGCGCGCCGCACCGGTGGCGAGATCGTCTCCTTTGACTCCAGGCAGGTTTACCTCGGCCTCAAGGTCACCAGCAGCGCCCCGACGTCAATTGAGTTGGGCGGCGTCGTCGCGCACCTTGTCGCGCAGCTCGATCCCTCTGAAGAGATGACCGCGGCGCGGTATGTCGCCCTGGTTCGGCAGGCAGTGCTCACCATTCCTGACGGCCGCCAGGTGGTGATCACCGCCGGCACCGGCATGTACCTGAAGGCCTACCTCGAGGACCTCGACCTGGGCGGGATGGGAGCCGTGCCCGCGCTTCGGGAGAGCCTGGAGGCGGATGCGCGCCGCGACCTCCCGGCACTGGCCAGGCGCCTCACCGAACTCTCGCCTGACCTGGCTGCGCAGACCGACCTCAGCAACCCGGCGCGCGTCGTCCGGCGAATGGAGCTGCTGGTCGCCGCGGCGTTTGCCGAGGATGGCGCGGACGCCGCGGAGCGGGGCGGCCGCCACCCGGTCAAGGCCGTCAAGGTGGGGTTGGCGGTGCCGCCTGATGTCCTGGAGGGGCGCATCGCGGCGCGTCTGGAATGGATGCTGGAGTCTGGCTGGAGGGAGGAGGTGGAGGCCCTCCTGGTCCGCCGCCCGGCTCCATGCCGGCAGGTCATGACCAGCATCGGGGTGGCCGAGATGGTGGCGCATATCCGCGGTGAGATGAACTCAACCCAGCTCCGGGACGCCGTCCTGGTGCGGACCCGCCAGTACGCCAAGCGCCAGCGAACCTGGTTCCGCGGCGACCCCGAGGTTCGCTGGCTGGATGCCGGCAATAGGACTGCCTCCGATATCGTTGAACAGGTTCACGAGATGTTGAGTTGACGATCGAATTTCACAAGATCCACGGCGCGGCGAACGACTTCGTTGTAATCGACGGTCGGCCGGTTGCCGTAGGCGGCATTGGCACACTGGACTGGTCTGCACTTGCCGTCCGCGCCTGTGACCGCCGGCGCGGGGTTGGCGCCGATGGGTTGTTGGTGCTGGAGCCCGCAGGCGGCACGGATGCCGACTTCCACATGCGCTACCACAACGCGGACGGCTCGGAGGCCGAGATGTGTGGCAACGGGGTGCGCTGCATGGCCCGTTTCGCCCTCGAGGTGGGCGCGACGGACCGGCGCGAGCTGACCTGGGAGACGGGCGCGGGCCTGGTACGAACCGAGGTCCTTGAGCATGGGCCGGCGGAATCGACGGTGCGGGTCAACATGGGCCCTCCCCGGCTTCTGCCCGCCGAGGTGCCGGTCGACGGTGATGGGGACATGGTTCGCGAGCAGCCGTTCTCAATTGACGGAACCTCGATCGAGCTGACCTGCGTATCCATGGGCAATCCGCATGCGATTGCGTACGTCAACAGCGTCGAGGCGTACCCCCTCGAGCGGCTGGGACCGCTGGTCGAGCATCACCCGTCATTCCCGCGCCGCACCAATTTCGAGATCGTCGAGGTCCTCGCCCCCGACCACCTGCGGATGCGCGTGTGGGAGCGCGGGGTGGGGGAGACCATGGCGTGCGGCACCGGGGCCTGCGCCGTGGCGGTGGCCAGCCACATGGTTCGGGGCACCGCGGACACGGTCGCGGTGGACCTGCCCGGCGGTCGTCTCAGTATTCACTGGGCAGAGGGAGAGGACGTCCTCATGACGGGGCTCGCGGAGACGGTATTCGTCGGTAAGCTCAGCGTATGACGCTCACCGCCAGGGACCTCGCCGCGCAGCGGATGTCGCGCATCCCGCCCTACCTCTTTGCGGAGATCGACAAGAAGGTGGCGGCCAAGCGATCTGCCGGCGTCGACGTCATCGCCCTGGACATCGGAGACCCGGACACCCCGACCCCGCAGGCCATAGTTGACGCGGCCATCGACGCGGTGAAACGCGGCGAGAATCATCGCTACGCCTCCTACTTTGGAATGCCCGCGCTCCGCGAGGCCATCGCCGGGTGGTACAAGCGGCGCTTCGACGTGGACCTGGACCCCGCGACAGAGGTGCTGCCGACGCTGGGATCGAAGGATGGGATCTCTCACCTGCCGTTCGCCCTGGTCAACCCCGGGGATATCGTGCTGGTGCCGAGCCCGGGCTACCCCGTCTACATCACCGGAACCATCATGGCCGACGGCGAACCGTACATCCTCCCTCTGGCCAGCGAGAACGCCTGGCTGCCGGACCTCGAGGCCATTCCCGCGGACGTTGCGTCGCGTGCCCGGATACTGTGGCTTAACTACCCGAACAACCCCACTGCGGCCACCGCGCCGCTGGAGTTCTTCGAGCAGGCCCTCGCCTTCTGCCGGCGCTACGGGATCGTGCTCTGCCACGATTTTCCTTACTCGGAGGTTTCGTTCCGCGGATACCGCGCGCCGAGCGTGCTCCAGTTGCCGGGCGCGAAGGACGTGGCAGTGGAGTTCCACTCCCTGTCCAAGACCTTCAACATGACGGGCTGGCGGGTGGGGATGGCCGTTGGCAACCCGGAAGTCCTGCGCCTCCTCGGCCAGGTCAAGACCAACGTCGATTCGGGCATCTTCCCGGTGGTCCAACGCGCCGCCATCGCCGCCCTGAACGGCCCGGAGCTGGCCGAGATGAACGTGGTCTATGAGCGGCGCCAGGCTCGCACGATCGAGGTCCTGCACCAAATCGGCTGGCCCGGTGCCACCGCGCCCGATGCCACCTTCTACCTCTGGTTGCCGGTGCCAGAGGGCTACACCTCTGTCTCGTTCGCCAGCCACGTACTTGACCAGGCGGGCGTGAATGTCACCCCCGGCAACGGCTTCGGCGAGCCGGGTGAGGGCTACTTCCGGCTGTCGCTCACCGTCCCCGACCAGCGCCTGGACGAGGCCCTCGAACGGCTGCGCAAGCTCAACTTCTGAGCGCTCCGCCGCCTGAGCCCGCCGCGCCAAGGGTGACCCTGTGCCGCGCCTAGACGAGTTCGTCTTTGCGCCCGACCAGGAGGCGGAGCGGGTCTATCTCCTGGGCCTTGGCCTTCCCGGGGTTTCAGGTGAGGAGGTTGAGGAGCAGATGGAGGAGCTTGCCGAGCTGGCGCGCACCGCCGGTGCGGAGGTGGTCGGCTCTGACGTTCAGCACCTGCGCGCGCCCAATCCTCTGACCTGTTACGGCAAGGGCAAGGTGGAGGAGCTGAAAGCGCTCAAGAGCGACCTCGACTTCACCACCGTGATCAGTAACGAGGAGCTGGTGCCGAGGCAGCAGCGCAATCTCGAGGACGCCCTCGACATGAAGGTTCTCGACCGCACCGAGGTCATCCTCGACATCTTTGCCCGCCACGCGCGCACCCACGAAGGGCGGCTGCAGGTCGAGGCAGCGCAGCTCCGGCACCTCCTGCCCCGGCTCACCGGCGGCCGCAAGCTCTCACGACTCGGGGGTGGCATCGGCACCCGCGGCCCCGGTGAGCAGAAGCTGGAGGTCGACCGCCGGCGTATCCGCGGCCGCATCGGCGAGCTCAAGCGGGACCTCGAGAAGGTGGAGCGCTCCCGTACCCTGCACCGCTCGGCGCGGCGGCGCGACGGCGTCCCGGTGGTTGGCGTGGTCGGGTACACCAATGCGGGCAAGAGCACGCTGATGAACGCGATCACCCACGCGGGGGTCCTGGAAGCCGACCAGGTCTTTGCCACCCTGGACCCGACCACCCGCGCCACCCACCTGCCCGGGGGGATGCGTGTCCTGTTCACCGATACCGTCGGATTCATCCAGAAGCTCCCAACCGATCTCGTGGAGGCGTTCAAGGGGACCCTGGAGGAGGTCACCGAGGCCACCGTCATCCTCCATGTCCTGGACATCAGGCACGCCGCCATGGCGGAGCACTTCCGCGCCACCAACGAGGTGCTCGACGAACTGCAGGCGATGAACAAGCCGTTGGTCCTGGCCCTCAACAAATGCGACCTGGTGGAGCCGGCGACGGCTGCGATGATCAAGCGACGCGGCGATTGGTCCCCATACGCGGAGGTCGTCACCGTCTCCGCCCGGACCGGCGAGGGGCTGCACAGCCTGATGGAGGCGGTCGAACGCCTGGCACAGGCGGGAATGGTCAGGATCGACCTGCTGGTCCCCTATGACCACTCCGGCGTGGAAGGCGAACTGCGCGAGCGCGGTCGCATCCTGGAGCTCGAGTACGAAGCCGAAGGAATCAGTCTGCTCGCGGAGGTCCCGCGTTACATGGCCTCACGGTACGGACAGTTTCGCCGCCAAGAGGCGGCCGTCAGCGCGTCCCGGAAGAGAGCGGCTAAAGCCCCCGCGGGCTGACGCGCAACACGCCGACTACAAGCCCCTCGATGGTCAGGTCGCTGGCACGGATCGGGCTGTAGGCGGGATTTTCGGCCTCCAGGCGGAACGCCTGCCCATCACGGAAGAAGCGCTTGACCGTGGCTTCCGACTCCCCGGTCTCGCGGTTCTCGATGCGCGCGACCACCACCTGGCCGTCGCGAGCCTCCCGAGAGGGCTTCACCGCGACAAGGTCGCCGTCCATGATGCCGGCATTGATCATGCTGTCGCCGCGAACGCGCAGGAGGTAGGAGTCCTCGCCGAATAGCTCGCCGGAGATCTCCAGTCGGTCGTCGATGTTCTGTTCGGCCAGCACCGGCGAACCGGCGGCGACATTACCCACGATGGGCATCATGACAACGCGGTTGCTGGAAGGCATCCGGCGCTCACCGTCGCGCTCGATGATCTCGATGGCGCGAGACTTGGCGGCGTCGCGCTTGATGTATCCCTTGCGCTCAAGGGTGTTGAGGTGGTTCTGGACCGTGGAGCTCGAACTCAGGCCGATGGCCAGTCCGATCTCGCGCACGGTGGGGGGGTACGCCTTTTCGCGAAGCATCTTGCGCAGGTAGTCCAGGATCTCTCTCTGGCGCTGTGTCAGGACTTCGGGCATGGTCGTTCCTCCTCTGGGCCGTCGTGGCCCGAATAACGTAGCACATATGTTTGCCCCCTGCAAACGCATGTTCGTCGGCGGGTCAGGGAACAAAGTTGCAGTCCGTATGGCGCGCCGTGTTAGCTAGAATTACGATCGAACTCGAAGTCCGCCGGCATCGCCGGACCAAAAGGAGATAAGCGCCGATGACCTACGTGATCGCGGAGCCCTGTATCGGGACCAAGGACAAGTCCTGCGTGGACGTATGCCCGGTTGACTGCATCCACGGCGCCGACGAGGACCCGATGCTCTACATCAACCCTGAGGAGTGCATCGACTGTGGGGCCTGCGAGCCGGCCTGCCCGGTCACCGCGATCTTTGTCGACTACGACGTGCCCGAGCAGTGGGCCCCCTACACCCAGCTCAACGCCGACTACTTCAAGACCGGCCGCAACACCCTCTAGCTCAACCCCGGCAAACAGCCAGGCCCCCGGCGCGGACTTCCGCCGGCGCCCTGGCTGTTTTGCTGTCTGAAGGCTCAACGTCAAGGGAGGAACAGCTTTGCCAGACGGCGGAGAAACCCGCACCGAACGTGACTCGATGGGCGAACTGCCCGTGCCAGCCAACTCCTACTACGGGGCCCAGACGCAGCGCGCCGTGCTCAACTTCCCGATCAGCGGACTGCGCATGCCTGTCGGCCTGGTCCACGCCCACGGCCACCTGAAGGCGGTCGCGGCGGAGGTCAACCTCGAACTGGGCCTCCTGGACGCGCGCCTGGCGGGAGCGATCGCGCAGGCCGGCCGGGAGATCGCCGCCGGCAAGTTCGACAGCGAGTTCCCCATCGACGTGTACCAGACGGGTTCGGGTACCTCGACCAACATGAACCTCAACGAGGTGATCGCCCACCGGGCCAACGAGATCCTCACCGGGGACCGGGGCGCCAAAGAGGTGCATCCCAACGACCACGTGAACATGTGTCAGTCGAGCAATGACACCATCCCGACCTCGATCCACGTGGCTGCGCTGGTGGCTATCGAGAAGGAACTGGTCCCGGCCCTGCAACACCTGCAGCAGGCGCTGATGGCCAAGGCCGGGCAGTTCCACGATGTGATCAAGACCGGGCGCACCCACCTGCAGGACGCGACCCCGATCCGGCTGGGCCAGGAATTCCTCGGCTGGGCCGGCCAGGTGGAGCGAGGGGTGAGCCGGATGCGCGTGGCGCAGGCCGAGCTGGGTGAGGTGGCTCTCGGCGGCACCGCCGTCGGCACTGGGGTCAACGCGCACGTCGACTTCGCGTCCCGGGTCACCGCGAGGTTGTCGCAGGACCTGGGGGTGGCGATCCACGAGACCACCAACCACTTCCAGGCTCAATCCACCCTGGACAACGTGGTCAGCGCGTCAGGGGCGCTGCGCACCGTGGCCGTCAGCCTGTACAAGATCGCCAACGACATCCGCTGGCTGGGCTCGGGCCCGCGGGCGGGCATCGGTGAGCTGGCCATCCCCGCCGTCCAGCCCGGCAGTTCGATCATGCCCGGGAAGGTGAACCCGGTGATCTCCGAGTCGGTGACCATGGTCTCGGCGCAGGTCATCGGCAACGACGCCGCAGTGGCGTTTGCCGGCACTGCCGGCTCGATCTTCGAACTGAACCTGATGATGCCGGTCGCTGCCCACAACCTGCTCAGCTCCATCGACCTACTCGCCGCGGCGGCGCGCAACCTGGCGGACCAGTGCGTCAGCGGGATCGAGGAGACGGGCCACGGGCCGGAGATGGTGGAGCGGGGCCTGATGCTGGCCACCGCCCTGGCCCCGGCGATCGGCTACGACAAGGCGGCCGAGCTGGCCAAGACGGCGTTCAAGGAGGGCAAGACGATCCGAGAGGTCGCCCGCGAGACCACCGATCTGACCGAGGAGCAACTTGACCAGCTGCTGGACCCCGCATCGATGACCGAACCTGGGGGGACCGGGTCCGGGGGCGGTTGAGGCCGACGAGGGGTACTGCTCAGAAGCTTGACACGAACGCCCGTTCGTGTCATTGTGGCGAACATGAGTTCGTATGCCATCGACGCCAACCAGCCCTACCGCCGCTCCAGGTATTACGCACCGCGGGTCTCGCGGCGCACCGCGACCCGGGTCAAGATTGGCCGGCTGGTGATCGTCCTGGCAATCCTCTGGGTGGTCTTCATGAAGGCCGCTTACGGCGGTGCACGGACCGGGACAGAGCAGGTGACCGTGCAGCCGGGACAAACCGTGTGGAGCATCGCAGCGCAGCGGTACCCGGACGACGACACACGCTCCGTGGTGGGGGAGATCGTGAAGCTGAATCAACTCGGCGATGTGCCCGTCTACGCCGGCGAAAAGATCCAGGTACCCGCGCGCTGATCCCGTGACTGCTGGGCTGCGGGCGACACCAGTTTTTACATCCGCGCAAGGTTTCTGCTAGAAACAGCGTTACAGCGACAGTAATTGTCGTGAAGCCGTGTGCGCGGGGTTTGCGCGCGGCGCGGGGTTCTTCTGGTTAGCGGGTGAATTGATGGGCTCTAACGTTGTGCGCGAACGCGTCGCTGTTGTCTTCATAACCGCGGCGATCGTCGTGTCGGCCATCGCCGGTACGGCGGCGGTGGTTTCTCTCAGCCACGCACCAACAGCCGCGACAGTGGTTGGCACCGGCAGCGACACCGGCTCAGCCAACCCCGGCGACCTCAGCGGGGACGCGACCAACAACCCCACGGGGGCGACGGGCGGCGCCGGTGGGAGGTCCGGCAGCTCTGGGGGCAGCACTTCGACAACGGCCGGCGGGTCGACCACGGGCAAGGCAGCCCGCGCCGGGGCACTCTCCAGCAGCCAGGCCGACTCGGGGGTCAGCGCCGACAAGATCACCGTGGGCGGCATCTTCGACGAAACCAATGCGGTTGACTCGACCGTCGAACGCGACACCGTGCGCGCATATTTTGACAAGGTCAACGCCTCGGGGGGGGTCAACGGACGCCGGCTCGAATTGATCGACTGCGACTCACGTTATGACAGTACCGCCGCGACCCAGTGCAGCAACCAGATGATCTCCAACAAGATTCTGTCGATCGTGGGGTGGACCGCTCCGAAGGGCGAGAACGAGCAGGTTCAGCGCCTGGCGCAGGCCGGCATCCCCATGATCGGTGGCCTCGGCACACCCGAGGAGTTCAACTCGCCGCTGTCCTTCCCCGTGTCGGTGCCCTTCACCCGGTATGGGCAGGGTATCGGGGGGCGGGGGGGGGGGGGGGGGGGCGAGAACCCCGCACCCACGGTCGTCCCCCCAACCCCCCT
>JBPCPW010000064.1:0-6128 GCA_050998755.1 Candidatus Dormibacteria bacterium
AAGACCTCGGAGTTGGAAGCCATCGTCGACGCCGCTGCGGGCCTGCTGCTGGAACGCGGGGCCGAGCAGGATCCTGGAGAAGACCAGGTGAAGGGGGGCGCTACATGAGACGAATCCTGCAGCGGCGTTCGGAGTCCGCTCTGCACTACACAGCGCTGGACATCGGGACGGAGTACATCAAGGCGCTGATTATTCGGCGAGAGGGGGATAACGGGATCGTCCTGGGGGTCGGGCGACAGCAGCAGTCCTACTCCGACATGGTTTCGGGAGCGGTGGCCGACATCCAGGCGGTCATCGACAACTGCAACTCGGCGTTGGAGGAGGCGGAGGACATGGCCGAGGCCATCCCCGGCCGTGCCGTGATCGGGATCGCCGGAGAGCAGGTGAAGGGCTTCAGCACCGCGGTCACCATCCCACGGTCCGACCCCAACCAGCGCATCAACCGAGTGGAGCTGCAGACGACCCTGGAGATGGTCCAGAAGCGGGCGATGCGCGAGGCCACCCACCTGATGGGCCAGGAGTTGGGCATCCCGGAGGTCGATCTCAAGCTGATCCATTCCACGATCACCACGGTCCGTATCGACGGGTACCTGGTGACCAACCCGCTGGACTTCCAGGGCAAGACCATGGAGGTGACGGTGTTCAACACGTTTGCCCCCCTCACCCACATCGGAGCGCTGCAGACAATTGCCGCCGAGCTGGACCTCGACCTGATGGCGACCGTGGCGGAGCCCTTCGCCATGGCTCGCTGTTGTGCCACCGACGAGGTGTACGAGTTCGGCGGGATCTTCGTCGACGTCGGCGGTGGCACGACCGACGTGGCCCTGATCCGGAACGGGGGCATAGAGGGCACCAAGATGTTCCCCATCGGCGGAAGGGTGTTCACCAAGAAGATCGCGGGACAGCTGGGGCTGTCGTTCGCCGACGCCGAGGAGCTCAAGATCCGCTACTCCCGGGGTGACGTCAACGAGGATCGCAAGAAGCAGCTCGGCAACCTGATGGCGCCGGACGCCGAGGTCCTGGTCAACGGCGTGGCGCTGACTTTGCAGCAGCTGGCCCGGTCGGATCGCCTGCCGCCCAGCATCTACCTGGCCGGTGGTGGCAGCGGCCTCCCGGAGATCGCGGACTACCTCAAGGCATACCCGTGGATGGACCGGCTACCCTTTCCCAAGGCTCCCCAGGTCCGCCTGCTCAACCCCGCGGATGTCCGCAACATCTACGATTCCACGGGTCTCCTGCTCAGCCAACAGGACATAACGCCGATGGGCCTTGGTTACCAGGCCCTGCAGGAGGATGAGGGGGATTCTGATCTGCTCTACAGCACGATGCGCAAGATCATGCGCGCGATGAAGGTATAGACGCCCACCCTTGTCCAAACTGGTTTACGCCGAGCCCGACGACGAGATCACCAATCTCGTCGATCGGCTCCGCTCCGAGAAGACGGAGAAGGAGCTGGTCTTTGTGCTGCCCGCTTCCTCACGTGTCATGCACTCAAGCCTCAACGCGCGGCTCCTGATGCAGTACAGCAACTCACTGGGGAAGAGGACCTCGGTGGTGAGTCCCGACCCGCGCACCCAGGGCGTGGCGATCGAGACGGGGTTCGACACGTTCCCCTCGATGGCCGCATTCGAAGCCGGTCGCGCGCTGGACCGGGCGGTCCAGGGACGCAGCGCAGCCTCACCGATCGCCGCCGGGGCGCTGGGGGCCGGCGCGGTGGCCGACATCCCGGCCGCCGCCACCCGCCGGCCCCCGTCGGTGCGTGGCCCGGTGGCGTCACCGCGGGCTCAGCCGGTGGCCGCCCGCCCGGCGGCCGGCGCGCCGCTGGTCGCAACGTCAGCGGGCGGACGCCGCGTCGGCTTCCTGGCATGGGTCCTGGCCGCCGTCGGCATCTTTTTGATCGCGATGATCCTGGTCTTCTTCGTCCTGCCGACGGCTACGGTGACGATCACGGTTGCGGCGAGGCCGGTCAGCGTCGCGCCAACCATCACCGGCTCGACCCAGCCTCCGGCTGACAAGCTCTCGGTGCAGACCACGCTGCAGCAGGCCCAGGAGCAGCAGCAGTCCCCGGTCACGTCGACCGGGCAGAAGATCATCCTGGGCAATGCAGCTGCCGGCGTCGTCACGATCAAGAACACTGGCAATGACCCGAATTGCTGCGTCTTTAAAGCAGGTATGCCGGGCGAAGTCACAACCGCGGATGGCAAGAAGTTCAGCTTTGTGCCTGATGCCGACGTGATCATTTTCGCCGGTCAATCGCACGATTTCGCCATCACGGCCAAGGCTCGTGGCACTGCGTCCAACGTGGGACCTCACACGATCACGAAGGTGACAACTGATCAGCCATTGGTTGCCGACAACGCGAATCCAACGGCTGGGGGGACCGAGCCCCAGACCAAGACCGTCGTCGGACAGGCGGATATCGACAAGACCAAGAACGCTCTTGGCGCGACGCTCAGCCAGAAGGTCAGGGATGACATAAAGGCCAAGGCGGGCAAGGACACTGTGCTGGCGGACACACAGACGATCGATGTCAGCATCAGCACCGACCACCAACCAGGCGACGAGGTGCCCACCTTCAACGCCACGGTGACCGTCAAGGGCAAGGCCACCACGGTCAGCGAGGACAAGCTCAAGGCGCTTCTCAAGGCTTCCCTCGATGCCCAGGTGATCGCCGGCTATCACCTCACCGACAATGTCCCGAAGCTGACCTACACCCTGGTCCAGCACGACGAGAACGGCGGTGCGGTCTGGAATGGGAGCGCCTCGGGGTTCCAGGCCACCGCGGTGAGCGAGAACGATGTCCGTGCCAAGGTCAGTGGTAAGTCGCCCAAGGAGGCTGTCGCATATGTCCAGGGACACCTTGATGCCCAGTCGGCGAGCGTGACCATAAGCCCCCCATTCGTGCCCTGGCTGCCGTTCATCGCCGGCAACATCAAGTTCCGCACCCAGGTCCAGAACGCCGCCCCGGGATGAGGATCCTGGCGGTCGACCCGGGTTCGGTCCGGGTGGGCCTGGCCCTGAGTGACGAGGGCGAGAGCCTGGCCACCCCCCTGAGCACGCTGCGTCCCGGGCGCGATCTTGGCGCGCGCGTTGCCCTGGCCGCGCGGGAGGCGGGCGCGGAACTGGTGATCGTCGGCCTGCCGCGGCGGCTTGACGGCAGTGAGGGCCCCGAGGCGGCTGGCGCCCGCGCCCTGGCGGCTGCCGTCACCGCTACCGGGTTGCCCGCGCAGCTGTGGGACGAGCGCTTCACCAGCGTCATGGCCGAGGCGGCATTGCGCGAGGCCCGCCCCCGGCGAGGCCGCAGGGCCGCGGCCGAACGCCGCGCGGACACCGACCGGGTGGCGGCCGCCGTCCTCCTGCAGTCCTTTCTCGACAGCCGGGAAAAATCGCCACGGGCATCAGTGGGTTGAGCAGCCGCTACCCGCGCCCGGTGCCGCCGGCGCGCCGCGGCGGAGGTGGACGCACCTTCCTGGTTGGCGTCCTGGTCTTGCTGGTGCTGCTTGGCGCTACCGGTGGCGGCGGCTTCCTTTACTACAACAACCAGCTGCACAGCTCACACGGCTCCGGCCAGGGAACCGCGAATGTGGTCATCCCGCCGGGCACATCAACCTCGGGCGTTGCGGACATCCTCTCTGGCAAAGGATTGATCGGCAATGCCCTGGTCTTCCAGCTCTACGTCAAGCTCAACGGCTTCCGCCTGGAGGCCGGCCAGTTCCAGGTTCCCGCCGGGACGACGATGGAGGACCTCGTTGCCCTGCTGACGCATAACCAGACCGGGACCGCGGTGACGCTGACCATCCCTGAGGGCTACACCGCCAAGAAGATCGCCGCCCTGGCCGAGAAAAAAGGGCTGTTCGCTGCGGACGCCTTCCTGGCCGCCACCAAGCAGCCGCAGCAGGAGGATTTCCTGGCCGGCCACGACGCCTCCCTGGGCCTTGAGGGTTACCTGTTCCCCGACACCTACCAGTTCTCGGCAAAGGCCACCCCGCAGGACGTCGTGAGCACCCTGCTCAAACAGTTCGGGCTGAAGGTGACCCCGGACATGCGGGCCCATACCCCGAAGGGCTATTCCCTGGCGCAGGTGGTGGTGATTGCGTCGATCGTCGAGAGGGAGGCGTTCTTCGACAAGGACCGGGCCGCCGTCGCCGGGGTCTTCTACAACCGGCTGAAGGCCGGCATGCCGCTGCAAGCCGACGCGACCCTGGTCTACGCCTCGGGGCGCGCCGGCACGGATATCACCGAGGAGGACAAAAAGGCGGACTCGCCCTACAACACCTACCTCCACACCGGCCTTCCCCCCGCCGCGATCTCCAACCCCGGCCTGGCCTCGCTGCAGGCAGCGCTGACACCGATGCAGACCAACTACGTGTATTACCTCACGGACAAGGACGGCCACGCACACTTCAGCAAGACCTACGCCCAGCACCAGCAGTGCCAGGTGAATCTCTCGGTCTGCCCAACGCTTCCCTGACGGGTGCATGTCCTCCTGGTCGGCCACCCGGTGAGCCACAGCTTCTCCCCCCTGATGCAGAACGCGGCGTTTGAGGCACTCGAGCTTCCGCATCTCTACAGCGCCGAGGACACCGGCGCCGCGGACCTCGCCGGCACCATACGCAGGCTTCGCGACGGCCGCCACCTAGGCGCCAACGTCACCGTGCCCTACAAGCTGGCGGTGGTGCCGGTGATGGATGCCGTGGACTCCGATGTCCGCCTGCTGGGCGCGCTGAACACGATCGTGGCCACCGACGGAAGGCTCAGCGGCTACAACACCGACGTGGACGGCGCCTGGGAGGGGTTGCTGCAGCCCGTTCGCGACTCGCTCAGGGGCGCCCGCGTCCTGCTGCTGGGCGCCGGCGGCGGCGCCCGCGCGGTCCTGCTGGCCCTGACCCGCTGCCGCGAGGACGGTCCCCGTGAGGTGGCCGTCACGGCTCGGCGCCCCGAGGCGGCTTCGGCGGCCGTCGAACTCGGGACCGACCTCGGCCTGGGCTGCGTGGCTGTCGGCTGGGGGGGGCTGGGCGAGGCCATGAGGACCAGCGACGTCGTCGTCAACTGCACTCCACTGGGGCTGGGCGAGGAGGACCCGCTCGAGGGCATTTCGCTCACCGGTCGGGTGGTTCTCGACCTGGCCTACCGCCGAGCGGGGACGCGGTTGTTCCAGAGGGCGTTGTCGGAGGCGGCGATCGCGCTCCAGGGCGACGACATGCTGCTGCACCAGGGCGCTGCAGCCTTCCATCTGTGGACCGGCCTGGACGCGCCCCTTGAGCCGATGCGGCGGGCGCTAGCCGAGGCGCTGGCCGAGTCTGTGGGTTGAGCGCGACGATCTCCGGTCTTTTGGCGGCGGGGGTGGTGGCGGCGGTGGTGGGGATCCCGGTCGGGATCGCGACCCACCGTCTCAACCAGCGGTTCATTGCGGTTGAGGAGGACGCCACTGAGCCCGCGCTGCCAGCCGAACCATACTGGGCTCCGGTCCTCGACGTGGTGCTGCTCGCCTGGCTGTTCTACCGTCACGGGTTCTCGGTTTACTCGGCGGTTGCAGCGGTGGTAATCCTGGTCCTGGTGCAGGTCCTGGTGTTCGACGCCCGCCACCGCCTAATCCTCAACCGGGTGATGTATCCCGCGGCGCTGGTTGCGCTGCTGATCGCGCCGGTCGACCCGGTGCTGCTGGGCACCCCCCTGGCGCGGCTGATCTCGGCCTTCAGTGGAGCGTTCGTGGCCGGCGGGATCTTCTTCGTGATGTCGGTGGTGACAAAGGGCGGGGTTGGCATGGGGGACGCGAAACTCAGCTTCTTCATGGGTGCGGTGCTCGGCGGGCTGCCCCTGCCGGTGCCGCCGGTCATGGAGGCACTGATCTGGGGGATGCTGGGCGGCGGGCTGATTGCCGCGCTGCTGCTGGTGACAAGGATCCGCAAGATGACCGACTTCATCCCATACGGCCCCTTCCTCTGCGGCGGCGGCATCCTCGAGCTCATCCTGCGCGGCATGCCCGCGTCTTAGGATCTGGCCATGGTGCGTCCTGAAAGCTGTATCAGTCCAACGGGTGAGAGTCCCGTCCGGGGAGACACCGGAGTCCCTGGTAGCAGGCCCCAGTCGGGCGGCGAGAGCTTCCCGGCCGAGCGGGGCGTCAAAAG
>JBPCPW010000066.1:0-28978 GCA_050998755.1 Candidatus Dormibacteria bacterium
GCCCGCTGCGCGGGGCTGCGCGCCTCCCTCACGCACCTATAGGTGCGCTCGGTCCGGTGCTCACCCGGCTCCTTCGTTTCGAACGTCCATCATCCCAATCTGCGGCGCCCGGATCGGTGGATCCCGGCTAAGCTCTGCGGGGATGGACGACGAACTGGCACTCGCGTATGCCGACCCCGACGGCAGACTGATCGAGGAGATGGAGCTTGCTGCCCTGGCGCGGTCTGGGCACCAGGTGGGTGCTCGGGGCGACGGTCCGGTGTTCGATTGCCGCTGGATACCGCTGCCCGAGGGGTCAACGGTGACGAGTCTCCCGGGACGCCTGGCGCTGGGGCGCGAGCCATCCGGTGAGACGGTTCGCCTGAGCCCTGACGCCGGGTGGGCGGTGGCAGCGGTACTGCCCCCTGGCTATACCCGGACGCTCCTACCGGCATTCGAGGAGGACGGGGATACGGCGGCGGCCGGCGGCGCAGTCGAGGTCCTGCCGGTTTTCGGTTACGCCGCGCTGGCCTTCCGGGGCAGACGCCCGGTGGTGGCGGCGACCCGAACCGACGCCCTGGACTGGTGGCAGCCGAGACAGTTCGCCGGGAATGACATCCAGGCCGCCATCGACCAGGCCGAGGTGGACATGCCCAGTAACCGCCTCGTCGGGCACCTCACCCGGTGTGCCACCGAATACAACTGCTACACCGCCCAGAACACCTTTTACCGACGATGGGAGGGCGCGCTCCCCACCTCGGGGCCGTGCAACGCGATGTGTGTCGGCTGCATCTCCGAGCAGTGGGGGGAGGTCGAGTCCCCGCAGGATCGGATTGGCTTCCGCCCGACAGTGGACGAGGTGGTTGAGCTGGCGGCGTGGCACCTTGGTGGCCAGGACGCCCAGATCGTCAGCTTCGGCCAGGGCTGTGAGGGGGAACCGCTGATGCGCCCGGACCTGCCGGACATGGTGGCGCGAATCAAGGCCGAGCGGCCGCGGGCCTTTGTCAACATAAACACCAACGGCAGCAAGCCCGAGGTGATCGTGGAGATGATCGCAGCCGGGCTCGACGGCGCCCGGGTCAGCGTTTTCAGCTTCAACGACGACATGTTCCGCGCCTATTACCGGCCCAAGGATTACGGGCTCGACCAGGTGCACGGCACCCTGAGTGCGCTGCGCGCGGCGGGTAAGCGCGTCACGCTGAACCTTCTCACGTTCCCCGGGGTGACCGACGACGCCGCGGAGGTCGAGGCCCTCGAAGCCGCGATCGCCCGCCATCGCATCGACCAGGTACAGACCCGCAGCCTGAACATCGACCCCCTCTGGCTGTTGCGCCGGCTGCCGCGGGCCACCACGGGCACCGGCATGGAACGCCTGATCAACCGGCTATCCAAAGCGGCGACCGTGGGCAACTTCACGCTGCCCGCGACGGCCGGGCGCTGAGAACGCCGCGGAATCTAACCCGCATCTAACCGGTTAAGGGGATAGTAGAAGCATGGATTACGAACCAAGGGGCACCTCGCCGGATCGGCCGCTGCCACCCGGGGCACCGGTCACGGCGGTGGATGGCGACTACCTGCCCGCGTCCACCGGGACGGGCGGCTGGTCCAATGGCGGCCTCGACGAACCGGCGGCCAACCCCTGGCCGCACGGCCAGCACCAGCAGGAGACCGAGTTCGGCCGCACCGACGTGCCGCTGGAACACACCAACCGCAAACGGGGCATAGCCGGCACGATCGCCGCGGGCGGTGCGCTGCTGCTCAAATTCGCGGGCTCGCTGAAATTCATCCTGCTGGGCTTGCTGAAGGCCCCCTTCCTGATCTCCATCCTGCTCAACGTGGTGATCTACGCGGTGCTTTACAGCACCCGCCTGGGGCCGGTGTTCGGGCTCGCGTATGGCGGCGGCATCGTCGGCCTGATCCTGGTCCACGAGATGGGCCACATGATTGCGGCGCGGATGACCGACACCGAGACCACCAACCCGCTCTTCATCCCCTTCATGGGGGCGGTGATCGGGGTCAAGAGCTACCGCAACGCCACCATTGAGGCGGTCAACGGCATCGGCGGCCCGGTGCTCGGGACCATCGGAACGATCGCTGTCCTGGGCTGGGCCGGCGCGCTTGGATTTGACAGCCAGTGGGGCCACCTGCTGCTGCGCCTGGCCTACATCGGCTTCTTTATCAATCTCTTCAACATGGTCCCGGTCACCCTCGGCGGCGGCTTCACCCTCGACGGCGGGAGGGTGCTGCAGGCGATCTCCAAATGGGCCTTCGTCATCGGGCCGGTAATCCTTCTGGCGGGCTTGGTCACCGGTGTCCTGCAGAGCTTCTTCTTCTGGATCTTCGTCATCCTGGGGGCTTTTGGCGCTTACCGGCAGTTCGGCCGGCCGGTCAATCCCCAGTACCACACGACCACGCTTCCCGGGAAGATCTTCATCACCGCGGGCTATTTCTTCCTCCTCGGCGTCCTGGTCATGGGCACCGCGTTCACCGAGTCATCTTTCACCGGCGGGTTCTAGGACTCAGCGGGGTTTGGAACACCTCCTGCTGGCTATAATCCCCAAGCGATGAGAGCCCAGATACACCCCCAGTGGCATGCGGACGCCGTGGTTCATTGCCTTTGTGGCAACACCTTCACGACCGGTTCGACCCTGCCCGAGCTGAAGACCGAGGTCTGCTCGGTGTGCCACCCGTTCTTCACCGGAGAGCAGCGCATCGTCGACACCGGCGGCCAGGTCGAGCGCTTCCAGAAGCGCCTTACCAAGAGCCGCAAGGCCCTTTAGGGCCCCCGGCGCCGGTCACCCCAGCGGGGGGGCGGGCAGCCAGAGTGCTGTTGCATTCCCCGCCGTTCGGAGCGTACTTGTGAGAGCCATCGAATCGCAGCGTGCGACGTACGATCAGCTTGTGCGCCGCCTCCCCATGTTGTTCACCGCCCTGGCGGCAGCCGCCGTCCAGCCGTTCTTCTATGGCGGCCAGGCGGTGATCGAGGGCGTCCTGATGCGGGGGCCGAGCGGATGGGCGGTCGCCGCGAGGCGGCCCGATGGTGGCATCTCCCTGCGCCAGGAAGAGCTGCGCAGCCGGATGTACCGCTCGGCGTTCTTCCGATTGCCGTTGGTGCGTGGCGTGGTCGGCCTGGCCGAGATGCTGCACCTCGGGACCTCCGCCATGATCTGGTCCGCCAATGTGAAGGCCAGGGCCGAGAACATCGAGATCGGACGGGGCGCGATAGCGGCGACGCTGGCGTTCTCGATGGTCTTCTCATTCGCCATATTCTTCGGTTTACCGTTGATGCTGGGCAACGCCCTTCAACGTCACAGCACCCTGGGCTTCACCCTCATGGAGGGGGCGATTCGCGGGGCGTTTGTGGTTGGGTACATGTACCTGATCTCCTTCATCCCGGATGTCAGGCGGCTCTTCCAGTACCACGGAGCGGAGCACAAGACGATCAACGCCTTCGAACAGGGCGCCGACCTCACCGTCGAGGGGGTTGCGCTACAGAGTCGCCTGCACCCGCGCTGTGGTACTGGCTTCCTGATCGTGGTGGTATTCGTGAGCATCGTCGTTTTCAGCATCGTCGGGCGCCCTCCGCTCCCCCTGCTGATCCTGTCGCGTATCGTGCTCGTCCCGGTGGTCGCCTCGATGTCCTACGAGCTGATCAGGCTGGGCACGCGGCACATCCACAACCCGGTGGTCGCCAAACTCATGATCCCGGTGCTGGGCGCCCAGTACCTGACAACCCGAGAGCCGGCACCCGAGATGATCGAGGTTGCGCTGACCGCTTTCAAGGCTGTCCGCGTCGCCGGCGTTCCCCTGGAACGGGTGGAGGAGATCGTCGTTTGAGCCACCCGTCGCGGCTCGACGGGGTACTGGCCCGCTACACAGAGATCGAGCAGCAGTTGAGCACCGCCGCCGCAGCGGGTGACCTCGAAGCGCTGCAGTCGCTGGGAAAGGAGCAGAGCCGGCTGCGGCCGGTGGTCGAGACCCAGCAGAAACTGCGGGCGGCCGAGGCCGCCGAACTCGAGGCGCGGAGCATGGTGCAGGCTGAGGCCGACGTCGAGATGCAGGAGTTCCTCAACGAGGAGATCCGCAAGCAGCACCAGGCCGCGGAGACGCTCGAGGTCGAGCTGCAGCTCCTGCTCCTGCCCACCGACCCCAACGACGAGCGCAACGTCATCGTTGAGATCCGGTCGGGCACCGGTGGTGACGAGGCGGCCCTCTTTGCCGCTGACCTGTTCCGCATGTACCAGCGCTACGCCGAGACCCAACGCTGGCAGATCGACGTGCTCGACCAGAACACCACCGAGGGTGGTGGGTTCGCCAAGGTCATCTTCGAGCTGCGCGGGGACGGCGCCTACTCCAAGCTCAAGTTCGAGTCCGGCGTTCACCGTGTCCAGCGCGTGCCCGCCACCGAGTCGCAGGGACGAGTGCACACGTCGGCCGCGTCGGTGGTCGTCATGCCCGAGCCCGACGAGGTGGAGGTCGAGATCCGCGACGAGGACGTCAAGATCGACGTCTACCGGTCGACCGGCCACGGCGGCCAGTCGGTGAACACCACGGACTCGGCGGTCCGCCTGACCCACCTGCCCACAGGGATCGTGGTCACCTGCCAGGACGAGAAGTCGCAGCTCAAGAACAAGAACAAGGCGATGAAGGAGCTGCGGGCGCGTTTGTACGACAGGATGCAGCGCGAGCAGCAGGACGCGATCACCGCCGAGCGTCGCGCGATGGTTGGGACGGGCGATCGCAGCGAGAAGGTGAGAACCTACAACTTCAAGGAAAACCGGATCAGCGACATCCGTCTCGAGGGGCCGATCTACCAGCTGGACACCGTCATGGCGGGCGACCTCAACCGCGTCATCGAGCCTCTCGGCGCGGTCCAGCAGGCGCGGCTGATGGCGGGCGAGGACAGTCCGAACAACGGCCGCGGCTGACCCCGAGGGCATTAGTGCCTGACCGGGTCATGGAGCTCGTCGCCAAGGCGGCCCCCTACCTCGCCACGCACGGGTCGACCAGTCCGCGCCTGGACGCCGAGTTGCTCCTGGCCGAAGCCCTGGGAGTGCAGCGCATGGACCTCTACATGCAGTTCGACCGCCCCCTCAAGGCGGAGGAGACCGATCGATTCCGGGAACTCTGCCGGCGAAGGGCCGGCGGAGAGCCGATTGCCTACATCCGGGGGCGGCGCGAGTTCATGTCGGTCGAACTGCTGGTGACACCCGCGGTGATGATCCCCAGGCCAGAGACCGAGCTCTTGGTGGAGGAGGCGCTGCGCCTGGCCGGGGTGACCAAGGTCGCCCTCCCGCCGCCACCGTGCCGGGTCCTGGATGTCGGCACCGGGTCGGGGGCCATCGCGGTCGCCATGGCGGTGCACCATTCGACCTGCCGGGTGCTGGCCACCGATCTCTCGGCCGAGGCGCTGAGCGTCGCCCTGCGGAATATCGAACGGCTCGAACTGCAGGACCGTGTCGAATTGCGCCAGGCTGACCTGGCCGACGATGTCGAGGGTCCTTTCGACCTGGTCCTGGCCAACCTGCCGTATATCGACAGGGCGTGGCCGGACGCGGTCACCGCGGAGGTGGCGGCGACCGAACCGGAATCCGCGTTGTATGGGGGGCGCGATGGCCTTGAGCTGGTCGGTCGCCTGCTGGTCGAACTGCCGAGGCTGTTGGGCGAGGGCGGCTCGGCACTCCTGGAGGTCGACCCCCGCAATGCCCACCAGGCCTTGCAATTGGCCTCGGGGTTCGGGTCGGCGCGTTTGATGAAGGACAACGCCGGCCTCGACCGCGTGCTGGCGGTGACGCTCTGAGCGGCCTGGTGCCGGCCGAGGCTGAGGGCCTCCGCGAGGCGATGCTGGCCCTGGAGCGGGGACAGCTGATCGCGTTCCCCACCGACACGGTGTACGCGCTGGCCTGCAGGGCCACCGAGCCGGCCGCCGTGGCGCGCTTCTACGACGCCAAACAGAGGCCGCCGGGCCAGCCGGCGATCCTGCTCTCGCATAACCTCGGTTCGCTGCGGCACTGGGTCAAGTTCAAGCCGCGCGCACTTCAGATGGCCGAGCTGTTCTGGCCCGGGCCGCTGACCCAGGTCCTGCCTCTGAGCCAGCGCGCCCTGGCACGCATGCCCATCGCCGAGCGCTCGGCGCTGGAGGCCATCTCCCTGGATGGGACGGTGGGCGTCCGGGTGCCGGGTCACGCTGTTGCCTACGATGTGCTCTGGGCTTGGGGCATGCCGCTCTGCACCAGCAGCGCCAACCGCGCGGGCGAGCAGCCGCCGCGGACAGGTGAACAGGTGGTCGACGCTCTGGGGGACGCCGTCAGCGTGGTGCTGGATGGGGAATGTCCGCTGGGCGTGGCCTCTTCTATACTCGATCTGACCTCCCGGAAGCCGCGGGTGCTGCGCGAAGGCGCGATCCCCGCCGAGGAGCTGCTCCGCTGAACTCGACGCCCGACCAGGACAGGATCACCAGCCTTGCTCCTGAGCGCATCCCTCTGGAAGAGGTCTACATGCGCTTCGCCGAGGATCTTGCTCGCCGCAGCACCTGCCGTCGGCGTGCCGTTGGTGCGGTGATCACCAGTGCCGATCTCACCCGCGTGCTGGGCCTGGGCTACAACGGCGGCGCGCGCGGGATCAACAACGAGTGCCTGACTCCCGGCGGCCCCGACGACCCCTGCGTCACCTGCATCCACGCCGAGACCAATGCTGTCGCCAAGGCGGGCTCGGCGGAGACCGGGAAATGGGCCTTCATCACCCACGGTCCCTGCGTTCTCTGCGCGACGCTGTTGATCAACTCCAACGTCAGCCATGTCCTCTACCGGCGCCCTTACCGCGATGTCAGCGGCGTCCAGTTGCTGCACCGGGCGGGGGTCGATGCCCGGCCCTATGACCACCTCGGCACGCTTTACCGCGAGCCCCTGCGCGAAGGGCCGCCATGACCCTGCCGCTGGTGCTGAACCCCGCGGACAATCCTCTGTCGACGCATTTCTACGGCCTGCTGGTGCACAGCCTCGGCCCGGCCATCCTGCCATTGCTGATGGGCCTGGCGGTGAGCGTGGTGCTCTTCCTGCCCGCCCGCTGGCTGTCATTTAGGCTCGGTGCGGTGGCGCTGCCGGGGGGGCGGAACATTCACCCCCATCCCACCGGGCGCCTTGGCGGGCTGGCGCTGGCCGGTGGGTTCGCCGTGGCGGTGGTGCTCTATGCCAACCCCTTCGCGGGCTCGGACCACCGCGCCCTGGTGGTTCTCAGCGCCTCCCTGGCGGCGGCCCTGGTGCTGGCCTTGGACGACATCCGGCCATTTCGGGCGCGCACCAAGTTGGTGCTCCAGGCCGGTCTTGCGATCGGCATAGTGGTGGCCGGCCTGTCAATCGACCGGGTCAACCTCGGCGGCCTCGGTGTGATCCAACTGGGGTTGCTGTCGCTGCCGGTGACCGTGGTCTGGTTGATGGGCATGCAGAACACCATGAACCTCCTCGACGGGGTGGATGGCCTGGCTGCGGGGGTGGCGGCAATCGTGGCGGCGGCGCTGCTGTTGGCGGCGATCAACCGCGAGCCCACCGATCACAGCCAGGTGGTCGTGGTCCTGCTCTGTGCTGCGCTGATCGGCGCCTGTGGCGGCTTTTTGGCGTTCAACTTCCATCCCGCCAGGATCTTCATGGGGGATGGCGGTGCCCATTTCCTGGGCGTGGCACTTGGCACCCTGAGCATCTATGGGGTGGCCAAGGGGGCGGTCATCTTTGCCATGGTGGTTCCCCTGGCCGCCCTCGCGGTGCCGATAGTCGACACCGTCTGGGCCATAGTCCGTCGCCGCCGCCGGCGGGTGTCCATCGGACATCCCGACACCGCCCACATCCATCACCAGCTGCTGGACTTCGGGCTCTCGGAACGTCAGACCTGCCTCGTCTTCTACTTCGCCACGGGGATCACCGCCTGCCTGGGGCTGATGCTCTTCGGTCACCGCAAGATCCTTGGAGTGGCGGTGGTGCTGCTGGTGGTGTCGCTATCGACGCTGGTGGGGGAGCGGCTCAGCGAGGTCGAGAATGACCGCCTGGCGCGGCCAGGCAGCCGAACGACGGGCGGGGGGCCGCAAGCTGTGGCTTTGCTAGAATCCTGACCGCTGTCGGAGTTCAGTGATGGGCCCCTGGCAGTCGTTAGGGCGCATTTCCGGAGTCGCTGTGGAGGTGTTCCTCGCCGTCGGGGCGGGCATCGGGTTGGGGCTTGGGGTGGACCATTTCGTCCCCTCGATCAAGCCGGCCGGTGTCCTCGTCGGGGCGGGGCTCGGGTTTGCATTGGCGATCTACGTGATGATCACCGGGATGCGCGCTTACGTACGGGGTGAGGAGACCGACAGCGGCATAAAGAAAGAGGAGTAAAGCTTGCACCTGGCGGCGCTAGGGAACCTGATGGCGGGAATCGTCCCGTTCTTTCCCGAGATCAAGGCTCCCCCCGTCAAGGCCGAGCCGATCCTCCAACTCGGCCCTTTGGTGATCACCAACTCCATGCTGGGGTCAGTGCTGGCGTTCCTCATCATCCTGTTGCTGATCGCGGTGATGACCAACCGCCTTGACGAGCGCCCCGGCAAGCTTCAATCGGGTGTCGAGCTGGTCATCGGCGGGCTATATAACTTTGCCAAGGGGTCCGGCGGCCGGGTCGGCGCCAGCCTCTTCCCGCTCTTCGCCGGCATCCTGCTGTGGCTCTTGGTCAACAACTGGCTGGCCCTGGTCCCCGGCTTCGGCCAGCTGGTGGTGTTTCACAACGGCGAGGCGATCCCACTGTTCAGGGCCGCCAACGCGGACTTCAACAACACCCTTGCGCTGGCGTTGATGGTCTTCTTCCTGATCCACATCTTCGGGGTGCGCAACCACGGCATCGGCTACTTCGCCGAGTTCGTCAACATCCCGGCACTCCTCAAGGGCCGCCCGATCGACTTCATCGTCGGCCTATTTCACACCATCGGGGAGTTCGCCAAGATCATCTCGCTGAGCTTCCGACTCTTCGCCAACATCTATGGTGGCGAGATCCTGATCGCGGTCATCATCGGTCTCGCGGGGCCCGTGGCCGTGGTGTTCTACGGCCTCGAGGTCGTGGTCGTGGCAACAATCCAGGCCTTCATCTTCGGCCTGCTGGCGCTTATCTACATCAGCCTCGTCTCGGAACACGCCGAACATCCTGGTGAGCACGGTGAGTCGGGCTCCCATGTACCAACCGAACAGCACCTACCCAGTCAGACAACTTAGGAGGATCCCCTTGAACGCACACGCAGCACAGCTTCTCGCCGCTGGCCTGGCCATCGGCCTCGGCGCCATCGGCGCCGGCATCGGTATTGGCAACGTTTCCGGCAAGGCGGTCGAGGGTATCTCGCGCCAGCCCGAGCTCAAGAACGACCTGCAGCAGGTCATGATCCTGGGCATCGTATTCTGCGAGACCGTCGCGATCTACGCCCTGGTCGTCGCCCTGATCCTTCTCTTCGTCGCCAAGGGCTAACCGGAGGCTGGCCAGTTGAGCGTCTTCTTCGACAGCTTCGGCGTCAACGTCCTGAGCCTGATCTGGTACCTGATCCTCTTCGGGGCGGTCCTGTACCTGCTGCGCCGCTTTGCCTTCAGCCGGGTCATTGGGGCGATCGAAACACGCCAGGCGACCATCAACCAGTCGCTCGACGAAGCCCAGGAGGCACTCGCCTCGGTCAAGAAGAATCGCGAGAAGGCGGAGCTGATCCTCTGGAACGCGTCCCAGGAGGCCCAGGAGATGGTCAGGCGCGCCGAGCGCGCCTCCAACGACATCCAGTCAGACGCCCGCCGCGAAGCCAAGCTCCAGCAGGACGTGATGATCGCCAAGGCCCGCACCGAGATCGAACAGGAGAGGCTGGCGGCGATTGCCGATATCCGCAAGCAGGTTGTGGACCTGGCGCTGGCGGCGGCCGGCACCCTCATCCGCGAGAACCTCAGCGCCGAAAAAAACCGTCAGCTCGCCGAGCAGACCATCCAGCAGGCGGACCTGCGGGCGTGACCTCGGCAGGCGAAGGTTCGGCGGAGCGCTACGCCCAGGCAGCCTTTGAGGTGGCCCGGGAGAAGCGTGACGTCAAAGGCTGGCAGGCGGACCTCGAGGACCTCGAGCAGATCCTGACCGACCCCAGCGTCGCGCTGGCGCTGGAGAACCCCCGCCTTGATGACGGCCGGCGCATCGCCCTGGTGCTCAGCGTGCTTCCGAAGGGTTTCAACCAAGAGCGCGCCAACTTCATGAAGCTGCTGGTGCTGGGCGGGCGTGCCGGGCTGATTCGGGAGGTTCGACGCGACTTCCAGGCTCTCGTGGATGACGCCGAGGGCCGCATCGAGCTGGACGTTGTCGTCGCCGACGCGCTGTCCCGAGATGACCAGAAGGTCATCGTCAGGGAGCTCTCGGACAAGATGGGCCGCGAGGTCAAGGTGAACGTGCGGGTCGAGCCCGGGATCATCGGCGGACTGATCATCAAGCAGGGCGACCACGTTGTCGACGGGAGTGTCAGGCGCCGCCTGGCGGAGATGCGCGAGGAGCTGCTGGCCGGCTAGCCGGTCAAGCCATGAGTACAGGAGAGCAATGAGCATTAGAAGCCAGGAGATCACCGAGCTGCTGAAGCAGCGCATAGAGAAGTTCGACGTTCCCGTCTTCAGTGAGGACGTGGGGGTCATCACCGACATCGGTGACGGTATCGCCCACGTCTACGGATTGGCGGGGGTCAAGGCCGGTGAGCTCGTGGAGTTCAAAAACGGGGTCAAGGGCCTGGCGCTGAACCTTGAGGCCGACTCCGTCGGCATCATCATCATGGGCCCCTACGACGAGATCGAGGAGGGCGACGAGGTCCGGACGACGGGACAGATCGCCCAGGTGCCGGTGGGCGACGCCCTGGTCGGCCGCGTGGTCAACACCCTGGGCGAGCCAATCGACGGTAAAGGGCCCATCAGTGCCTCAGCCGAATACCCGATGGAGCGCGTCGCGCCTGGAGTCATCGAGCGCAAGCCGGTCGATCGCCCTGTCCAGACCGGGCTCAAGGCCGTTGACGCCATGGTTCCCGTCGGCCGCGGTCAGCGCGAGCTGATCATCGGCGACCGCCAGCGGGGTAAGTCGGCCATCGCCATCGACACCGTGATCAACTCCAAGGGCGCCGACCTGGTCTGCGTTTACGTCTGCGTCGGGCAGAACGCCCAGACCGTGGCCCGCCTCGCCGCCACCCTCGAGGAGTACGGCGCGATGGACCACTCCATCATCGTCGCGGCGACCAGTTCCGACCCCGCGGCGATGTGGTACCTGGCGCCCTACGCCGGCTGCGCCATGGCCGAGTACTTCCTGGACCAGGGCAAGGACGCGCTCTGCATCTATGACGATCTGAGCAAGCACGCCTGGGCCTACCGGCAGATCTCGCTGTTGCTGCGCCGGCCCCCAGGGCGCGAGGCCTACCCGGGAGACGTCTTCTACCTTCACAGCCGGCTGCTCGAACGGGCCTGCCAGCTCAGCGATGAGAACAAGGCCGGCTCGGTTACCGCGCTGCCGATCATCGAGACCCTCGAGGGTGACGTTTCGGGGTACATCCCGACCAACGTCATCTCGATCACGGATGGGCAGATCTTTGTCGAGTCCGACCTCTTCAACAGCGGCATCCGACCGGCGGTCAACGCCGGCACGTCGGTTTCCCGGGTCGGTGGCGCGGCGCAGATCAAAGCCATGCGCCAGGTGGCCGGCCAGTTGCGCCTCGACCTTGCCCAGTACCGTGAGCTGGCAGCGTTCGCCGCGTTCAGCTCCGACCTCGACAAGGCCACCCTCGGCCAGTTGCAGCGCGGCCAGCGCATGACCGAGCTGTTGAAGCAGCCGCAGTACTCCCCCCTGAAGGTTGAGCAGCAGGTCAGCATCCTCTTCGCCGGGTCTCGCGGCCTGCTCGACGACATCCCGGTTGAGAAGATCGTCGAGTTCGAGAAGGGCTTCCACCAGTACATGTCCTCGCAGGGCAAGGACACCCTGGCCGCGATCGCGGAGAAAAAAGCCCTGGACGACGACCTCGAGGCACAGCTGAAAAAGGCCATCCAAGACTACAAGCGCGGCAGCGGCCTGGCGGTCAAGGCCGAGGGTAAGCAGGCCGAGGACGAGGACGACGCCGCCGATAGCCAGGGTAAGAAAGCGGAGGTGGTCAAGCCCCAGGAGACCGAGGCGGACAGGGCCGCCGAGCACACCGCTGCGGACGTCGCCAGGGCCGAGAGCGGCCAGACCGAAGAGAAGAGCGACAAAGACGACACCAAGGGCGACGGCAAAAGCCAGGGCTCCGAGTCGGAAGGTGCAGCTGGGACCGACAGGGCGACGTCAACCGATGATGTGAAGGCGGCTGCGAAGCCCGGTGGCGACAGCTAATTGGCCAACCTCAGGGACCTGCGCAACCGCATAGCGAGTGTGCAGAACACGCAGAAGATCACCAAGGCCCAGGAGCTGGTGTCGGCGGCCAAGATGCGCCGCGCCCAGCGGGCCATGGAGGCTTCGCGTCCCTACTCCGAAGGCATCGCGCGGATGCTCTCCCGGCTGGCTTCGCGCAAGCTGGACGTAACTCACCCCTTCCTTGAGGAGCGCGAGGTGAAGGCCCGCGGCCTGATCCTGGTCACCGCCGACCGGGGGCTGGCCGGCGGCCTCAACATCAACGCCATCCGTGCTGCCAACCGCCTGATCCAGCGTGAGAACACGCCGGTCAAAATGGTGACGATCGGGCGCAAGGGGCGTGACTACTTCAAGCGCTTCTCCGGGGCGACCTCGCGGTCGGGGACCATCGACCTGGTCGGTGATCGCAGCATGGTGGGCGACCGTCCACCGATCGCCGAGATCCGCCCCGCGGTCACCGTGGCCATGCAGGAATTCCTGGAGGGCAGGGTGGACGAGGTGTGGCTGGTCTTCACCAGGTACGTCAACCCCGTCAGCCAGGTGCCCACGACGGTGCGGCTTATCCCCCCGGAGCTGCCGGAGGAACCTGAGGACAAGAAGGACTCCGGCCCCCAGTCGCTCTATGAGTTCGACCCCAGCGCCGAGGCCGTCCTGGGCGCCCTGCTCCCTCGCTACGTCGAGTCGCAGGTTTATCACGCGGTGCTCGAGAACCAGGCGTCGGAGCAGGGCGCGCGAATGGCCGCCATGCGCGCGGCGAGCGACAACGCCAACGAGCTCATCGGAGATCTGACCCTGGTGCGCAACAAGCTCCGCCAGGCGACGATCACCAACGAGCTGATGGAGATCGTCGGCGGGGCCGAAGCCCTCGCCCAGGCCAGCTGATCAACCCCCGAAGCACAACCCGGGCGCGCCCGGCTTAAGGAGAACGATGGCAACCGAGACCAAAGAGAAGAGCCAGGAGAAGGACCAGATCGAATCCACTTCGAGCCGTCCGGAGGGTAAGACCGGCCGGATTGTTTCGGTGATCGGCCCGGTCGTCGACGTCGAGTTCTCCCCCCAGAACATCCCCGAAATCATGACCGCATTGGAGGTCACCGGCCAGGCCGACCGCCTGACCCTGGAGGTGCAATCGCACCTTGGCAACAACGTCGTGCGCACGATCTCGATGCAGTCCACCGACGGCCTGGTCCGCGGAGGCGAGGTCAAGAACACCGGCGCCCCGATCAGCGTGCCCGTGGGCAAGCCGACGCTGGGCCGCATGTTCAACGTCGTCGGCGACCCAATCGACGGCAAGCCCGCGCCCACCGACGCCTCCAGGCTCCCCATCCATCGTCCCGCCCCGGCGGTTGCCGACCAGTCCACCGAGGTCGAGATCCTCGAGACGGGTATCAAGGTCATCGACCTCCTGGTGACCTTCAACAAGGGATCAAAGATCGGCCTGTTCGGTGGCGCCGGGGTCGGCAAGACGGTGCTGGTCACTGAGTTCATCAACAACATCGCCAAGGAGCACTCGGGTTTCTCGGTCTTCGCCGGGGTTGGCGAGCGCACCCGCGAAGGCAACTCGCTCTACCTCGAGATGGCCGAGGCCAACGTCCTACCAAACGTCGCGATGGTGTTCGGGCAGATGAACGAGCCTCCCGGCGCCCGCGCCCGCATCGCCCTGACCGGTGTCACGATCGCCGAGTCGCTGCGTGACGAGGAGGGAGCCGACATCCTCCTGTTCATCGACAACATCTTCCGCTACACGTTGGCGGGTTCAGAGGTTTCCGCGCTGCTGGGGCGCATGCCGTCGGCCGTTGGTTACCAGCCGACGCTGGCCACCGAGATGGGGGACCTGCAGGAGCGGATCACCTCGACCAAGAAGGGGTCGATCACCTCCGTCCAGGCAATCTACGTCCCCGCGGACGACTACACCGACCCGGCCGTCGCCACGGCCTTCGCGCACCTCGGCGGCAACGTCAACCTGGACCGCAAGATCTCCGACCTCGGCATCTACCCGGCGGTCGATCCCCTGTCCTCGTTCTCGCGTGTCCTCGACCCCCGCATCGTCGGTGAGGAGCACTACGAGGTGGCCTCTGGGGTTCAGCGTGTTCTGCAGAAGTACAAGGAGCTGCAGGACATCATCGCGATCCTCGGGCTCGACGAGCTTTCGGACGAGGATCGCAAGACGGTCGAGCGCGCGCGTCGCATCCAGCGCTTCCTCTCCCAGCCCTTCTTCACCGCCGCGCAGTTCACGGGTAACGAGGGCAAGTACGTTCCCCTGGCCGAGACGGTCCGCGGCTTCAAGGAGATCCTCGACGGCAAGCACGACGACCTGCCCGAGCAGGCCTTCTACATGGTCGGGGGGATCGACGAGGCGATCGAAAAGGCCAAGAAGATGAAGGACGAGGGGTAACGCTCTGCATCCTGAATTTCCAGTCAGCGTCCTGACCGCCGAGGGCGAGCTGCTCACGACTGACGCCGAGATGGTTGTCATCCCCGCCGCGGATGGCGAGATCGGCATCCTCGATCGCCACGTGCCCCTGCTCGCCCTGCTCAAGCCGGGTCCCCTGCGGGTGGTTCGTGGCGCCGACGAGGACGTTTTTTACGTCAGCGGCGGCTTTGTCGACGTGGGTCGGGACGAGAATGACAACACCGTCGTGACCGTGCTGGCCGACTCCGGGGAGCACGCCTCGGACATCGATGAGGCGCAGGCCGAGGAAGCCCGGCGCGAAGCTGAGCGGCAGGTGGAGCAGCGTCACGGTACGGCGGAGTACGTCGACGCGGTGGCGCACCTCGAGCGGTCGGTGGCCCGGATCAGGGTCGCGGAGTTGGGCAAACGGCGGCACTCCAACAGGGACCGGCGCCCACCCACGTCCTCGTCGTAGGCGTCAATGGGGTGAGCGCCCCGCGACGGCAGGCGTCTTGACCCGGCTACTGCAGATCGATGGCGGGCACCATCTCGAGGGAGAGGTTCGCACCGCCGGGAGCAAGAACGCTGCGCTGCCGATCCTGGTGGCATCGTTGCTCACCCGCGCCCCGTGTCATCTATCCAACGTCCCCCACCTGGCCGATGTTGACAACACGCTGAGCATTCTGGCCCAGATCGGCGTTCGGGTTGAGCGCGACGAGAGTCAGGTGGTCCTGGAGGCCAGCGCCGACCCGAACAGCGAGGTCCCCGAGGGCCTGGCCCGAAAGATGCGGGCCTCACTTCTGTTCATGGGCCCACTACTGGCTCGCACCGGCCGTGCGGTGGTGCCGAAGCCGGGCGGCGACGACATCGGCATGCGCCGCGTCGACCAGCACGTCTACGGGTTGTTGCAGCTCGGAGCCCGCGTCGAAGAGGACCACCAGAGCTTCGTCTGCACCGTCGAGCATCTCCGCGGGGCAGAGATCCACCTGGATATGCCCACCGTGACCGGGACCGAGAACATCATGATGGCGGCCTGCCTGGCCGAAGGCCGCACCACCATCGTCAACGCTGCCCGGGAACCCCACGTCGCCGACCTCGCCGCCGCCCTGCAGTCGATGGGCGCGCAGATCACAGGGGTGGGATCCGACCGTGTCGAGATCGAGGGTGTGGCGTCTTTGTCGGGGATCAACCACCGGGTCACTCCGGACTACCTGGAAGCCGGCACCTACGCCATCGCCGCCGCGGCCGCGGGCGGTGACGTGCACATCACCGACGCCCCCGTCGCCGACCTGCGCGGCCTGATCCTGAAGCTGCGTCACGCGGGCGTCGACGTGGAGGTGGGGGAGACCTGGATGCGAATCCATCGCCAGGGAGACCTTCAGCCGGTGGATCTGATCACCTGGACGCACCCCGGCTTCGCGACCGATCTTCAGCCTCAGTACACGGCCCTGATGACCCAGGCCGCGGGCGCCTCGGTGATCCAGGAATTCCTGTTTGAAAACCGGTTCAGCTACGTTCCTGAGCTGGTTCGCATGGGCGCCCAGATCGACCTCGCGAGCCACGGACGCAGCATTCGGGTGAGCGGTCCTTCGAGGCTTCGCGCCGCGGACGTCGCGGTTCCCGACATCCGATCCGGCGCGGCGCTGTTGATCGGCGCGCTGTGCGCGGAGGGCCGCAGCCACCTCAGCGAAATCGAGCACCTCGAGCGGGGTTACGAGGACATGACAGGTAAGCTTGCCCGACTGGGCAGCCGCGTTGAAGAGGTGAGAGGGACACACGACACCGAAGGCGCCCGGCCCCCGGCTACGGAGTAATTTCATGCTTTCCAAAAAGATCGGTATTGACCTCGGCACGTCCACCGTGCTGGTCTACGTCAAGGGCGAGGGAATCGTCCTCAACGAGCCCAGCGTCGTGGCGACCAATGAGAAGGGGGACCGCATCCTGGCTGTCGGTAAGGAGGCGGCCGAGATGCTCGGGCGCACCCCTGGCAACATAGTCGCCATCCGACCGATGCGCGAGGGGGTCATCGCCGACTTCGTGGTCACCGAGGGGATGCTGCACCACTTCATCACCAAGGTGTGTGGCCGCCAGCGAATCTTCAAGCCAGACATCATGATCTGCGTGCCCTCCGGCGTCACCGGCGTCGAGCGTCGGGCCGTAGTCGAGGCGGCGGTACAGGCCGGCGCCAAGACGGCCTACCTTATCGACGAGCCCCTGGCCGCGGCGATCGGCGCCAACCTGCCGATCAGCACCCCGACGGGCAACATGATCTGCGACATCGGCGGCGGCACCAGTGAGATCGCCGTCATCTCGCTGGGCGGGATGGTCGTGGCGAACTCAATCCGGGTCGGCGGCAACAAGTTCGATGACGCCATCGCCAACCACGTGAAAAAGCGTCACAACCTGATGATCGGGGAGCGCACCGCCGAGGAGATCAAGATCCAGATCGGCTCGGCGATCCCCCTCCAGGAGGAGCTCGAGATGTCGGTTCGTGGTCGCGACATGGTGGCCGGTCTGCCCAAGAACCAGGTGATCACCAGCCAGGAGATCACCGAGGCCATCCAGGACCAGCTCGCGGCCATCGTCCAGGGGATCCGCGTGGTGCTCGAGCAGACCCCCCCGGAACTCTCCGCCGACATCTACGACAAGGGCATCGTGATGTCTGGCGGCGGCTCGATGCTGCGCAACATCGACCGGTATGTCTCGGCCCAGACCGGCGTCCCGGCGATCATCGCCGAGGATCCGCAGACCTGCGTCGCCACCGGCACCGGCCTGGCGCTGGAGAACCTCGACGTCCTCAAGCGGAACCTCCTCTACATAAAATGACCGGTGCGCTCGGCACCCCTGTCCTTGACTCCGTTCTGATCTAGTCTCCTGCGCATGAGCACCTTGATCCTGCTCCGCCACGGCGAGAGCGAGTGGAACCTCGCCAACCGCTTCACCGGCTGGGAGGACGTCCAGCTGTCGCCGAAAGGTCGCCAGGAAGCCCAAGAAGCCGGGCGCCTGTTGTCAATGGAGATGCTGGAGCCGGTGATCCTGCACACATCGCTCCAGGTCCGCGCCATCGACACCGCCCAGCTGGCGCTGCAGGCGATGGGCCGGCATTGGATCCCAGTCCGGCGCCATTGGCGCCTCAATGAACGGCATTACGGGGCGCTCCAGGGACTCAACAAGAAGGAGACCGCGGAGAAGTACGGTGATGAGCAGGTGCTGGTGTGGCGCCGGAGCTACGCCACCCCGCCCCCGCCTGTCGACGCCGCTGATCCGCGCCATCCCAGCCACGACTCCCGCTACTCGACGCTGGCGCCCGAGCTCCTGCCGGCGTCCGAGTCACTCAAGGATGTTGTGGCGCGCATGCTGCCCTACTGGTACGACGCGATCGTCCCCGACCTGCGGGAGCATGGATGCGTGCTGGTGGCGGCGCACGGCAACAGCCTCAGGGCGCTGGTGAAGCACCTTGACGGCGTCTCCGAGGAGGAGATCGTCAATCTCAACATACCCACCGGGATTCCCCTGGTATACGAGCTCGACCAGGAACTCCGACCGCAGAACTCCCGCTACGTGGGGGACCCGGAAGCCGCCGCCGCGCGGGCCGAGGCGGTGGCGCGCCAGGCGTCAGCAGCACCATAGGGCGGCGCCCGCCCAACCCGGCCGCCCGTATTCGGGCGACGATCGAGCATCTGGTCTAATTGCAGGCGCATGAACATCCTCGTCCTGAAGCCATGCCACCTTGGCGACGTGCTCATGACGACCCCCATGGTGGCCTCCCTGCGCGCCGCCTACCTGGACGCTCGCATCGACTACGCGGTGGGCGAATCATCCAGGGCGGCGGTGCTCACCAACCCCGACATCGACGAGGTGATCCCGCTCTTCGAGACCGCCGACTCCGTGGAACGCACGATGGTCCGCGCCCTGCGGGCGGCATGGCGACTTCGCTGGCGCCGGTATGACATGGCCTTCAGCGCGGACCGCTCCACCGCTACACACCTGGTGTCGTACCTCGCGGGAATCCCGCGACGTTTCGGGATCGCCGGCGGCGCCGGCGCGATGTTGCTGACAGACCCCGTGCCCGATTCCCAGGAACGGCACGAGGTGGACCTCTATCTGGCCCTGGCGGAGCGGGCCGGCCTGCAGAAGAAGCACATGCGCAGAGACCTCAAGTACGTGCCTACCCAGGTCGCGCTTGAGCGCGCCATCCAGGTGCTCCGCAGCCAGGGTTTCGAAGAGCTGCCGTTCCGGGTCGCGCTGTACCCGGGCGCGGGAGTCGATGCCGACCCTGCGATGTACCACAAGCAATGGCCCGGCGAGCGCTACTCCCTGCTGGCCAACGAGATGATCGAGCGTTATGGGGGCGGAGTCGTGCTCCTGGGCGACGAGAGCGAGCGCGAGTTGAATTTCCTGATCCGCAACGACATCAACCACCCCGTGCTGGATCTCACCGGCCGGCTCGACATCGACGGGATGGGCGCGGTCATGCAACTCTGTGACGCGGTGATCGCCAACGACACCGGGCCGATGCACCTGGCTGTCGCGGTCGGGACACCGACGGTCGGGATTTTCGGCCCGACCGCGGCGCGCAACACCGGGCCATACGGCAAGCAGCACCGCTCGGTCCAGTCGCACATCTGGTGCGGTCCCTGTTCGCGGATCGGCGGCCCCATGGTGGATTGTGGGGCGGCCTGTATCCAGCGGATCACCGTGCGGGACCTGGTATCCGTGCTCGAAACCAGGCCCGGCTGAGGCCCGGTCATGCGGCAGACGGTCCAGGTCCTCGGGGTGGAGGTCGACGCGATCACGCTGCGGCAGGCGGTGAACATGGTGGGAGAGGCAATTGATTCCCGGCGTGGCCACGGGGGTCCGACCTTCCAGGTCGCAACTGTCAACCCCGAGTTCGTCATGCGCGCGCGTCACGATCGCGAGTTCCGCGACATTCTTCGGGAAGCATCGCTGCGCACCCCCGATGGCGTCGGGCTGATGGTGGCGTCGCGGATCCTGGGCCGGCGACTACCGGAGCGGGTCGCCGGAGTCGAACTGGTGCAAGCCATCGCTGTGGGAGCGGCCGCGCGCGGAGATCGCCTTTTTCTCCTGGGCGCTGCTCCCGGGGTTGCGGAGCAGGCCGCCCACCGCCTCCTGGCGTCCAACCCGGGTTTGCAGGTGGCCGGGACCTTTGCCGGCGATGCCGGCGAGACGGGCGAAGAGGAGAGCCTGGCCAGGATCCGCGCGGCTGAGCCCGACATCATCCTCGTGGCCTACGGCGCGCCGGCTCAGGAGCGTTGGGCCCGGCGAAACCTGGAGGTCAGTGGCGCGGCTGTGGCGATCGGCGTGGGAGGGACGTTCGACTACCTGGCCGGCCGGGTTCGGCGCGCGCCGTCCCCGATGCGGCGGCTGGGATTGGAGTGGCTGTTCCGGCTGGTGCGGCAGCCCTGGCGGGCGCGGAGGATGCTGGCCCTCCCGGTATTCCTCGTGCTGGTGCTTCGCCAGCGCATCGCGGGCAGGCCTTGATGGGTCGCGTGGTAGGCGAGGCTGAGCTCGAGACGATGTTGCGGGACGCGCGCGAGGTGGGCCGCCGAATCGTGCTGACAAACGGTTGCTTCGACATCCTCCATCCCGGGCACCTGGCCTACCTGCGCGCGGCCCGTCGCCTTGGCGATCTCCTCGTCGTGGGCGTCAACACCGACGACTCGGCGGCGCGGCTCAAAGGCCCGGGGAGACCGCTGGTCGCCGCCGAGGACCGGGCGGAGATGCTGGCGGCGCTGGAGCCGGTGGACCTCGTCGTGCTCTTCGCCGAGATCCGCGCCGATGAACTCATGCGCCGGGTGCAGCCTGACGTGTATGTCAGAGGGGGCGACTACAGTCCCGACAGTCTGCCCGAGGCCGAGACCGCCGCTGGGCTCGGCATCAAGCTCCGCATGGTCGACTACCAGCGCGGCTACTCGACCACCGCGCTGTTGGACCGCGTGCGCGAAACCTCGACCAACGGGTGACGGCGATCTCCGACCGCCAGCGCCGCGGACTTGGGGTCCAGAGCCTGCTCTTCATCGTCTTCCTGGGTGTGGTTTTTGTCGGCCTGGCCCGTCCGCTGATTGACACCGATCTCTGGTGGCACCTGGCCAACGGCAGGTACATCCTGGGCCACGGGGTGCCCTCCCGCGATGTCTACTCGCACACCGCCCTGGGCCACGTCTGGGTGGTCCACGAGTGGCTGTCGGACGTCGGCTTCTATCTCCTCTACCAGGTGGGAGGGTTGAGGATCGTGTTGCTCCTGGCCGCGGCTACGGTGGCCGCGGGGATGTACATGGTGTATCGCCTGCTGCGCTCCGGCGGCCTTGGCAACAACTCAGCGGTCCTCATCGCCATGGTCCTGCTGGTTGCGGCGTCACCGTCCTTCGGTCCGCGACCCCAGGTGCTGAACTTCGTCCTCACCGGCGGACTGCTGGTGTACCTGGTGGCGTTGAGGCGGCATCCCACACACAGCCCGTGGCGCCTGCTGCTGCTCTTTGTCCTCTGGGCCAACCTGCACAGTGGTTACGTCGTCGGCGTCGGGCTGCTGGGCGTCTTTGTGTTTGGCGAGTACCTTCAGACGTCATCCCGGCGGTTCGCGGGGTTGCGACAGGAGGGAGTGCCTCCGCTGCCCAGGCCGGTCCTACGGCGACTGGCGATGGTCGTTCCCTTGGGATTCCTGTGCGGCCTGCTGACGCCCGCCACCTGGCGCACCCTGGTTTTCGCGCTGGGCACGCTGAGTTCATCGAGCATCCAGAGCTTTATCACCGAATGGTCGTCGCCGGACTTCCACCAACCCTGGGGGATGGCCCTGATGGTCATTCTGTTGATCACCGTGGGTGGGCTCGTGGCAGCGCGTCCAGGTGCCGACCCGACGTTTCTGCTCTGGGGCCTTTCAGGCATCGCGCTGGCACTGACCTCCCAGCGGCATGTCCCGATTTTCGCCGTCGCCGCCGCTCCGCTGGTGGGTCAATCGGCGTCAGGCCTGCTGGCCGCTGTGGGCTTGCGACCCCGGGTTGCCCACTCCCCGAGCGCGGCAGCCGCACGGCTCAACATGATCATCCTGGTGGTGCTGGCGGTGCTCGGGGCGGTTTTCCTGTCGCTCAACCTCTCGACGAAGTCCATCGATGGAGCAGTGGCCGCAGCCGAGCCGGTCGCGGCGACGGATTGGATCCTCTCGCATCGCCCCCAGCGCGAATTGTTCAACGAGTACAAGTACGGTGGTTGGCTGGTGTGGAAGGCCGGCCCGGCCTACCCCGTATTCATCGACGGCAGGGTCGAGGTCTACGGCGAGGCGGTCTTCAACGAGTACCTGCGAACGGAGTACCTGACCAACGACTGGCAGGAGCCATTGAAACGGTTTGGGATCAATACCATCCTCGTGACGTCTGGCGACCGTCTGCAGCTGCTGCTACCGGACCACGGGTGGCGGCTCGCGTACCACGACGACGTGGCCCAGGTGTGGGTTCGTGACTGAGCAGCCGTCCGACGCCGCACCGCAATTGAGCGTGGTCATCCCGGCCTTCAATGAGAGCCGCCGCCTGCCACCCACCCTGCGGACCGTGGATCGATACCTCCGCGAAGCCAACCGCCACAGCGAGCTGATCATCGTCGACGACGGCAGCACTGATGACACCGCTGCCACGGTGGATCAGATGATCCGTGAGGGACTGAAGCTGCACCTGCTGCGGCACGACAACAACCGGGGCAAGGGTGCCGCGGTCCGCACCGGGATGCTGGCGGCGACCGGGGAGATTGTGCTGTTCACCGACGCCGACCTCTCCACGCCCATCGCCGATGTCGAGCGCTTGATCAGTGCCCTGGAGGCCGGGGCCGACGTCGCCATCGGATCCCGGGCGCTCGACCGCAGTCTGATCGAGGTCCACCAGCCCTGGATCCGCGATCGCATGGGCCGGGTGTTCAACATGTTCGTGCAGGCCGTGCTGCTGCCGGGGCTCAAGGACACCCAATGCGGCTTCAAGGCCTTCCGTCGAGACGTGGCCCGCGATCTCTTCGGCGCGACCGAGGCCGATGGGTTCGAATTTGACACTGAGGTCCTCTATCGCGCCAAACGCGGTGGGCTCAAGATCCGCGAAATCCCGGTGCACTGGCGCAATAACCCGGACACCCGCGTGAACGCGATCTCGGATTCGGCGCGAATGCTTCTCGGGCTGTTCCGCATCCGCCGCAAGGTCGGTTGAGACTCCGGGAACTGCGGACCTCGGCCGCCTGGGGGCTGCTGATCTTTTTGGTTTCGGCGGTCCCCTACATCCTGGCGTATGTCCTGGTCCCACGGGGTAGCGCTTTCAATGGGTTCTTCTTCATCATCGACGACTCCGCGACCTACGTCGCCAAGATGCGCGAGGGCGCGGATGGAGCGTGGGGCTGGTCCGACCCCTACATCACGCAGCCGGTCGCCAGGCCGGTGCTGCTGTTCATGTTCTACATCCTCTGGGGCAAGGTCGCGGCGCTGCTGCACATCTCGTTGTTCGCCGCCTTCCAGCTGGCCCGGCTGTCGGGCGCGATCGCCCTGGTTCATGGCGTGCGGATGCTGGTTCGAGCGACGCTGCCAGGGGGCCGGGTCCGCGCCGTGGCCACCGTCCTGGCGACGGTTGGATCGGGCGCCGGATTCCTGCTCGCGCTGCTGGCTTCTTTGACGCACCATCCCACGGCGCTGGGACAGGAGCTCGGTGCGCTCGACCTGCACCTGCCTGAGTTAAGCGGGTTCTACTCAGTGCTGGCGATCCCCCATTTCTCATGGGCCGCGGCCCTGATGGCGATCTCCCTCGCGCAGTTGATGGCGCTGGCGCGATCGGCGGCCCCACGCGCGGCAACCGGCCCCGCCCTGGGCGCGGCGCTGGCCATGCTCGCGCTCTGCCTGATTCACCCGCAGATGCTGTTCCTGCTGGCGCCGCTCGCCGCGGCGTACCTGCTTCTGATTCGGGCGCGCGCTGTCAACTGGCTCCTGATGGCGATTCCTTTCGCGATCTGCCTGCCCCTTCTCCTCTATTACGTGCGCATCCTCACCGCCGACCCGGTGATCGTTGAGTGGTCACGGCAATGGAAGCACCAGGCCCCCGGGCTGATCAGCATGGTGTTCGGTCTCGGCGCGCCATTGGCGCTGGCGGTGGTCGCGGTGGCCGCGGGTGCGGCTCGTCGCACCCCTGAACTGGGGTTGGTGCTGGCGTGGGTTGTGCTGGTCGGCCTGATGCTGTACCTGCCCAACCCCGTCAACATCCAGCGTCGGCTGATCGACGGCCTCTACATCCCCGTCTCGATCCTCGCCGCGGTCGGCCTGGAGGTGGTGATCCAGCGGCGTGCCTCCAGGGCCCGAGGCCCGCTACGGCGCCCGGGCCCCATCGTGGGACTCGCGGTTGGGCTGAGCCTGGTGACGCCGCTGCTGCTGTGGGTGCTGGCCATGACCTGGGCCGTGGGCCACGAGCCGAACCTGTTCCAACCCTCGGCTGAGTTCGCCGCGATCGACTGGCTGGACACTGTGAGGGGCACGGCGGACCCGCCGCCGGGGGTGCTGGCCGACCCTCTCACCGGCCTCTACGTCCCGGAGCGCGCGGGGGTGCGGGTCTACGCCGGCCACTACAGCGAGACCCTGTTCTACCTTGACCGAGCGAAGCTTGCGCGCGGCGAGATCCAGCTCGGCGACGGGACGGGCAGCGTTACCTCGGGGACGACGACCCTCCCGGTGGAAGCCTTCATGCAGCAGGAGGACATCGACTACCTGCTGGTGGGCCCCCAGGAGCGCGCCGCCGGGGTGGGGCGGATCCCGACCAGCCTGCGCATGGTCTATGACCAGGCCGGCGTCCAGGTGTACCGCCGGGAGAGATGAGCCGCCTATCTGACGCGTGGGTGGTGGGCGAGATAGTCAGCCGTCGCGTCGAGGCGGCGCACCAGCACGACAGTCTGGCGGTCACGGTACGTGGGTACCCAGTCGCCCGACTGCTCCAGGACCACGTCTAGTGGATCGCCGCTGTAGTCGATGACCCATTGCACCTGCCGAGTGTCGAGTACCTGGCGGTAGTTGGGTCGGATCACCTCCACGCTGTTGTACTCGTCGAGGAACGCGTCGCCCATCACCGCGGCGTCCCCGTAGATGAACACTCGGCGGTTGGGCCAGAGGCGGTACGTGAGGTAGCCACCCCAGCCGTACTGATTGAACATCTGTCCCGGCGGAGGGGCCCCCCTGAAGCTGTCCGCCGCGGCCACCGGGAAGTCCTTGCTCACGGCGGCGGAGGCGGGCCCGGAGCGCACGTGGGGGACGGCCACGGCGAGCACTGAGACCGCCACCAGCGCCAGGATGAGCACGTTCAACACCCCCAGGCGGCGTCCGGGGGCCGGGTCGCGAAGGACGTGCCTGCCTCCGGTTGCGTTGTCCCACGCGCCCTGGGCCAACTCGGCCAGGATGGGCACCGTTACGGCCACGAACAGCGCCACGTGCCGCACCGACTGCAGAGCCATCACCAGCGTGGTCAGCAACAGCAGCATGTCGGTGACGCGTGGGCGGCGCACCGATAGGGACATAAGCACCGGCACCATGAGCAGCATCAACTCGAACGGGCGTACCTCGATCGTGTGGAAGTTCGGCGAGAACCACTCGACGATCAATTTCTGCTGTGCCGGGCTGAATTGTGTCTGCGCCGCGTAGAGGTAGATCTGGAAGGTGTTGGGGTTGATCATCACCGCCAGCGTTGCCAGCAGCGCGGCGACCAGAAGCGGTTTCATCGGCGCGGGTTCCCGGCCTTCCAACTCCTGTTTACGAAAGAGCCGGTACACCGCCTCCCCGACCACCGTGATGGCGAGGAAAACCAGCCCGATGGTGAACCCGGCGTGGAGGTTCACCCACAACACGAAGATCGGGGGGATGGGGTACAGCCACCGCCGATCGGCGGTGAACCGGTAGCGGCGCAGCAGCAGCAGGAGCAGTACGACGAGGGCGAAGGTGATCATCTGGGTGCGCGGGCCCCAGATGGGGTTGCCGGCAACCACGCCCAGCACCAGCACCAGACCGGCAACGGGGTAGCTCACCCGGCGCATCGTGGCCAGCAGACCGAGGAACGCCAACCAGGTGATGATCCCGAAGTACAGGCTGACCCCGGCAAACCCGAAGGCGCCTGAAATCAACGACATGATCACTTCGCTGCCCCACTCGTGGGCCACGAAAGGATGGCCGCTGACGGTATCTGTGAAGAGGTCGTGGAGCGGGATTGCGTGGTGGGCGAGGATCCATTCGCCCACCTTCACGTGCCAGAAGAAGTCGGGGTCCGCCAGTGGCTGGAAAGCCGGGACGGTTATGGCCAGCAGGACCGCGCCCAGGAACAGGCGGCGGACCGTAAACCACGACAACCTCAGACCGCCGCGGCGGTCTGAGGCTCTCGGGCCGGCGCCGGCGAGGTGAGTGGCACCCGCACCACGCGCAGGCCGCGGAGGGCCAGGACGCACGCCAACCAGAGGCAGACCATTCCGAACAGGTTAAGGTCATCGATCATCACCACCCGCATGACGTCCAGCAAGGTCGGGTGATCGAGGGGATGCGGCAGGGCCAGGTGGTGGGCGAAGTCCTGTTGGATGTAGGTCAGTGGGTACGACGCGACCAGCAGCCACCGCGCCGCGCGGCTGGAGCCGGCCCCCTCCCGGGGCCAGAGCGAGGGCAGGAGGAGCGCCATGGCCAGGATATTGACGCTCACATGGTGTCGCCAGGTGATGGTCGATGCGATGGGCATGGCCGCCACGTAGGCGGCGAAGGCGGCGGCCCGGGCCGGGATCTCCGCCCCCGGGCGAAGCGCGATGCGCGCGGCGACCCATGTCGTGCTGCCGAGGAAGATGAGCATGCCGAGGATGGTCACGGCAGCCGAGCTCGGGGGGCCGAGGTGCCATCCCGGCTCGGCCTCGCCCGTGAATTCGAAGACGCGGGCGATGAAGGCGGGGAAGGACTTGTTCTCGTAAACCGTTGTGCCTCCGCCGATGTGGGGGAGTACCTGGGTGAAGAAGTCGGCGGTGAAGGGCACGAACAGCAACATCAGCAGGATCAGCGCGGTCGCCGCTCCGACCAGGCCGCCAATGCCCGCGATCCCTTCGAGGACCCGTGCCCGGTCACCCGGCCCGCGCCGCGCCCACCCGGGCGGCAGCAGCGCCGGGGCGGCGAGGATCGGGGTCACCTTGATGACCGTAGCCAGCCCTATCAGGGCTCCGGCCAGCGCTGTGCGGTGCGGTGCGCTGCAGAGGCACAGGGCGGCGGACCCGGTCATGATCAGCAGCAGCAGCGGCCCGATCTGCACGTACGAAAAGTTCTCGAAGAGCGGCTGGTACAGCAACCCGGCAGCGAGCATCGCCGCCAGCGCTGTGGTGGTCGTGCGCCCGCGCAGGGCGCGCCACAGCAGAAGCGCCGTCGCCACCACCATCAGGTGGCTCAGGACCAGCCAGACGGTGGCCGCCCGGGGGAGGGGGATGTGGGCCAGGGGACGAAGGACTTCGGCGATGAGCGGGGTGTAGATGTACCCGCCGAGGCACCACTGGGTGCAATGCATGCTCAGAAAGACGTCGTACGGGTTGTGCCCTGCGCTGAGGTCCTGGGCGGCGCGCTGAAACTGGCCGAAGTCGAACTTCAGCGGCCGGTGGTCGATCGTGGCGATATCGCCTAGCGCCTCTTTGAGATAGTCCAGGACGGCGACGATCGCGCAGGCAATCGCCACCGTGCGCCGGCCCCGGGGTACGTACAGGAGCCGGAGCCCGTATACGCGCGCTCCCCACGGTCGCGGAGCGCCCGAGCTGGCAGCCTCCATCAGGTCGAGCGGACGGCGCGGGGCGCCCCGGCCGAGGTTGCCAGGACCAGGGAAGCGAGCAGCGCACAGTACATCGTCAGGGACGCACCGACAATCGCGAGGGGGTGGCTACCAAGGTCTGTCGGGTGGTGCGCCGCCACCGAGTAGAGCGGGAATTCCAGCAGCATCAACGCCAGGTACAGGCCGACCAGGGCCGCGGCCCTGCCCTGTGAGAGAAGTCCGCGGAGGACCAGGCGGACGCCCACCGGGATGACGATGACCACCCAGGCGAAGTGGTGCGGCCACGCAAACGGCTGCACCAGGGGCAGGAGCAGCAACACGATGCTGAACTCTGTCCAGAGTTGCTCCGGCGCCGGCAGCCTCAGTCGCCGCACCAGCCAGACCAGGTAAACCAGCACTGCAGCCTGGCCGGCACCGACGACCAGGCGGGTCGCCAGGGGGACGCCCGCCACCGGAAAGCCGGTCAGCCCAGGTTGCAGGAGTCGCAACACAAATCCATTCACCGCCTGGTTCTGGGCGATCGCGGTGCCCTGTGACAGCTGGCTCATGACGCGCGCGAACGGCACCAACAGTGGGCCCCAGCCGGCCGCCAGCGTAGCCAGGAACAGCCCGGTCGCCGTCGCCAGCGCCGTCAGGCAGAGCTTGAAATCGCGCCGGTACGCGAAATACGGGACGAGCAGCAGAGGGGTGAGCTTTAGCCCGGCGGCAAGCCCCAGGCTCAGTCCGCCGAGGACCGGGCGGCCGCGCTGGTGGGACAGGAGACTGGCAGCGATCAACGTGCCGAGCATGATGCTCAACTGGCCTTCCTGGACGGAGTCGCGCACCGGCATGAAGAAGACCACCATGACGCCCACCAGCACCGCCTCCAACCGGCTCGGCGCGCCCAGGCCGCGATAGGCCAAACCGACGGCGAGGGCCAGAGCAAGGATCTCGATGAGTTGCCACGACAGCCTTCCCGCGACATCCGGCATCACCGTCCATGGCCACAGGAACAGGAGGAAGATGGGCGAGTCCACGCCCCCGGTAAAACCGGCCGTGAATCGTCCCGGCGGCGCCGGCGCGATGGCGTGATAGATGGCCGTCCCCCTCCAGGCGCCCCGGGCCTCCGGGACAAAGATAGACCTGAAATCCGGCATGTTGGAGTAAGAGGAGAGGAGCAGGAGGGCGACGTAGGCCACGCCGCCGGTTGCGACGATCGCCAATGCCACGGCTCTCACCCGCGGGTCTCGGAGAGCGCGAAGGCCGGGCAGCCGGGTGATATCCACACCCAATTCTGGCATCGCGGTGAACGCGTTCGAGAGAATCGATCCATGGTGCGTCCTGAAAGCTGTATCAGTCCAACGGGTGAGAGTCCCGTCCGGGGAGACACCGGAGTCCCTGGTAGCAGGCCCCAGTCGGGCGGCGAGAGCTTCCCGGCCGAGCGGGGCGTCAAAAG
>JBPCPW010000068.1:0-52896 GCA_050998755.1 Candidatus Dormibacteria bacterium
CTTTTGACGCCCCGCTCGGCCGGGAAGCTCTCGCCGCCCGACTGGGGCCTGCTACCAGGGACTCCGGTGTCTCCCCGGACGGGACTCTCACCCGTTGGACTGATACAGCTTTCAGGACGCACCATGCGACGGAGTATATACGTCGGAGCGACCGCATATATACGTCACAGCGAACTCCGCGATCTAATTCGCCGTGAAAGCCACCTCCAGCCGGTCGATCATGTAGGCGTAACTGAGCATGACCTCGGAGCCGGCTGGGATATTCACCCCTGCGACCTCGATGTCGCAGGTGGTCTGCCTGAAGAACCCATGGAGCGGGGTGTGGAGTCGGACCACCTCCTCGATGGCACGGGGCACGACCCCCACGTCGCCCGCGAGGCGGTCGCGCAGGTCTGGATCAGTCGCCACGTGAAGAAGGAGACTGCTCAGCGCACGCTCACCGCGAGGCGGGTGCCGATTTCATCAAGATGGTCGCCCCCGGCCCCGGGGGGTTTGCCGCCGCGCAATCCGAGGCGCAACGGGTGGGGCTGCCGTTCGTCGGTCACCTTCCCTCCGGTATCGACGTGCGCGACGCTTCCGCCAAAGGGATGCGATCAATCGAGCACCTCGGCCCGGGCTCCGGGATCCTCGCCGCCTGCTCACGGGACGGCGACCAGATTCGCGAAGCCCTGGCGTCGGCGCCCAATCGGGTCCCGCCGATGCCACCTTTCAAGATCCCGTTCCTCGACGCGATCATCAACAGGCGCATCCGACGGCTGCTGACGAACCCGATCCCGGCCTGGCCCGCGGTCGAACTGGAGGCGCTGAAACGGGCGGTCGCGACATTTGATGAAGACCTCGCAATCGACGTCGCGAAGCAGCTCGCCAGCGACGGGACGTGGCAGTGCGTGACCTTGATCCGCGATTGCACGTGCCTCCACAGCGACACCCCGGCGTTCAAGACCGACCCCAACTTAAGGTTCATCGCCGCCCCCACGCTCGAGGAGTGGAGTGAGCTCGACGGTGAGTTCGCGGCCCTTCCCGCCGATGTGCGGCAGACGCTGGCGGACGTTTACGCGCTGTATCTCAAGCTGACGAAGGTCTTCGATGGCGAGGGAGTGAAGCTACTGGCGGGCAGCGACGCCGGAGGAATTTGGGACATCCTCTGAACGTCAAGGTCGAGCGGGCGAAATTCCGCCCCATGGTCTGACCTAAGAAGCCGCGGAGGAAAGCCCAACGCTCCTGTCACCGGCTTGTCGGCAGGAGTGTGAAGGGCAGGGGGCCGTATGGCATTCCGAAACCGTTCTGGACGTTTATCCCGGCGTCGTGGCACCCGCCACCTATCTGGTACAGGCCGGGGTCGGCCGCTGTTGCGGGATCAGCTATCAGCACCCCGGACCATCGCCCCGATTTATCCAGAAGGAAGTCGCCGCGCGCGATGACCGAGATGCCGGTATAGATCGTGACCTCAACCGTCGGCTTCTTGATGCCTGGGAAGGAGGTCACGCCCGGGCCGAGGCAACCGATTTTGCCGGTTAGGGCGATAGGCGTGCCGGCAGCCGCCCGCGACGGGCAGAACGAGAAATTCGCGTCGCCGCCCGGTTGGCCACAGGGCGGCGGCGAGATAACGGGTGCAGGGGTTGCAGATATGCGGTGGTACAGGGACACATATGCCCCATCAATGAAACTCATCGCGTCCCCCGCACAACTACGCTTCACCGTGCTCCCGGGAGTATTTGAAAGCCTGGTCTCCTGGGGAGTGCCTTGCCCCACGAAACTCCCGTCGCGGTCGGCGACAAATGTGGTTCCCTCGATCTTGCGCCCTGCGCTGACCGTCACGGTATCGGAAGCCGTCTGCACTGTGGCACCGGCGCGACCCCTCTCTACAACCGTGTACCGATGTCCACCCGACGTGCCTGTGAAAGGCGCCGCAAGGGTGAAGTCGGACACGGCATTGCCGTCGGCGGCCACGCTGAAAACCTCCCCGCCTCCCCCGGGCAGTCGAGCAACGAGGTGGAAGTCGTTGTCGGTCAACGCGAAATATATGCGGTTCGCTTTCCATGTCCCAACGACACAGGAATCAAGTTTCGCCCGGACGGCGACGTGCGAGGACCTGTTGGCGAGAACCACCGGGACCAGGGCCAGGAGGATGATCACGATGAGAATACCGGTGGCGATTTGAAGCCGTCGTGCTCGGGAGGGGCGGCGCGCTGAGGGACGCGGTGGACTCGAATCGACAGTGGCAGCGGGGTGCGCAACAGGGGGTAGGTAGGGCGGCGGCAGGGCGCCTGGGGATTGGGTGACCGCGGCCGTCCCCACGGCCAGCCCCGCGCCGCCGGCACCCGTGACCGCAGCAGAACCGAGCGTCATCGACGACGCCGTCCCGGCCGCAACCGCTGAGCTCACGAGGCGGAGCAGTGCACCTCGGTTTCGCCAGTCCTTCCCGTAGGCGGCGGTAGCGACCCCCTCCAGCTGATCGGCGAACTCCTTCGCGCTGGCCGGGCGTGCGGCCGGGTCCTTGGCCATCGCCGCGGTGACCAGGTCTGCCACGGCCTGCGGCAGCTCGGCCCGCACGGCGCGCGGGTCCGGCGGCGGCGCAGCGAGATGCTGGCGCATGACCGCGCGGGCATCGCCACCCGCATACGGCGCGACCCCGGTCAGCAGCTCGTAGAGCATCGCGCCGCACGAGTAGACATCCGTCCGGGCATCCGGGCTCCCGCCCCTCACTAGCTCCGGGCTCATGTAATTGGGAGAGCCGAACATCTCGCCACCCTCACCGGTGCCGGTGGGAACAGCGAGGCCGAAGTCCGCGAGCTTGGAGATGCCCATCCGGTCACAGAGCACGTTCTCCGGCTTGACATCGCGGTGGACGACCCCGAGGTCGTGCATGTGGCCCAGTCCACTCAGAGCTCCCCTCAAAACCTCCAGAGCTTGCTCAGGAGTCAGGCGCGAACTCTGTCGCAATACCTCCCGCAAGGATGCGCCATCCACGTACTCCATGACGAGGTATCCGTGCGCCGCATCGGCCGTGACATCGAACACACGCACACAATTCGGGTGCTCCACCCGGGCCATCACCGCCGCCTCGGCCCGGAAGCGGTCAAGAAAACCCGGGATCCCAATCATCGAGGCGCCGAGAACCTTGATCGCCACCGACCGATCGAGGTCGGGGTCGACGGCGAGGTAAACGACCCCCGTGCCGCCACGGCCGACCTCCGCAAGGAGGTGGTACTTGCCGAAGTCTCCTGCCATCACAACGCCCACTTTAGTGCCGGGACGGTCGACGCTCACACCGTAGCAATCACCATCCGCTCGATCCTCGGAAGCGGCACATTCCGGCCAGGGAGGTATCGGGCGACCAGGTCCGCCGGTGCGAAGTGTTCGACCTCGGTGAAACCATGGCGCCGGAGCAGCGCCTCCACCTCCCCCGGGGTGAGCATGGTCAGGAAGGGCTCGCCGCGAGCCTCGGCCTGCGACATCGTCCATTTCAGACCCTGCTGCTCGAGGTCGGTGAGGCTCGCCGGCGGAACCACGTACGTTAGAACCAGGCGGGTTCCCATGGGGAGGCTCCTGACAAAGCCGAGGGTCGCGTCGATCGCCTCGGCACCGATGTATTGAGTGACCGCGATCCAGGAAACCACGGCGCGCGACCCCGCGTCGAACCCGGCCTCTGACAACATTGCCGGGAGACTGTCCGCCTCGAAGTCGACCGGCACGTATGTCGTGTGCGCCGGCGTTGCGATCCCGAGCTCCGCAAGTCGCGCCCGCTTCCAGGCCTGCGCGCCCGGACGATCCACCTCGTAGACGCGAATCGACGCGGTGGCCTGGTCACGCCGGTGCGCGAAGGAGTCGAGACCGGCGCCGAGGTCCAGGTACTGGTCGATCCCCGCGGCGGCGGCCAGGGCCACCTCGTCCTCGACCAACCTGCCTCGCAGCGCGAAAAGGACTCCGAACGTGGCAACCCCTCAGGGGTGGTCTGCGTCTTCAGCCGGGCGATGATCGCCTCACCAGCTGCCCCGGCGAGGTCCCTTGCCAGGTGGTCGTTGAGGATGGAATCAGGGGCCTCTGCGTCCAGCGACCGCGCGGTGGCGGCAAGCACGGCGGTGTGCCCCGGCGAGTTGAGGACTGGCTGCGGCGAAGAGGTCAGCCGGGTGGTTGCCGCCGGCGCCGGAGGCTGCCGATACCGATGAAGAGCGCGGCCAGGACGCCAATTCCCACCAGCACCGAAATCCCGAAGGAGGGGGGCGCGGCCGAGGTGTTGGGAGTCGCCTTAATCACTGGCGCTACTGGCGAAGGCGTGGCGGTCTGAGTTGAGGCTTCATCAAATGAGCATACCGATTCATCCCACCGGGGCCATCCGGGCGCCAGCCAACAGCGTTGGGTGGCGCGCATACCCCTGCGGCGCAGTAGCTCAGGTCCGGGAGTGTGCCCACCTCCAACGCCAACCGGCCATGGTTGAGCCCAGCACCACCAGGACCAGGAGCACCACCGCAGGCGTTTGCGGTACCGCCGCTGCGGTGTTGGGCGTCCCGCCCGTCCCGCCACTTCCGCCGGGCCCCGTCACCGAGGTCAGCTCGCTCGCCGCCAGCGTCCCGCAGGCGTCCGACACAGGTGCCGCGCTCTTCGGCGACCCCACCGGCACGGCCTGGCGGTACCCGGACAGATGCCCCGATCCGTCGCGCACCGCGAGCTTCGCGTCGTACCAGCCGGCTGCCGTATAGGAGTGCTTCACCACCTGCCCCGAAGCCTTCGTTCCGTCGCCGAAATCCCAGCTGTAATTGAGGTTGGTCGCGCCGTTGGCCGCGGTCTCGGCGCCGTTGAACGTCACCAGGTCGCCAGGCTTCGGCTTCACTGGCAGCGCCTCGAAGTAGGCGACCGGGCCGCCGGGAGCGGTGACGCCGCCAACGTACTCAGGGCGTGAGAGCAGGTTGAGGGTCCATGTCATCGGCAACTCCAGCGCGCGGCGCAACTCCACGGACTCGGTCTGGCCGGTCCCACCCCCGGTGGTCCCTGACGCCATCAGGTTGAGGTGCGTCATGTTGTCCCTTGGCGTGTCGTAACCGGCGATCTGCGGCAGCCCACTGGCGCCGAGCGGCGTCAGCGGCGTCGCCGGGAAGCCCAGAGGGTTGTCCTTGGGGTTGCTGTCGTACGCGCCCACGATGCCGTAACCCGGGATCCCCGCCGCGATGAACGGGACCTGGTCCGTGCGCCCCAGCGTGTCATCCTGGACGGGGGAGTACTTGGCGATGTCCGCCGGCCGGTATGCGGGGACGGTGGCGCCGTTCTCGAGCGGGTTCTCCAGCGGGACCTGGAAGCCGTACTTCTGTCCCAGCGTCGCGAACGTCTGGCTGACCGCGTCGGCCAGGGCCGCGCGAAAGTGAAGGATCGCCGGCATGTTGGCTGCGAACGGCGGCGGCGCCGGCCCCGGTTTGCCGTCGGTGCGATAGATGCTGAAGTCCTTGATCGGCGAGGAGTTGATGTTGGTGTACCAGAACCCGGGACCAAACGTGCTCTTGGTTGTCCCTCCGGGGTGTGCCGGATACTCCATCCCGTTCTGGTCCATGTTGGCCACCAGCGCGATATTTCCCTGGGGGCCCTGGGGGAGCAGGTTGGCCGCGTAGTACTGCGAGCCGTAGAGCCCCTCCTCCTCGGCGTCGAACAGCGCGACGCGGAAGGTGCGAGCCGGCCAGGTGTGGTGCGCCGTCCACCAGCGCGTCAGGGCCTGCAACTCGGCCATCCCCATGGTCACGCCGCTCGTGTCGTCGTACGAGGAGCCGTTGGCGATATTCAGCGCGGGGGTCGAGTCCGGGTGCGATGCCACCAGGACCGTCTGGCCGGGGCACTGGGCGCCGGGGATGGTGACACTCGCCACGTTCGAGTCGTATGGCGGGGGCGGACCGAAGAAACTGGCGCTGGGCGCGCGGAACAGGTGGTCATCGACATGCAGGTTTTGGGCAAAGCCGCCCATCACCGCCGGGGACACAACCTGCTCCTTCCAGTGCGCGAAGAACTCCTGCCAGCCGTTGACCTGCGGCGGGAGGTTGCCGTCCGCGGTGTTGAGGTCGCCGGGCGGCCCGTCCTGACCGCTATACCGCTGCAGGTAGTTGGTCGACATGTCGTAGAGCTGTTGGTACTGGTAGGCGAGGTCGGGCACAGGCAGATCGCTGGACGTCTGCGCGCGGACGCTGACCGGCGCTAAAAAAACCAGGATGGCGACCACGGAAATGACGAAAGCCCGCATCGTTCCTGGCCCTCGGTCACAGACCGGGAAGCACGCTCACCTGGCTGCGAGGATCGATGATCACCTTGGCGTGCTGATCGGGTCTGCCGAGGGCATCAAAGGCGGAGCTCACACCATTGAGGCCGACCGTCCCGGTGACCATTGATGTTGCGTTGACACGACCGTCGGCAAGCAGGTGGAGTGCGTCGCGGAACTCCAGGGGTGAGTAGCCAACCACAAATCGGAGATCGATCTCCTTATTGATGGCCATCACGGGGCGAATCTGGTCAGGCTGGTCACACACGCCGACCACCACCACCCGTGAGGCAAGCGGAGCGCCGCTGATGATGCCATCGATCATGCCGGGTGCGCCGACGCACTCGAAGATCACCGGCCGCTTGGGAGCGGTGGCCCCCAGCCGGTCAGCCAGGCGCCACACTCGTTCCCACGGAACAGGGAGACGCTGCATCTTCTCCAGAACGTCGATCCCGGTCCCAATGGCGGCCGGAATTGTGTTGAAGAACCCCCGGTCCCCCACCGCCACGTAGGGCGACAATTCCTGGGGGTCGACGACCACGTCGGCTCCCGTCGCCTGGGCCAACGCGCGGCGGCCGGGGGCGGGATCACTGGCGACAATCGTGCTCGTGCGTCTGGCTTTGAGGATGGCGATCACCGCCAACCCAACCGGGCCGCAACCCACCACGATCGCAACGTCCTTGCGTGTCACCCCGGAACGTTGAACCGCATGCAGCGCGATCGCCAGGGGCTCAGTCAGCACCGCAACTTCCGGGCTCAGCCCATTGGGCACCGCCAGCATCAGCGCCTCCTGCACCAGTACCTGCTCGGCGTAGGCGCCCGGCGCCGCCGAACTTAGGCCGATGGGATGGATGTCTCCCCCCTTGCGTATCAGGGGCATCGCCACGACCGGCGTGCCGGCGGGCATCTTGCGTGCCTGGCCGGCGCGGTGTTCCACGACCTCTCCGCAAAACTCGTGTCCGAAGACAATGCGTTCGGACCGGCGCATGAACCCCGGGTAGCCGGCCTCCGCGAGTATGTCGGCCTGCTCGTCCGCGTGGAACCTGGCGTGAAGGTCCGAGCCACAGATTCCGCACCCCGTCACCGCGACGACCGCCTGGCCGCTCTCGGGTTCGGGAGCAGGAACATCCGCCACGGTCAGGTTGGTCTGTTCACATACGACGGCCTTCACCTGGTGGTCATCCTCAAGCGGGCAGCAGGCTGTCGTCGAAAGGTGGCAGCGGCCGGATCAGCGGTGCCAGCCGCTCAGCCGCCTGCTCAACGGTCAAGGCCTGCGAAGGATCAAGCTTGAAGTAGGCCTTTTTGGAATCATCGAACTCCCAGACATCCTCGCCAAGCAGCCTGCATCGATCGTCGTAGGGCCAGAGCATCATGATCTGGGAGCGGACCAGGTACATGGCCTCGGGATCGGCCTCGACACCCCCCGCGGCGAGCTCGGATCCCAGGGTCTGCTGATAGCTGGTGCCGCGACCGACGATCATGTGGTCTCCCACCGCGACCATCTCGTCCTCGACGTAGAACACGCACTGGTTGGTCTCCGTCCAGTGACCGTAGAGTGCGGCGACCTGGTCCCGGCCGTCGAGGTTGAAGCGCCCCAGGCCGAACAGGTCAAAACGGTAGAAGGGATGCTCCACGGTAAGCGCGGGGTCGAGGATCTCCTCCCAGCGGCCGGCCGACTCCAGGTAACGATGCCTGAGATACGACTCCAGCATGTAGCGGTGACGCCGGTTTTCCGTGCGGTCGAGGACATCCTCCACCGCGGCGTTCTGCTGCGTGATATCAAGCCGATCGAAATCGAACTCGCTGCTGTCCAGCAACTTCATTCTCAGTTCCTCCCGTAACACCCCGAACACCGATTGCCCGTGCGGCTAGACTATTATACGAATGGTCAATAACGCTACACGAATGGTCAATAACGCCACACAACTGGTCGGTAGCGCCCCTGACCGGCGACGGCTTTCGACACAGGACCGCCGCGCGGAGTTGCTCCGCGCCTGCCTTCACCTGATGGCGACGCGGTCCTGGGATGAGGTGTCAATTGCCGATGTCGCCAGCGTCGCCGGCGCCTCGAAGCCACTTGTCTACCACTACTTCCAGAACAAGCGCGACCTTTACCTGGCTACTGTTCGAACCGCCGCCGACGAGCTTCGCGAGGCGACCCGGCCGGACCCACTTCTCCCCGTTGGCCCGCGGCTTCGGAAGGCGCTGCTCAGTCACCTCGATTGGATAGAACAGAACGCGGTCGCATATCGAGCTGTTCTCCAGGGCGGCATCAGCTCAGATCCCGAGGTGCAGGCCATCGTCGAGCGGTCCAGAACCGAGGTCATCGACCGTCTGGCGGAAGCCTTCGAATTGGGAGAGCCGCCACCTCTCCAGCGGATCGCCCTGCGGGGGTGGGTGGGCTTCCTGGAGGGAACCAGTCTGGCGTGGCTCGAGACCCCGGAGATCGCGAAAGAGAGCCTGGCGCGGATGCTCGCGGCCTCGGCGTCAGGCGCGATTCGCGCTGCAGCGGGGTAGGCACCGTGGCGCCGGGGAGGTTCCAGGCCAACGAGCTCGCAGAGCCGATAGTGCTTGCGCCGATGGCCGGCGGACCATCCACCCCTGCCCTGGCAGCCGCAGTATCCGGCGCCGGCGGCCTGGGGTTCCTGGGCGGCGGTTACATGACACCATCGGCGCTCGCCACAGACGTCGCGCGCACCCGAGAGCTAACCCACGCCCCGTTTGGGGTCAATCTCTTCGTACCCGGCTTGCCCGCCAAGAACCGGACCGATCTGGACGCCTATGCCGCCAGGTTGGAGGGCGAGTACGGCTCGGCGGGCTTGCCACTGCCCAGCGCACGGTGGGACGACGATGGATGGGCGCAAAAGCTGGCCTCGCTCCTCGATGACCCCGTCGCCGTTGTCTCCTTCACCTTCGGGTGCCCCTCAGGCGAAGTAATTCGAACTCTGAAGGATGCGGGCAGCGCCGTCTGGGTGACGGTCACCGATGTGGACGAGGCAGCGATCGCCGTCCGCGCGGGTGCCGACGCGCTGGTGGCCCAGGGCATCGAGGCTGGCGGACACCGAGCCTCATTCACAGACCGAGAGGTTGGGGGAGACCTTGGTCTCTTGGCACTGCTCCGCCTGCTCGCCAATGCCAGCGGCGCCCCCCTGGTGGCGGCGGGCGGTATCGCCGACGGGCCGGGTATCGCCGCCGTGCTGGCCGCCGGGGCCGTCGCGGCGCAGATCGGAACGGGTTTTCTGCGCTGTCCCGAGAGCGGGCGCAGTGCGGTTCACGAGGAAGCCCTGCAGCAGGACCGGGCGACCACGTTGACCCGGGCATTCACCGGTCGCAGAGCTCGCGGGCTGCTCAACCGGTTCATCGTCGAGCACGAGAAGGACGCGATCTCGGCTTACCCCGAGGTCCATTATTTGACCGCCCCGCTCCGGGCCGCCGCCCGCGAGGCCAAAAATCCGGAACTCGTCAACCTCTGGGCCGGACAGGCCTACCCTCTGGCTCGCGCGGTGCCCGCCGCAGATCTCGTTCACGAACTGGGCGCGTCCTGCAGGCGCACGCTTGTCGAGGTCGCCGTCACCTTCACCTCCCCGCACGACACCCAGCCGTAGGCTCGTGGGGGCAAGGTTCACACTCGAGCTCGACCTCGGCCTCATGCGCTGACTCACAGTCAAGGTCCCCGGCGACAAGGCTCGCGCGATCCTGCTCCAGTTGTGGATCGAGAGACCGATAAAATCAAAGCAAGATCACAGGAGGTGCGTCATGCCCTACAGCGTGGATTTCAATGCCGTCTCGACCGTCGGTCTCGAGTCGTCGCCGGTCGCCGCCGCGCTCGCTGGTTTGCGGGCGAACGAGGCCCGCTACTTCAAGAATAAATACGACCACGTCTTTACGGTCAAGCCCGCGAGCGATGCCAAGACGACGATCGACTGGGTGCACCGGATCCTCAAGGAAGAGCGCGACATCGTCATCTCGTCACGCCCTCTCGAGGCTACGGCCTTCACGCTCGAGAACATCCGTATGGCCTACGTCTTCTACGAGAGCGGTCTGTCGATCAACGTGATGTACACCATCGACGGCCCCGACAAGCGGGCGGTCGGGTTCAAGCTGTCCGAAAGGATGGAGGTCCCTCCGGAGCTCGCCTCGCGGTTCAAGTTCGCGAGGCAGAAATCAAAGCTGGCGGGAACCATTCGCGGTTCCTACTTCGTAATCAAGAACGAGTACTGACCCCCGAATCGGGCTTCTGGCGTCGGCCGCTGTCGTCACCTATGATGCGGACAATGGGTCGATGGGAGGCCGGCGGGCGCGGGCGGCTCGAGGACGCCGCGCTCGAGCTCAAGGTAGTGGCCAGGGGCACTGATGCGATCCGATCACATTACCTCGGGACCGTCCCTCCAGTACGAGGTCTAAGCGGACGGACGAGAGTGGGAATGTGGCACCACTTGCCCTGATCACTGGGGCATCGTCGGGGATCGGTAAGGCGTTCGCCGAACGTCTTGCTACCGACGGCTACGACCTAATGGTCGTGGGCCGGCGGCGAGATCGGCTCACGGAGCTTGCCGCCGCACTGCCGCAGGTCGCGGTGACGGTTGTCGTCGGCGACCTCTCCACAGAAGAGGGCATCGACCGAGTGGCCGAGCTGTGCCAAAGCCACCCGCTAACGATGCTGGTCAACAATGCAGGCGTCGCCCACTACATGCCCTTGGCGGAATTGCCGGCGGGAAAGGCACGCGAACTGCTCAACGTCAAGGTCATCGCACCGGCAATGCTGACGCGCGCTGCACTGGGCGGCATGATCGCCCGTGGTGTCGGCACGATCGTGAACGTCGCGGGCATGCTTGCTTTCTCCGGCCCCGCACCGGCAGCCCCGCCACCGGGCCAGCGTGCCATCTACACGGCAACTTTGGCTGCGACGGTCGCCATGTCCCAAACCCTGCATGCAGAACTGGACGGCACCGGCGTGAAGGTGCACGTCGTCTGCCCCGGGATCGTGGCAACTGAGTTCCACGAAGTTCAGGGCATGGACCTGTCGGCGATCCCCCGCATGTCCGCCGAGGACGTCGTTTCAGCTGCCCTGACCGGAATCGATCTGGGCGAAGTCGTCATCGTTCCCGGCGTCGAGGACTACGGCCTCCTTGACGCCATCTTCGGCGCGGAGCTCGCCGCCTTCCACGGCCAAAGCCCACAACTCGCTTCTCGCTACGTCCCCGGACCTTGATCGCGGGAGCGCGGCGGCAGCCTCCGCCCCACGCCGGGTCCTATAACGAGCGGCGGCGGACTGCCGCATTGAGCGCGGGTGTTACCTCGAGCCCATTCTCCAGGTCACGCTAGACGGCCTTCGACCGGTCAGAAGCGCCCCCACACGCCGGAGCGCCGATGACCCGACAACATCAGCACGCCGATAGCCGCCTGAACCACCCCGATCAAGGCCTGCAGAATCTCGTACCATCGCGGCCCTGTTGAGGGCAGGACTCCGGTCAACTGGAGTGCGGCCGCCGGGATCCTCAGGGCCCCTGCGAGGAACGCCATGGTGACCAGCCAGAAGGTCCATCGCCACTTGCGGATAACGCCTGTGACCAGTACCGCCAAGAAAACGGTGAGCGCGGCGACCAGAAGCATCGCCGGCGCCACTCCGGCGCCGGCTGGCTCGCGGAGGGTCGAGTCGTAGATCTCCGGATCCACGGCGAGGATCATCACAAGCACAAGCTCGGCCAGGACCACGAAGCCGACGACCAGTCCCTGGGTCCGATTGATCACACCGTTATCCTGAGGCCGAAGAATAGAAGGCCGGTGCGCCGGCTGCCCCGCTACTCCTCCAGGTTCAGCACGTTACGGCGCAGAGGATTCTTCAACGGCGTGGGTGTCCGAGACGATCGCGCCGTCGCGCATCCGGATCCGCCGAGTTGCGTGCTTGGCGACCTCCTCATCGTGCGTCGCCACGATGATCGTCACTCCCGTGTCTGCCCGCAGCCCGTCCAGCAGCGACATGATGTCAGCGGCGTTCTGGGTGTCGAGGTTGCCCGTCGGTTCGTCGGCGATGATGACCTCGGGGTGATTCGCCAGCGCGCGGGCGATGGCCACCCTCTGCTGCTCACCGCCGGACATTCCCGACGGCAGGTGCTGCGCGCGCTGAGCGAGCCCGACGGAGGTGAGCAGTTCCAGCGCGCGTTCCCGTCGTTTCTTGATCGACTGTTTCGGATCGACGGCGATCGACACGTTGTCCAGCGCGCTGAGCGTCGGAATCAGGTTGAACTGCTGGAAAATGAAGCCGATCCGGCTCCCGCGAATCGCCGTTAGGAAGCGGTCACCCGCGCGGGACAGGTCCTGGTTGTCAAACTCGATCCGTCCGCTCGTCGGTGTGTCGAGGGCCCCCAGGAGCTGGAGCAGGGTGCTCTTGCCCGACCCTGACGGCCCCTCGATCGACACGAACTCGCCGCCGCCTATCTCCAGGTCCACGCCGCGCACCGCGAGGACCTGGGCGGCGCCCTTGAGGTAGCGCCGTTCGACCTGCTGCATCTGATAGAGCGGCTTGGCGGCGGCGGGCGCGCTCATCCAAGGTCCCGCAGGGCGAGGGCCGGGGAGAGCCGGGCCGCCCGCCAGCCACCCAACCCACCCGCGATGAGGCCGCCGAGCAGGGCGCAGGCGACACCTAGAAGGATGGTCGTCGGCGTGAGGATCGCAGTCAGGTGCACGGACTGGTTCGAAGACGCGGTGGTTGATTGGTGGAAGAGGCCACTGGCCGTGGACGCGCCCACCGCCAGTCCAGAGGTGGTCGAGGTCAACGTCGGCCCAAAGAGGTTCACGGCTTCGGCGACCGCGGTACCTATGCCGATGCCCACGACGGCGCCGACCATCCCGATGACCATCGTCTCGGCAATGATCTGACGGACGATCCTGCGCTTTGTCCAGCCGATGGCCCGCAACGTTCCGATCTCGCGCACGCGCTTGGCCACCGACGAGGTGGTCAGGAGCACCGCGATCAGGAAGGCGGCGAGCAGGATGATGGCGGCGAGCGCGCCGCCTAGGCTCGCCGCAAGAGTCTGCGCATTCGAGAGGCTGCCTGTCACCTGGTTGGCCAGCGACTTCGCGGTGAGCACCTGGGCCCCGGGCAGCTTGGCCTGGATCGCCGCGGCAACGGCATCGACATCGGAGGCCCTCGAGACCTTGACCAGGACCTCGTTGACCCGCGACGAATTGTTCGACAGGCCCTGCAGGGTGGCCAGGTCGAAGTAGAGGTCGGACACATTTCCGGTCAGGGTCGGAGCGACGACGCCTTTCACGGTGTACGCCGTGCCGTTGATGGTCAGGGTCTGCCCCGCCTTCAGATTATTGGTCGACGCGTAGGCGCTGTTGACCAGAACCTCAGTCGTCGGACTCGAAGAGAACCAACTGCCCGACGTCACCTGCGCGCTGGTGATGAGGCCGGTGGTCCGGTTGGAAGGGTCGACCGCAGCGGCGGTGTACGTCTTGGAGGAGGTGTCGGTCGAGGGCGGGTTCAGAACGCGGTTGATGGTCTGGGCCGGAACCACGACCTGGGCGATGTACTGCTGAAGCCGCTGAGGCAGACATTTTTGCAAAGCTCCACTCCTCGAGAAGCCACCCCCGAACGCTGGCTCGGGGGGCGGACCGCCACCCGGGCCGGCGCTGGGGCGCGGGTTCGGGCTCGGCCGGGCCGCGGGCGATGGCCGCACAAAACCGCCGCTCGATTGGAGACAGGACTGGATTCCCGCCTGCTCGGCGTCCGTCAGTGGCGCCGGGGTCTGGGTGGCGGTGATCGTCTGTCCGCCGGTCTGGACGGTGTCGGTGATCTGCGGTACGGTCCCCGATTCATGAATTGCCTGCAACGACAGCCCGGGCACGGCAGACTGCACGCCCTTGACCGACGTGACGTCACGCAGGGCAGCGTCGGGAAAGGTGATCAGCGTGCCGGGGACGAAGAAGTCATGGACAAACTGGGTGCCGGCAGGACCCAGCTTGGAGAGATCGGTGAGCACCGACGAGTTCGCGTTCAGGAGGGCGGCCTGGTCGGCGCCGTTGAGTTGACCGGCGGCGCTGGCCAGTGAGCCGGGGCCACCTCCACCAGGGCCAAAGAAACCGCCGCCGCCACCAGGAGGACCGCCAGGCCTGCCGTTGCCCTGGCCCACCGACGGTGAGGCCGAGGCCGGCGCCGTGGTCGCACCGACTGTGCGGGTGACGATGATGTCGGTACCCACCGTCGAAAGTGGAGAAAGGGCCTGGGTCTGGGCGCTGGTCAGCCCCGCGGAGACCCCGATGATCCCCATCACCAGCCCAACGCCGGCAGCCAGGCCCAGCGCGGTCACGATGGCGCGCCCCGAGCGACGGAGCAACTCGTTGCGCAGATATCCCAGCTCGATCATCTTCCATCGCCTATTGTGACTGCCGGAGTGCTCGGCGACTCTAGCGCGAGTCGCGCCGCCTGCACTGTGCACGCTGAACCGGGGCATGGCCTAAGCTAGTCCCGTCAGCACCCTGGCTCGATCGCCGAACAGGCGGGGAGGCCGTCGCCCGTGTCACCACGATCCCGCACACGTTCCACCAGCGACCCGAGCACCCCCCCTCCTCCGCCAGCCCTCCCAACGGATCCCGCGGTCGAGGTCCTCCGGAGCTCGGCGTTTGAGTCCTCGCCCGCGGCCAGTTCCGAGGCGGCGTTCCGCGAGCAGCGGGAGCGTATCGAGCAGAGCGAGCGTCGCTTCCGCATAGGGATCCTCTCCTCTCCCGTTGGGCTGTCGCTGCGAGCCTTCGCGGGTGGAGCACTCCTGGTCAATGAGGCGCTGGCGAGGATGGTGGGACGCACGTGACGGCCGAGCGCCGCGCCTCCGAAGCCCTGGCCGACGCCGTGCTGAACTGGAGCCTGGTATTCGACCTTGCCCCCGTGGGGATGGCGGAAGTCGCTCCCGACGGCCGCTTCATCAAGGTCAACCCCGCTCTTTGCGCGATTCTCGGCTACGACGCTCCGGGCCTCCTTGCGGCCAAAGTCAGCGACATCAACCATCCCGACGAGCTGGCACGGTCGGAGGAGAACATCAGGACCCTGGCGGCGAACGAGGTCTCACAGCTTCTTATCGAGAAGCGCTACCGACATCGCGACGGGCACACCGTCTGGGCCAGCGTCGCGGCTTCACCAATCCTCACCCCGGAGGGCGGGGTCGATCACTTCCTGGCGTTCTACCTGGACATCACCGCGCGCAAAGCCACGGAGGAACAGCTCCAGCGTTCGCTGCACGAGATGCAGACGATTTTCGACACCGCGCTGAACGCGCTCATAACGATGGACGAGCACGGCCGGGTCACGGCTTGGAGTGCCCAGGCGGAACGCACATTCGGCTGGAGTGCAGCGGAGGCGGTGGGCCTGGACCTTGCCGACAGGATCATCCCGCCGCAACATCGGGAGGCCCATCGCAGAGGACTCGCGGCATATTTGACAACAGGTGAGGGGCCCGTCCTCGGCAGCGTCATCGAGACGACCGCGCTGCGAAAGAGCGGCGAAGAATTCCCGGTGGAGCTGGCCATCTCACCCGCCTCGCGCGGCGACGACGCCACCTCCTTTGTCGGATTCGTGAGGGATATCTCCGACCGCGCGCGGTCTCAGCGCCTCGAACGGATGACGGTGGCGGTCACCGAAGTCCTCGCGCGCGGACGAACCGTCGATGAGGTCGTCCCCGGCGTTCTCGAGACGGTGGGTGGCGCACTGGGTCAAACGGTCGGACAGTTCTGGGTGGTTGACGAGCGCCGCGGGGCTCTGGTGCACGCCGGCGCCTGGCGAGTCGACCCAAGCAACCAGGGCGTGGCGAACTTCGTCGCCGCCAGCCAGTTGATCGAGATCGGCGGCGGACCCGGCCCCCTCGCCACAGCCTGGCAGCACGGCCGGCTGGTCTCCATCGATGACCTCGTCGGAGCCCCGCACTTTCGCCGCTCCAAGGCCGCTCAGGCCGCGGGGCTGACCGCGGAGTTCGCTTTCCCGGTACATGCAGGTGATACCGTGGCCGGGGTATTCGAGTTCCTGGGCGACTCGGCGGTAAAGATCGATGAAGTCGTGCGCAGTGCGGTCACCATCGTGGGGGCGCAGGTCGGCGAATACATGGTCCGGGTCCGGACCGACCAGCGCGTCCTTGCCATCCTTGACCATGTCGCGGACGGCATCATCACCGTCGGCGACGATGGCGCGATCCAATCGTTCAACCGCGCGGCCCGGCGTCTGCTCGGCTATGACGAGATGGAGGTCCTCGGTCGGCAAGTGGACATCCTGATCGAGGAAGGGCACCGGCGGGAGTTCATGGACTACTTGGCCCTGCGGCTCGAGGCTGACCAGGAACGGCCCTCTTCGGACACCACCGAAACCCTGGGCCTCCGGGAGGACGGCTCGTCGTTCGCGTTGGAGTTCCAGGCCACCGACATGGTCGTGGCCGGCCGGCGGGTGTTCATCGCGACCGTGCGCGACATTTCAGAAAGAAAGGCCGAGACCGCCGCGCTCGAGTTCAAGGCGCTTCACGATGCCCTCACGGGGTTGCCCAACCGCAGCCTCTTCCACGATCGGCTGGCGCACGCGCTGGTGCTGGGCGGGCGGGCGAAGACGGAGTTGGCAGTCCTGATGATCGACCTGGATGGGTTCAAAGCCACCAACGACGAGTTCGGTCATGCTGTGGGCGATCAGCTGCTCGAGGCCTTCGCGGGTCGGGTTCTCGCGGCCCTGCGAGACGGGGACACTGTGGCTCGGCTCGGCGGCGATGAGTTCGCGATCCTGGCCAACCCCGTCGCTGGAGAGCGCGGAGCCCTCCTCGTGGCCCAGAAGGTCGGCGCTGTCCTGGTCGAGCCCTTCAGGCTGGCCGGACAGCAGCTACAGGTTCGGGCAAGCATCGGGATTGCACTGTTCCCACGACAGGCCCGGGATGCCGAGAGCCTCCTGCGGCGGGCGGACATCGCGATGTACGCGGCGAAAAGGTCGGGGGGCGGCAACGCGCTTTTCCGGCCGGAGCAGGAGGCGGCCGCAACAGCCAACTAGGCAGCCAACCGCTTCGGAGCCGGAACCACGCCCCTGTAAATACTTGTAAGCGACCGTTGACCGATCCGTGTATCGGATGCGTCACTGCAGAAGAGTTGCCTGACCTTCCGGCCGATTTCCGGCTCGAATGCAGCGGGCCAAGGATGGATTGATGAAGGGAACCTCGAGCCGGATACGTGCGCTGAGCGCGGTCGGATTGCTGGGCGCGATGCTGGCCATGACCTCACCTTCGGCCTATGCCGCCGGTCCGGAGCAGTACCGGGGGAGCGCCACCGGCACCGGCGTCACGCTGAACGTCCTCGGACAGTCAGTGCTGGGCGCAGGCAACTCGTCCGCGCTGGGGCGCGCCCTGGCGACGGCGATCCTGGCCCGGGGTGGTGCGACCGGACTCAACGGTGCACCGGGCTCGCCCTCCACGGCCGAGCGCTCGGGCATCGGCAGTACGCGGGTGCCGGCCGCAGGTGAGTCGTGTGCCACGCCCAACCTGGCCGCGGCGGGCGTGCCCGCGCCGATCGTGAATGCGCTCCAGGTCGGCGCCGCCTGCTCATACGCGTCGGCTCAGATTGCGAGTCGCGATGCCAGCGGGCACGGGCAGTCTACCGTCGCTGATGTCAACGTCAGCGCGGAATTGCTGGCCAAGGTCATCACCGACCTGATCATCCCAACGCTGAGGACCGCCCTGGGGCCGGTGGTTTCCGCCACCGGGACCGTCGGCATGGGTCTCACCACAGCCAAGGCCACGGTATGTCCACCGATAACAATCGCCAGCGCAACACTGGGCGCGGTGTGCAGCGCCGCGATCACCGATATCGCGAACGTCCCCATTCCAACCATCGATGCCCTGATCACCGCGATCCAGGCCGCGATCACCAACGCGCTCCGGGGGGTCAATCTGCTGACCATCGGGCTCGGTGGCTCGACGTCTGATGTGGCCACCACCGCCACCGCGGTGGCGGCGGCGGCGACGGGTTCAACACTTTCGGTCACGTCTCCAAACCTGAAGTTTCTGATTCAGGCGATAAATGCCGCCATCGCGGCGGTGCTCAACAGCTTCCTCGACGCGGTGGCCGCCGCCGTCGCGAACTCCACAACCGCGAAGGCGGTCGCGGCCCTGCTGCCGGCCGGGACGCTCGACCAGGTCGTGGCGGCCGTCAAGAACCAGGTGCGCCCAGCGGTCCTGGCGGCGGTGAAGACGCTTGAGGACGCGGTGCTGGCGGCGCTGCCGTTCCTCAATTCCGATGTTCCTCTGATAAGACTTCAGGGAGCGAACACCACTGCCAGCGCGACGGTGACCAGAGCGACCGGGACCGTGGCCAGGGCGGCCTCCGCCGGTGTGGTGGTAGTCGATCTCAACCCGCTTCTGGCGACCTTTTTGAGTGTCCCGGCGCACACATCGGTGGCGCCAGGGGTGGACATGACGCTGTTTTCCGGCACGCCCTTGGAGTCCCGGGTGGCGGTCGGTGCCGCCACGATGACCAAAGAGACCCTTGACGGCATCCCCGTGCAGGGAGCCAAAGCCGAAGGGCTGACGCTCGAACTGCTGAGGACGGTCATGGGTGGGGTGGTGCTCAACGTTTCGGGCGCATCCGCATCCGCGGGCGACATTCCAGCCATCTTCGATTCGCCGAGTCAGCCGAGCAAGCCGGGCCTGCCACTAACCGCCCATCCGCCGAACTCCGCGCGCCTGCCCCTCGCTGCTTTGCTCCTCGCGCTGGCTGTGTCGACCGCCTACCGGTCACTTCGACGGCGCCCGCGGGGCGCGCAGACAAGCGTGGAATAGCGGATGGAGCACCGCAACCTCGGTCATACCGGCATGTACGTGAGCCCGTTATGCCTCGGCGCGATGATGTTCGGCGCGTGGGGAGAGCCGGACCATGACGCACCTGCGTGACGGACCCGCTCACCAACCCATTCCAGCGCCGGCGGCGCAGCGCCTGACAGCACCTCCGGTCTGACGGCCTGATTTCCGCGGGGACGGGCGAGTACCCGCTGGTACGACGCTCAATTATGATCCAGGCGTCGGTAGAGGGCCAACACAGCGGCGCGACAGGCGAGGACCTCAGGAGAGGCCCCTCTGCCGCCCTCACCCCTTGAAGTACGATGACGTGGGAATTCATGGGTCTTGGGATCGGGGGGACGATGTGGCACGGATCCTTATCGTCGATGACGAGCCGGACATCCGGTTCATTGCCCGGATGTACTTCGAGCGCGCCGGCTACGAGGTGGCTGAGGCACCGAATGGCGCCGCGGCCCTGATAGCTATCCTCGAGATGCCACCCGACCTTTTGGTCACCGACATGATGATGCCGATGATGAACGGAGCCGAGTTGATCAGGCGTCTGCGAGCAGACCCGAGCACTGCCGGCATCCCCATCCTGGCGGTGACTGGAGATCCATCAATTGCCGCCGAGGCGGACAAGGTTCTCGAGAAGGGAGTCCCCCAGGCCGACATCGTTGCCGCGGCGGCTGCCCTCCTCAATACTGGAGTCTGATATGGGGCGCATGCCGACAGGAATTCCGGACCTCGACCTGGTCCTGGGGGGTGGCCTCGAACGCGGGTCGATGGTGGTCCTCTCTGGCGCTCCTGGCACCGGCAAGACGATCCTCGCGCAGCAGATCTGCTTCCATAACGGCACCGAGGACCACAAGGCCGTCTACTACACGACGCTGTCGGAGCCGCACACGAAATTGGTCCGCCACGTCGAGGGATTCGAGTTCTTCGATAGCCAGGCCTTCGGCAGCAGGGTCGAGTTCGTACATCTGGGCGAGCTGGTTCGTGATCCTGATGGCGGCGGCCTTGGCGCCGTTATCGGCGAGGTGGTCCGGACCGTCTTCGACAAGGACCCTTCGGTGGTGGTGATCGACTCCGCCAAGGCCCTCCGTGACTTTGTCAGCGAGGAGCAGCTGCGCGCGGTGTTCTACGACCTGGCCAGCCGTGTCGCCCACTCGGACGCGGTCCTCCTCCTTCTCGGCGAGTACCTGCCCGAGGAGATGGAGGGCTCGGCCGAGATGTCTGTCGCCGACGGGATCCTGAACCTGGTCTATCAGCCGCGCGAACCGCTGGACCGGCGCTGGCTCCGGGTCCAGAAGCTGCGCGGTGGCGACCATCTAATGGGCAGACACACCTTCGCTATCCGGCCCACGGGCATTGAGGTGTACCCCCGCATGGAGACAATCGCCGCCGAGGGCGAGGAGGAGGATGCGCCCAGGATCAAAAGCGGGATTCCGGGCCTCAATGCCCTCATGGGCGGGGGGATGGCCGTTGGGGACGCGACCGTGGTCCTGGGTCCATCCGGCGCCGGCAAGACCAACCTCGCCCTCAACTTCCTGCATCAGGGCGTGCGCGAGGAGGGGCGCAGCCTCTACGTCTCTTTTCAGGAGACCTCCCAGCAGCTCACCCGTAAGGGAAAGGAGTTCGGGTGGGATCTCGGACCCGACCTGGAGGCGGGCCGCCTGGTCATCCAGCACGTCCCAGTTGGCGCCCTCGACCTTGACATCCTGGCTGCCTCAGTGCGCCGGGAGCTGACCAAAGGCGGAATCCGCCGCGTCGTGATCGACAGCCTGGCGGAGATGGTGTTCGCGGCCCGCGAGTCCGAGCGCTTCCCGGCCTACGCCCGAAGCCTGGTCGGCCTGATCCGGGCGCACGACGCATCGGTGGTGGTGACCAGCGAGACCAGCACGCTCGGGCCGCTGACCGAGCCCGTTGGTGGCATGTCCTTCCTGTTCCACAACGTGATCCTGCTGCGCTACCTCGAGAGGGACTCGCAGACTCGCCGGGCCATCAACATCGTCAAGATGCGCAACAGCAATCACGACAAGGGCGTCTTCGAGTTCGTTGTGGGGGAAACCGGTTTCGAGCTCGGCGAGCGTCTGGAGGATGTTACGGGGGTCCTGGGCTGGAGTGCACTCCGCGCGCAGCCTTAGCGCCCGGTTGGCTACCCAGCCTCAGAGAAGGCAGCCCCGAGTGAAGCGCTGACTCGGCTCGGACGATGAGGGCATCACAGGAGTCATCGTCTTGGAGAAGCGCCATACCCGCGCTGGCGGTGTACGGCTTGTCGGCGGCGGCCAGAGCCGCGAGCGTCGAGCAGACCGGGGTCGGTGCCGTTCGGCACAACTGCCCCGATTGCGGGGCGACCGTTGGCGGCGCTTGTGCTGGTCAAACCCCGCTCGACGGCGATGGGGTGACGGAGTGCTCTGGGTCGACCTCCTTCCAGAGGTTGTCCTCAGCGGCGGCCTGCCCGCGACGAGCGCGTCTTGTAACCCCACGGAGTTGAAGAATGCGGGCGGTTCCCACAGCCAGCACGATGACCGCCCCCACCATCATGGCGAACAGCAGGGCGATCGCCAGCGGGAGCCGTCCGTGGAAGAAGAGGAACGACAGCATCACGTTCTGAGGGTTCTGGAGGATGAAGACGAGCACCGCGGCCAGGCTGAGAATGGCAACCGCAAGCGAGGTCCACAGCGCACTCAAGCGAGTGCGGCGCTCGCCGGAATCTGCGATCAGGTCACCTGCCTGAGCCGTGTCTCCCAGTAACCCAGGCGGTCTTTGAACCTGGCTGCCTGAGCCTCGATCACGGGCACGTTGGTCAGCTCTACCTCAAGGCGCGCGACGGGCGATTGGGCGTTCATCAGCTCCTTGACGCGGGTCAGGACGGTCTCCTCCATCTCCCAGATCTCCTGATAGACCTTGGTCCAGAAGATCGCCTCCTCCTTGGAGGCGTGGGCAGGATCGACCTCCCCGTCCATGCCCCTGCTCGAGTCCCGGCCGCGCAGGGCGGCTTCGACGTCGGGCCGGGGATCCGGGGTGCGCATGTGTTTCATGTCCTAGTTGTACGCAGGGCCCCGTAACGAATGCCGTAACCGGCTGCCCAGCGCGTCCGGCGCGCTCTAGAATTGAGCTTGGCTATGGTCGTCGACGAGATGCCCGCGGGAAGGCCCCCGCTTGAAGGCGAGGACCTCGCAACCGCCCACTGGGAAGACGCCCGCCACTGGCTGAGCGTCTATGCCGATCTGCTTCGATTCAAGCGCCGGCTTCTGGACCGGGTGCATATCGACCTACCCAAGCTCGGCCCGGTGGCCCGGCGAGCGGCTAGCGAGGACATCGGGATCATCGAGAGCCAGATGGAGGGGTACCTGGTCCGTATCGACCTCTGGTATCAGCGGGTCTGGGACCTCCAGGGACTCTGGATCGACCCCAAGGACCGCGTTGTTCGACACAAAGAGCATGAGGCCAAGCTGACCGAACGCGAGTACCAGCTGCTCCAGTTCCTGCTCGATCACCCCCATCGGTACTTCAGCGCCGAGCAGATCATGACGCGCGCCTGGGCGGATTCCGGGCTATTCCCCGAGGAGGTCCGCAACTACATCCTCAAGATTCGCAAGATGCTGGTTCGCCTGGAGATCCCGTGCGAACTGGTCAACCGGCCCGGACGTGGGTACTCCCTGGTATACAGGACCGACATCAAGAGTACGTAACGCACCCCGACCACCCGCTGTTCGGTCGGTCTGTCCTCAGTAGGCTGGAGGTTCCGAGCCGGCGGCGCCGCGATTACTGACTTTGTTACATCTGGCGCATCAATCTTTACGACCAAGGAAGGACCATCTTCCGAGAGTCCGGTGGCAGGGGTCTAGCTGCCTGGACGGAAGGGCCCCCCGGAGCGATTCCCGTCGCCTGCGGGCCCTTCTGTCCCCGGCTCGCTCTACACCGAGGACTGCGATGACAACGGGATGAGCCCGGGACACCAATGAGCTTCCTGCAGGGGCTGCACGGGACCGTGGCGATCTTCCTGCTCGTCGGCCTGCTGTTCACTGAGGAGGCCGGCGTGCCCTTGCCATTTGCGCCGGGCGAGCTGACGCTGATAGCGGCGGGGCTGCTGGTCGCGTCCGGCGGTCTGAACCCATTCTTGTTCGTCCCGCTGGCCATCGCGGGCTGCGTCGCCGGCGCCATGATCGGTTACGGGTGGGCACGGCTGGTCGGTGAGCATGGGCTCGTATCGCTGGCGCGACGGCTGCACCAGGAACCCAACCTGGAACGGGTGTCCAAACGGATGCGATCGGCGGGCTGGGGCGGGGTTGCGGTCAGCCGCTGGATCCCCGGGCTGCGCATCTACACCACGCTGGTTGCAGGCGCCGTGCAGATGCCGCGACGCACCTACGTGACCGGACTTGTACCGGCGACGGTCGCGTGGGTGATCGTCTTCACCGCGCTTGGGGCGGTGGTCGGGATCCCCGTCGTGCACTTCCTCAGTTCAGTCCAGAAACTCGCGGTGCAGGGAGGCATCCTTCTGGTCCTGGGAGGCGGCGGGTACTTCGCGATCCGACGGACCCCGAAATCCGGCGGCGCCGGCCTGGTGCGTATCCCCCGCGCGGTCCGCATCGGCCTCGCCGCAACCATCGATATCGGGGTCATCGCCAGCATCGCCACGGGGCTGTTGGCCCTGGGACGCGTGGTCCTCGGCGCCAGCCTGGTCGACGGCTGGCTGGACCTCGCGGTGGCCCTGCTCGTGGTTCTGATCTTCTACGCGGTGGTCGCCCGCCACGGCGCCGGCGCGACCGTGGGCGAATCGCTGATGCAGACGACCTATGCGAGTGGACTGGGCATGCCCCGCCGGCCGGCAGATGCCTGGAATGCAGCGCGCGCGCTGCTCTCGCGCGGTGACGACGCCCTCGACTCGACCGCCGCGCTGCTCAGAGGGCTCGGCGACACGACACGGCTGCATCTCGTCAGCGCCCTCCTGGATGGTTCGGCGACCGCGGACCAGCTGGCCACGTCGACGGGATCCTCGACCTTCGAGGTAAGTCACCAGCTCGACCGTCTTCTGGCCGTTGGCGTGATCACCGCAACCGCGCCTGGCCTGGAGGCTCCGCTCGTCTTCCGCCTCCGCGGCGACCTGGTCTCGCCGCTGCTGCAGTTCCTCGCCGCCACGGCAGGGGCGGCTCCGGATGTGGCTGGTGGCTCCTGAGTCGCTGAGCACCCACTCCTCCCCCACCATCAGTTCCCTCGCGCCGTAAGGCGCGGTCTGGGCCGGCGGCTGAGACTGCGATCTCGCGCCCATCGGGCGGTGATTGCGTGCTGACGGTGGGCTCGGGCTTTGCGCCCGAGCCCTTGTCAACTGGAGGACCTACGGGAACCCAGGTTGCTGGTTCCTGGCGTCAGGCCCCGCGCCCCCTGCGGCTGAATCCGAAGCCGCCGGCAGCAAGTGCGAGGACGATGCAGATGATGCCGATCAGGGTGTAGCCCACGACCAGCAGAATTATCCCAAGGATCAGGAGAAGGCCGCTGCCTCCATAGAACATGAATAACCTCCTCCGCCTCACTGGTTCGTTCGATCGCGAACGATTCGGGCGGTAGACACAGGATCTTCTGACCACCGTAACAACAGCAGTAATCAGCGCAGCGTGGTCGCCCCGGACTCCGTGACCTAGATCGTCCGCCGCATCGAGCCAGAGACCGAGCAGGCCAGAGTCACACTGCCGTCTGGATTGGATGACGCAACGTGGTAGTCGACGTGCAGCGGCTCCTCGGTAAGGCGGGACCCGGAGGGCACCTGGCGCACGAGCGCAGCTCGGAGCACCTTCTGCAGATCGGTTTCGTCGAACGTCGTGATGCTGCCTCGCACGTCCGCGTAGAGGACAAAAGTCACGGCCTGGTCGCCGATCCCCGCGCTCGCCGACTCCGTATGGTTGATCGTCTCGGTTGGAAGCAGCGCGGTGCGGCCCCTGGGCTGGTGCTCCAAGAGGTCCTTGACCGCCTGGGTAAGCGCTGGCTCGAACTCGTCGCGCGCCCTGACCATGGCCGCGTCGAGATCGCCCGGGAGCATGAATTGGCGCTGCCCGGCATCCCGACCATCCGAGGTGCCATAGATGATGTCGACCGTCGCCGAGCTGGCGGGGATGCCCACGAAGTGGGCGCTCGTGAGCGCTGGGACATCACCGATAGGGCCCGTCTCCATCGCCAGGATCGTCGCGATGGCGACGCTTGGCCCGGTGACCGGTACGAGGTGAACGTGAGGATCGACCGTCACCGCCGCCGAGGTTGCGAACCTGATTCCGGTATCCGTGTCGACCTCGGTCCCTGCCGGAACCTGAAGGGTTGTCGCGAGGAGATTGGTTATCTTGATGTCTCCCATCGCCCGCAGGGCCGGAATGGCCTCGATCCCGCTCGTATCGACGGACGGCGACACGAATTTGTGAGCGTTCTGTCGATCGACGTGCACCATCAGCAAATCGCCGGGCCCGGGGACGGTGAGCGAGCCTATGACCACCGCGCTCATCGAGATCGGCATCGACCTGGCAGCCGCAACTGGTGGGGCGGCACCGCACGCAGCGATCGACAGGGGACACAGCAACGCCGCCCAGGCAAGCCGAGGAAACCATGGGCGGGGGGCGGCGCTGGAGGCCGTCCTGCTCAAGCCGCTGCTAGCGGCTGGCAGCGACTTTTTCGCCGATGCCGTTGACGGCCACGGTTCCCATCTCCCCCACCTGCTTCGTCGCAGAGGCGGCGAGATGCGAGGCTGTACCCACGGCGTCGAGGACGCCATCCTTGTTCTGGGCCCACTTGCGGCTCAACCGCTTGCGCCGTGCCTTCCCTTGCTTGGGATCAAACAACCAGATCAGGGCCGCAGCGATCAGCCCCCCAAGAATCACTCGTCTCATTGCTCGTTCCTCCTTCGTAGTTGCAGTCGTGGAATCGCAGCCTGGACCTCAAGAAACCACATGCGCACGGTCACCGAGTCGCTTCGGTTTCAGTCTGATGGCAGACTCAAAACAATTGCCGTAATCGTGGCCCGGCCGCGGATTCGGATCGATCTCGACGACTTCAAGTCGGTCAACCGCTTCACCGGGCATTGCCGGCAGATGCGCTGTGACGGCGAGCACGCCATCATTGAGGAGAAGAACCAAACATATCGCGGGAGCTCCGCGGCTGAAGGAGACAGAAATGGAATCCAACGCCAGTAGACCCAGCCTGATACGCCGGCTGGCGCAGCGAATATCTCCATTCACCCTTGGGGTGGCGCTCCTGTGTTTTCTCCTGCCCATGGTCCAGGTGAGTTGCGCATCGCCAACCGGGTACGGAAGCGGCGGCGGCGGGGTTACGGCGTCGTACAGCGGCCTCACCCTCGCGACCGGTGGCGACGCACGAATTGACCCCAACGACCGCAAACTTGACCCGCAGGCAAAGAGGTCGGAGGATCGCATCGCGCTCCAGCCGTTGGTGACCCTCAGCTTGGTACTTGTGCTTGCCGGCTTCGTCATCAGCATTGCCGCCAGCCGTCGCAAGTGGCTGTGGATCGCGCTCAGCGCCGGATTGGCTGCCGCCGCTGGAGTTGCCGGCGCGCTGATTGCCGCCCGCACGCTGCGCGACGCGATGGTCGCGAAGCTCACCCTGGTGCATCCCGCGCAACTGGCATCGGTGGGCGCCGACAATCTTGTCGCAATCGGTCAGGCGCTGTGGTTGGTTACCGCGCTTCTCCTCATCACCGCCGCATTCAATCTGTGGCTGCTGGTGCGGAGTGAGTCGGAGGCACCCACGTAACCCGCTCGCACTATTCGAAGGGTTCGAATCAGCGGGGGTCCGCCGCGAGGCCGTCCTGCTGCTGGAGCGTCGTCCGAATCTCGTCGCCGGGCACGGGTCGACCGAGCGCAAAGCCCTGGGCTTCGTCGCAGCCGTGGCGGCGCAGGTAGTTGAGCTGGGCCATCGACTCCACACCCTCGGCCACGACATTCATCCCCAGGTTGTGGGCCATGGCGATGATTCCGGCGACGATGGGCGCCTCGTCCCCCTCGACGGTGATGCGCTGCAGGAACGAGCGGTCGATCTTGAGTGTGTCCACTGGAAAATCCTGGAGGCGGCTGAGCATGGAATAGCCCACGCCGAAGTCGTCGATGGCAATCCGGTACCCACGACCGCGCATGGCGCTGAGCGCTGCCGGCGCGCCGAGGTTCTCGATCGCCACGGTCTCGGTGACCTCGAACTCCAGTGACGGCGCCGGCCGTCCCACCGAGTCACGCAGGGCGTCGATCCTGCCCTCGACCCCCTCCTCGGCAAAATGTGATCCCGAAAGATTGACCGCGATGCGCACCAGGGGGAGCCCCTGCTCGGCCCATGATTTGGCCTCGGTCATCGCCTCCTGCATCACCCAATCGTCAATCTGGCAGACCATCCCGACCTCCTCAGCGAGTGGGATGAAGCGGTCTGGGGGTAGCAGCCCGCGGGTCGGATGGTTCCAGCGCACCAACGCTTCGACTCCCTTGAGCATCCCGGAGGCAACGTTGATCACCGGCTGGAAGTGGAGGACCAGTTCGCTCGCGTCGATCGCGGTGCGCAGATCGTGTTCCAGGGTGATGCGCTCCAGGATCTCGACCTGCATCCCGGCTTCGAACAGACCCAGGGTGCCGCGCCCCTTACGTTTGGCACTGGCCACCGCCAGGTCGGCGTTGCGGATAAGCTCGTCGGCACCCAGCGACTCCTCGCCGTCGAACGCCAACCCCAGGCTGGCGCTGGTCAACCAGATGTGTCCGCCGATGTCAACCGGCTGGCGCAGGGCAGTCAGGATGCGCTGGGCGATGATGACCGCCTCGCGCTCGTCGTTCAGCCCCGCCAGGAGCACGCCGAACTCGTCTCCACCAAGCCGTGCCGCCGCGTCGTCGTGGCGCAACGAGCGTTCCAGCCGCTGCGCCGTCTCCATGAGAATGGCGTCGCCCACAACGTGCCCGGCGGCGTCGTTGATCGCCTGGAAGTTGTCGAGGTCGACCAGTAGCACGGCGCACGATCCGCCACGGCCATGCAGTGCGGTTCGCGCAATCTCGATTCGGTCCCGAAACAACGATCGGTTGGGCAGGTTGGTCAGGGGGTCGTACGTCGCCTGGTGACGGAGCTGGTCTCCAAGCTCCTCCTTGACCGTGACGTCATGGGCCAGCACCAGTGCCGCCTCCCGACCGCGGAAGTCCAGCAGATGGGAGGTGATCTCCACCTGGAGCAGGGAGCCATCATGGCAGAGATGCCGCCACTTGCCGGTGCGCTGAAGCCGCGGACGCGGGGACCTGAGCTCGGCCATCAACCGATCGTGGTCCTCGGCCGGCCGAATGTCGGTGATACGCATGGCCATGAACTGGTCGCGGGTGTAGCCGTACTGAAGGATTGCCGCGTCGTTCACCTCCAGGAACTCGAGCGTCTCCAGGTCGTAGACCCACATCGCGTGGGGGTTGTCGGCGAAGAGCGCTCGAAAGGTCTCCTCGTTGCTGTGGACCGCGTCCTCCAGCGCCGCGGCGTGCAACTGGCCCAGCGCCAGCGCCACCTCGGTGGCCAGGACCCGCAGCGCGATCCGAGCTTCGGATGCCATGGCGTCCTTGGCGGCGGCGCGAAGCACCCCCACGAATTCGCCGCCTGCGCGCAGGGGATAAAGGCTCTGGACGGCGCCCCTATCCCCGGTGCCGGACGGGTGGCGGTGGGCTACGGATTCGACGACCTCGCCGGCCCGGAGCCGTCGGAGCATGTCCTCGGGGAGGGTGGTGGGCGTGACCTCCTGGTCCCCGCGTCCCCGCCGCCGGTTGGTCGTCACCAGCGACCTCCCGGAGGCGTCCAGCAATGCGGCGGTGGCGCCGCGGCTGCTGCCGATAACCGCCATCGCGCTGGCCAGGGCGATGGACCGGACCTCGTCATCGCTGGTCGCGCCGAGGAGCTCGTCGCCGGCGATCGCCAGCGCCTCGACGATCGACCCTGGTAGGGCGGCGAGCGCGACCGAGCGGCTCAGCGGGGCGCCGTCGCGCGCACGATCCCGCTGGGTCTCCCGCTTCATACTGGTGCGTTCATCCCCGTGCATCCTTGGCGGCATCAGCCGCCGCTTTCCGTTGGTTCCTATGTAACGGCTGCATTGCCAGAACAATGCGCCCTTCGGATCACCATCAGGATGTGCTACCAGCTGACGATCAGATTTCGCCCGGCGTTGACAGGCGTCAGCGGTTGGCCATCGCTCCGAGCACCCGTCCAACCGCGACGAAGTCTGTTGCCTCACTGTTGCTCAGGACCACAACGTCGGTGCCGCTCTGAGGGTAGAAGCCATTCATGCTGACGAAGCCGTCGATCCGACCCAGGTGGTAGACCAGCCGCCCGGTCGGCTCGTCGGCGATCTCCCATCCATAGCCGTAGCCGACGTCGGTCGGCAGGTCGCAGCCGCGCCGGCTCCCGGCAGGAGGACACGGCGCCTGCACAGTCACCATCTCCTCCTCTAGGCGGCCTCCGCCGAGCCGGCGGGAGGCGATCGCCCGGTCCCAGGTGTCGAGATCGTCCACGGTGGAGTACAGGGCCCCCGCGGCGTAGGCCACCGACGGATCGTAGCGCTCGGGCTGGGTGCCGTCGGCATAATAGCCCAGCGCGTGCTCCGGGACGGGCGGCGACACGGAATCCACCCCGGTGCGATCAAGGTGGAGAGGACCCAGCACGCTGTGTCGCAAGAACTGTGCGTACGGCTCTCCGGCCACCTTCTCGATCACCATTCCTAGGAGCACGTAGCCGGAGCTGCTGTATTTGAACCGGGTTCCAGGAGGGAAGTCCAAGGGCTGGTCCCGGAAGTGTCCGAGCAGCTGGTCGGGCGTCTGGGGATGTGTCCAGTACGTGTTGAGCTCGCCGTTGACGTAGTCCGGCATGCCCGAGGTGTGGTCCAGCAGCTGCCGTAGGGTCACCCGTTGCCAGGCCGGCGGACAGTCGCGCAGGTGGTCGCAGATGGAGTCGCTCAGCTGGAGGCGATGTCGGTTGGCAAGGATCAGGATGGCCTCGGCGGTGAACTGCTTGGTATTCGACCCGATCCTGAAGATGGTGCTGGTGGTATTGGGCGCGCCGGTGGTCCGATCTGCGAGACCAAAGGCCTGCCGGAAGACATGCTCACCCCGTGACACCAGTACCGCGCCGCTGAGCTTGCCCGCGTCGGCCAGCCCGGTGACGTAGGCCTTGATGTCCGCCTCGTTTTCAAAGGCGGTTCGCGTCGCGGCCAATCCGCGGGGCGCCGCTGGCGACCGACCAGGCCTCGGGCTCGGCGCGGCGGCGGTAGCGCAGGCCGAGAGCAGGCAGGCAATCAGCGCTGTGCCGGTCCAGCGGCGTCGGCGTGGTTGCGGCCCGCTCATAAGCGGTCAGGCAACCCTCACCTCGACGTGGTGCAACCCGGTGGCGCCGTCGGGCACCGTGCCGTGAGAGCGGCTTTCTTGTATAGCGCCGCTCCCGTCGTACGCGCGGACCATCAACGTCGCCTTGCCGGATGCGGATGGAGTCCACCCAAACGTCCAGAGCGCCCACGTCAGGCGTGAGGGTGCGTAGTCGATGTGCGCCCCGGACCAGGACTCCCCGGCGTCGGTGCTGACCTCCACCGCGCTCACGCCCCGGTCACCCGCGAAAGCGACGACGCAGACCTCGAGGAGCTTGCCTGATGCCACGACGGCCTTGGGCTTCGGAGCGTCGATCGAAGAGACGGTGCGCACGTGTTCAGCATTCCAGCCCTGGCTGCTGTAGTAACCGTTCTCGTCGTGTTCCAGGACTGTGATCGCGTCAGCCATTTCGCACTGGCCTCGAAACGTCCAGTAGGGTGCGCTGAGCCGACGCTGATCGTCGGTGCCAGCTCTGGCCCGGCGTGGGCAACCACCGGGTCATCTGGCACGAGTGATGATTGGGAAGAGTCTGACCGTGCCCGCGAAGGCCCTGCCCTCGGCCCATGCCTCGCCGGTTGGGCGTCGATCGGTCAGGAAGTGCCTTCTGAATCCCCCTTGCGGTCCTCGGGCTCATGGCTGCCGAGGGCGGCCTGGCCCATCTCATGAGCTGCGGTTCCTGGGTTCTCCAGCGTCCCCGGGCCACCACCATCGCCGCGGCTCTCCATGTCCTGCGGTTCCTGGCTCTGCCCGGGTGCCCCGCCCAGTTTGCCGCCCTGGACCGAGCTGCCCGCGGGCAACACCGACTGTGCGGCGTTCTGGGGAGCGAGGTCACCCGCATCCTGATCGGAATCACTCTGCTCATTGTCCATAACCTGGCCTCCTCAATCACCCGACAGGCTTCCGCTGTCAGACCAGTATAGGCCGGGTTTTCTCTCTCGAGGAGGGGGGTGGGGGGACCCCGAAACGCCGGCGAGACACTGCACCGGACGGTCGAGAAGCCGGCCGGCAACTTGCGGAATCATCTTGGAGCCTGAATCGCGATTCCACGTACTAAGCATCCACGCACTAACCACCCTTTAGAAGCGGCCCCACGCTAGATCCTGGAGCCCCTCTCCTATGGGTCTTGGAATTCCGGTAACTGCGAAGTGTGGATCTCGAGCACAATCGCGCGCTGGTTGCGCCGCTCCAACTCCTCGTTACCGCCCGGCCGCGCGGCAGAATGCCTCCCGAGGGGATGGATCGGCCAGCGTCGCTTGCCCCCGGCCACCGACACGGTGGCCATCCGATCCCACTCCTCGCTATAAGCGGCCATATCGACGGCCCGCAATGCGCTGAGGACTACGTGTGCAGGAGCGACATATGGGTGCCGAAGGAGTGCCGCCTCGTGCCCGGCTTCCACCACGAGCGGACCGACCGGCGCGACGCTCGAATCCCCGACGGCTAGATCGGGCCGGCCAACCCTGTTGAGAAGGTCAGCGACGGTTGAGGAGGTGGCGAGCGCCCGTCGCAACCGCCTCGTCTGATCACCAACCATGGTCTTCGGCCCGAGCGGAGCTCTGCGCGGTCATTGACTCAGCGTACCCACTGGGCAAATTCCAGACAGCTGATCGGGGCAGAAATTTGGTTTTGGTCACTTCTCGGAGGCTCAGCGCGATGCACGCCCCGCCGCCTATGGTCGTAACGGGAACTTCAGCGTTCGCTGCGGGCCGCCAGAGTGCGCTGAACCCCGCCTGGGTTGCTGTACCTCTTCGGTCTAGCTCGCCTTGCGCCGTGATATCAAATCGCGGACCTCGGACACGAGTTCTTTTGGCACCTCGATGAACACCTGCGAGTCGTCTTCGAACGCGGCTTCATCCTCGGCCGCGGCTTCGTCATCCGCTAGGTGGTCGTAGTGGTCGATAAGACGAGTGACGCGCTCAGCGTCCCAGCCGTTCGGAAAATGGTTCGTTTCACTCATTTCGTCTTCTCCGGCGTCGCCGGAACGCCGCCAGCGGCTTGCCTCGGAGTTCGTAGGCGGTCACCACAAAGATACCCTCCCCTCCTTCGTCCGGTACATAGATGACGCGGAGATAGCGACCGGCTCGTGTACGACCAATCGCCATCCGGGCACCTTCCGCAGCCGGTCGATCCTCGGTGGGCACCGCCAGTACCTGACTGGCCTCATCCTGGGTGACCCCATGACCGTGCACGTGCGGGAGCCCGGTGGTCGGATCGATATAGAACCGCACCGCCATCGACATCGAGGATACGGTCGAGGCCGTCGGTCGCTGCGGCAGGGGTCCCGAGCGCTATTGCAACTGCGGGTCCACAGTCCAAGGTGCCGGTTCAACTTTCGCCAGGTGCGATCTCCTGCCTCAGATCCTGGAGGTCGATCCCCTCGCCTCGCGTGTGGGAGACCTGACCGTCGGCAGCATCGGCCTCCTCTTCCAATCTGATCAGTTCGTCGTCCCAGGGGGGTCTGGTCAAGGATCGCGACCATTGGATCTTCGAGCGCTGCTCAAGCAGAGCACCAACAGGGCCCACGGCCGAATCGGGCAGGGCGTCGACCAGACGATGCAGTCCGCCCAGTGCCGCCGACGTCCGCCTGAGTTCGGAAGCGATTCCTCGGCGCTGCTGATGTCGCCCCGCCAAGTGTCATTAGTGCACCCTCGCGTGAGGGCGAGGAAGCATGCCGCTGTCACTACCACAACCCTCTGAGATGCGCGCTCGACGTTCAGCCTCGTCGCCGAATCGCCGCGCGCAGTGCCGGGCGTGTGCGCCGAGGTCGGCCCGCGCTGACTGGACTGCGGCGTCGCAGACAGGGCCAGGGCCAACGGTCAGGTTTCAGTATCGGTAGTAGTCGACCGCGCCATTGGTACGTCCATGGTGTCCCTACGGCCGCTGACGCCCGGCGCGATCTGGCCGCCAGACGCGCCGACGCGTCGCCCAGGCCAGAGCGACGACGAGCAGAAGCAACAGTGCGCCGGCCGGGCGCTCAGAGCTGGTGTTGGGCAGGTTGCCAATCGAGGGATGACCGCCCGACGCGCTCCCCATCGACCACGTGACGGCCCAATCCGAGACCGCGCCGGCCGCGGTTGGCAGATTGAAGACCACGCCCTGAGCCATATTCGAGTGGTCGACAAGGACGCCGTTGGCCCAGGTGCGGGCCGACGCCGGGTCTGCGTCCGGGGGCAGCCGGACGGACATCTGCACTCCACCCCCCGCCTGCGGGGTGACATAGCCGCGCATCCTGGCCTTCTCGACCGCAAGGCCGACCTGTGGGAACCGCAGGGAATACGTGGCCATGGGCAGGTGCGGCGAGACGTCATAGCCGGCTTTAGTGGCCGTGATACCGCCAAGGTTCAGGGCGTTCATCACCAACCAGGTGGGCTGCTCTGTGATCTGTCCCTGGTAGTTGGTGTTGTTCACCGCGCCGCCGCACTGTTCGGGGTTGGACTGGAAGAACGCCTGACAGAGGTCGTCCACCGAGGTTATGCCGTCCCAGTGGTTGGGGAATACCGCGGCATGAGTGGCAAGGGAGTTGCGGGTGTACTCGCTGAAAGCCAGATCCCGCGCCCCTGGCAGCACGCCATCCAGCGCGCCGTACGCCCAGGTCAGCCAGCCGTTGGGATCGAACCAGACACTGCCTGGCCACACCGCGTTGTTGCCCCCCAGGGTGGGGTTGACCGGGTAAGTTTCGGTCACGCCTGGGTCGTTGGCGGCCGGCCCCAGGGCGGTGCCGATCCGCGCCGGTCCGTGAATGATCGCCGGGGCGTTCTTGCCGTCGAGGTATCGTGCGATGTTCGATGCCAGGGTCTGCGCCTGTGAAGGGGACGCCGCCCCGGCCAACAGCGCCCACGGCTGCGGCTCTTCAAAGATGACCCCCTTGCCGATCTGCGTGCCGTCGGGATGGTAGCCGCGGGAGAACCATCCCTTACCAGTCCACTCGCGCTGCAGCGTGGCCACGTTGGAGGCCGCCGCGGTCCGGAGCTGGGCCGCGAACGCGGCATCCCCCCGCAGGTCGGCGAGGGCGGCAAGCCGCGGGTAGGTGTAGGCCGTTTGCGCCGTCACCAGCATGGTCTCCGACATCTGCGAAAACTCGGTGGCGAGGTCGGACCAGTCCCCGGTCGCGCCCGACGGCGCGAACAGGTAGCCGCCATGTGGCCCCTTGCTCGCCTCCTGGTGGGCGAAGGCGATCTTCAGGTGATCCCAGACGGTGGCGCCGGTGGGCGCCATGTAGAAGTTGACGGGCCGGTCGAAGAAGGCTGTGTCGCGCGTCGATAGGCCGTACTCGCTGGCGCCCAGTAGCAGCCAGAAGTCAAGGTCATTGGACGTCCCCAGGTCGAACCGCGTGCAGAGACCGACCATCCCGTAGGGCAGCTGGGCAGCCTGCGGCACGCTGGTGGTGGCGACGGGCTGTAGCCCCGAGGAGTAGAGCAGGATCTCCCGGGCCAGAGGTGGATCCATGTAGTTGATGGGCAGGATGTAATGCAGCCAACTGCGGTAGCCGAGGTTTGCGCCGAGGTCGTACTGGTAGTAGCCGCCCTGGGTAATGGTGTGATACCCGCAGCCCTCCTCATAGACCGTCGCCGAGCGCAGGAGGTAGGCGTCCCAGGTCAGCTCGCGCGCCAGCCAGGTGTGACCGGCGTCATAGATCGCTTTGGGCAGGACGGCTGCCCAGGCGCGCGCGCTGGTGCCAAAGGCATTGGTGGAGGCGCGCAGCCGGGCGACCATGGGCGCAATGGCGGCAGGGTGCGCGTAACCGTAGACGTAATGAAGGGTCTTCGACTCCCCCGGGGCGAGGACTGCATTGCTCTGCAACGCCATCATCGTGCTGCCCTCAGTGGGATCTGGCACCGCGGCCGCCATACCGTTGGCCAGGTGACCCCCGGCCACCGCGGCGGGCAGGGCGCGCGAACCGGCACCGAAGAAACCTGCGGAGGTTGTCTCGTGGCCGGCGGTGCCGCCGCCGAGAGCGGCAGAGAAGATGCTGAGGGGGTCGCGGTCCGCCCCGTGGTTGGTCTGCGCCACCGTCAATGTGCTGGTGGCGGCGTTCCAGCTTGGCGCGTCAAGCCCCCGGTAGTCGTGCAGTCCCTGCTCGTAGGGATTGACATCCCAGTACTCGAACCAGGAGATGTTCTGGGACGCCGCGGAGCGGTTGGAGATGGTCACGTCGTGGAGCAGCACGGGGTCGTTGCCGAACGGGGCGTATACCACATCGCTGATCCCAGTCCCCGTGGTCTGCAGTTTGCGCGCGTAGTAACCGACCCCAAAATCCCGCTCCATGGTGGAACCCGCCGGGCGGTCGTCGTAAAGGTTGCTGATGACCCGGCCGTCCACGTTGAGGTAGCCGAAACCTCCGGTGAAGTGATTGTTGGCGGCGTCGTAGTGGTTCATCCATTGGGACAGCCGGTCCTGGCTCCAGAGTTGCACCCATCCATGGTTGTAGGCGTCGGCGATGACGTGGTCATTGCCCACCTGGTGCCAGGCGTTATTGGCGCCAACCAGCTCCTCCTGGTTGGCGATGGGGTTGTGATTCTGGTCGATGTCATAGCGGTAGTAAGGAAGACCGTACGCATCTACCTGCCACGCGCCAAAGTTGCCGCTGCCATATGTCGAGTTGAGATCCGGCGGGGAGTGGTCAGCCGACAGAAATGGCGGCGCTGTTTCGGCCGCGACCGGGATCGCATGGAACCCCACGGTAACGGCGAGCAACATGATCAAGCCTCGCCAGCGGGTAGTCACCGTGCCAAGGTCCGTCGACGCCGGCGCCAGGCGATCCATGCCAGGCTCACGGCGGCCGCCGGAAGCCACCATCTGGTCCAGCCGAGATTGCCGGTGTTGGGCAACGCACCGCTGGTGCCGGGAATCGTTGACCCGGCGTCGCTGATCGCCCAGTCGCCGGCCATGCCCGCGCTGGCCGGCAGCTGGAACTCGATCAGTGACCCCCGCATCACGTGGGAGACGATGGCGCCGTTGGCCCAGCTGACGGCGCGATCCGCGGTCACTCCCGGCGGCAGCGCGACGTCCATCGTCAAGGTTCCAGCCGCGACCGGACGAAGGTAGCCACGCAGCAGCCCCGGCTGCTGCGCCACCCCCACAAGTGGGAACCGCACCTCGAACGTGTCCATCGGCAGGTGGGGGACGACCTGCATGCCGGCTCCCGTGGGGGTCACACCGGCAAGGTGGATGGTGTCGAAGAGGGTGTAGGCGGGCTGGTGCATGATCTGGGTGTTGTAGGCGCTGGTGAGCCCGATGCCACAGGTCTGCGGCTTTGGGGCATAGAAGCTGGAGCAGGAATCGTCGACTGAGATCAGCCCGTCCCAGTGATCGGGGTAGGCGACGGCGTGGGCATGCAGGGTGTTGCGGGTGAACTCGTCCCAGGCGTGCAGGCGGGCGTCAGGGACCAGCCCGTCCAGTTCGCCGATGGCCCAGACCATCCAGCCGTTCACCGCGAACCACCCCCCCGGGGGCCAACCGACATTGTTGGAGACCGTGCCCGTGGTCACCGTCGGGTGCTCGGTGATCCCGGGGTCCGCCGCGGCGGCGGTCAGCGCCGAGCCGATCTTGGCGGGACCGTGCAGCGCCGCGGGCGCACCGACCCCCGATAGAAACCGGCGGAACTGGTTGACCAATCTCGCCGACTGATTTGGGGTCGTGGCCCCGGCCAGCAGGGCCCAGCCCTGAGGCTCCTCGAATATCGTGCCGTAGCCGATCTGCTGTGTGCCTGAGTAGCCGCGGGTGAACCATCCCATAGGGCCCAACTCGCTCCTGACGACCCCGAGGTCTGTGGCAGCAGTAGCCCGCAGCCGGTGGGCAAATGCGTGGTCACCGCGCATGTCGGCCACGGTGGCGAGGCGGGGATACACATATGCCGCCTGCGCTGTCACAAGGTTCGACTCGCTCATCTGCAGGAACTCGGTGGCGAAGTCGTTCCAATCCCCCGTGCTTCCGGTGGGCAGCATCTGGTATTCGCCGTGCAGCCCATGACCCACAACCTGTTCCTGGTAGGTGTACGCCGCCTTGAGATGATCCGCGATGGTCGCGGCGGCGCCGGTGGAGTACGGCACCTGCTCGTCAAGGAAAGCGGTGTCACGGGTTGCCAGGACGTATTCCGCGGTCGACCACAGCAGCCACAGCCCGAGGTCGTCGGAGGTCCCGAGATCGAAGCGCTTGCACGGCCCGGTCAGGCCATAGGGGATCTGGCCCCCGAGCGGCGGCTGCTCCTGCGCCGAAAAACGGATCACCTCGCGGGCCAGCTCGGGGTCCGCGTAGATCATCGGCAGCATGTGCTGGAGGGGGTCTCGGTATGCCTCGTTCTCGCCGAAGTAGTACTGGTAGTAGCCACCCTGGGAGATGATGTGGTGGCCGCAGCCCTCGTCATACGTCGCCCCCGACTTGACGGTATAGGCGTCCCACTGGAGCTCGCGGGACAACCAGCCGTAATCGGCGCCAAAGGAAGCCTTCGGCAGCCACGCGCCCCACCTGGCCTGGCTCGCCGCCCACGCATCGGGGCTGCCGCGGTAGGGCTGAAGCATCGGCTGGATAGCCTGGGGATGACCGTAGCCATACGCGTACCGCAGGGTGACCGAGCGCCCTGGGGCCAGGCTGAAGGGACTCTGCATCGCGAACATGGTGTTGCCCACCGCGCCGTTCAGCCCCGGGAGCGCGATCGAGCCGGTGGTCCCGGAGGCGACCGCCGCGGGCGCTGCCCGGGTGCCGGAGCCGAAGAACGCCGACGTGCTGGTGTCGTAGCCGGAGACGGGCGCCGCGAGGGCGCTGGCGAATATCGTGAGCGGGCTGTTGTCCAGGCCGTTGGCGAGCTGCGCGACACTCAGGGTCTTACTCGCGGCGTCATAGACCGGGGCGGCCACTCCGCGCGGAACCGTGGACGGAGCCTGAACTTGCGGGTTGACATCCCAGTACTCGAAGTAGGAGCCGCTGCTCGGCTGCTGCCCGGTGTTGGTGACGGTGACATCGTGGAGCAGTAGCGAGTCGTCGCCGTAGGGCGCGAACACGACGTCATCGGTGGTGGTGCCGGGCTGCGCCATCGACTTGTGGAAGTAGCCCATTCCGAAGTCGCGTTGGGCGACTGCCCCCGCGGGTCGGTCGTCGTACAGGGTGCTGCTGACCGTTCCGCCCACGTTGAGGTATCCGTACCCACCCGAGTAGTGGCGGTTTGTCGCGTCGTACCGGTTCATCCACTGGTACTGACGGTCCTGGCTCCAGACCTGGGTGTAGCCGTGGTTGTACGCGGTGGCCAGCAAATGCCCATTGCCAACCTGGGACCAGGCGTCGCGACTTCCCGCCAGTTCGGACTGCGCGGCCTGGGGAGCGCTCATCTCGTCGAGGGTGTAGCGATATGCGGGCAGGCCGAAGCGGTCTACCGTCCAGGTGCCGAAGGAGCCGCTGCCGGCGGTCGAGGAGACATCGGGCGCGGCTGTCGAGCGGGACAGGAAGGGCGGCGCGACCGGCGCCGCCGCATCGACCTGGACGGCCGACAGTACCGCGATTCCCAGCAGCGTCGCCCACCGCGCCTGCCGCGCCCTAGGTACCCAGCTCACCCCAACTCCACCCCGGCCAATTCCATCTCTTCTCGCATTCTACACAGATCTATAAAGTGCTACATTGTAGACGAACTATGACGGCTGAAACCGCACGTGAGGCCAGCCCGGTGGCCGACGTCGACGGCGCTGGACTTCGGATGCGCGACCTCACCCGTCGTACCGGGGTCCCCGCGGCCACCATCCACTTCTACGCCGCCTCGGGGCTGCTGCCGCGGGCGACCAAGCTGAGCCGCACCTCCGCGCGCTACCCGCAGGCCACCGTCGAGCGCGTCCGCTGGATTCGCACCGTGCAGAAGGAGTTCCGGCTCTCCCTGCGGGCGATCAGCTGGGTGCTCGCCGAACTCGGCCAGGTGCCAATCGCCGAGATCCGCTCCCGCCTGGCGCTGGGCGAACTCCTCGACCGGCGGATCCACATGGTGCTGCCGCCAGAGCACCGGAACCTGCCCCCGCAACTGGTGGCCGAGATGCAGGAGCTGGGGCTGGTTGCGGCGGTCCAGCCCGGCGGCTCCCGCGCGCCTGCCGACGACAGGCTGCTGGAGATCATCGCCATGATGCGGGATGCTGGATTCAACCCGGAGAACGGCTTCACCAATGAGCAGCTGCTGCTCTATCGCGATGCCATGCGCGACCTGGTGCGCAAGGAGGCAGGTCGCATCGTCGAGGCCGGCCGCCGCCTCGGTCCGGAGGCGGCGGTAGCGGTGGTTGAACGGGGATTGCCGGCGATCGAGGAACTGGTGCGATTTTTCCACATGCGGGCGATAGCCGAGGCCATCGAGGAGTGGCGCGCCACCACCGCCCGCGAGCCAGTCAATTGAGAGCGCGCTGGCGCGCGCACGCGAGGACGCTCCTTATCGGCTTCGGCCTGGCGGCAGCCTTGGCCTTGCCGGCGCGGGCGGCGGCACCCAGCCTACCGCCCGGGTGCCACGCCGAGTGGCCGGTGTTCGTCCACTATTCAGGCGGGATCCCGGCCGCTCCGGCCACCCCGCCGCCGGTACCATGCGCCACCGAGACAGGCCAGGCGACCTCAGAGACCACGGTAGCGGTCACCAACCGCGGTTCGCTGATCTTCTCGCCGTCGCAGACCGAGAACACCCTGGGACGCTCCGCCGACCAGGGCCGATCCTGGACGCTGGTGGCGCCGGCGGGCGAGCAGCCGACAGCCCTGTTCAACACCGTCGACCCTCAGGTGTCAGTCGACCGGCGAACCGGCCGCGTCTTCTGGGTCCACGTGACCGGCCCCAGCCGCAGCCTGGCGGGGTCGGTACCGGGCGGAATCTTGCCGCCGGAGCTGCTGATCCTGCTCGGACCGGGCAACGGCTTCCAGGTGTATCGCTCCGACGATGACGGTCAGAGCTTCGCCACCGCGGACTACCAGACCGCTCCCATGGGAGACTGGGAAAAGCTCTTCTTCGGCCCGCCCACCAGGTCCGGCCCCAAGCCCTCGGGCTACCCGAACGTGGTTTACGTCTGCGCCAACTCCCCAACCCAGGTGACCGGGCCGAGCCGGCTGTGCTACCGGTCATTGGACGGAGGGATCACCTTCAGCGCGGACGGTTACGTGATCCAGCCGGGTGTCACCGGCATCTGCCCACCGCTGGGCGGCAACACCGGCGTCGTCGACAGCCACGGCACGGTGTTCCAGCCGCAGGCATGCCAGAACGGCGCCTACCTGGCCATCAGTGGCGACGAGGGCCAGACCTACAGCTGGGTGCCCATCGGTACCGCGCCGCCCAACTCCAGCCTGACCAGCGGCAATATCCAGCTGGCTATGGACTCGGCGGACAATCTGTACGTCAGCTTCCAGGTCGGCGACATGTTGATGCTGACGATCTCGCGCGACCACGGTGCGACCTGGAGCTCGCCCATCAGCGCCACCGCACCGGGCGTCCATGGCGTCACCCTGCCCTCCCTCAGCGTGGGGCCTAAGGGAGCAGTCGGCCTGACCTACTACGGCCTGCCGCGAGCGGTCACCGCCGGCGCCGCGGACGCTTACATCACCGAGACCACCACCGCCCTCGACGTACATCCGCTCTGGGTGTCCGGGATGATCAACGATCCCGCACACCCGGTGTATTTTGCCGGGGGGCTCACGGTCTATCCCCGGCCTGACTTTATAGGCGGTGATTTCGACGCCGCCGGGCAGTTTTGGGCCGGGATCGCTCGGCAGCGGGGACCCGAGAGCTCCGATGGAACAATCCAGACCACCGGCTACGTGAGCCGGCTGTTGGGCGCGGTGCCAGCCGCGAGGCATGTGGTCACGGCGGCGGCCTCGCCACTCCCCAACACGTCGGCGGATGATCTTCGCTGGGTCGCGCTGCCGCTGCTCGGGGTGACCGCGCTGGCAGTGATCTGCGGGCTCCGCGGGGCATTGGGTCTACCATCCTCGGCGGGCCGGCGTCCGGATCCAGCGTCGCGAGGCAGGTGAAGGCGCGCTTGTGGAGCCGGTTCAGGAGCGGCTGGACCGGTACTTTTCCCGACACAGAACCGCCGAATGGGAGGTTGTGACGGTGCCGAAATTTCTTACGATCGGGTACGGCGATGAAGTTGGTTACAGGTGCGCAATCACGGCGCCTTGCGGGTGCGGACGCAGCGCGGAGCGTTTCTGCGGTCCGATCTTCCGATTGCAGGATTCGCTCTGATCGATGCAGCAGACGCCGACGAAGCCGTGAAGCTTGTTGCGGGCACCCTTGTGCGGTCGCCAACGGCGTCGTTGAGGTCTGGCCGCTGTTGGCCTAGCTTAGCTACATCGCTAGATCAGGAGGCAGGCGAGCCGAATCGGTCATCTCAACTCTTCGTTCGCGCTGGCACGTAGGTCAGCACGACAACACCTGACGCGTGCCGCTTCACATCGACCAACGTCAGTTCGACCTTCGCAGCCCCCTCGGGGAACAGGCGCTTGCCAGCGCCAAGCGCCACGGGATGGACCATGAATCGATACTCGTCGACCAGCCCCGCGGTCGTCAGGCCGCAGACCAGCTGGCCGCTGCCGGCGACGAGGAGATCGCGTCCCGGCTGGCGCCTCAGCTTCAAGACCTCTTCGACCAGGTCGCCCTTGAGGACTGTGGTGTTGGTCCATTCCGGGGTCTCGAGGATCGAGGACACCACGTATTTGGGCATCCGTTCATGCGCTCGCCGAAGTCGCCCGTATCGGTCATCTCGGGCCAGGCTTTGGCAAAGCCCTCGTAGGTGATGCGCCCCAGTAGCTGGGCGTCGGCGGCGAAGAGCTCGTCGTGCTTGAACTTCATCGCCTCGTCCCCAAACCATTTCTCGGACCACTGTCCGGGCTCGTCGAAGACTCCATCAATGGTCAGGTACTCGGTTACGACCAGTTTCATGTCTGCCTCCATTGAATGTGTCTGGCGGCGCCGGTTCCGATCCGGCCTTTTCACCCTCTAGACGAACAGGTTGTGCCTCGATCGACATCCCGACAGCCTGGCACCCCTCACCTCCTCGCGTAACCCACAAGGCCCGCTTCCAGTCGGGCGAAGCCTAGGACCGCCTGCTCCTCAGCCAGTGACGCCAGTTGCGGAGCGCGGATCCGACTTTTCACGCTGGCTCGCACGAATGCCACCAAACGGTCGTACCGAGCTAAATGGCAAGGGTTGCGGTTCCGGCGGCGCAGATGGCGACCGGGGACCTACTACGATGGGTGCCCAGCGAATCAGCCCGCTCCAGCACGCCAACTCCGCCGGTTCGGACGATCTGAATGCGGCTATCCCGACTACTGCGAGAAACTGGCGGCGGACTCCACCAGGTGCGAGCCGCCGATGCGCTGCGTTGCCGCGGATCTCTCGGCGATGACCAGCAGGAGCGCAGCAGCGATCATGCACACGCCAACGATGACAATCACCACGACATACGACCCCGTTAGGGTGCGCAGGGCTCCGGCCGTCGCCGGTGCCGCGACCCTGCTCACCGTCAACACGAGTGCCACCAGACCGCCCAATCGGCCGTAGCGGCCGACGTCGACATATGAGGCCAGCAGGCCCGCCCGAGCGATGGTCATCGCGCCAAACGTGGGCCCGGTAGCAAGCACGAAGACGGCGATGCCCAGAGGCCCAGGCACCAGGAGCATGATCCCCGCACAGACGCCGGCCGTTGCAAGCATTCCCGCTGTGACCGTAGAGAGACTCAGCCGGCGGGAGAACGCGGAGAGCAGCAGTCGGCCACCGACGCTCAGCGCGCCCAGACTACCGGCGACCGCCGCCGCTAGTCCTGCGCTGCGCCCCTGGTCCTCCAGGTAGGCCACCAGGTGGACCTGGATGGTGGTACTGGCCAGGCCGGCCACGAAAAAGGCGGCGATCAGCCACCTCAGAGCTGGGTTGCGCAGCGCGATGCCGAGTCCGAGCGAGCCAGCTGTTGGCGACGCGGGCACGACCCCTTGAGACCTTTCTCCCCCATCAGGCGCGAACCCGACATCTGAGGGGCGACGGCGCAGGATGGCTGCGTGCGGTAGCACGGTGAGAACGGCCATCAGGGCTGCCAGGATCACCAGTGCCTCCCGCCAACCGAAACGACCGACGAGGTAGGCAGTCAGAGGGAGAAAGATCGTGCTGGCGAACCCGGCGACGACCGTCAGTGTCAGCAGCGCCGCCTGGCGTTCTCTGCGGAACCACACCGCGATAACCGCGAAGGCAGGCTCGTAGAGGACCGCGGCGCTGGCCACCCCTATGGCGGTGAAGACGGCATAGAGCTCCAGCAAGCTGGTGACCCCCGACCAGGCCACAACCAGCACCGCGGCCACGATCGAGCCCACCGTCATCAGCACGCGCGCCCCATGCCGGTCGAGCCACCAGCCAACCGGAATGGCAGCCGCCCCCGCACCAAGCAACGCCAGCGAGAAGGCCACGCTGATTTGGCCGCGATTCGCTCCCAGGGAGCTCTGCATCGGTACCAAGAAGATCGCGAAGGCGTAATAGAGGATTCCCCACGAGACGGTCTCGGTGACCGCGAGTGTCCACACCATGCGCCAGCCTACGAACCGCCAGCGCCTGGCGACGCCTTCAGTCGTCAGACGTACCGCCCCCCCTCAACAGCATGCCTGCCCAGCCCGCTCGGCCGGCGCCGAATCTGTCCCGCAGCACGAGCCCGCGGTCTGCGCAGCGCCAACCGGCTCGACCGTACAACAGGAAGCCGCATCGGCGAGGATCTCCAGGCTATCGTCACCGAAAGCACGCAGCGCGGGGCCGGTGGAGCACACCCCGGTCTCAGGCAGCACCAGCTGCACCTCGCGCGCGCCGACCATGTCGCCGGTGAGGGCGCAGGCGATCGAGCGCACCTGCTCGTAGCCGGTGAGCATGAGGAAGGTCGGCGCACGGCCGTAGCTCTTCATGCCCACGACGTAGAAGCCTTTTTCTGGATGCGCCAGCTCAGCCTCGCCATGCGGTGGCACGCTGCCGCAGCTGTGAACATTTGGATCAATCAGCGGCGCCAGCGCGACCGGACTCTCGACGATCTCATCCAGACGCAGGCGCAGCTCAGTGGTCAGGCTGAGGTCAGGCCGAAAGCCGGTGGCCGCGATCATCTCGTCGACCACCACGCGCTCGCCCCGCCGCGACTCAACAACCAGGCCGCCCGCGCCTTCGGACAGACGTGCGACGGCGAATTCCTCAACCAGTCGCACCCGACCGGCTTCGACCAGCGCATACACGAGCTCACCAAGCCGTCCGCGCGCAGGCAAGGCGTCCGCATCACCGCCCCCGAACGCACCTCGGCTCAGTCTCTTGCGTGTCGCCCAGGTGATCTCGGTTCCTGGGACCTGTTCTTTCAGCGCGGCCAGATCGAGAAGCGCGTTAAACGCCGAGTGCCCTCGACCCACGACCATCACCCGCCGACCGGCGTATCGATCACGCGCCGCCAACACGTCGGGAATGCCATAGAAGATGCGGTCCGCGTGCTCGGCTTCGCCAAGCGCTCTCATCCCATCGGCCCCCACAGGGTTCGGGGTGCGCCAGGTGCCCGAGGCGTCCAGTACGGCGCGCGCGGTGACGAGCTCGCGACCTTCGGGGGTGTCAACTCGAATCTCAAATGGCGCCGCCTCGCGGCCAGCCGTGGTCAACTTATCCATTCCCTGCCTGGTGATTCCCGTCACCTTCTGTCGGAAGCGAATGCTCTGCGCCAGCTCGGGGATGGCCGCCAGGGGCTCCAGGTATTGCGAAACCAGCTCCCGGCCGGTGGGCAGCAGGTCGCCGTCCTGCTCGCTCCACCCAGCCGCGAGCAGCAGCCGCCGAGCCGCAGGGGCGGTTAGGTACTTCCACGGCGAAAACAAGCGCACGTGGCCCCATTCCCTGATCGCCGGGGCTACCTCTGAGCCCGCCTCGAGTACGATCGGGTGCTCACCTCGGGTTATCAGCTCGGCGGCGGCCGCCAAGCCGACCGGGCCCGCCCCGATGATCACCACCGGCGCGTCAGCGTCATCCAAATTCATCAGCTTGCTCCTCACAATCCATCGACCAATGTCTATGGCTACGCTACTACCTCGTATAGACATATGTCAATGGGTCATGGTAATCTTACGCCATGGCAATCCCTCTGGAGGTTCTCCTCCTTCGCCAACGCGGAGTCTGCTGCGTGGTACCAGAGAAGGTCGAGCAGGGCTGGGCGGAGGAAACTGCTCACCTTCTGAAGGCCCTGGCTGACCCCACGCGTTTGAGCATGTTCTCGTCGCTCCTTCGTGCCGGTGCCGAGATCTGCGTCTGCGACTTCACCGCCGTCTTCAACCTGAGCCAGCCGACCATCTCCCATCACATGGGCAAACTCAGGTCGGCGGGACTGGTCAGCGCGCAAAAGCGTGGTATCTGGAGCTACTACCGCGTTTCACCAGACCTCGCCCCAGAGACGCTCGACGTGCTGCGGGTAATTGTCGCCTCGGCCCCGGCAGCCTAACGCACCGGGGGCGTCCGCCGGTTAGGCCGCCGTGATCGCGAAGACCATGCCGTCGCACCGCCGAGACTGAGAAACTCTGTGCAGGCCATAAGGATCGGCACTTATTTAGCCATGCTAAGTATTATTGATTCTGATGGTGGTGATTGACGAACAGCAGGTCGGCCGTCTGCGGATGGCGGTGATGCGCCTCTCACGGCGGCTTCGCCAGCAGGGCAATATCGGTATCACCGCGTCCCAGTTGGCGGTCTTGGGAACCCTGTCCAGGAGGGGGGTCATGACCCCCGGCCAACTGGCCGAGGCAGAATCCGTTCAGCCGCCGTCGATGACCCGGATCATCGCGGGCCTGGTCGATTCGGGCATGGTCCTGCGTGAGGCCCGCGACGACGATCGCCGATCAGCCGAGGTGACCCTCTCGGCCCGCGGCCGGCGCGCCGTGGACAGCATCCGCGCGCATCGCAACACGTGGCTGACGCAACGGCTCGAGCTCCTCAACGACGCGGAGCGCGAGGACCTCTGGCGCGGCGTCGCGGCGATGGAGAAGCTGCTGGAGGGACCACGTTGACGGCCCGCGGCTACGCCGACCGGACCTTCCGCGCCCTCCACAACCGCAATTACCGGCTCTTCTTCTTCGGCCAGATCGTCAGCGTCAGTGGGACCTGGATGCAGAGCGTGGGGCAGGCGTGGCTGGTGCTCAAGCTGACCAACAGCGGCACCGCCCTGGGCCTGATCATCGCGCTGCAGACCCTGCCGGTGCTGCTCGGAGCACCATGGGGCGGCGTGGTGGCCGACCGCTTCGACAAGCGCCGAGTCCTGGTCGGGACGCAGGCGGCAGCCGCGGTCCTCGCCGCGCTGCTGGGGATCCTCACCCTTACAGGCGCGGTCCAGCTTTGGATGGTCGGTGCGCTGGCGTTCGGACTTGGGATGGTCAACATGGTGGACATTCCCACCCGCCAGTCGTTCGTACTGGAGATGGTCGGCCGCGAGCACCTGGTCAACGCCATCACGCTCAACAGCGTGGTCATGAACGGCGCGCGCATCGTCGGCCCGGCGATCGCGGCCGTCCTCATCGCCACCGTGGGCATCGCCCCATGCTTTTTGGGCAACGCGGTCTCCTACGTCGCCGTGATCGGGGCACTGCTCGCGATCCGGGATCGGGACCTGCACCGCGGCGCGCCCCCCGCCAAGGCACCGGGGCAGTTGCTCGAGGGCTTCCGGTATGTCTGGCGCACACCCGCGCTGCGCACCCCGCTGTTGACGATGGCGGTAGTCGGCACCTTCGCCTATGAATTCCAGGTGACGCTTCCGCTCCTCGCGCGCTTTACCTTCCATGCCGGGGCGTCCGGCTATGGTGCGTTGAGCTCCCTGATGGGCGCCGGCGCCGTGGTCGGAGGCCTGGTCACCGCTGCGATCGGCAGGGCCAGCGGGCGGCGCCTGGCAATCGCAGCGGCGGTCTTCGGGCTCCTGATCATCGGCTGCGCGCTGGCACCGACCTTTGCGTCCGAGCTGGTCATGATCTCTATCACCGGCGCCGCCAGCATCTTCTTTGCGGCGATGGCCAACACCACCATCCAGTTGGCGGCCGCGCCACAGATGCGCGGCAGAGTGATGGCCCTCTACTCGATGGCCTTCATGGGGAGCACGCCGATCGGGGGCCCGATCGTCGGCTTCATCGGCCAGGCGGTGGAGCCGCGCGCGGCCCTCGGCCTGGGTGGCCTGGCCGCTCTCGTTGCCGCGATCCTGGCGTGGCGGTCACTTTCGCGGCTCCGCCCAGCGGCGGTACCGGGCGTGGCGCCCGTCGCCGCCTGACACGCCGCCGGCCCCCGATCAGCGGATGGGCAGCTCCGGCTTGAGCTTCAAGACCGGCGCGAAGAGGTCGCCGCGCCTGTCGTCGATCAACTAGCTGCTCTCGTCGGCGAACGGCTAATCCGTGGACAGGGGTGGAGTCGCGCGCCGGAGCAGGTCTTCGACCGGCTGACCGAGAACTGGAGCGTCCAGCGGCGTCGCGAGTTCCAGAAGGCGATGGCTGACTTGATCGACCGGTACTACACGCTGGACGCATGACCGCACGCGAGCGCGCCGGTGGCGGCTGCAGCGTGCTAAGCCGCGACCTCGACGGCCCGACGGCTCAACCGCTCATCGGAGATCGTATCGAGCAGAGCTGCGGCCAAATCGCTGCGGCCGATACTGATGGCGCGCTTGAGTGGCGCATCGATCCCGAGCCGATAGCGGCCCTTGGGGGCGGCATCTGTGAGATAAGGTGGCCGCAGAATCGTCCAACCGACCTGACTGGCGCTGAGGATCTGCTCCATCCGCCGCATGTCGTCGTAGCTGGCGCCGAAAATGGATTGGAGGATCGGGTAGAGCACGAGACGTTTGACCGCATCGACGCCGGTCAAACGATCCGCCCACCTTGCCGGCGCCAGAACGTCCCCCTGGGTGACATCGAGGTTCTCATGCTCAATCGTGAACGCCTCGGGCCGTCGCACCAGTGCCTGGACCGTGTGGCCCCGGGCCAAAGCCTGCTCGACCACGTGCTGTCCAGTCTTTCCGGTCGAACCAAACACCGAAATTCTCACCACCTACTGCCTGTCGCTCGGCGTTTCATGTCGTGATTCAGCGGGCGCCGGTGAGTTCGCGGAAACCGGTAATCTCGCAGACCGCAGTAGCGCGCCGAAGTCGGCGACCGGCCCCAGGTGCGTGAGCTTGTCCGGGTTGACGATCGAGCGAATGCCTGTGATCTGACCGTCGGCGATATCGAGCGCCCACACAGCGAACAGTCGCCGCTGTTCGTCGAGAAACCGCGCACCAGGGCCGCCGTTGACCTCGATGGAAACCACCGACACGCCTGGACGGTGGGCGACCAGGCGGATCCAGTCGACAACCGTGCCCGCGACGCGGCGGCGGCCGTGTAGCGACCGTGCGAGTGCGGGGACCTTGCCACCGCCATCGCCGGTGAGCACAACGTCGTGAGCGAGCAGCGCCTCGAGCCTAGCGAGATCGCCTTGCTCGGCGGCCGCAAAGAACCGTCGTGCCAGTTCGTCGCGCTGTTCTGGCGTCGTTTGGAAGCGGGGCCGGCGCTGCTCGACGTGACGCCTGGCGCGGGCGGCGAGCTGGCGCACGTTGGTCTCGCTCTTGCCAACGATCGTCGTGATCTCCCTGTACCCGTAGTCGAACACATCGTGAAGCAGCAGCACGGCCCGCTGCTCCGGCGAGAGGCTCTCCAGAAGCACCAGCAGGGCCAGCGACAGCGAATCGGCCAGCTCAGCGCGCCATGCCGGGTCATCGTGGCCACCGGTAAAGATCGGCTCCGGCAGCCAGTCGCCGACATACTGGACGCGGCGGGCGCGCGCGGAGCGCAGCTCGTTGATCGCCAGCCGGGTTGTCACCGTTACTACGAACGCGCGCGGCGACGCGATCTGCTCGCCCGCATCAAGCGCCTGGTGAACCCGGAGCAGCGCCTCCTGCACCACGTCCTCGGCCTCGGAGACACTGCCGAGCATCCGGTAGGCGATCGCGAAGGAGGCCGGCCGCAGCTCGTTGAGGAGTTGCTCACGGGCGGTCACGTCGCAAGCCCGCCACGCCAGCTCGGGTGCGCCGGACGCCACCCCAGTTCGCGCTTGGCCTTGGCATTGGAGGCACCGCGAAGATCGGTCATCATCACGTCGCCTGCCTCACCGGCGAACAGGCGCCCCACGAAACGCGGCACGCGAATTGGCTTCTTGGCGCCCAGCTCCTGGGCCATCGCCGGCAACCACTCGGCGACCGGGGCGGGATCGTCGTCGACGATGTTGTAGACACCGTGGTTGCCGTGCTCGACCGCCGCCACGGTAGCCTCGGCGGCGTCGGCGATGTGTATGAAGGACCATACGCCGCCACCGTCGCCGACCAGCGGGAACTGGCGCTTGCGGATCATCTCGGACTGCTGCCCGCCCGGCGCGTTCGCGGTGCCCGGCCCGTAGAACGCGCCGTAGCGCAGCACGACGCCCTGCGTCCAGCGCGCATCGAGGACCGCCTCCTCGAGGTGACGGATCGCTGCCAGGGTCTCGCGCATCTCCCGGGCGGGCGAGGGGTCGAACGGGTCGTCCTCGCTCTTGACTGCTGTGCCGGTGCGCGCGTATGAGGCGAAGTAACTCTGCGCCACGAACCGCTGCACCCCGACCGCCTGCCCGGCTGAGAGCAGGTGGTCCGTCCCCTCCGTCCGAAGACGGTTGGTCAGCGCGAAATCGCGATCGAAGTGACGCATGTTCAGGGCGCCGATCGCGGTCAGCTGAAGGACGACCACGTCCGGCCTCGACCTGCCCACGGCCTCCGCGACCTGATCGGGATCGAGCGCGTCCGCGACCACCGGCACAGCACCCAGCTCGTCGAGCATCGCCTGCTTCGACTCGCTACGCGTCATGCCATGAACCTCATGGCCCGCCTCAACCAGACGTGGCACCAACTGCTTTCCTATCGCCCCCGTCGCTCCTGCCACCAACACTCTCATCTTCAGCTCCTTGATCGAGGTTTACCTGCACTGAACAAGACAAGATGGCAGCCTCGCCTGTGACACCTCAGACCGCCCCGGCTCGGGAACGGGAACACGGACCACGTTGAAGGCCAGCGCGACGACCACGTCGCCGCTGCGCAGCCCCCACGGCCGCAGCGGCGGAACTCGATTCCTGGCGCCTCAGCGATTCTTGGCAGCCCTCCCGGGGGACGCTCCTACAGCCATTGAGAAACAGTCGGCACCTTTCGATCAAAGCAGCGCCTGTGAAGCGGCTGAGAACCATGATTCGACCGGATCGCCCACCGGGCGACGAAGGATCGTGTGGCAGATTCTTGCGGCACCGCTACCCCTTCGTACGCACCTGTATGCTGGTGCCGATGGGTTCGCTGGTCTCCGCAGCGCGACAAAGACTACGTAGTGATGGGCGTGTACGAGCACGAACCGGCGGCGTTTGCGGCGGAGATCAGATCCTACGGCGTACGCGTCACGGACAAATATGAGCCCGGCCCGGTGGGGGCTCCGAGCGAGCGGCCCGACGAGCTGGTCGACGAGATCCGCAAACTGACGGACCTGCTCGACCACGGCCACATCAACCAGCGAGAGTACGAAACCAAGACGGCGGAACTCCTGGCCCGGCTCTAGCTGTCAACTAGGGAAGAGTGCGATGATTGAGTCTGTGCCGCTCGTAAACGACCATCGGGACGGGGCGCTGGCCGGCCGCGAACGGGAGCTGGGCCTCGGGCTGTCGGGGCTGACCACAGCACTGCGGTCGGAGCCCACGATAACGATCCTGCTCGGTGAACCGGGGATCGGAAAATCAACGTTCGCCCACGCGATGCTCGACGTTGCCAAGCGGCGCAGAAGGCTACGGCCACGGGGATCGCAGTCGACGACGCCGGTACTCCCCCGTATTGGGATCGGGGAGATCGCCCGCCGTGAGGATCTCGCCAGCGACCTGGGTGCGATTGCTCCGGGGGTGTTCGGCAACACCGAGCCATCCGGCGACCGCTTCTCCCAGGCGGTGACCGGCGGTCGCGAGCGGACAGCCGCCGAACTGGCGGCCCTGGTCGAATCGAGCGGATTCCGGATGGGGACCTCATCCCAACGGCCGGGCCCATGAAAATCGTCGAGGCCCTGGCCGTCTGATGGGGGGCCTTGCGGTCGTTACGGGTACTACGAGCGGAATCGGGGCGGAAGTCGCAAGGCAGCTGGCGGCCGGCGGCTGGGAGCTCGTCCTGGTCAACCGCGATCTCGCGCGCGCACAGGCACTCGCGGACGAACTGGGCGACTCGGTGGCCGCCTCGATCCAAGCGGATCTCGCCGACCACGCTTCACTCAAGAGCGCGGCGGCCGACATCGCGTCGCGCTTCAAGAGAATCGACCTGCTACTGCACAACGCCGGTGTGCTGCTGGGACCCCGGCGTAACTCGCCGCAGGGCATCGAGATGCACTACGAGGTCAATACGCTGGCGCCATATCAGCTGACGCGGCTCCTCGCCGGGCCACTGGCGGCCGCAGGCGGTGTTGTGCTGACAGTCGGATCGAGGGGAATGCTGCACACCCGTGACCTCAAGGTAGACGCCCTACGGGACCCAACCGACAACCGCCCGCTCTTCGGCCCATACACCCAGTCGAAGTTCGCCGTGGCGGCCGTGATGAGCGCCCTGGCGCGCGAATATTCCGACCAGGGGATCGTGTTCCGTGTGTGCTGCCCCGGTCCGACCAAGACCGAAGGCACCGCCGGTCAGGGGATGCCGTGGTTCATGCGACCCTTGCGCGCCATCGCTTTCAAGGCCCCGGCCGCCGCGGCTGCCAACCTCCTCGACGCGCTGGACCCGCGCTTCGGGCGCGAAAGCGGGCTATATATCCAGGATGGGAAGGTGCGGCCGCTTCCGCCGCAGGCACTCGACAAAGGAACACAGCAGCGTCTCCTCGAGGAGTGCGGCCAGCTCACGGGTGTCTGAGGGTGTCGCCGCAAGACGCCCCGATATCACAAACTTGTGATAATTATGATTATCGTAACTAATAGACTCGCCCAGTGTCGCCGACGTCCGCGTGAGTTCGGAAGCGATTCCTCGGCGTACATCCCGTGCCGCCGGCGTTCACCGAATGCCGCCCGGGTTGCTGTACTAAACGGCTCTGGATTCCATCCCGGCCGGTCCTGTGTGGTCGCCGTCGGTCCGTGAGCTCGGTTAGCTTGTCCAATCATCAGGGCGATTGATACGAATTGCGAAGCAGTTGGTATCACGAACCTCGAAGCCAGGTTTGAGGTACATAGCGTTCGCGGCCGCTCTGCCGGACCTGCTCTTCAATGTGACGACGTACTCCCCAGCCTCTCGAGCGCGTGTACCACCAGCAGCTGCCTGCCGCGTTCGAGAACCATCCCGTCGGATTCGGGCGATGCGTCGAGGGCCACGAGGATCCGGTCAAACATCGACGTCCACTCTGGAAGCCACGGGGACTCGCCGAACGCGAAGCACGCGCTCGCGGTGCCGTTCCTCCTGCAGGAGGCGCTCGCGGGCCCTCAGCAGGTCGAACTGCGACACCACACCGACCAGTTGCCGCGGCTCCTCAGCCGTCACCACGGGCA
>JBPCPW010000069.1:0-32510 GCA_050998755.1 Candidatus Dormibacteria bacterium
GAAGGAGCCGGGTGAGCACCGGACCGAGCGCACCTATAGGTGCGTGAGGGAGGCGCGCAGCCCCGCGCAGCGGGCGAAGCCGGCGACGCCCGTATCGGGCGTCCAGCGCCCGAGATGCAAGCTCGGAATCGGTGGATCCCGGCTAAAACCTCAGACGCCGGCCTTCGCGGCGGTGGCCTGCAGCTGCGCCGCGGTGGGGGGCGGCTCGCTGACCAGTTTCAGCTTGCCCTTGCGCACCGCGGTCTTCAGCGCCTCGACCACGTCGGGGTCGAACTGCCGCCCCTGGTGCTTGCTCAGCTCGTCCAGCGCGCGCTCCACCGAGCCCGCGTCGCGGTAGGTGCGGGTCGAGGTCATGGCGTCGAACGCGTCGCACACCATGATGATGCGCGAGGCCACCGGGATTCCCTTCCCCGAGATCCCCTCGGGGTAGCCGCCGCCGCCGAAGTTCTCGTGGTGGTGCAGGATGATCGGCCCCACCTCCTCGAGGAACTCGACGCCCCGGACCATCTCGTAGCCGATCGTGGCGTGGGTCTTGATGATCTCGTACTCGTCGGGTGTCAGCTTCTCGGGTTTGCGCAGCAGGGCGTCGGAGATACCGATCTTGCCGACGTCGTGGAGCAGCGCGCCGAGGTGGAGGTTCTCAAGGTCGATGGGCTCATCCTCGATCTCCGAGGCGATGATCCGGGCATAGTCGGCCACGCGGTGCGAGTGGCCGTGGGTATACGTGTCGCGCGCGTCGATCGCCGCGGCCAGGGCCTCGATGGTCGCCTTGTTGGCGTTCTGGACCAGGAGGTGTACCTTCTCTGGGTTCTTGGCCAGGCTGCTGACGCCGCTCTCCTCCCCATACCCCACCGCCTGGTTGCGCCCGAGGTTCTTGGCCAGATACATCGCCTGGTCCGCGTAGCGCATCAGCTCCTCCTCGCTGGTGCAGTCGTTGGGATAGGTGGCGACGCCCAACGACACCGTGACCTTGCGCCCGGGGATGCTGCCCAGCCGGGGGATCGACAGCCGGTCGGCGGAGCGGCGGATCTTCTCCGCCAGGAGCATTGCCCCCTCCTTGTCGGTATCAGGCAGCAGAACTACGAACTCCTCGCCGCCAAAGCGCACCGGGAGGTCGATCGACCGGACCTGGTCGCGCAGGACCTTGGCGAACCCTTTGAGGATCTCGTCGCCCTTGCCGTGCCCGTACTCGTCGTTGATCCGCTTGAAGTGGTCGAGGTCGCAGTTGACCAGCGACACCGGCCGGTGGTTACGCTGGCTGCGCAGCATCTCGCGGGTGAGGATGTCGGCAAAGTAGCGGCGGTTGGGGAGGCCGGTCAGGGTATCGGTGAGGGATTGACGCTCGGTGCGCTCGAATTGCCGGGCAATCATGAAAAACACCGCCAGGATGGCCAGGGCGGCCAGCGTGGTGTACAGCGCCAGGCTGCGCGTGGCCTGGTCGATCGGCGCCAGGAAGGCCGACTCGGGCTGGGCGACAACGATCCGCCAGCCCTGCCGGACTCCATTCAGTGGGGTATACCCGAACACCTCACGCTGGGCATCGGGGCCGAAGTAGGCGGCCGTGCTGCCGGACCGGCCGGGCGAGTTGAGCTGGTCCGCCAGGTCGGTCATGCCCAGGTCCTGCACCCCGCCGCCGCCGTAGTTCCCGGCCTGTTTGAGCGCCTGCTGGTCGGTGGGATTCAGCGGCGCCAGGCTGCGGTAGAGGATGCGGTTCTGGCCGCTGGTCACGATGACCACGGCGTGCTGGTCGAGGAGCATGGCATATCGCTGCTGGCCGAGCAGGACGGGGGAAAAGAACGAGACGATCTTCTCCGGGCTGACCTGGAGCACGGAGACCGCCACCACGCCGCCAACGGCGTCGCGCACCGGGCTGGCGACATAGATGGCGGGGACAGGGGCGGCCTTGCCGACGTACAGGTCGGACACCGCCGGGTTGCCATTGAGCGCCTGCTTGAAGTACTGGGCCGCCGCGAAGGTGGAGCTTCCGTTCAGCGCCGGGTCGGTGCTCTGGACGACCATGCCCGCCTTGTCCAACACGAACGCCACCTTGAAGCTGGGGTCAGACTGCTGCGCCCGCTTGAGGGCGTCGAGAGAGTCGGAGTCGCTGCCGGATGGGTCGCCGGTGGCCCTGCGGACGATGCCCGGCTCGCCGGCCAGCTGACGCGAGTCCTTGCTCCACTCGTTGACCTGGTTGGTGGTCTCGGCGGAGAGCCCGGTCGCGGTATTGGTCAGGTCCTGCAGCTGCTGCCGGCGGAGGATGTCGCTGTTGGCCTGCAGGCTGAGCGCCAGCATGGTGTAGATGGGCAGCAGCGTTCCCACGCCGAAGAAGAGCAGCACCTTGGTCGAAAGGCGCGACTCCTTGAACTTCTGCCACAGCGGGGTTCTGAGGATGTTCAGCAAGACACTCTCAATATGGGGCCGGACAAGTTTCCTTCATTAGAATGAGCCTGACAATGCGGCTGGCCAAACGCATGGACCTGCTAGGGACTGAGTCGGCGTTCGAGGTCCTGGCACGGGCCAGACGCTTGGAGGAGGACGGCCTCAGCATCGTCCACCTGGAGATCGGAGAGCCCGACTTCGCCACGCCCCCCCACATCATCGCCGCCGCGGAGGCCGCCATCGAGGATGGCTACACCCACTACACCCCGGCCGGCGGCATCCCCGAGGTCCGCGAGGCGGTGGCCGCCCACTATGCCAAACGCCTTGACGTCGAGTGCCACGGCAATGAGGTGATCCTGACTCCCGGTAGCAAGAACGTCCTGATGTTCGCGATGCTCTCGCTGATCGAGCAGGGGGATGAGGTCATCCTGCCGGACCCCGGGTACCCGATCTACGCCTCGCTGGTGAGTTTCATGGGCGCCACGCCGGTCGGTCTGCCGCTGCGCGAGGAACGAGGGTTCCGCTTCGACATCGAGGAGTTCCGGTCGCTGGTGACGGACAGGACGCGGATGGTCATCCTCAACTCCCCCGGCAACCCGACCGGCGGGATCCTGGAGCGGGACGACCTTATCGCTGTCGCCCAGCTCGCCGTCGAGCGTGACTTCTGGGTGGTCTCGGACGAGATCTACTCCCAGATTGCCTATGACGGCGCCGTCCCGTCAATTGCCGAGCTCCCCGGTATGAAGGAGCGCACGATCATCATGGACGGCCTGTCCAAGGCCTACGCGATGTGCGGGTGGCGCCTGGGGATCGGGCTGGCCCCCGCCGAACTGATCAAGCACATGGAGACGCTGATGATCAACAGCAGCTCCTGCGCCACCGCCTTCATCCAGGTCGCCACCATGACCGCGCTGGATTCCCCGGAGTCCGAGGTCTCCATCCACCGGATGGTCGATGAGTACCGTTCGCGACGCGACGCCATCGTGGACGGCCTCAACGCCATCCCCGGTATTCGCTGCCACAAACCCGGCGGCGCCTTCTATGTGTTCCCCAACGTCACCGCGACCGGCTGGGACCACAAGGAACTGGCCGACGCGCTCTTGGCGAAAGCGGGTGTGGCCGTCCTGCCTGGAACCGCTTTCGGCCCTATGGGCAAGGGCTACATCCGGCTCAGCTACGCCCAGTCCATCGACAACCTGAAGGAGGGCCTTCGCCGCATCGGCGAATTCCTCGCCGCCCAGCAATGATCGCCACGCGCGGGGTGATCAAGCCTGACCTCGAAGAGGTCAGGAGACTGGCGGCCGACCACAACCTGGTGGCCATATATCGCAGCGACCTGGCCGACACCGAGACGCCTGTGGCCGCCTACTGGCGCCTCAACGCTGATCGTCCTGGGTTCCTGCTGGAGTCTGTCGAGGGCGGCGAGCGCCTGGGGCGGTATTCGTTCATCGGCGGGGAGCCGCTGGCGTCCATCACCATGCGGGACGGAACCGCCGAAATCGTCGAGGGCGACGAGCGTCGAACGCAGCCGTTCGACGACCCTATCGCCCTGCTCCAGGGCGTGGTCGAGCGATACCGCCAGGCGCCGCCCGAGGACCTGCCCGCGCGCTTCTCAGGAGGGCTGGTGGGCTACATGGGCTACGAATCGGCGCGGTACTTCGAGAACCTGCCCGCTGCCGCCACCGACCCGCTGGACCTGGCCGACGCGGTGTTCTTTCTGGCCGACAACCTGGTGGTCTTCGACCACCTGCTGCACCGGCGCACGATCATCAGCCACGTGCGCCTCGACGGCTCGGCCTCAATCGACAACGCATATGCCGCTGCTGCCTCGCGCATCGACGCGATGGCCGCCAGGCTGGACTCGACGGAGGTGCCCCCGGGGCCGGAATACGGCGCCGAGCGGCGCACCGGGGCCCCCGAACCGGAGCAGTGGAACATCTCTCCCGGCGCGTTTGTGGAGCGGGTCGCGAGGTGCAAGGAGTACATCCTCAGCGGGGACATCTTCCAGGTCCAGGTGTCGCGGCGGCTGCGGGTCCCGATGACCGCCCACCCGTTCTATCTGTACCGGGTGCTGCGAACGGTGAACCCCTCTCCCTATATGTACTACCTGCGGCTGCCGGGCCACGCCGGTGAGCGCCGGCGGGGCACTGCCATCGTCGGCACATCGCCCGAGATCCTGGTGCGGGTGGAGGAGGGCGAGGTGGAGTACCGTCCCATCGCTGGGACCCGGCGCAGAGGCCGGGACCCGGAGCACGACAGGCGCATGGAGGACGAGCTGCTGGCCTCCGAAAAGGAGCGCGCCGAGCACCTGATGCTGGTCGATCTCGGTCGCAACGACATCGGCCGATTCGCCGAGGTCGGCTCGGTCAGGGTCCCCGAGCTCTTCTTCGTCGAGAAGTACGCCGCGGTCATGCACCTGGTCAGCCGGATCACCGCCCGCCTGGCGCCGGGCCGAACTGCTTTCGACGCCCTGCGCGCCTGCTTCCCGGCGGGCACGGTGACCGGCGCTCCTAAGATCAGGGCGATGGAGATCATCACCGAAATGGAGGCCGAAAACCGCGGCGTCTATGCCGGTGCGGTGGGCTATTTCGGCTTCTCCGGGAACCTCGACACCTGCATCGCGATCCGCACCGCGGTGGTCAAGGATGACTACGCCTACCTGCAGGCAGCCGCCGGAGTGGTGGCCGACTCCTCGCCCGAGGAGGAGCTGCTGGAAACGGAGAACAAGCTCGCCGCAGTGCGTCGAGCGGTGGCCCTGGCGCACGAGCCCCGCCTGTGAGCCGACCAGTACTGGTGATCGACAACTACGACTCCTTCACCTACAACCTGGTGCAGTACCTGGGTGAGCTCGGTGAGTCGCCCCGGGTCGTGCGCAACGACGAGGTCAGCGTGGCTGACGTCGCCGCCATGGACCTCCTGGGCGTGGTCATCTCACCCGGCCCGTGCACCCCTGCGGAGGCTGGAATCAGCACCGACCTGGTCACGGAGCTGGGGCCGCGGATGCCCATTCTCGGTGTCTGCCTGGGGCACCAGTGCATCGGCGAGGCCTACGGCGCGTCGGTCGTGCGGGCGCCCCGGGTGATGCACGGCAAGCTGTCGAGAATTCATCACGATGGAGAGGGCGTTTTTGCCGGGCTGCCCGATCCGTTCAGCGCGACGCGCTACCACTCGCTGACCATCGACCCTGCAACGGTGCCGCCCTGCCTTGAGGTGACTGCCCGCACTGAAGACGGCGTGATCATGGGCGTCCGCCACCGCGAGCACCCGGTCGAGGGCGTGCAGTTCCACCCCGAGTCGATCCTCACCGAGGGCGGCCATGACCTGCTGCGCAACTTCCTCGACATCTGCTCGCGGCGCTCGGCGGTGCACGCCTGATGGCCGACCTTCTCGAGGGTATTGTGGCGCGGGTCCGAGCCCACCTTTTGGCCGCGCCGCCGGACGAAGGTAGGCTGCGCGACGCCGCCCGAGAGCGCCCGAGTCGCCGGGACTTCGCGGCAGCCCTGGCGGGGGGGCCCGAGCCGGCCCTGATCGCCGAGTTCAAGCGCCGGTCGCCAAGCAAGGGCGACCTCCGAGCCGGGGCGGACGTGGCCGAGTTTTGCGGGGCCTTTGCCCGCGCCGGTGCCAGCGCCATCTCGGTGCTGACCAACCCGGATTTCGGCGGTGACCTACGCGACCTCCGCGCCGCCCGAAAGTCGGTTGAGCTGCCGCTGCTGCGCAAGGACTTCGTCATCGATCCCCGCCAGGTCCTCGAGGCGGCTGCCGCGGGCGCTGACTGCGTCCTGCTGATCACCCGGATCGTCAGCCCGGCCGAGCTGCTGGACCTCAGTGAAACCGCCGCCGAGCTTGGGCTGCAGACCCTGGTCGAGGTCTACGAAGAGTCGGAGCTCGAGGCCGCGCTGGGCGCCGGGCCAACGCTTTTGGGGGTCAACTCACGCGACCTGGCCACGTTCGCCGTCGATAGCGGCAAGTTCGCGCGGATCGCGGCGGCGCTGCCGGAGGGCCTGCCGATGGTGGCGGAGAGTGGAGTGTCGAGCCGGAAGCAGGCCGTCGCGGCGGCTCGCGCCGGGGCGCGCGCCGTGCTCGTGGGCGAGGCGCTGATGACCGCGCCCGACCCTGCGACCAAGGTTCGCGAACTGGTCGGCGCCGCGCAATCGATGGACGTCGGATGAGGATCAAGGTGTGTGGCAACACCTCGCTGGACACCGCCATGGTGGCAGTCGAGGAGGGGGCGGACATGCTCGGTTTCATCATGGCGCCCGGTACTCCGCGGACGGTGACCGTCCGGCAGGCGCGGAAGATGGTCAACGAGCTACCGCCCCACGTCGATGCGGTGGGGGTCTTCGTCGACCAGGCAGTGGGCGAGGTGGAGCAGATCGTGGGCACCGTCGGCTTCACTGTCGTTCAGCTCCACGGCGCCGAGAAATGGGACGATGCCGCGTCGCTGCCCTACCCCCTGGTGAAGGCCGTGCGCCTGGATTCCGCCCGGGCGGCGGCCGTGGTGGATTGGCCGCCCGGTGAGGTGCTGCTCGCCGACACCCATGCCCACGGGCTCCTCGGTGGGACGGGGCGCACCTTCCCCTGGGCATGGGTCGAGGACCTTGCCCTGCGTTACCGGCTGATCCTCAGTGGCGGCCTGTCCGCCGACAACGTGGAGGACGGCATCCGCGCCCTGCGTCCCTGGGGCGTTGACGCCTCGAGCAGGCTTGAGTCCAGCCCCGGAGTCAAGGACCCGGACCGTGTCCGCGCCTTTGTCCGCGCGGCGCGCAGAGCCGAGGAGGCGTTGCGTGTCGTTGCCTGAGAGCGCCGGCTCTCAAAGCCACTCCGAGACCTCCTCGAAGGCCGGGCGTTTCGGTGCGTTCGGAGGCCAGTACGTCCCCGAAACGCTGATGCCCGCGCTCCACGAGCTGGAGGCGGCCTATGTCGCGGCGACCGCCGACCCCGCCTTTGACCTAGAGCTCAGGGAGCTGAACCGCGACTTTGGCGGGCGTCCCACCCCGCTGTACCAGGCGGAGCGCATCTCCGAGCTTGTCGGCCACGAGGTGTGGCTCAAGCGCGAGGACCTGCTGCACACCGGCGCGCACAAGCTGAACAACGCGCTCGGCCAGATCCTGCTGGCCCGGCGTATGGGAAAGACGCGGATCATCGCGGAGACCGGCGCCGGGCAACATGGGCTGGCCACCGCGACGGTCTGCGCGCGCTTCGGCATGAGCTGCCTGGTCTACATGGGCGTCGAGGACATGCGCAGACAGGCGCTGAACGTCTACAAGATGAAGCTGCTGGGGGCCGACGTGCAGCCGGTAGAGACGGGCTCGATGACCCTCAAGGACGCCACCAGCGAGGCCATCCGCGACTGGGTGACGAACGTGCGCGATACCCACTACATCATCGGCTCGGTCGTCGGACCGCACCCCTACCCGGAGATGGTTCGCGACTTCCAGGCGGTGATCGGGACCGAGGCTCGCGAGCAGTTCCTGGACCGCACGGGGGCGCTCCCGGCGACGGTGCTGGCGTGCGTGGGCGGCGGCAGCAACGCCATCGGCATGTTCCACGCCTTCATCCCGGACGAAGAGGTGAAGCTGGTGGGGCTGGAGGCCGCCGGGGCCGGCATCCTGACCGGGCGCCACGCGGCGTCGATAGGCGGCGGCAAGCCAGGAGTCCTCCATGGCTCGTACAGCTACCTGCTGCAGGACGCCGACGGCCAGGTCATCGAGACCCATTCGATCAGCGCGGGCCTGGACTACCCCGGGGTGGGCCCCGAGCACAGCATGCTGCACGACTCCGGACGTGTCAGCTACGAGCCGATAACCGATGACGAGGCCCTCGACGCTTTCCACGTGATGTGCCGCCTCGAGGGCATCATCCCGGCACTGGAGAGCTCGCACGCCGTCGCCCGCGTGCTCAAGGGTGACATCGCAGGCCCCGCGCTGGTGTGCCTGTCGGGGCGAGGCGACAAGGACATCGACACCGTCCGCAGTTCCCCCGCCTGAGCCGCCGATGAGCCGCACCAGTGCCATGTTTGAACGTCTCCACGCCGAGCGACGGTTGGGCGTCTCGATGTTCGTGACCGTCGGCTACCCCCACAAGCACGACACGCCGGCGATCGCCGAGGCCCTGGTGGCCGCGGGCACCGATTTCATCGAACTGGGCGTGCCCTTCTCCGATCCGCTGGCCGAGGGCCGCAGCGTCCAGGGCAGCTCGCTTCGCGCCCTGAAAAACGGCGTGACCGTGCCCTTCTGCCTGGAGGTGGCCCGCGAGGTGCGCGAGCGCGGGGTCGATGTCCCGCTGATCCTCATGGGCTATATCAACCCCATCCTGGCCTACGGGCTGGACCGTTTCTGCGCCGACGCCGCCGCCGCCGGCGTTGACGGGCTCATCGTCGCCGACCTGTCAATGGAGGAGGCCGAAGTCATCCACCAGGCATGCCGGGACGCCGCGCTGGACTTGATACTCTTCATCGCCCCGACGAGTACAGAGGAGCGGATGAGGACGGTGGCCAGGCTGGCCACGGGCTTCATCTACTGCATCTCGGTGACGGGGGTGACCGGGAGCCGGGACAGCCTGCCGGACGAGGTGGACGGGATGCTGGAGCGCATCCGGGCCCTGACCTCAACACCTCTAGCGCTGGGTTTCGGCATCTCCCGGCCCGAGCACCTCGAACGCCTGGCGGGCAAGGTGGACGCGGCCATCGTGGGCAGCGCCCTGGTCGATCACATAACCGAGGAGGACCCGGCCGGCAGCGCCGCCGCCTTCGTCACACAGATAAGAGGAGGTGCAGCGGTTGGCAGTTAGAGGGATCAGGGGAGCAACCACCGTGGACTCCGACTCGGCCCAGGAGATCATCGAGGCCACTGGCGAGATGCTGCGGCAACTCATCGAGGAGAACAGCATCCAGGCCGAGGACATCGCCGGCGCCTGGTTCACCACCACCCGCGATGTCAACTCCGAGTTCCCTGCCATCGCCGCCCGCCAGTTGGGCTGGACCGAGGTGCCCCTGCTCTGCGGACACGAGATGGAGGTGGACGCCGGCAACCCCCGCAGCATCGCCCGTTGCATCCGGGTGCTGGTGATGCTCAACACCGAGAAGCCGGCATCGGCGATGAGATTCGTCTACCTGCGGGGCGCCGCCGCCATCAAGCAGGATCTCGACCAGCTGCGCGATGGCACCGCCGCCACCGCCGGGGGGCGCCCGTCTTGATCGTCGTGATGCAGCACGACGCCACCCCGGAGCAGGTGGACCGCGTCGTAGAGCAGATCGAGAAGCTCAAGTTCAAGGCCCACCGCTCGGAGGGCGAGGCCACCACCATCATCGGAGTGATGGGCGCCAACGCCATCGAGATCAAGGACTCGCTGGTGCACATGGATGGCGTGCAACAGATCATCCCCATCACCAAGCCCTACAAGCTCTCCGGCCGCGAGTGGCACCCGCAGGACTCCATATACAAGGTAGCCGGGGTCCAGGTGGGCGGTGACTCGCTGTTCGTCATGGCCGGTCCCTGCGCGGTGGAGTCCCGCGAACAGCTGATGGCCACCGCCCGCTCGGTCAAGGAATCGGGCGCCCACTTCCTGCGCGGCGGGGCCTTCAAGCCGCGCACCTCCCCGTACACCTTCCAGGGGATGGGCAAGCACGGCCTCGAGCTGCTGGAGGAGGCCCGTGCCGAGACCGGGCTCCCGGTGGTGACCGAGGTCATGGCGGCGACCGATGTCGCGGCCGTGGCGGAGTCTGCCGACGTGCTTCAGATCGGGGCCCGCAACATGCAGAACTACAACCTGCTCTACGAGGTGGGCCAGGTCCGCAAGCCGGTCCTGCTCAAGCGCGGTCTGAGTTCGACAATCGAGGAGTGGCTGCTGGCCGCCGAGTACATCCTGAGTCGCGGCAACTACCAGGTCATCCTCTGCGAGCGCGGTATTCGGACCTTTGAGACCATCACCCGCAACACCCTCGACCTCAACGCGGTCCCGGTGCTGCGCGAGCTGTCGCACCTGCCCATCGTGGTCGACCCCAGCCACGGTACCGGCAAATGGAGCTGGGTCGAGGCGATGGCCTGCGCCGGCGTGGCGGCGGGCGCGGACGGCCTGATGATCGAGGTCCACCCCAACCCTGCCGAGGCCTACTCCGACGGTCCCCAGTCGCTCAAGTTCGACAATTTTGCCAAGCTGATGAAGTCGGTACGCAGGGTGGCCGAGGCTGTGGGGCGCGACCTGGGCTGACCCGGGGATAATTGTCGCCATGAAGTCGGTGGCCATCGTGGGGTTGGGGCTGATCGGCGGATCGTTGGGGCTGGCGCTGAAGAGGCATCTCCCTGACGTCGAGGTGATCGGTGTCGCCCGCCGCCACGAGACGGTTGATACGGCCATTGCGATTGGGGCCGTCGACCGCGCCGGCACCGAACTGGCGCTGGTTCGCGACGCCGACCTTGTCGTGCTGGCCTGCCCGCTGGCGGCGACGGCGGGGGTCCTGGAGGAGAGCGCCCCGCACCTCGCCGAAGGTGCCCGGGTGACGGATGTTGGGTCGGTCAAGGGGACCGTCGTGGCCCATGCCGCGACCGTCCTCGATCGCGAGCGCAACCCGTTCCTGGGTGGGCACCCGATGGCCGGCAAGGAGGTCACGGGCATTGGCCACGCCGATGCCGACCTGTTTCGGGGGCGTCCCTGGCTCTTCACCCCCTGGCCGGGCGGAGGTGATGAGCCCCGTTGGGAGGACTACTTCCAGGCGATCCGCGCCATTGGAGGCCTGCCGGTGTTCCTCCCTCCGGAACGCCACGATCGTTACGTGGCGATGATCAGCCATCTGCCCTTCCTGCTCAGCGCCGCCTTCCTTGTCGCGGCGGGGGACCAGGAGGACTGGGCCGAGGCCTCTGAACTCGCCTCATCGGGTTTCCGCGACATAAGCCGGCTGGGCGCCGGCGACCCCGAGATGTATGCCGCGATCGCGGGGATGAATCGCGAGGAGATCCTGCGGTCGTGGGGCGCGCTGCACGAAGCGCTCGACATGTTCGAGGCGGCGATGGCCAGGGGTGAGGAGGCCGCTCTTCTCGCGCTCTTCGAGTCCGCGCGTGGCACCCGCAGGTCCTGGGCCGAGGAGCACCCGGGGCTGGCTTGAGGTGAACCAGGAGGCAATCTCGGCGCCCGCCCGGATTCGCGGTGAGGTCACCGTGCCCGGGGACAAGTCGATATCGCACCGCGCCCTGGTCCTGGCGGCGCTGGCCGAGGGACGCTCGCGAATCACCCACCGGGCCCCGGGCGAGGACCAGGCTTCGATGATGCGATGCCTGACGCAGCTGGGCGTCGCAATCGTCGCCGAGGAGGAGCAGGCTGAGGTCGTCGGCGTTGGGCTCAGGGGGCTGCGCACGCCGTCCGCGGACCTCGACTGCGGCAACTCCGGCAACACCATGCGCTTTTTAATGGGCGCCCTGGCGGCCACCCCGGAATTCGCATCGCGGCTGGTGGGTGACGGGTCCCTGTCGCGCCGTCCGATGCAAAGGGTTGCCACCCCGTTAATCGCGCTTGGGGCGGATGTCGAAGTGGGCCCAGGTGGCACCGCGCCGGTGCTGGTCAGAGGCCGGCGTCTCCGGGGCGGGTCGGTGCGCATCTCCGTCCCCAGCGCCCAGGTCAAGACCGCGGTCCTGCTCGCGGCGCTGCAGACCGACGGGGTCACCGCGGTGGCCGAGCGGGCCCTGACACGGGACCACACCGAGCGCCTCCTGCGGCAACTCGGTGTCGACGTCCGGGTGGGAGATGCCATCACGCTGCAACCGCCTCCGCGGATCGAGGCCTTCGACCTGACCGTGCCCGGGGACCCTTCATCGGCCGCCTTCTGGGCGGTGCTGGCCGCGGTTCACCCGGACGCCGAGTTGCTCATTCACGATGTCTGCCTCAACCCCACGCGCACCGGGTTTCTCGCGGTTCTCCTGCGCATGGGGGCCGACATCCGCGTCGAGAAGCAGCACCAGCAGGGCGGCGAGATGGTGGGAGACCTGCATGTTCGATCGAGCCGGCTGTCCGGGGTGGTGGTCGAGGGGTGGGAGATTCCGTCGATGGTCGACGAGGTACCCGTATTGGCGCTGGCCGCGGCCGCGGCCAACGGCGGATCCAGGTTCGAGGGGTTGGCCGAGCTGCGTCACAAGGAGGTGGATAGGCTGGCGGCCATTGAGCGCCAGCTCGGCGCGCTGGGCGCGGCGATTACCGTGGAGGGTGACGACCTGGTGATCGAGGGGCCGTCCAGGCTGACCGGCGCCGCCGCCTCCTCGGAGGGCGATCACCGCATGGCCATGACCCTGATGCTCGCCGGGTGCGTGGCTGCCGGCGAGACCTTGATTGAGGACGCCGAGGCCGCTGCAGTTTCCTACCCGGGCTTCCGCGACCAGTTGATGGCTGTCTCTGAGTAGCGCACCCGCCGGGGCGGCGATCGCTGCAGGGCAGCAGGGTTAAGACTTGTGAAGGGTTTGACACCCTGCGTCAAGCGGCCTTAGACTCGCCAGTAGATCCCACAACCGAATAGAGCGAAGACGGGGAGTACTAGGAAGCCCTTGCGCTTCAGCGAGCCGGGTCAGGTGGAAGCCGGTAGCCACAAGGATTTCTGAACTCGCCCCCGAGCAGCCGATCGAATCCCGCCCGTCACCCAGGCGTCAGGCGGAGGTAGCAGCGGCCGAGGTGGTCCTCGATACCGGACCTAGGAGTGGGTTGGCTCTGAGCTGACAATGCGGGTGGTACCGCGGGATTTCCTTACGGAGTCTCGTCCCAGCAACTGGGGCGGGACTTTTTTGTTTTCCAACGGGTGGCCCCACCGGACTGAGAGTGCTCGGCAAGGAATTTCAGACCAGGAGGTGGCACAGCAATGACCGACAAGCAGAAGGAGCAGATGAAGCTCCAGGCACGCATGTGGGACATGGGCCAGGCGCCCAAAGAGCGCGTGGTGAACCGCGTCTTCCACAAGGTGGAGAAGGACGACAAGCCGGTGACCGACGAGAAGCTGCACGAACTGCTGGCTGATGAGTCGACCAAGGAGAACATCCAGGACCTCTACGGGTGACCGCTGCCCCCCAGGTCCACAGCAATGGACGCGCGACGGCTGAGGCACTTCGGCGCCTGAGTGGCGCCCAGATCGTCATGGAGTGCCTTTTGCGTGAGGGGGTGGACACGATCTTTGGCTACCCCGGCGGGGCCAACCTGCCGCTCTATCAGGTCTTACCGGAGTATGCCGACCGGATTAAGCACATCCTCGTCCGCCACGAGCAGGGCGGTGCCCACGCCGCCGACGGTTACTCGCGGGCGCGCCGCGGTGCGGTCGGTGTGGTCTGGGCCACCAGCGGCCCGGGTGCACTGAACCTGGTCACCGGGCTGGCCACCGCGTTCCTTGACTCCGTACCCATGGTCGCAATCACCGGGCAGGTCGCCACCTCGGCCGTCGGGACTGACGCGTTCCAGGAGTCGGACGTCATCGGCAGCACGATGTCGGTCGTCAAGCACAGCTACATGGTCACCGACATCAACGACCTGGCCGAGACCATCCGCGAGGCTTTCTACATCGCCCGCACGGGGCGCCCCGGGCCGGTATTGATCGACCTGCCCAAGGACATCCAGCAGCAGCAGGTCGACTTCACCTACCCCACCACCTCGGTGCACATGCGCTCGTACAACCCCACGTACAAGGGCAACCCGGTGCAGGTGCGCAAGGTCGCGGAGCTGATCAAGCACGCCAAGCGCCCCATGATCCTCTGCGGCCGGGGTGTGTTGATCTCGGGCGCCGAGCAGGAGCTGATCGAACTGTCGCACAAGGCCAACATCCCCGTGGGCTGGACGCTGCTGGGCACCGGCGCCTTCCCCCTGCGCGACCCCCTGGCCCTGCAGATGGTGGGCTTCATGGGCGCGCCCTACACCAACCTCTCGGTGAACAACTGCGACCTGCTGATGATGATCGGCATGCGCTGCGACGACCGCGTCACCACCAAGCTGGAGAGTTTCGCGCCCAACGTCGAGAACATCGTCCACATCGATATCGACCCAGCGGAAATTGGCAAGAACCTGAAGCCCCAGGTGCCGTTGGTGGGCGATGCCAGGGCCGTGCTGAAGGAGTTGATCCCGCTGGTCGAGGCCAAGCGCGAGCACGCCTGGTTGACGCAGATCGACCAGTGGAAAGAGGAACACCCGATCCGCTACCTCAACAAAACGGGACTGCTGCAGCCGCAGGAGGTCCTGATCCCGATGTACAACCGCGCCAACTCGGAGGCCATCGTGGTCGCCGACGTCGGCCAGAACCAGATCTGGGCGGCGCTTTGGTTTGACTACGCCAAGCCCGGGCTGTTCCTCAACAGCGGCGGCACCGGCTGCATGGGATTCGCCTTCCCGGCAGCCATTGGCGCCAAGTTTGCGCGGCCCGACAAGACGGTCTTCTGCGTCAGCGGGGAGGGCGGTTTCGTCATGAACATGCAGGAGCTGGCGACCATCGCCGAGAACAACGTGAACATCAAGATCCTGATCCTCAACAACTATTGCCTGGGCATGGTCCGGCAGTTCCAGGACGATTTTTACGGCGGCATCCGCTCGCAGGTCGACCTCACGCACCGACCTGATTTCATGAAGCTGGCTGAGGCCTACAGCATCAAGGGACTGCGCACCGACAAGCAGTCGGACGTTGAGGGGATGCTCGACGAGGCGCTGGCCCACGACGGCCCGGTGCTGATGGAGTTCGTCATCGACCCCGATGCCAACGTCTACCCGATCATCCCGCTGGGCAAGGGCCTGCTGGACTACGTGGAGGCGCACTAGCCATGAACACCCCGGCTCGCCTCCTCTCCGTCCTGGTCGAGAACAAGCCCGGCGTGCTGCAGCGGGTGGCGTCGATGATCCGCCGTCGCGGGTTCAACATCGACTCCCTCTCCGTCGGACCCACGGACGACGGCAGCGTCAGCCGCATGACCATCACCGTGCACGTCGGCCGCCAGCAGGCCGAGCAGGCCATGAAGCAGCTGTACAAGCTGGTGGATGTCATCAAGATCGACGACATCACCACCGAGCGCGTGGTGGCCCAGGAGCTGGTCCTGATCAAGCTCAACGCGCCTCCTAGAAGCCGAAGGGAGCTGCTCGACCTGATCTCGATGTTCGACGGCCGGGTCGTGGATGTGGCCAGCACCACGCTGATCGTCGAGCTCACCGGACCGGCCGAGCGCATCGACGACTTCATCGGCCTGGTGCAGCCCTACGGGATCAAAGAAATCGCCCGCTCGGGCGCGGTGGCCATGGTCCGCGGTAATACCGCCCGGCTGCGCCTGGTCGAGCGGGAGCACGAATCCGAGGCCGAGCATGAGCCGGTGGCTCCGGCGCCTCGTGCGAAGGTCAGCGCCATCGCCGCCGACGTCACCGGGGACATTTAGGGGGACTTATAGAGATGACAGCTCGCATGTACTACGACGACGACGCCAATTCGGAGGCGCTGAAAGGCAAGCGCATCGCCATCCTGGGCTTTGGTTCCCAGGGCCACGCCCACGCCATCAACCTCAAGGAGTCCGGCCACAACGTGGTCGTGGGTCTCCCCGCCATCAGCCGCAGCCGGTCCGCGGTGAAGGACGCCGGTCTTGAGGTCTTCGAGCCCGCGGAGGCGGTGAAGGGCGCGGACGTGGTCATGATCCTGGCGCCCGACACCTCCCAGGCCGATCTCTACGAAAAGGATGTCGCCCCCAACCTCAAGGACGGCGCGATGTTGATGTTCGGCCACGGCTTCAACATCCATTTCAAGCAGATCGAGCCGCCCGCGTCGGTCGACGTCAGCATGGTGGCTCCCAAGGGACCGGGCCACCTGGTGCGCAGCACCTACGCCGCCGGCCAGGGTGTCCCCTGCCTCTTCGCGGTGCACCAGGACGCCACCGGCAGCGCCCGCGAGAAAACCCTGGCCTACGCCCAGGGAATCGGCGGGACGCGCGCCGGGGTGCTCGAAACGACCTTCAAGGAGGAGACCGAGACCGACCTCTTCGGGGAGCAGGCGGTGCTCTGCGGCGGAGTCTCCAGCCTGGTCAAGGCCGGCTTCGAGACCCTGGTGGAGGCGGGCTACCAGCCGGAGCTGGCGTACTTCGAATGCATGCACGAGCTCAAGTTGATCGTCGACCTGATGTACCAGGGTGGCCTCAATTACATGCGTTACTCGGTCAGCGACACCGCCGAGTTCGGTGACTACGTCAGCGGTCCGCGGGTGGTCAACGACCAGACCCGCCAGACCATGAAGAAGATCCTGGGCGAGATCCAGGACGGGACCTTTGCCAAGAATTGGATCGCCGAGAACGCCAACGGTCGCCCCAACTTCATAGAGTTCAAGCAGGCCGACCAGCACAGCCAGCTGGAGGAGGTCGGGGCGAAGCTGCGTAGCAAGATGAGCTGGCTCGGTGCCAAGACCGCGCCCGACGTGGAGCCCGCAAAGGTATGAGTGACGGCAACGGCCACTCACCTGACGTCGCCATCCCCGATACAACGAACGCCCTACCGGCCGACGTAACCGGCGCACCCGCTGACCAGCTGATCATTTTTGATACCACGCTGCGCGACGGTGAGCAGTCACCCGGCGCGGCGATGAACATTGACCAGAAGCTCCAGGTTGCGCAACAGCTGGAGCGGCTTCGGGTGGATGTCATCGAGGCCGGGTTCCCGGCATCCTCGCCCGGCGATTTCACCGCCGTAAGCGCCATCTCCGAGGCGGTTGAGGACGTCACCGTGTGCGGGCTGGCGCGCATCTGGCCGCAGGACGACATCCTCAAGTGCGCCGACGCCATCTCCGCCGCCAAACGGCCGCGCATTCATACATTTGTCGGCACCTCTCCGCTGCACCGTGACATGGTCAGTTGGGCCAACCCGGACCGGAAACTGGAGGACATCCTCAAGCGGGCAGTCGAGGCGGTGCAGCTGGCGCGCACCTTCACCGATGACGTCGAGTTTTCGCCGATGGATGCCAGCCGGACGGAGAAGGCCTATCTGGCCGAGATAATCGAAGCGACAATTGAGGCCGGAGCCACCACCATCAACGTGCCGGACACCGTGGGCTACGCCGATCCCCAGGAATGGTCAGAGCTCCTGACCTGGCTCTATGGCAAGGTCCCGGCGCTGCGCAACGTGGTGCTCTCGGTGCACTGCCACGACGACCTGGGGATGGCTGTCGCCAACTCCATGGCAGCCGTCCGCGCCGGCGCCCGTCAGGTTGAGGGATGCATCAACGGCATCGGCGAGCGCGCCGGTAACGCGTCAGTCGAGGAGATCACCACCGCGGCCCGTATCCGCCCCGATATCTACGGTGTCTGGACCCGGGTGGACCATTCGCAGATCTACCGCACCAGCCGCCTGGTCAGCCAGCTCACGGGCATGATGGTCCAGCCCAACAAGGCGGTTGTCGGGGCCAACGCCTTCGCCCACGCCTCGGGGATCCACCAGGACGGTGTGCTCAAGAATGTCCGGACCTTTGAGATCATCGACGCCGGCGACGTCGGCGCGGAGCAGAAGATCGTCCTGGGCAAGCTGTCAGGCCGCCATGCCTTCAAGGTGCGCATCGCCGAGATGGGCTTTGAGCTCGGCGACGAAGAGTTCAAGCGCGCGTTTGCGCGCTTCAAGAAGCTCGCCGACCAGAAGAAGGAGATCACCGACCGGGACCTTGAGGCGATCGTTGCTGACGAGGCTCGCATGTCCACTGAGACCTTCAAGCTCGAGCACCTGCAGGTGTCCAGTGGCACTGGCATGAAGCCCACCGCGTCCGTCCGGATCGCCATCGAGGGGGGTGACGTGGTCGAGTCGGCAGCGCTGGGCGATGGCCCCGTCGATGCCGCCTACCGGGCCATCAACAACGTGGTCAGGCTGGAATGTGAGCTGAAGGAGTTCCGCGTCCAGGAGGTCACCGCCGGCATCGCTGCCCTGGGAGAGGTCAACGTCCGCGTCCGCCGTGGCCCGCACGTGGCCTCCGGGCACGGTGCCGACACCGACATCCTGGTTGCCGCCGCCCGCGCCTACCTCAACGCGCTGAACAAGCTGGTGGAGCTTGGGGACACCGTGAAGATGACCCCTGAGACCTCGAGTGCCATCGCTGTCCCGGCTGCGGCGCAGGTCGGGACCCCTTGACCGCAGCGCGGACACTTTTCGACAAGGTGTGGGACGCCCACGTGGTTCCCCACGGACAGGGCTCCCCGGGGACCGCCGGCGACGAACCCTCCCTGGTCTACGTTGATCTTCACCTGGTTCACGAGGTGACCTCTCCGCAGGCATTCGAGGGTTTGCGGCTTGCGGGGCGCGCCGTCCGCCGGCCCGCCCAGACTGTCGCCACCATGGACCACAACGTGCCGACCGTCGGTGGCATCGAGGCGGCGCCCGAGATCAGCCGCAAACAGATGGAGACCCTGCGCCAGAACTGCGAGGACTTCGGAGTGCCCTGTTTTGGCCTGGGACATCGGTTCCAGGGGATCGTGCACATCATTGGCCCCGAGTTGGGGCTGACCCTCCCGGGCACGGTGATCGCCTGCGGTGACAGCCATACCTCCACCCACGGTGCATTCGGGGCCTTCGCGCTGGGGATCGGGACCTCCGAGGTGGAACATGTGCTGGCGACACAAACGCTTCGCCTGAAGAAGCCACAGACCTTCGAGGTGCGGGTTGACGGCGACCTGCCTCCCGGGGTCACCGCCAAGGACGTCGTCCTCGGGATCCTCAACCGAATCGGGGTTGACGGTGGCACCGGGTATGTCCTCGAATACCGCGGCACCACCTTTGAGAAGATGTCGATGGAGCAGCGCATGAGCGTCTGCAACATGACCATCGAGGGTGGCGGCCGGGCCGGCCTGATCGCCCCTGACCAGACGACCATCGATTACATCGCGGGCCGGCCCTACGCGCCGAAAGGCGCGGATTGGGAGGAGGCCGTGGCCCATTGGCGCACCCTGCACACCGACCAGGGGGTGGCGGAGTTCGACCGCAGCATCACGATCGACGCTGCCGAGCTTGTGCCATACGTCACCTGGGGTACCAACCCCTCGCAGTCGGTTGCCGTGAGCGAGCGTATCCCCGACCCCGACAGCTTCAGCGAGCCCTCAGAGCGTGAGGCCGCCGCCCGCGCCCTGGCCTACATGGACCTGGCCCCGGGTACCGCGGTCGAGGACATCAGGCTGGACCGCGTCTTCATCGGCAGCTGCACCAATGCGCGAATCGAGGATCTCCGTGCGGCGGCCGCGGTGGTCGATGGGCGCCGGGTCGCCGGTGGTGTCCACGCCATGGTTGTCCCGGGTTCGAACCTGGTCAAGCTCCAGGCGGAGGCCGAGGGGCTGGACCGGGTCTTCACCGCCGCGGGCTTTGAGTGGCGTGAGGCCGGCTGCTCGATGTGCCTGGGGATGAACCCCGACATCCTGCAGCCGGGCGAACGCTGCGCGTCGACCTCGAACCGCAACTTCGAGGGCCGGCAGGGGAGGGGCGGACGCACCCACCTGGTCAGCCCGGCGATGGCCGCGGCGGCAGCGATCGAGGGTCATTTCGTCGACGTCCGGCGCCTCGGCGCCCTGGTGTCCGCGTGAAGCCCTTCCGCAAAGAGACCGGGGTCGTGGCCCCCCTGATGCAGGCCAACATCGACACCGACCAGATCATCCCCAAGCAGTTCCTCAAGCGTATCGAGAGGTCGGGGTACGGGCCCTTCCTGTTCAATGATTGGCGCTACGACGAGCAGGGCAACGAGAAGCCCGACTTCGTCTTGAATAAGGGGGCCTACCGGGACGCGAAGGTGATCATCGGGGGCCGTAATTTCGGGTCCGGCTCGAGCCGTGAGCACGCGGTGTGGGCGCTGGACAACTTCGGGATCCGGGCCGTCATCGCCCCTTCCTTCGCCGATATCTTCAATGGCAACGCCCTCAAGGGCGGCCTGCTGCCGGTGCAGCTCCCCGAAGGGGTGGTAGCCCTGCTGTCGAGTCGTGCCGAGGAGGAGCCGGGGGTGGAGATCACCGTCGACCTCGAGAACCGCACCGTGACCCTGGGAGATCTGAGCTTCAGTTTCGAGGTCGACGAGTTCTCCCGTCACTGTCTCCTCGAGGGGCTCGATGACATCGGCCTGACGACGCAGAACGAGGCCGCCATTTCGGCATTCGAAGCCGACCGTCCGGCCTGGCTGCCCAATCTCGGCCGCGGGCCGGAACCGCTGCCCGTGCTCGCCGGCAGGTGACCGTGCGCACCGTCGTCGTCCTTCCCGGCGACGGCATCGGCCCGGAGGTCACCGAGCATGCGGCCGTCATCCTGGAGCGCGCCTGCGATCTCGCCGGCGTCGAGCTCGTCCTGGAGCGAAGGCTGATCGGCGGCGCGGCCATCGAAGCCGAGGGCAGACCGCTGTCCGACGAGACCGTCGGCGCCTGCCAGGTCGCGGACGCGGTGCTCCTGGGTGCGGTCGGCGGCCCGCAATGGGACCATCTCACCGGCGATATGAAATGCGAGTCGGGGCTGCTGCGGCTGCGCAAGGAGCTCGGGGTCTTTGCCAACCTCCGCCCGGTCAAGGTCCACCCGGCGCTGGCCCAGCGGTCCACGCTCAAGCCCGAGGTGATCGAGGGCGTCGACATGGTCGTGGTTCGCGAGCTGACCGGGGGCCTCTACTTTGGTCAGCCCCGTGGCCGAGAGGGGCAGGGTCCATCAGAGACCGCCCGGGACAGCATGGTCTATAGCCGGGCGGAGATCGAGCGCGTCACGCGAGTGGCCTTCGAGCTTGCCCGCCGCCGGCGCAACAAGCTGACATCGGTCGACAAGCAGAACGTGCTGGTCACGTCGCGCTTCTGGCGCGACGTGGTGATGGAGGTGGCGCGCGACTACCCCGATGTCGAACTACAGCACATCCTGGTCGACACCGCGGCGATGCTCTTCGTGAAGTCGCCCAAAAACTTCGACGTCGTGGTGACGGAGAACATGTTCGGCGACATCCTCACCGACGAGGCGGCGATGTTGACCGGCTCGATGGGCATGCTGCCTTCGGCGAGTCTTGGCGAACCTGGCAGCCCGGGGCTGTACGAGCCGATCCACGGCAGCGCCCCGGACATCGCCGGGCAACAGAAGGCCAACCCGCTGGGCAGCATCCTGTGCGTGGCGATGATGCTGCGCTTGTCCCTGGGCCTACCGGAGATGGCCTCCGCCATCGAGGCGGCGGTCGACGAGGTGATCACCGCCGGCAGTCTCACCCCCGACCTGGGCGGGTCGGCGGCCACCGCCGAGGTGGCGAGTGCGGTCGATGCGGCCCTTACGCGCCACACCGAGCCGGCGGCCGCGCGCCGATGAGCCCATTCAAGACGGTCGAGCTCTATGACGTGACGCTTCGGGATGGCGCCCAGGGCCCGGGGATCTCGTTCTCCGTCTCCGACAAGCTTCGCATCGCCGAGAAGCTGGACGACCTGGGCGTCAGCTACATCGAGGGTGGCTGGCCGGGGTCCAACCCCAAGGACTCGGACTTCTTCGCCGAGATGAAGACCACCCCGTTGCGCAATGCCAAACTGGCCGCGTTCGGGTCCACCCGCCGTCCCGGGGTGGCGGCCGCCGACGACCTCCAGCTGCGCCAGCTGATCGACGCCGACACCCCGGTTGTGACGCTGGTGGGCAAGAGCTGGGATCGCCAGGTCAGGGACGTCATCCGCACCGAGCTGGCGGAGAACGTCGCGATGATCGGGGAGTCGATGGCCTTTGTTGTCTCGCAGGGGCGCGTTGCGATGTACGACGCCGAGCACTTCTTCGACGGCTACCAGTCCAACCCGGGCTACGCGCTGAGCTGCCTGGACGCCGCGCTACAGGGCGGCGCGGCACGCGTCATCCTCTGCGACACCAACGGGGGGAACCTGCCCGACCGCGTGGCCGAGATCGTGGCCGCCGTGGTTCAGCGCTTCGGCGACACCGTCGGCATCCACTGTCACGACGACTGCGGAGTGGGGGTGGCCAACACCCTGGCCGCGGTGGGCGCCGGTGCGGTCCAGGTCCAGGGCTGTATGAATGGCTACGGCGAGCGCGCCGGCAACGCCAACATGACCACCCTCATCCCCAACCTGCAATTGAAGATGGGCCGCGAGGTGGTTCCTGAGGAGAGCCTGCGCCGGCTCACCGAGACCTCCCAGTACATCGACGAGATCGCCAACCAGGCGCCCAACCCGTTCGCCCCCTTCGTCGGCCCCGGCAGCTTCACCCACAAGGGCGGCCAGCACGTGGACGCCATGATGAAGGCCGCCTACACCTACCAGCACATCGACCCTGAGGTCGTGGGCAACCGCTCGCGGATCGTGGTGTCCGACCAGGCGGGGCGCGGCAACGTGATGTTCAAGGCCACGGAGTTCGGCATTGACCTGGAGGGCGACCGGGACCTTGCCCGCCGCCTCGCGGACGAGGTCAAGCAGCTCGAGCACCGTGGATATTCGTTCGAGGGCGCCGAGGCGTCCTTCGAGATGGTCATCCACCGGGCCCGGGGTGAGAAGCCCCGCTTCGAGCTGATCGACATGATCGCCCTGGTCGAGCAGCGCGCCGGCAGCGCGATGGTCAGCGAGGCGACGGTCAAGATCCGGGTGGGCGACCAGGTGATGCACACCGCCGGGGAGGGCAACGGCCCGGTCAATGCGCTCGACGCCGCGCTGCGCAAGGCGCTGCTGCCGCATTTCCCCGAGATCGATGCGATCCGCCTACACGACTTCAAGGTGCGGGTCGTAGACGAATCTCTGGCCACCGCCGCGACGGTTCGCGTCCTGATCGACTCCGGCGACCATCACCGTCGCTGGAGCACGGTGGGTTGCTCGCCGAACATCATCGAGGCGTCCTGGTTGGCACTCGCGGATGCGTTCGAGTTCGGCCTGCTCAAGGCCCACCAGGACCGGGAACTACGCCCCGTCTCCGAGCTCTCGCGGGCCTGACCGGTCGTCCCGGGCGTCGCCGCCTTACACTCGGCCGGTGCTGAGCATCCGCCCCACCAAGATCATCGGCGTTGGCCGGAATTACGCCGCCCACGCCAAAGAACTGGGCAACGAGGTGCCTTCCGAGCCGCTGATATTCCTCAAACCGCCGTCATCGCTGGCCGGTGACGGGGACGCGGTGCGCTACCCCGCGGCGAGCCAGAACGTGCACCACGAGGCCGAACTGGCCGTGGTCATCGGGCGCACATGCCGCGATGTCGATGAGGCCGATGCGCTGACCTATGTGAGCGGCTACACCTGCGCCAACGACGTCACCGCCCGTGACCTCCAGCGGAGCGACCCGCAATGGACCCGCGCCAAGGGCTTCGACACCTTCTGCCCGCTCGGCCCCGCGATCGTGGCGGGGATCAACCCCGCCAACGTCCGCGTGCGCATGCGGGTGAATGGCGAGACGCGCCAGGACGGTAATACCGCGGACATGATCTTTCCGGTGGCCGCGCTGGTCAGCTACATCAGCCGGGTGATGACCCTCGAGCCCGACGACGTCATCCTCACCGGCACCCCGCCAGGCGTCAGCGCGGTCAACCGCGGCGACGTCATGGAGGTCGAGGTGGAGGGCATCGGCATCCTCACCAACACCATCAGCTGATGCCCAACTGGAAGACTGAGGAGGTCCTCGTGGTCCCGCGGGACCGGGTCTTTCCCGACGGTGCGTGGCACGGGTTCATCGATGCCGACCTCGACAGGTACCTGGACATCATCGCCTCGCAGTTCGAGTTCAGGAAGCGTGGCGATGTCGAGGAGGACCCTGCGTACCAGCAGATCATCCCCTACGTCGTGTTTCGCCACGACGACCGCTACTTCCTGACCAAACGCCTGAAGGAGAGCTCGGAGAAGCGCCTGCGTCACCTCTTTTCGCTGGGGGTCGGTGGCCATATCAACCGCGCCGACATCTCTGAGGGGCCGGCGGCCGACCCGGTCATCGAAGGCCTGCGCCGGGAGTTCGAGGAGGAGGTGGTTTACGATGGGAACTGGACCCACCGGATGATCGGCTTGCTCAACGACGACAGCAACGACGTCAGCCGGGTGCACCTGGCGGTGGTCTTCGAGGTCACCGGGGACCGCCCGGAGATCGCCATCCGCGAGACCGGGAAGCTCGACGGCGAGCTGCTTTCCCTGGAGGAGATGAAGATCTACTACCTGGACATGGAGTCTTGGAGCCAGCTGATCTACGACCACCTGCTGGCAAGAGAGAAGGCGGCGGCTGCCGCGGGAGGTGCGCAGTGAGCGAAACCGGCGTCGCGAAGAAGAGCTGGGAGGCGGGGGGGCCGCACGTTCGTGAGGCGGCCTGGCAACTGCTGTGCGAGCACGTGAAATCCGACAGCCTGCGCAAGCACGGCCTCGCCGTCGAATCGGCGATGCGCGGCCTGGCACGCACGGCGGGCGAGGACGAGGAGCTGTGGGGCATCGTCGGTCTGATCCACGACTTCGACTATGAGGAACACCCCGACCCCTTTGAGCACGGACTGGCCGGTGGCCGGATCCTGCGCGACCTTGGCTGGCCGGACGTCATGATCCACGCCGTTGAATCCCACAACGACCACGTGGGCGTGCTGCGCGAGAGCCTGATGGAGCACTCGCTGTTCTCCTGCGACGAGCTCTCCGGCTTCATCATGGCCGTGGCCATGGTCAAGGGTCGAGACCTGACGATGGTCGAGCCGCGCTCGGTGCACAAGAAGCTCAAGGACAAGGGCTTTGCCCGCAATATCTCCCGTGAGGACGTGGAGAAGGGCTGGCGCGAGCTCAGCGCGGACCCCGATGACCACATCAGGTTCATCGTCGAGTGCCTCAGCCGGGTCGCGCCGAGCATCGGGCTGATCGCGTCCGGCTGACCTGAGAAGTAAGGGACAACTCGGGTACGCTCGCCGACGTGGTGAGACGGCTCAGCAGGACGGGACTACTGGTCGGTGGCCTGGCGACGGTCGTGCTGGCGATCGGGACCACTGTGTCCTCGGCGGCGACGATAGGTTTCACGGCCCCGGTCAAGCTGGCCGGGAACTGCGGTGGCGAGCCGAGCATCGACCTCGACGGCAAGGGTCATGTCTACGTCAGCTCGCCAAAGGGAATCGTGGCCGGCTTCGCTTCCTGCGACGGGCTGCTCACCCGCACCAGTGGGGTCGCCACCTGGGCCTCGTCGAACGGCGGCACGACCTTCGGGCCCAAGATCACCGTGGGGACCATCAACGGCGGTGGCGACAGCGACACCGCGGTGGACCCGCTCAATGGCGACGTGTACATCGCGGACCTGGAGGCAGTTGCGGCCGAGGTCTGTGTGTCCACGGACAGGGGACAGACCTACCACACGGTCTTCACCGGGGCTGAATCGTGCTCGACCCCGACTACCTTCACCGGTCAGACGGGGCCGGAAAACGACCGCCAGTGGATCAATGTGTACGGCCCTAGCGCGACCTATCCGCATAAGGACGTCTACCTGTCCTACCACGACTTCGCCACCGGGCTGCCCCTGGTGTTCCGCTCCCAGGACGGTGGACCGTTCCTTCCGCTTCCGCCGCCCAGCATCGCCGCCGCGGACCCGACCATTGCGGCGGCGGTCGCCAACGGCACGGTCGTCGCCAAGCCTGTGCTGGATAAAGACGGCGGCCTCTACGAGCTGGTCACGACCCAGGCCACCGGCAACGGCCCACTGCAGTCGCTCTACCTCTTCAAGTCGACTGACCACGGCATGAGCTGGACGGCCAGCACGGTCTTCGACGGCACCGCGACGGGCGCCAATATAGGGTTGGTGTTCAACGACCTGGCCATCGACGGCGGCGGCAACCTCTACGCGCTGACGTTGGGCAATACCGCCGGCGTCGCGCCCCCGGACAACGCCTACCTGTTCACGTCGACCGACCAGGGCAAGACGTTTAGCGGCGCCAAGAAGATCAACGCCGACGCCAACGCCCGGGGACTGGCAGCGCTGCACGGAGGCCCGCTGGCCGGCCAGCTGGTGCTCGGCTGGTTCCACTCCACCAACACCTCCGATACCAACACCGTGACCGGGCAGTGGAAGTACCAGGCCCTCGAGTCGACCAATGCCACCGCGGCCGTCCCGACGTTCGCGACCGCAGACCTGGGTTCGACGTCCAACCCGGCGACGGGAATCGTCCACCAGGGACAGATATGCACCCAGGGCATCCTCTGCACCACGGGACAGCTGACCGGTGGCGGGCAGGGTAACCGCAACCTGGCCGACTTCTCGTCGGTGGTGGTCGACCAGAACGGGTGCGCGGTCTTCACCTACGGCGACGACGGGACGATCAAGCCTGACCAGAGCAACTACGCCGGAACCCTGGTAAATAACGACGTAGCGCGGCAGACCACGGGGTGCTTCCCGACGGCGCTCGCAACCGCCCCCAGCCCGGCCCCGGTGACCGCGTCCGTGGCATCGCCGCTTCCCAGCGTGCTCCCCAACACCGCGGTCGCGGGTGGACCGGGGACCCTTCCCGGTCGAGCGGTCCTGCCATTGGTCATCCTGGCGGTGGTAGGCGTTCCTGTCGTGATCCTGGCGTGCCGGTTCGGGCGCGCATAATCGGGCCAACCTCGGCCTTTACAGTTTCTTTACAGCGAATTCAGGGTCTAAAATAGCGCCGACCCGGCTGTCACAAGCGGCGGGGCGCAGTGGGTTCAAAAAGCGGCAGGGGTATCCGACGCCGCCGCACCTCGGGGAGCTTGCAGATCTTGAAAATCAAAGGGGCCTTCAGCCGCAGGCTGGCACTGTTCGGCGCGCCGATGCTGGCACTGGTCTTTGGCACAAGCTCCCTCACGCCCTCGGCTGTGTCCTCGGCCGCGGTGGCCCGCGCAGGTTCGTCACACGGCTGCCCCGACGGGCAGATGCCCGAGTCCGACGCGCTCTCGGCGGCCGGCGCCAGCCTGAGGTGTGTCGCCGCGATCCATCCCGAGACCTTCGAGGAGATGAACGCCAAGCTGGGACAGGCGCAGGCCCGCAGCGCCGCGCCTTTCCGCACCGTTGCCCAGGGGGCCTATGCCGCCGCCGTGGCCCAGGGCCGCACGGCCCTGCCAGCCGGGACTTATTCGGGGAGCGGCAGCACCTGGCAGGCGGTTGGGCAGTCGCCGTACCGCGCGGATGACGCCACGTACCCAAACGTCGTGCCGCTCGGGTTCAAGGGACTGTCCGGGCGGATAACCGCGTTTGCCTACGACCCCGCCGTCGCCGGCCACTTCTGGGCTGCACCGGCGGCCGGTGGTGTATGGGAGACGACCAACTCTGGTGCGCTATGGCACTCGATCGGCGACAACTTGCCCACCCAGGAGATGGGTGCCATCACGTACAACCGGTACACCCACCGGCTCTTCGCCGGGACCGGCGACAACGCCTTCGGTGGTGACTCGTCGTTCGGGCTCGGCCTCTTCTACAGCGACAGCGATGGCGCCAACTGGGTCCACGTTGCCAGCATCCCGGGCACCTCGCTGCTCTTCAAAGTCGCCGTCTCCGACGCGGACGCCACGGGGATGACCGTCTACGCCGCGACCAGCCGGGGCCTGTTCAAGTCGACCACCGATGGCACCACGTTCACCAACGTGGCCCTCCCGACGACCGACGCAACCTACACCGTCTTGGACCAGAACCCCCAGAGCCCGACGTTCAACACCCAGGTTCATTGCGCCGGGCGCACCGACGTCCCACTCTGCTTCTTTGCCAGCATCGTCACCGATGTGGTGGTCAAGAAAATCGCCTCCGGCAGCTCTGCCCCCGCGGGCGCGGTGATGGCCGCCGTGGGTTGGCGCGCCGGAAACCGGGTGAACAAGGATGCCGCAGGCAGCCCGGTGATGCTCTGCCAGATGCCGGCGGGCACCGCTGTGGCCTGCATCCAGGCACCTCAGAACGGCCTCTACATCTCGCCCAGCGGCGATCCCGGGACCTTCGCCTATCAGAGCCACCCCTCACCCGACCCCAACTGGGCTCTCGGCACCGACTTCGCGCCCAACGACCATGTCGGGCGCACCACCCTGGCGATCGCCACCGGGGCGGGTCAGAACAACGACGATGTCTACGCCCTGGTCCAGGACGCCATCCTCTTTCAGGGCTGCTTGAGCGACCCCCTGGACATCCAGAACGCGTGCCAGTCCACCGTCACCGGGCTGACCGTCGCGACATATCTCGATGGCGCCTACGTGAGCCATGACTTTGGCAAGACCTGGACCAAGATCATGGATTCCGCGCAGCTTAAGGCGGGAGGCAACACATCGCTGATTGGGCAGGCCGGTTACACCCCCGGCATCCAGTCCTGGTACAACAACTGGATCGAGCCTGACCCCACCGTGACCGTGGGTGGGGACCCCGGGAGGGTGGTCTTTGGCCTGGAGGAGATCTGGGAGAACAATGTCAACGTCCCGACGGCGCTGACCCAGAGCTATCAAGTCCCGACCAACAAGGGCGTGGGCCCGCTCTCGCCATGGATCGTCATCGGCAGGTATTGGGATGCGTGCGCCGGCGTTTCGCTCCCGGTGAATGCGCCCTGCAGCCCGACGCTGCAGAGCAGCCCGACCGAAGGCAGCACGACCCATCCGGACCAGCACGCCCACGCGCTCATTCCCGACGGCAACGGCGGTGTCACCCTGCTCGCCGGCAGCGACGGCGGAGCCTTCCTGCAGCACGTGGCAAGGGGCGCTGACTTCAGCAACGACAACTGGGCGGAAGGGATCAATGGCGGCCTGCACACCCTCCAGCCGTATGACGCCGAGATTTCCCGCGACGGCACGATCTATGCCGGGCTGCAGGACAACGGCGAGGACAAAATCACCCCCGACGGCAGGCAACGCGAGATCTTTGGCGGTGACGCCTTCTTCAGCGTCACAGACCCCGCTAAGCCAAACAACGTCATCGAGGAGTACACCTACGCGGGCCTCAGCCTTAGCAATGACGGCGGCAAGACCTGGACCACCATCAGCCCAACCGATGTCACCGGACAGATGAACACCTGCGACAGCACCAACTCGCAGTTCTCGACGCCCATCGAACAGGACCCGACTATGCCAGGCCACGTGCTGGTTGGCTGCGGCAAGCTCCAGGAGGCCACCAACGCCTACGCCATGGCCTGCGTGGACCCGCTTTGCCAGGTCACCCAGAGCCCGTTCACCACCACCTACGACCTGGGTGCGCTGCCAAATGGGGCGATCAAGGTCCCCTCCGCCCTTGGGGTGCGTGGGGAGCATGAGTACGTCGGCTGGTGCGGCTACTGCGACATCGTCACTGGCAAGCTCCCGTTCGACAGCGGAATCGTGACCAACGTCGGGGGCACCGCGGCGCCCAAGATCGGGTCCAGCGACGGCTGGCACGCTGCGGGGGCACGATGCGTGCCCGACTGCGGGACGAGCGACGGCAAGCTGCCCAAGCGGTTCATCACCTCGATCCAGCAGGACCCCGGCGACGCCAACACCGTCTACGTCACGCTGGGAGGTTACGGCCGCCGTTGGATCCCGCCGGGGTCGTTGGGTGACCCTGTGGACAATGTCGGCAATGGCCACGTCTTCGTCTCCCACGACCACGGCGAGCACTTCGCGGACATCAGCGGCAACCTGCCCGACGACCCGGCCAACTGGACCGTCGTCCACAACGGCCAGTTGGTCGTGGCCACCGACGCGGGTGTGTTCATCGCCAGGGACACCAACGGTGGTACCTGGGGTGTCCTCGGCGCCAGCCTGCCTGCTGCCCCGGTCTTCACCCTGCGCCTGCAGCCGGGCAACACCGACCGCATGATTGCCGCCACCTATGGCCGCGGCGTCTACCAATACTGCTTCGCGGCGGCCTGCGCCAACGCGGCCCCACCCATCGTTGGGCCCAATACCGCTTCGACTATCACCACGCTGCCCAACACAGCAGCAGGTGGGCCGCTGTGGCCGTTGGTCCCCACCGGTGTGGTAGTCGCGGCGACCGCAGCGATCCTGGCTCGGCGCTGGAGGCTCAGCCGGCCGACCTGAAGCCGCGGCTGGGCTTGGTCGCTTAGAAGAGGCTTCTCGCCGAGCCCCCGTCCACGGCCAGGGTCACTCCGCTGATGTAACTGGCGGCGTCGCTGCAGAGGAAGACGGCGGCGGCTGCCAACTCCTCGGGCTGCCCCAGCCTGCCGAGGGGTACAGCCCGGGCCATGTTCTCGAGCGCCTCCTCCCTCGTGATCCCGGCGCGGTCGGCGTTGTAGGCCGCGAGGTGGTGGATCCGGTCCGTGAGCACGATTCCGGTGGCGATGTTGTTCACCCTGACCTCGGGGGCGGCCTCGCGGGAGAGCGTCTTGGCCATGCCGGTAACCGCCGCGCGCAGCGAGTTGGAGAGGATCAGGCCGTCGATCGGCTCCTTCACCGAACTCGAGGTGAGGTTCAGGATCACCCCGCCTCCGTCCCGAAGCGCGGGGAGGGCCGCCCGTGCCAGCCGCACGGTGCTCATCAGGAGTAGGTCGAACGCATGCCGCCACTGGGCCTCGTCCAGGTCATCGAAGGTGCCTGCCGGCGGGCCGCCCGCGTTGCAGACGAGGATGTCCAGGCCGCCGAGCTGGTGGATCGCGAAGTCGACAAGGTCCGCCACCTCGTCGGGCTGGCTGACATCGGCGGCCATCGCGTGGACCTCGCCGCCGGCGGCCGCGAGCTCATCCCGGGCCGTTTTGATCCGTCCCTCGTCACTCGATGACACCACCAGCCGGCATCCCTCCGCCGCCAGGGCGGCGGCGATCGCCTGCCCCAGGCCCTTGCTGGCGGCGGTGACCAGTGCCCGTTTGCCGCGCAGCCCAAGCTCCATCCCGCCATCCTAGCCGGATGTGGCGAAGCACGGCCCGGGCCCTCGCTCGGTAAGCTCTTCCATCCCCATGAGCCACGTTCACTCTCTTGTCTGCCGCGAGTGCGGTTCCGAGTTCCAACCGCAGGCCACGCACGTCTGCGACATGTGCTTTGGCCCGCTTGAGGTGAAGTACGACTACGCCGAACTGGCCCGCATCGTGAGCCGGGAGAGCATCGAAGCCGGCCCCAATTCGCTCTGGCGGTACCGTGACCTGCTGCCCATTCACCGTGACACCGAGCTGGTGACGCTGGGGGAGGGGATGACCCCGCTGGTCCACGCCGAACGGCTGGGGGCCGAACTGGGCCTGTCGAACCTCTACATCAAAAACGAGACGATGAACCCGACCAACTCCTTCAAAGACCGGGTGGTCTCGGTGGCGGTGAACTGGGCACGCGCCAACGGGTTCGACACCATGGCCTGCGCGTCGACTGGCAATTTGGCCAATTCCGTGGCCGCATATTCCGCCCGCGCGGGGATGCGCTGCTTCGTGTTCATCCCCGCCGACCTGGAGGTCAGCAAGGTACTCACCACCAGTGTCTTCGCGCCCAACGTGGTTGCCGTCGAGGGCAACTACGACGAGGTCAACCGTCTCTGCTCCGAGCTGGCCGACACCTACCACTGGGCCTTCGCCAACATCAACGTGCGACCCTTCTATGCCGAGGGCAGCAAGACCCTGACCTACGAGACTGTGGAGCAACTGGGCTGGCGCCTGCCGGACGAGATCGTCATCCCCATCGCCTCGGGCTGCCAGTTCGTCAAGCACAACAAGGCGATCCAGGAGCTGCTCGAGCTGGAGTTGGTGGAGCCCGGCAAGTACCCCAGGCTGACCGGCGCGCAGGCGCTCGGGTGCTCGCCTGTGGCCACCGCGTTCAAAAACCGCGAGCCCGTAATGCCGGTCAAGCCGAAGACCATCGCCAAGTCACTGGCGATCGGCAACCCGAGCGATGGCAAGTACGTGATCAACATCGCCAACTCGACCGGCGGGACGCTGGAGACGGTCACCGAGGAGGAGATCGTGGAGGCCATCGAACTGCTCGCCGGGACCGAGGGGATCTTCGCCGAGACGGCCGGCGGGGTGACCATTGGCGTGCTCCGCAAGCTGGCACAGGCTGGACGCTGGAAGGGCGATGAGACGGTCGTCGCCTATGTCACCGGGCATGGCTTCAAGACCATCGAGGTGATCCCCAACCTGGAGCGACACCGCCGCACCATCCGGCCCTCGGTCCGTTCGTTCGAGGAGACCTTTCCCGAGCTGGTTGGGAATTAGCGGCGCCCTGACGTCAATTAGAATCCCGGCATGGTGCGTCCTGAAAGCTGTATCAGTCCAACGGGTGAGAGTCCCGTCCGGGGAGACACCGGAGTCCCTGGTAGCAGGCCCCAGTCGGGCGGCGAGAGCTTCCCGGCCGAGCGGGGCGTCAAAA
>JBPCPW010000035.1:0-3180 GCA_050998755.1 Candidatus Dormibacteria bacterium
TCGAGCAACCGCTGGTGGTCCACCTGGCCCCGGTCGCTGCGGGCTGTCGAAGCCCCGACAGAGACGCCAACAGCGCCCGCCGCCGGCCCCTTCGCCCGCCCTGGCTTGGCGGTGCGCGCCGGCGCCGCGGGAATCGATCCCGCGAAGGCAAAGGCCATGGCCCCGGGGGCCGGGGGCGCCTCCAGCAGGATCCCGGCGCCAAGCCTGTCCCGCACCTCGTCCCCGCCCAGGGCGGCCCCGGCGAGCACGTCGCGAAGCCGCCGGAGCGCATCGTCGGCCACGGTCCTGTCGCCGTCCCGGAGCAGCGCCGCGCCCTCCCGGACGGCCAGGTCGAGGGCTCGCTGGTAGGCCCCCGAGTCTCGACGCAGTCGCTCGCCGGCTCCACCGCCGCCACCCGTGAAGGCCCTCTCCTGGGCCTCGGCCAGATCGGCGGCCGCCGAGAGTAGCCGAATCACGGCGAGCGGGCGCTGGCGGGCCAGGTGGTTGGCCGACCAGACCTGCGCGGGCGGCCTCCGCAGCCCCGCGAGGCTTGCGGCTTCCTCTTTCTTGCCGGCAGCCTTGAGCTGTTTAACCAGTTCGTTGCGCCTACCCGTGAACTCCTCGGGCACCAGCCCCAGGAGCTCCGCCATCGCCGCGTCTGTGGTTTCCAGGATTAGGCGATGCTCACCACAGGCGGCCACCGCCGAAGAGCACGTAAACGATCGGGCCGATACCCCAGAACACACAGACCAGCGCCCAGATCACCTTCTGCGGAGGGTTCAGGTCGTCCCGGCCGGCGATGTTGACCAGCGACAGGACAAAGGCCAGCGGGTGCAGGACGATGGAGACAACGATCTCTAGAAGAAGTTTCACCTCCTCACTTTACCGCCGGGCCCTGAGCGCTGGCAGCCGTGGCCAGGGGCAGCCGCAATGTGAAGGTGCTGCCGTGTCCCAGGGACGACTCAACGGTGATGTCACCATCCTGCAGGCGGGCCAGCTCACGAGAGAGGAAGAGGCCCAGGCCGGTGCCCTCGATGTTGGCCGTTTCGGGGCGCTCCAGGCGGCCGAAGCGGGTGAAAAGCCGGGCGAGGTCCTCGTCGCGGATGCCCACCCCTTGGTCGGAAACGCTGATCTTGGCCACGCCGCCGTGTTGCTCGAGCACGCAGCGGATGTCCCCACCATCGGGTGAGTACTTGATCGCATTCGATACCAGGTTGGCGATGATCGTCTCCAATTTCTCGGGGTCGGCGCGCACCGTCAGGTCGCCGAGAGGATTCTCGACGATGAGGCGCTGTCCGGTGCGCCGCAGACCGTCGAACGTGGTGACCACCTTCTGTACCACCTGGTCGACCCTGACGTCGCGGACGCTGACCACCAGGCGACTGTCTTCCAGGCGGGCGGCGTTGAGCATCTGGTCGATCAGGAGGTTCATTTCAGCCACCCTCGACGAGATCGTTGGGAGCACCTTCTGAGCCTCGTCCGAGAGCTGCCCGAAGACCCCCTCCTGGAACATTGAGAGATAGCCGCGGACAATGGTCAGCGGCGTGCGCAGCTCGTGGGAGGCAAGGCGCAGGAACTGCGACTTGAGCTGCTCCAGCTCCGCCATCCTGGACGCGTGCTGTTCGAGGTGCTCGCGCTCCCGCTGCTGCAGTGAGATCAGCTTCCGTTCGGCTTCGTACCCCTGCCAGACAACCGCCGAGGCCCGCGCCGACACCCGCATGACCCACTCATCCTGGGCAGCGAACCCGGTCGCCGAGTTGCAGGCCAGGAGCAGACCAAGGGACTGGTCCGCCGTCTTCCAGGGCACGGCGACGTAATCGCGCACGTCCATCGCCTGCAGGAGTGCCCGGCGGGGACCGGCGAGGGTCTCTTGACTGAATTCGCCGCGAATCGCGGCGCCGGCGAAGAGCAGCCGCGACAGCGGGCCACCTTCATCGGCCCCGATGTCGACGTGCATCTGCTCAAGCGTCGCCGGGTCGAACCCGTGGGCCTCCGACTGGGCTCTGAGCACGCCGTCCTGAAGCATCCAGAAGGCCGCCTTCTCGGCCTGCACCAGTTGCGCCACGCTGGCGCTCATGCGGCCGAAGAATGCCGGCAACTCCTCGCTGGAGGCCAGGTTCTGGGAGATCAGGGTCAGCGCGTGCAGGCCGCGCTCCTGGGCCTCGTTGACCGACTGGTAGAGCCGCGCATTGCGCAGCGCCAGCATCGCCAGGACGCCGATCTCCTGGAGCGCCACCAGTTCGTCCTGGCCGAATTCCTGGTCAAGGCGGCGGCTCAGTATCAGGACCGCCATGACGGCGTCGCCCAGGGTCAGCGGCACCACGGCGGTGCGCATCATCCCACCGATGTCCGGCGCCACCTCTGATTGGGTACGGTCGACCAAGAAGCCCGTGCCGGTCGCGATCCGGCCCGACTGCACCGCCTCCAGGAGCAGGGGTTGCTGCGCCAGCAACAGCAGCGGGTACTCGTGCCCGGACCAGGACGGGCTACCCTTTCCGCGTTCGTGTGACGCCTCGACCCGCATCACCTTCTGGTCCAGGCTGGTCAGGGTGCAGCGATCAGCCGGGACGATCTCGAGCGCACGCTGCACCAACCTCAGGATGATCTCCCGGGGCTCGAGTGAGGACAGCAGTTCGGTGGCCAGGACCTGTACTGAAGGCACGCAGATTGCAGGATACCGTCAACGGCGATAAAAGGGAGTCCCACGGTGTCACCGGCTAGTCTGGATGGATGCTTAAAGATGGCCACGTCTACACTGCCCTCCCAGTGCGCGACCTGCAGCGGGCTCGAACCTTTTACTCCCAGAAGCTGGGACTGGAGCCCGCGGCCGACAACCCGGGCGGCCTGTTGTACCGGCTCGAGGGTGGCGGCGAGTTCCTGCTCTACCCCAGCGGCCACCTGCCGGGCGGCCATACCCAGGCCAACATCACCGTCAGCGACGTGGTCAAGGTTGTCACCGAATTGAAGACCCGTGGCGTGGTCTTCGAGGATTACGACATGCCCGGCCTCAAGACTGTGGACGGGGTGGTGATCAGCGGGCCACACACCTCAGCGTGGTTCAAGGACAGCGAGGGCAACCTGGTCGGCCTGATGCAGACCGGGCGATGACCGGGGCCGGTGTTCCGGCGGTGGACCCTCGCGCCGCGGTCCAAGCGTTCTTGCGCCTCCTCTAGGCCCCGGACCCTGACCTGGTCCTTCCGG
>JBPCPW010000075.1:0-15919 GCA_050998755.1 Candidatus Dormibacteria bacterium
AAACTGCCTCAGGGCCACGCCCGTCACTCCGTTCGGCTCCCAGGCCTGCCCTCCCCGCGAGCCAAGCCCCAATTCGCGGGATGATGGATCTCAGGTTGGCGCAGAATTACGCGACTGCCTCAAGTTAGGTCGCCTTTTTGGCCGGACGAGGTCCATGGCCTGTAGCCTTCCATTCGTGTCTGAGCGAGGGTCAGCCGCAGCCAAGCAGGATCGACGAGTTGACCGACCAATGGCAGGCGGATGTCATCTTCTTCGCAAGGACTCGTGGTTTTCAGATCGAAGAGGAGGTTGCGCGTGTGGCGGCACGCGCGATCGCAGAGAGCATCGCCGCCGAGGACCAACGCGTGGCCGAACGGAAGGATCTGAAGCGCCGCGACCTAATCCGCCAGGGCAACATCTGCGCTAGCCTCAGCCTCGGATACAGTCGGATGGAGGCCGTAGGCCGCGTCGGAGTCTCCCGCGAGACATTGCGAACTTGGATCAGAACGGACGAAGGGTTCCGGGCGGCGATCGCGGACGCGGAGGCGCGGGGTCGCGCGCTTCGTCATCGAGCCGACCGCTCACGCATTCCGCGGCGTATGACGGCAAACATTCGGGCGGCGATCACGGACCTGCTCGCTCACGGATCGAGTCGACGGGAGGCCCTCGCAACAGCTGGTGTATCGAAACAGACCTTTTACACCTGGATGCACAGTGCGCCTGACTTTAGAGACGCAGTGCTCTCCGCCGAGGGCCGCCTCGAAGACCGGAGGCGATCACATAGCTTAGCCCGATTCCACCGATTGGATATCGCCTCCGCACTTCGGAGCAGGCCGGAAAGGATAAATCGGGCGATGACGGTCGAGAATTTTGGGCGGCCGGCGGTTATTGGGCCTTCGACCGGTGATTCGAGTGCGTGACCCGAGTGCAGTGAGGGTCTTTTCCAGGGTCGCAGACGTGCTTGTTTCCGGCAGGTCGGGCAGCGATGCGAAGGCAGTGGTCGGTCAGGCCGAGACAGGGGCGGAGAGGTCGCGCAGCCGCTCGAGGGCGTCGATGAAGTGCTGCTGCCAGGGCCAGTGCTCAGGCAGGCGCAGACACTGGCGACGGGCGGAGCGGACGAGTCTGCCTGGAACCGCGAAGAACTGGCGCCGGAGGCTGTTGGTATTGACGAGGGCATCCCCAAGTCCGATGCGGCTGACCCAGCGAGCGAGGTTGTGGGCCATCACCGCGAACGCCAGCCAGGCGGCGTTGGCGGCGAAGCGTCCGCTGGGCATGTGGTTGAGTCCGACGCCCTCCTTGAGGTCGCGGATGGTGTTCTCAACGACGGCGTGCTGACGGTGGTCGAGTTCGAGGTCCAGGGTGTGCCCTTCGCGGTCGGTGATGAACGCGTGGTATGTGAAGAGGACTCCCTGGAGTTGGAGCTGGCTGCCGGGGGTGGGCTGCACCCGGCGCACGATGAGCCGAACATCCTTGCGCTGGGGCGTGCTGGCGAAGGCCTGGTAGGGAGTCTCGGCCACGTCGGCGGTGCCCTCCAGCCAGTACGGTATCGACGTCCAGGCATCGTCGGGGATCTCGGAAATGATCTTGTGGAGCTGCTTACTGAGCCTGACCGTGATGGAGAAACGGGCTCCGCGCCGGCCGCAGGCCCGCACCACCATCCGGTTGTAGAAGCCGGAGTCGGCGCGCAGCACCAGCGGCCCGCCCGCGCCCGCCCGCCGTACCCGCAGGAAGGTTTCGTTGACGAAGCTGGCCGAACCCCGCCCGCTGTTGGCCGGGCCGCCGCGGAGCCGGGAGTGGAGCACGTCGCCCATTCCAGCGGCGGTGGCGAGCAGAGGATGGTAACCACGCACGCGGGTGTATGTGAACCGCGACCCGCCCTGCTTCTGCAAGCCGTAGGTTTCACAGATGGTGGAGTCGAGGTCGATGGTCAGCGGTTTCTGGCCGGGCCCCGCACCAGCTGCCCAGGCTCGCTTGAGGGCGATCTCGCTGACGACGTCCAGCTGCTTGCTGTGTCCCCAGGTGAACGAGCGCAGAAAGGTACCCATGGTCGAGGGTGCGGCGACGGCATGCCCCAAAACGCGCGCGCTGGATCCCGAACGCAGAACATTGGCGTGGTCAATGCACGAACCGCCGGCCAGAAGCGACGCGATCATGGTCATGGACTTGAGCCCGACGTTGGCCCGGCCGGGCGCGGTGCCCAGGTCAACTTTGTCATGGAAGAGATCCGCCAGGCCAAGGTGCTGGGCCAGCGTGGCCGGTAAAAGCAGGCCGGCGTTAGCGACCAGGGTGGGATCGTTGAAGGCTACGTCGAGGCGGTCGAGAGTGTGCGATGATTGCACCTGTTAGGTGTCCTCCTGCTGAGACGTTTGCTGCGGTTGTAAACAGCATTATCTCAGTTCAGAAGGGCACCTTTTCTCTATTCCGGCAATCCATTTCCCGGCACCCGATCGGTGTATCCGGGCTTAGCTAAAATAGGCAGGGGGGACCAAATGCTAGCCACGCTCCCAAGAGCACATCCACGCCTGATGCGTGGCCTTGCGCTCGCGGTGGCGCTGATCGCCCCACTCGGACCCGCAGCGGCGGTTCGAGCAGCGTCGGCGACCGCCCCAACAGGGACCTGCGTCGATTTCCTCTACTTCGACGGCCTCGATACCCGCCACACCGCCGCGCAATGCGCGAACGCGCTGAACCAGGCGGGCTACGCGGGCGCCGCCTTCGACGACGGCTCGGCCCAGAACGAGGTCAGCAGGTCGCCCCAGGATGCTGTCTTCTTCCACGCAGGCCACTCGCTCGACTACTACGACCCCGGCGGGCACACGGCGGTGGCGCTGCTGTTCGAGTCGCCCGCCCAGGGCAGCACATTCGACGCCCTCCTGGGCGATCCCCTCGCGGCGCAGGTCGCCGAGGGGCCGATGACGATCTGCAACGACCAGAACCAGTGCCGCAGCGTCGACATGGTGGCCTACCCGTGGGCCGACACCCCGCAGATGTTCAAGTACAACCTTGTGGTCTTGGAGTCCTGCGCCACCGCGCACGTCATCAACTCCTTCCAGGACATCGCAGACGTCGCCTCTGGCGCCGGTGCGGGATCCGTGCTGGCCTTCACCCAGGACGTCTCCTTCCCCGTCAACGCGGACGACAGCAACCAGTACGGCGACGCTTGGGCGAACCGCTTCTGGTCGGACACCGGTGGCGGCCAGTCCTACCAGGCGGCCGCGATCGACGCCGCCAACGCCGTGGGCAACGGCTATGGCTACGGTAGCTGGAAGCTGCTCCGTCCGGTCCCCAGCGCCCCCTCGTCACTTTATCCAGCCCAGTACTACCTTGGCTTCTTGAGGAGGGACGGAATGATCAGAAGGTCTCAACTCAAGATCTATGGCGCGGCCGTGATCGCCGCGGGCTCGCTGGCGGCCGTCGCTATCGGGGGGCGCGCATCCATCGCCACTCCCCCCGCCAGCCTCGACTCGCGAACCGTCGCGCTCAACCATTTCATCGGCGGCGCCGGACTCCACGATGACGGCTGGCGCCTGGTCAGCGACCAGGCTGGCGGCCGGTATAAAACGCAGGTCAGCGGGGTCGGGCTGGTGGAGGTCGACGCCGTCACCCACGAGGTGGACGAGGTCATCTTCGATGGCCGCCTCAGCTCGATCCCAGGAACGCCCATCGCCCTGACCCAGGCCGAGAGCACGGCCGGCAGCTTTGCCCGCGCCCACTTCGCCGGCTTCGGCGCGCTGGCCCCGCGGGGCACCACCCTGGTCGACCACGGTGTCTTCCGCGAGTACCGCAGCACCTGGCAGGCACGTCAAGGCCAGGCCTCGCTACCCAGCCAGGTCGCGGTGGGCGTCAACGCCACCACCGGCCAGGTCGCCTACTACTGGAGCCAGCGGCTGGCGGTGACGGTGTCGACCCAGCCGAAGGTCTCGGCTGCGGCGGCGCTGCGCTCCGCCCAGGGGCTTGCTGAGGGCCTGACGGCCTCGGCAGCTCCAGACCTTGAGGTCGCCGTCCGAGAAGGGCACCAGCAGCTGGTCTGGGTGACCACCTTCACGCGAAACTACAGCTCGGGTCTACACGTCTCAGATAACAGAGTGGTCTGGACCGACGCCCAGACCGACGTCAGCCAGATCGTGGCTCGCGGTTAGCGCGAGGAGGAGACAGATGACAAAGCAAAGATTCCTCGGCGCCACGGTGGCGCTCGCTTCGGTCGCCGCTGCGGGGATCGCGGTGATCTTCACGCCGATTGGAGCATCCGCCACGCCGCCTATCCGGCCAGCCTCGGTGGCCGCCAGTTCCATCAACGGCGGCACCGGCCAGGGCAACTGCCTCACCAGCGGGACGACGGGCCGGCAAGATGCCCAGACTGGATCCCTGTTCGACGGCTGGCTCGTCAACAGTCCTCAATCCTACGGTGGGATCTACTCAGACATCGACACCTACAACCCCTTCGTGGACGCGGACGGCGACGTCAGCGCATGGACCGCCCTGGTAAACGTCACCAAGGCCGAGAACAACGGCGCCATCTGGCAGATCGGGTACGGGAAGGCCGCTGGGCAGACGCAGGCGAACTGGTTCTACGAGGTTCACGACGTGCAGATCGCGCCTCCTTTCAGCCAGAACTTCCAGGTGCTGCTCGGCCAGGCGGCCACGGGCGCGCATTACTACACCGTCCTCTACGACAACGCAGGTTCGACCTACTACACGCTTGAGATCGACAACGTTTCGAAGTTCGTGTGGCACAGCTCTCTGCTTCCATCGGGGGCCCAGGCCTTCGGGGAGACCCATGACACCAACGATCAGATGGTGGGCGGGATCACGGACCCGGTCAACTTCAACCGCACCCTGGTCTGGAATCCGGCCGGCAGTTCAGGCGGCTGGAAAAACATGAACGGGGCGCCCGGCGTCAACGACATGCCCACCGCGACGGGATATGGGTTGATCAACGACTCCAGTGACACCGGACACTTCACGGTGTGGGACAAGCAATGCCAGCAGTAGACTTGAGGTATTCGAAGATGACCAAAAATGCCAGCCTGAAGATCCTTTTCCTCGCGGCCGCGGGACTTGCGGCCACCTCCTGGGGCGCGTCGAACTCTATCCACGGTGCCGCGCAGGCAGCTGGCGCAACGTCAACCGTCAGCCTGGCCTCCCTCCCTGGAGTGACTTCGCAGTCTCTCCAAGCCTACGGCCTCCTCTTCAGTGCCCCCACCTCGCCGGCCGGGGTTGCGGCGCCGACCGCCTCGCAGGTCGCTACCTCGGTCGTCGGCAGCGGATCGATCGTGGTCGGTCAGCCCCTGCTCGCCTCCGTCCGCAACCTGGGAATGCCTCAGTTCGCCTCATGCGTCTGCTGGGTCATGGAAGTGCAGCCCCTCCACCCCATTCAGGACCGGGCGCCAGGCCATTCGAAGCCGCTTGGGACTGCTTACCTGGCCTTTGTGGACGCCGAGCGAGGCACCTGGCTGTACGGCATCGCGGGAGATTTCCTCCCCTAGAGAGTTCACCTGCTTGGAGGTGCACATGCGGTCGAGGGCTTGGAGGGGGGACGACGCAACCCCCCTCCGACCCTCGATGGGCGGCCATTGGAGGGGGATCGCCGGCGGGATGCTCGAGGTGGCTGTGATCGTCACCCTGTCCGCCTGCAACCTCGGACCCTCGGCGGTCACCGCGTCTCCGTCGCCCGGCGTCGCCGGCACATGCCCGGACGCCCTCCCGTCGCCTCCTTCGTTTGCACCGCCGGCACCGCCCAACGGATTTCCGACCCACGCTCATCCGACTTGGGATTCACCACCCTGTGCTGGCCTTGCCGAGACCGCGGCGGTTCCCTACACAGCCGCCGTAGTCGCACCCGATGACCGGACGATCGCCGTCTTCTTCATGGGCTCACCTGCGCCCGGATGCGGAGACGTCGAGAGGGTGGAGGTTCACCCAGAACCAGATCGCATCATCGTCAAACTGTTCCTGTCCTTCGCGGGACGGACTCTCCCCTCATCCCCCGACGCAACCTCCCTCAACTCCTGTGCTGGAAATCGCATCTTCCGCACCACCTGGGGGATGGTGCCTGTAGCGGTTGCGGGACGGCCTGTGATCGACGGAGCCGTGAAATGACCCAACGCTGATCACCCGTCCGGTAGGCCGAGCACAGGTCGGCGATGACTCAGGAAGTCCCTCAGGCGCAGGCCACCGGGCCAGCTGGAACAAACGGCACTGTCCATCCGCGATAGGCCACCCGCGCGTGGTCACGGTCTACCAGGATCACCGTTCCGCTCCTCTCGCGAAGGGACTCGACGCTCCCAGGTAGCGGCCGGCCGACCATGGCCCTGTCGAATGACTGCTTGTCAACGACGCTGACCGCGCCCACAACCAGGGCGCCGAGAAGGGCGGCGGCAGCGATCGGTTTTGGCTTCACCTAGACGTAGCGAGCAACCTCATACCGCCGAGGCCGGGCGACACAAACTCTGGATCCTACGGCCTCGTCGGAAAGGCTGGCGATGGTAGGGCCCCCAAGGCGAACTCCTCTAGAATCGACCGGACCCCGGTCGGCGGAGCCAGGAACAGAGTTCGAAAAGCGTCCAGCGTCCCCGACTGCGACTGCCAGATTGAAAGAGGGCCGAGCGAACGGACGTTTGTAAACGTGTTGGGCACTCTCAAACTCAAAGATGGCACCCACCATCTGTCGGTTCTCTTGACCAGTGTTAGCGGCCACGCTAAATGATCGCCGCGGCGCCATTCACGGTGATCGCGCTGACGCCCACAATGAGTGGCGCGTCGGGGGCTTGGCGTCCCGTCAACCTATCCACCCAGGACTCGCGGCCGCTCGCCAGCAGGTTCGCAATGACCAATCCCTCACGTCCTGGCCGTCATCAGACCCCAGCCGGGAGAGCCTGGATGCGCCACTCATGGTGAACGAGCGCCTGAACTCGGACGTGATCAAGTCGGTTGGCGCGAAGACGATCAACGAAGCTGGCGCCCTACAACCAGGCGCGAGCGGGTGAGAGGTATCCGACACCTATTCGGGGACCGGGACGACCCTGGAGGAGATATCTGCGCATTCCGCTGATTTGGGGCACCTGTTCCGGACTGAAATGGGACACCCATTCCGGAGTTTTGGGACAGCCTCCGAGAACATGACTCTGAGGCCGACGGCGGGGTCAGGTTTGCGCCCTGTTGTTCACCTCCTCTGACGTCTGGGGTGGGTAGATAGTGTGGCACGGCGGGCGATATCGCGATGCAGATTCTGGCCGTGCGGGGTGACCTCCAGGTCGAAGAGGTGCCGAGCCGGGCGTCCTGGGCCGGCACAGCGCCTCGTTTTTTCGGGCCGGCGTCATTTCGGGTCGTCGCAACGTTGGCTTGCTGGTTACGTTAACTCACCTACGGGGTGAGGGTGACAGGGGGACGTGGACCTCACTGTGGGAAACATGTGACCGCGCGCGCCTTGAGGTCGATCGCAGGCGCTTGTGCGACATGAAAGTCGGTATCCTGAGTTCGGGATGCCGGTATGCGCGCAATGTGGATCCGAGCTCGTGGTCAGCAGCCGCGGGCGACCGTCACGCTTCTGCGGTAACGCTTGCCGGTGCGCGGCTTACCGTCGTCGCCAGCGGGGCCTGGATGAAGGCTTCATGCGACAGGCCGGGCCGGTGGGTCGGCGCCGCCTGGAAGTGATGGACGGGTCAGGCGCCGGGCTGGAGCCGGCGCAGGCCACGGCGCGGGAGGTGGCTGGCCTGTTGAGCCAGGTCTTCCGGCGCCTGGGTCGACGCTAGTGCGACATGAAAGTCAGCCCGTCTTCTACGTGGGGCGGGTTCAATCGGTCGTCCGCAATACCGGCGTTTCTATCCAGGACCAGTGAGTAACGCGGCCATGGCCTCTGCGGGGGTTCTCCAGTTGAGAGTTTTCCGGGGACGGCCATTGAGCGCGGTGGCGACACGGATGAGGTCGGAGGGTTCGTGGACGGCGAGGTCGGCGTTCTTTGGGAAATACTGGCGCAGGAGACCGTTGGTGTTCTCGTTGGTCCCGCGCTGCCAGGGGCTATGCGGGTCACAGAAGTAGATGTCCAAGTCCGTGTCGATGCTCAGCTCGGCGTGTTCGAGGAGTTCGATACCCTGGTCCCAGGTCAACGATCGCCGCAGCTGAGCCGGCAGGGTGAGAATTGTCGCGGCGATTGCGTCTCGCACCGCGGCCGCGCTGCGTTTCTCTGGCAGGTGCAGCAGCATCGTGAACCGAGTGGTCCGCTCGACCAGGGTTCCGATTGCTGAGCCGTTGCTCGTGCCGGTGATCAGATCCCCTTCCCAGTGCCCGGGCACAGCCCGATCTTCGACCTCCGCTGGCCGCTCGCTGATCATCACCATGTCCTTGATCCGCGTCCGCCGATGATCAACGCGTGCACGCGGCTTACGCAAGGCCCGCCCCGTGCGCAGGCAGGCAATCAGCTCTCGCCGCAGGCCGCCGCGGCCCTGCACGTAGAGCGCTTGGTAGATGGCCTCGTGCGAGATTCGCATTGCTCCATCGTGGGGGAAATCCACCCTGACGCGGCGCGCGATCTGCTCGGGGCTCCAGCGTTCCACTCCCCCAAGCTTGTCCTGCACGTACTGCTGCAGCGCCTTGCAGCGGGCGAGCTTGCTGGGTTTCGGCCGCCGCGACCGGCGCTCAGCTTTTGCTTGTGCAACTCCCGCTCGGTACGGGCTGTCCCGAGGTGTATTTCGCTTGAGCTCGCGCGTGATCGTAGACGGGGAGCGGTGGAGTCTCCGAGCGAGTTCGCGTGCGCTGACTTGTCCACGCAGGACAGCGATCTCCTCTCGGTCAGTCATCGACAGATATCTCCCGGATGGCTCGGAGAGTTCCAACGGTGTCATCCCCCCAGCTTCGCTGAACCACCGTTGTCCGACCACCCTCGACACGCCCACTGCCAGCGCAGCCGCGTGCGTTTGCGATCCAGCGGCGATCAACCGCCAAAACCTCCGCCTCACCTGTCGTGGAAACCCTGGTCGACCCGGCATCGCAGCACCTCACTTCACACGGGTGTTGCGACCACCAATTGAATCCGCCCCGCCACAGCGCCTCGTTTTTTCGGGTCGGCGTCATTTCGGGTCGTCCGCCGGGGTTTTGCGGAGCGACTCGCCGCCGAGCTCGAGGCGGTAGGCGTTGTGCACGAGCCTGTCGAGGATGGCGTCAGCGAGCGTGGGCTCGCCGAGCGCCTCGTGCCAGTGACCGACGGGGAGCTGGCTGGTGACGATGGTGGAGCGGACCTGGGAACGATCCTCGACCACCTCCAGCAGGTCGGCGGCCTGCTCATGTGTAAGCGACGGGGTACCGAGGTCGTCGACGACGAGGACGTCGACCCTGGACCACGCCGCCAGCAGCCGGGGCAAGCGGCCGTCGATGCGGGCGAGGGCGAGTTCGCCGACCAGCCGCGGTCCGCGCCGGTAGAGCGCGGTGTGGCCTTGACGGATGGCGGCCTGGGCCAGCGCGCAGGCGAGGAATGTCTTGCCGACACCGGTGGACCCGGTGACCAGGATGTTGCGATGGGCGTCCACCCAGCTGGCGTCGGCGAGCTTGAGCACCAGCGCCCGGTCGAGACCGCGGGGGTGGCGGAAGTCGAGATCCTCGACGCTGGCGGAGAGGCGCAGGCGGGCGGTCTTGAGGTTGCGCTCCAGGCGCCGGTTGTCGCGCTCGGTCTGCTCGCGGTCGACCAGCAGGCCGAGGCGTTCCTCGAAGGCCAGCGCCTGGTAGTGGGGCTGCTCGAGCTGCTCCTGAGGGCTCTGGCCATGCCACCGAGGTTGAGGGCATGGAGCTTGTCGAGGGTTGGGGCGATGAGCATTGGGGAGACCTCCTTACTCGTAGTAGTTGGGGCCGCGGACGTTCTCGTGTTCGACGAGGACGAGCTGGACGGAACGCGGGGGTTGGGGCTGGCGGTCGAGCCCGGTGCGCAGGATGGATTCGACGCTGCGGTAGCTGTAGGCCTGGACCGCCAGTGCCCGGGTGGAGGCGGCCTCCAGCCGTTCGCGCCCATACCGGCGTCCCAGCTGGAAGATGCCGAGACAGGAGCGGAAGCCCTGCTCAGGGTGAGGCCGCGAGCGCATGATGCCCTCCACCAACGCGGCGGTGGCGGGACCGGTGTTCTCGGCCCAGCGCACGATGCGGCCAGGGGTCCACTCCTGGTGTCGGCGGTGGGAGTCGGGCATGTGCTCGGCCAGGGTGGTGTGACCGCCAACGATGAAGCTGCGAGCGTGGCTGGCAACGCGGCGGCTGTTGCGGAAGACCTCGACCGTGGTGGCGCTGACGCGGACGTCGACGTGCTCGCCGACAAGCTGGTAGGGCACGCTGTAGTAGTGGCGGAAGACGTCGAGGTGGTAGTCGATGCTTTATGGGGAGCTCCCCATAAAGCATCAAATGGTGCGAGCCCAGTTATGTGGAGCGGGGCGCGTAGCTGCGATGAGAGCCGCTGTTATCGCTCCACATAATCACGACGGCGCCCGATCGCCTCAAGAGCGTCAATCAGGTCCGGCTGACGCTGCCAGATGGGCACCGGCGAATTGCCGTTCGTGACCTCAGGTGCATACGACTCAACAGCCTTGCGCCTCGTCTCGAGGTTTACGCGCGTGTATCGCCACGTGGTCTCGGCGCTCGCGTGGCCGAGGACGTCGCGAATGGCGCTGGGATCTACACCGGCCTGGAGCATGTGGACGGCAGTGGTGTGGCGGAGGACATGCGGGTGGACGTTCTTCCCGGCCATTGTTGGGCAGGCCTCGGTGGCCGTCCGAGCCAGGCTCTTCAGGATGTACCGGACTCCCCACCGACTGAGAGGCTGGCCATGCAGATTCACGAAGACCGGGGAAGCGCTGCGGGGGTCGACGTTGCGTTCGTCGAGCCACGCTCGAAGAACCGCCGCCGTCTTGCTCCATAGCGGCACCAGCCGCTCCTTGCGCCCCTTGCCCCAGATGCGCACGTGTGGGGGCGGATCCAATTGAAGATCGCACGCGCGCAGGGTGATGATCTCTCCGACCCGTGCGCCCGTTTGCCAGGCGAAGGTGGTGAGCGCATAATCGCGGCGCCCGGAGGGGGTTGAACGGTCGGCGGCGTCGAGAATCGCTTCCATCTCATCGCGCTCGAGGTAGTCGACATCGCGCCTTGGAGCGCGCTTGGCGGGGATGCCGAGCACGCGCTGACAGAGCGCGAAGCTGATTGGGTCGCGCGCGGCGACGTGGCTGTAGAAGACGTGGAGCGCCGCCAGACGCAGGTTGCGGGTGGCCACGGAATTGTGGCGTTCGATCTCCAGGTGGTCGAGGAAGCCAAGGATGATCTCCATACCGAGGTCGTCGAAATGAAGTTCGGCCACGGGCTTTCGGAGACGTCGAGACGCGAATTGAAGCAGCAGCTTGATCGCATCGCGGTATGCGAGCACGGTGTGAGGGCTGAGGCAACGCTGGGCTGTCAGATGCTCATGAAAGAAGGTGTCGAGATGACGAGCGAGAACGTTACTCTCCGACATGGTTGATCTCCCCGCCGGGCGCAACGACGAGAGGACTGAAGCAGCGCTCGAAACGCTGGTTGGCCTCTGCGAGCAGCTCGGATGTAGCGTGAAGGTAAACGTGGGTTGCGAGGACGCTGGCGTGCCCCATGTAGGTCGCCAGCAGAGGGAGCTTGGTCTGGACGTCGGCCCCCTCTCGGTACCAGCGCAGGACGCAATGAACGGCGAAGGCATGTCGCAGGTCATGCAGCCGAGCACTTCCGCGCCGGGTCGCTGAGGTGTCGATCCCCGCATCCCGAACGAGCAACTGGAAGACGCTGGCGACCGCGGAGTAGCCGCAGGCCTCCCTCCTTGCGCTGATGAAAAACGGCTCGTCAGGACCGACCCGCGAGACGGCTTGAGCGCGTTCGGCATCATACTCGCGAAGCCCCTCCGCCAGGCTGACGGTGAACGGTACCCAGCGTGATTTGAAGAACTTCGTCTCGGCGATGAAGAGGGTGTTTGCCTCGATGTCGACGTCCCCGATCCGAAGCTTCAGCGCCTCGCCGACTCGTAGTCCGGTCGCAAAGAGGAGCAGGAGCAGGGCGCGGAAGGTTCGCCGTCGCAGCGGCCAGATCTTCGCTGGGAGCCGGTCTGCTGCCGCTACCAGAGCCCGAACCTCTTCGGTCGTGAAGAGATGCGGTCGGAACTGCGGGATCCTGGCAGGGTAGAGGGAACGGTCGGGGATCCAGGTTCGCGGCTCGCTCCGGGCCATGTAGCGGCAGAACTGGCGGGACGCGCTTGCGTGGGCGCGGAGGGTTGACGGCGCCAGATGCGGAGTGGATGCCAACCAGCGGCCAAGGATCTCGCGGGTGAGGACAACGTCAGTCGCACCCTCAATCTCCAAAAACCGATCGAGCTGAACCAGGATCTGTTCGACACGCTCGTATCGGCGCCCGACGGCGCGCATGAGCGTCAGGTATCCATCGAAGTGAGGCGCGAGTTCGCTCACGAACCGAGACGTCGAGATGATCTGGGCTTCAGATCTAACGTTTGCGAGATGCCTCATGGCAGGACCTCCGTAACCTCGAGCCCAACGCAACGCAGGTCGTCCAGCGCGGCCTTTGTGTACGTGAAGGTCGACTGCATGTTGTGGTGCCCGAACATGTCCCCGATCGCCGTCAACGAGAAGCCCTGCTGCAGCAGATGCACCGCCCGGGAGTGACGTAATGTGTGAGACCCGCGATGTGGCGATTCGATTCCTGCGCGGCGCAGATGACGCATCACTATGTTCCCGATGGCGTTGCTGCGCGAAAACGGCCTCACCGGTGCTGAGAACGTGACGAAGATCCGTTGGGTAGACGTCGCCGGACGCCCCTGAAGCAGGTAGTCGGCGATGGCGGCGCCGACGTCGGGATGCAAGGGATACCAACTGGGGTCGCCGCCCTTGGAATGGTGGAGCCGCAGCCGGTTCTCTCGCCAGTCGACGTCGTCGAGGGTCATTGCGACGACCTCACCAGATCGCATCCCGTAGACGGCCAAGAGCAACAGGATCGCGTAGTCGCGGCGCCCGGGAGCGGTGGAGCGGTCCGGGGTGGCCAGCAACCTGACCACATCGGCCCATACGAGCGCGCGTGGCACTGTCTCGAGCCCGTACACCCGGGGCGTGGCCACCTGCTGTGAGAGGTCGTGGTCGATCTGTTCACTCAAATGGAGGTAGCGCAGGAAACCGCGCAGGGCCGCCGAAACCCTGCTGATGGAGCGACGGCTCATCCGATTGCCACTCTTGACGATGAACCCGTCGAGGTCGCCAGCGTTAAGTTGGCAGATCGCTCCGGCGTCGCTGTCAACGAAGCTCAGGAAGCGGCCAATGAGGAGCCGATGCTGTGTAATGGTCGCCTCCTGGATGCCTCGGTGCTGGCGCAGAAAGTCGATGTAGCCAGCGAGTAAGGCGTGATGGGGAGGCTCGAATCCGGCGCTGCCTGGCCGGGCTGGGATGACAACGCCGGCTTCCCGGAGTTGTGCGAGAAGGAGCGTGACCGGCCTTTGCCGTTGATGAACCGCGCCAATGGCGTCGACCGCGACTCCATGCCAGATCCGCCGGCTCGCAACCTCGCTCAGGAACGCCTCAACGTGAGTCTCGTCGACTTCTTGAAGGTCGACGCGATGGTCGGCGAGGAAGCGACCGAAGCCCTCGCACGCGTAGATGTACTGGCGGACCGTGGTGCGGCTGTAGCCGGCCTGTGCCAGATGCCCCGCGATGCCGTCGAGGTACTGGCCAACAACCGGTGCAGCGCGGTGCTGCCGTACGACAGCGGGTTCGGTGAAGAACTCGATCATCTGCGCCTCCTTTCCCGCCGCTGGTAGTGGCGGAGGGCCGCAGGTTACCGCTGACGAGGCCCAGTTATGGTGAGTGCTGCAGGCTGAGTCGAAGGCGCAAGGCCCGTCTCATTGCGGCCCGCTCCACATAACTGGGCTCGCACCATTTGATGCTTTGTGGGGAGCTCCCCATAAAGCATCGACTACCACCACCGCATGACCAACCTCGGCCAGGCGCTGCATCTGGAACGCCAGCGAGCCATCGGACAATGAGGTCGCAAGGTTCTCAAGAGTCTTGCGCTCGACCACTGCGATCACCGAGCCGTCCACCACGGCGGCGTAGTCGCCGCCAGGCAAGGCCCGACGCTCGGTGGTCACCGGGCGGCCGGCGAACTTCCAGCCGTACTTCTCGCGGGTATCGACGGCGACCACAAGCGGACCGGTGGCGCGACCGCGCGGAACCCGGGCCCCGGGGTTGCAGCCTGAACCGTCTTCTGGGTCTGCCACCAGACCGCTGGTCTACCCCGGTGTAGGCGGCAGCGCTGTCTGCACACGTAACGGCAAGGGTGGGTGGTGACGGGTCGGCAGCGCTGGATGAGCAGTAGTCAATCGCGGCTGAGCTCGACAGCGGCGCGCTTGGCGCCGTCGACGATGGCCTTGCCGTCGGAGGCGGCGGCGAACAGGGCGGCGATGGCGGCGTTGTTGAGGGCCCGGGGCACGCCGTTGGAGACGCGGTGGAGGGTGGCGACGGCGTCGTCGGCGAAGAGGGGATCGGTGCGGCCGGCGAGGGCGAGGTGGTGTTTGAGGTAGGCCGCCGTGTCGCTGAGATCCATGGGTGGAAGTGTGAAGCGGGTCGCGATGCGCTGGTCAAGCGCCGCGAACATGCCCTGGCGCAGCTGGCGGGTGAGCATGGGCTGGCCGACCAGGATGGCAGCAAACGGGCTGCGGCTGTCCATCTCTGAATTCGTGAGGAGCCGTAATTCCTCAAGCTGCGCCGCTGACAGCAGGTGCGCCTCGTCGAGGATGAAGACGACGCGGCGGTGCCGCTCGGATTCCTCGGCGGCGAGAAGGGTCTGAGCCTGGGCCATGACCTCGGCCTTGTGGAAGCGGGGGCTGGCGCCGAGCGCGGAGACGATGGTGACGTAGAGGCCGCGGGTGCCGAAGGCAGGGTTGCTGACGTAGAGGATGTGGTGGCGGATGGGGTCAAGCGCGGCGACGGCGGCGCGGATGGCGACGGTCTTGCCGACGCCGACGTCGCCGGCGATGACGCCAATGGCGGCCTCGCTGACGCAGTGGGTGATGCGGGCGACGGCCTCGAGGTGGGCATCGCGCAGGAAGAGGTCGGGGGCGGGGATGGACTTGGAGAAGGGGGTTTTGGTCAGCCCGAAGTGGGCGACCCAGGGGGCCAGGGCGGAAGTGGCAATCATGATGGGACCTCCGGGTTGTTGAGCTTGCGGAAGGAGATGGCGGTGGCGGTCTGCTCCTGGTGGGCGGCGACAACCATGCCGAGGAAGTCGACGCCGGTGGGCGCCGGCGCGGGACGGTCGGCCTGCGGCACCGCCGGGTGGGTGTGGTGCTGCAGGATGTAGGGCAAAGCCAGCCCGGCGTCCCTGCCCTCCAGCAGCACCGACAGGCTGGAGAGGTCCTCGGGGTCGTAGCGCACCTCGACTCTGCGGCCGACCAGCGCGGGGTCGACCTGGTACTTGTTCCCCAGCAGGCTGACGGAGGCGGTGCGCGTGACCCGGCGCAGTGCCGACCAGCGGAAGGCCTCGGTGAGCAGCGCCGGCTCAACGGTCCGGGCCGGTCCGCCCGCGAGGAAGCGGGCGATGGGCGCATGGCCGGTCTCGCGGTGGATGCGGCAGTTCAGCCACTGTTCGCACCAGGCAATGAAGCGCTCGTTGAGCTGCTCCAGGGACTCAATTCCCGCGGCCTCGGCCTCGAGCAGGAAGCGCTCGCGGATGACGCGGTTGAGGCGCTCCTGCTTGCCCCGGCCCTGGGGCGAATACGGCTTGCTGTGGATGAGGCGGATGCCCAGGACCGCGCAGGTGCGGGCCAGTTCAGAACCGCTGTAGGGGCTGCCGTTGTCGACGTTATGCCGACATCGGCATAACATCGATTATGCCGACCTTCACGTTATGCCGACATCGGGGGTAGAAAGGGCCTGGCGCGTATACGGAGGAGCCCTCC
>JBPCPW010000098.1:0-63499 GCA_050998755.1 Candidatus Dormibacteria bacterium
CGGACCGAGCGCACCTATAGGTGCGTGAGGGAGGCGCGCAGCCCCGCGCAGCGGGCGAAGCCGGCGACGCCCGTATCGGGCGTCCAGCGCCCGAGATGCAAGCTCGGAATCGGTGGATCCCGGTTAAGTTAGGGCGCACTTGGCCTTTCACCCCGTGGCGACGAGCCGAGCATGCGATTCTTGTCGCCGTGAAATCGGGCGGCACCGCGACGAGTGCGCCAGCGCGCGGAGCGTCGCTGCGGCATGTCGGCGCGGTGAGGCTGACGGCGGTGGCCATGTCGGCGGGCTATGTTATTTGCCTGTCATTTTTGGGGAAGAACCTGTTCTTCCTGGATGACGAGTGGGATTTCATCCTGCGAGGCAGGTCATTCGGCCTGGTGAGCCTGCTGGAGCCACACAACGAACATTGGTCCACCATCCCCATTGTGGTCTACAAGATCCTGCTCAATCAGTTCGGAATAACCAGCTATCAACCCTACATGGTCACCCTGGCTATCACCGGTGCCGCGTGCGGCTTGGCGCTGTTTGAGCTGGTTCGCATCCGTGCCGGAATATGGGCAGCTCTGTTCAGTCTGATTCTCTTCCTCTGCCTCGGGCGCGGCGCCGAGAATTCTTTGTGGGCATTTCAAATCGGATGGGTCGCAGCGATGACGTTCGGGTTGGTGGGAATGCTTCTTCTCGAGTGCGAAACGCCCGGCGCGGGCAGGCTGGCGCTTGCGTCAGCAGCGTTCTTGTTATCCGTGATGTCGTCTGGCGTAAGTTTGCTCTTCTGCTGGGCAGTACTGGTGGAGCTGACTTTCGACCGGCGTCGGCGACGATCGCTCGTCGCGCTCGTCACCCCCCTGGCGGCCTATTTGGCATGGGAAATCGCATTCGGCTCGCGCGCGATACACGCCTCAACGGACATAGTCGGGACCCTGCTCTATGCGCGGTCCGGGATCGGCAGCGCGCTGACAGGAGCGCTCGGTCTGCCCCTCGAGGCGGGAGATGAGTGCATTTTTGGCCTGGTGCTTCTGTTGAGCACGTATGCATTATTGAGGCAGGCCGCTGACGCTCGGGTTATCGGAGCGGCTGCTGCCATCTTGGGTGAATTCATGCTTTTCAGCCTGGTACGAGCGCACCAGTTCGGCGCCATCCAGGCAACGGCCCCCCGCTATGTCGACACCGGTGCCATCTTCCTCATGCTCCTTCTGATGCCAATCCTCTTCAATCACGCGTACGGTCTGATCCGCAACTTACATCGGCCAGCGGTAATCCTTGCACTTGGCCTGATCCCGGTTCTCTCCAATCTCCTGTCGTTCGCCACCTACTACCAAGTCCGGCTGGGGGTAGCCAACCGCCTGCGAACAGAGGTGGCAACCGTCGCGGCCGTTCGCGCGGCGCCGGGATTGCGCCACAATGCGTCTATTGATCCACAGGACTTACCGAGGCTCACCCCCGAGACCTTCTATCTAGCAGAGGGAGAGTTCGGATCGCCGATCGGCTACCCGACCACCGGCGACCTGGGCGGCCTGCCGCCCGGCGACGTCGACCGCACTCTGTTCCGCATCTTCATGCCTGAGACTGGGTACGTGAGCGGGAGGCTGTCCGAGTCTTCGCCAGGTTCATGCCAGCGCTACCCTACTGGACGCTTCGACGACTTGGTTCGCGGGAGGCAGAGCCTGTTGTTGAGTGTCGATGCACCGTCACACCTGACGGTTTGGTTGAGCGTCCTATCTGCGCCAAGTCTCGTTGCGGAGCGACAGATCGGCCCCGGCGCAATGAGCGCGGTAGTCCTGCCTAACATGGGTGGCGCGCTGGAATGGCACGTCATTGCCAGGATCATGTCCGGCGCAGCCCTGATGGTCTGCAGAGGCGGCTGATTTGGGGTGATGGCGCTGGCCCTGGTTTCCTCCCGCTCCGAGTTACGCACCGGTGCATCGGCGACCCACCGTTGAACTCGCGCCCCGTGGTCCAGGTCACAAACCAGGGGGGTACCTGCCCTTCCTCTATATCCCGGATGGCCTGGCGATGCGTGCGGCCAGTACCGCGACCCTCGCTATGTACTTCGCCCGAATCGCCAATGCGATCGTCGTGTTCGCGCTCATCGTCGTGGCCATCGGCCTGCTGTGGGACGGGTCCACCCTGTCGCTCCTCGGTCTGCCACTGGCCATAACTCCGACTGTGCTGTTCACCGGGTCTGTCATTAACCCCAGCGGTGCGGAGATCGCCGCCTCGATTGTCCTACTGGCCTTCATGCTCCGCCTCTCCCGCACCTCGCCGCCACCCGCCTGGGCCTGGTGGGGGGGGGCATCTCCGCCGCCGTGCTGCTGAGCCTTGCGCGCCCCCTCGGCGCCGCCTGGGTTGTATTCCTGGTCGCACTGGGAATCGCATTTGGGGGCGCCGGCCCGGCCCGGGCGGCGCTGCGCCAGGCGCCACGGGCAGCCCGGTACTGGCTGTTAAGCGTCCGGCAGCGATGATCCTGGGCCTCGGTTGGCAACTGGTCACGGTGCCACCTCTAAGCCACCCCGTCAGCGAACTCCTGGCACTGATCGGCCCGTCAGTGATGGCTGTCCCCGAGGTTTTTGGCGAGGCGATCGGGGTGTTCGGCTGGCAGGACACGCTGATGCCCAGGCCTGCATATGCCGTCTGGAGGTTTGCACTCACTGCGCTAATCTCCCCTGCACGGCGGGGTAGAGACCGCGAGCGCCGGACCCTGGATGGCCTGGTCGTCGCGTGTTTCGGATCGATAATCACAGTGTCGGCGTTGGTTGCGTTGCCCACCGGGTTCGCGGTCCAGGGCCGTCACGTGCTGCCAGCGCTCATCGCCCTGCCGCTGGTCAGCGGTGAAATCCTCTACCGGAACAGGGACCGAATCGGATTTCGGTCCGTGGCGAGCGCATCCAACCGGGGGGACCTACCCTTCTTGGCCATGAGACCTGGATGGTGGCGACGCCACGCCCCCGCGATCCTTTTCAGCGCCGCGGTCATCGCCCTGGTCATCTCCTGGCTGGCCGTGACCCCCCCGGGAGAGAACCCCGATGAGTACGACCACTACGCCCGCGCCGTGTCCGTGGGCAATGGTCAGTGGCTAGGCCGGCCGGCGACCTCGGTGCGCGGCCTGTTCGTGAATCCCCTCGAGGCCCTGAGCTACCTGCGCACCAGCCGCTCGGTGGACCTGCCGGCGCGCCTCGCGACCCCTGACAGCTGGCTTTGTCTTCGTGCCAATCACGCGGCCTCCGCAGCGTGCATCGAGCGCGGCGGGGCGCCGGGGGCGCCGGTGCAATCCACCACGATGGGGACCCGGCAACCTTTTGCATACATCCTGCCCGGCCTGGCCGCCAATGTCCTCGGGTCCAACCCCAGCACCGCCCTTTACGCCGCACGAATCGCCACGGCGATCCTCTCCAGTGCGCTGCTGCTGGCGGCGATCTGGACGGTGTGGGACGGCCGGCTCACGTCGCTGCTCGGCCCCGCGCTGGCGCTCTCGCCCGCCGTGCTCTGGATCGCGGCCTCGCTGAACCCGAGTTCCCCGGAAATCGCGGCGGGGGTGCTGATGGCCGCAGTCGTGGTCCGGGCCGGCAGGCCGGCGGCGGGGCTTGGCACAGCCTGGTGGGCTTCGTTGATCGCGGGCGCCGTCGTGCTCGCGACGGCGCGTCCGCTCGGCGTGGTCTGGGTCGCCGCGTACCTCCTGCTGCTGGTTGCGGTTCTCCGGCCGGGCCGGGCGCTCGCGCTGCTGAGGTCACAGCCCCGGCACGTCGCCGTCGTCACCCTGCTCGTCGCCGGCGCGATCGGCCTGGGGATGTCTTGGCAGCGCGGCGTCCCGCCCGCCGGGGTCACACCGTCGCTCAGCGCCCTCGCCCAGGGCCTGCCACATGCCCTCCTCTCGATTCCCGAGTCCATGGGCGAGGAGATCGGGGTCTTCGGGCTTGACGACGTGCTGATGCCCCGCTGGGCCTACGCAGCCTGGGGTGCCGCGCTGGTCGTAACGATCGCGATCGCACTCCTCCGCGGCCGCAAGCGCGACGTTCGGGTCCTCGAAGTCGCTCTTGTCGCGTCGTTCGCGCTGCGCGGGCTGTTGGACCTCTTCCTGGAGACCTCGACGGGGTCGCCGGTGCAGGGTCGAAGCCTCCTGCCCATGACCGTCGTCGTCGCATTCCTCGCGGGCGAAACGCTCCATCGCAACGCCGGCGCGACCCGCCTCGCCGGCCGCCTGGTCGCCATCGTCGGGCTGGCGACCGCTGTGGTCCAGTTCGCCGGCTGGTATTCCGCGGCGCGCCGCTTCGCCGTTGGACAGAACGGCAGCTGGTGGCTGCTCCAGGGGACGGCGTGGCAGCCTCCCGGCGGCTGGGTCGCGTGGCTGACGGTCACGGTCGCCGCCTGCGTCCTGCTGGCGGCAAGCCTGTTGCCGGAGGGCGACCCGTCCCCGGCGAGGGACTAGCCTACCGAACCCTCCATCTGGAGTTGGATCAGGCGGTTCAACTCGACCGCGTACTCCATCGGCAACTCCTTGGTAAAGGGCTCGATGAAGCCGTTGACGATCATCGCCATGGCCTCCTCCTCGGGGATGCCGCGGGACTGCAGGTAGAACAGCTGCTCGTCGCCGATCTTGCTGACCGTCGCCTCGTGGCCGATCTGCACCTGGTCCTCGTCGATCTCCATGTAGGGGTAGGTATCCGAGCGCGAGTCCTCGTCCATCAACAGGGCGTCGCAGCGCACCGATGACTTGGCCCCGGTCATCCCGGGGTAGACCTTGATCAGGCCGCGGTAGCTGGTGCGACCGCCGCCCTTGGAGATGGACTTGGAGACCACCGTGGAGGTCGTGTTGGGGGCCGCGTGGACCATCTTGGCGCCGGCGTCCTGGTGCTGGCCGGGACCGGCAAAGGCAATCGAGAGCACGTCCCCTTTGGCGCCCTCCCCCATCAGGTAGACGGCCGGGTACTTCATGGTCACCTTGGACCCCAGGTTGCCATCGACCCACTCGACCGTCGCGTTCTTCTGGGCGATGGCCCGCTTGGTCACCAGGTTGTAGACGTTGTTGGACCAGTTCTGGATCGTCGTGTAGCGGATCCGCGCACCCTCCATGGCGATCAACTCGACCACCGCGGAGTGCAGGGAGTCGCTGGTGTAGATCGGGGCGGTGCAGCCCTCGATGTAGTGGACGAAGCTGCCCTCCTCGGCGATGATCAGCGTCCGCTCGAACTGGCCCATGTTCTCGGCATTGATCCGGAAGTAGGCCTGCAGCGGGATGTTGACCTTGACGCCTTTGGGTACCACGACAAAGGACCCGCCCGACCACACCGCGCTGTTCAGCGCCGAGAACTTGTTGTCGTTGGAGGGGATGATGGTGCCGAAGTACTTGCGGAAGAGTTCCTCGTGCTCGCGGAGGCCGGTATCGCAGTCGGTGAAGATCACCCCCTGCTTCTCGAGGTCCTCGCGGATGGAGTGGTAGACGACCTCCGACTCGTACTGCGCCGACACGCCGCCGAGGAACTTCTGCTCGGCCTCGGGGATGCCCAGGCGGTCGAAGGTGTTCTTGATGTCGGCAGGGATGTCGTCCCAGCTCTTGCCCTGCTCGGCCTGCGGCCGCAGGTAATAGAAGATGTTGTCAAACGCGATGTCCGACAGGTCGGCGCCCCAACTGGGCATGGGCCGGGCGTTGAAGTGCTTGAGGGCCTTGAGGCGGAAGTTGAGCATCCACTCCGGCTCGTCCTTCATCGCCGAGATCTGTCGGACGCCGTCCTCGCTGAGGCCGCGTTCTGATTTGAAGGCGGCCTTGAGCTCATCGTGCCAGCCGAACTTGTAGTCCTTCTCCAGGTCCTCCGCGCGAACCGGTGCCGTTGCGGCGCCGGTCGCGGGACTTGCGGTCTTTTTGATTTCGATTGCCATCAGCTGTTCTCCCGGGTGGACTCGGCCTGGTGCTGCTCTTTGAAGGCGCGCTCACCAGGGCTGAGCTCGCGGTTGGACGATGAGTATGCGACGTCGTCCTCCTCGTCGGTCAGGTCGCCGATGATCCAATCGTAGCCACGGGCCTCGATCTCCTGCGCCAGGTCGGCGTTGCCCGACCGGATAACCCGACCGCGGTACATGACGTGGACGTGGTCGGGCTTGATGTAGTTGAGGATCCGCTGGTAGTGGGTGATCAGGAGCACGCCGAGCTCTGGGCCGCGCAGCGCCTCGACGCCCTCGGCCACCGTGCGCAGGGCGTCGATGTCGAGGCCCGAGTCGGTCTCGTCAAGAATCGCGATCTGCGGTCGGAGGACGCCCATCTGGAGGATCTCGGCGCGCTTCTTCTCCCCGCCGCTGAACCCGTCATTGACGTAGCGCGTGGCAAAAGAAGGGTCCATCTTGAGGAGCTCCATCTGCTCTTTGACCAGGTTGCGGAACTCGCGTGGTGGCAGCTCGTCGCCGCGGACCGCCTTGGTGGCGGTGCGCAGGAAGTTGTGCATGGTCACGCCGGGTATCGCCGTGGGGTACTGGAAGCTGAGGAACAGGCCAAGCTTGGCCCGCTCGTCGGGCCGGAGGCCGAGGATGTCCTCCTCGCGGTACCTGATCGAACCCCCGGTCACCTCGTACTTGGGATGGCCCATCAGGGTGTACGCCAGGGTGCTCTTGCCGGAGCCGTTGGGCCCCATCAGGGCGTGGACCTCACCCTGGGTCACGTTCAGCGTCAGCCCCTTGAGAATTTCCTTGTCTTCGATGCTGGCGTGGAGGTCGGCGATCTCCAGAACCCCAGCCTTCTTCTGGGTCTTCTCAAGGGACTCTGTGGCAACAGACATTCAGCTTCTCCTCTGGCTTTCTACGGGGAGCGCGATCGGACCCGCGGCGAGGGGGAGCCTCTCCAGGCCGGCCGGCATCTGGGGCATGCCCGGCGCGAACCCGGGGTCATACAGCAGGTCGTACAGAGTGGTCGCGTCCAGCATCGATTCAACCGTCACTTTGATGCGTTGCCATAACGATCCGCTCATGCATGCGGCCTCGCGTGAGCACGCGCCGTGGACATAGTCGTCAGCGGTGCAATCCACCAGCGAGATCGGGCCCTCAAGGACCCTGAGGATCTCTCCGACGGTCATGCTGCGCGCCTCGCGAGCCAGGCTGTACCCACCATGGAGGCCCCGGGTGCCGGTCACCAGGCCAGCCTTGCGGAGTGGCCCAACGAGCTGCTCGAGGTACGGCAGGGGCAGGCCCTCGACACGCGCCACCTCGGTCAGGGACAAAGGCCCCTGCCCATGCGCGCGGGCAAGCTCGGTCATCAGCCGGAGGCCGTAATGACCGCGGCTGGAGACCTTCAGCAAGACCATCTTCCTAAAATCCGACCCATCAGGTCATATTTTACTCTCAGGCTGTCAGGAGGGCTGTCTATGTAACGTCGATGTGATGATGGCCTTCACCGGGAAGGTCCGTGTAACACAGCCATCACGGTCTGCTTAGAAGCCCTCAATCTGGCGGCGGGACGTTCTAGATTGCGGCTCAAGAGGAGACCAAAAAAATGATCATGATGAAGCCGCGCAAGTCCAACCAGAACTCCACCATCGCCACCCAGGTCAGGGAGCTGAGCAACAGCTGCAGCTTCCTCGACGTCCTGCGGGACACTTGCAACCTTGACGGCGGCCGCTACACCCTCTCGGCGGAGTCGGGCGGCGTCGCATACACCGTCCTGGTCGACCGGGGCGGTCCCTTTAATGCGATCGGTGGCGGCGCCGCGGGCAGCCGGGCGCTGATCAGCGCCTCCCAGTTGCGCTCCGGGCGCTGCACCATCACCAGGGGTTGGCCGGTGGAGCAGCCGCTGTACCAGCCCGGGCTCGACCTGACCCTCAAGGGCCTGGTCGACGGGGTGGTCGACACCCCCCACCTGCCGCCGCACCGCGGCGTGGACTCGCTGCGTAACGCGGAATGGCGCGACGCTTACGTGACCCAGCCGGCACCCGCGCAGGCACCGGTGGTCCCGCCGAAGACCGAGCCGCGCATGGTCTGGAAGCCGGTCGGGAGTGCCTCGGCCTGGCTGCCCGAAAATGACCTGCCGGCCGCCCTCCCGGCGGCCGAGCGCCCGGCGGTCGGCAAGGTCCACGCCGAGGGCCCCGGCGCGGCCAAACAACTCGCCACCCAGGCGCTCCTGTGGTTAGTTGAGTGCGATGATCCGTCGCAATACTCCTTCGAGCAGGCGGCCGCAATGGCGCGCCACAGCCTGGCGGACGGCGTCAGCCAGGTGGTTCATCCCTTCAGAAGGGACCTCAACACTCGGCTCAGCAGGATCAAGAACGACTGGGAGAAGAGCGGGGAGGTGGCGGCGAAAGCCACCCACAAGAATCGGGTCAAGGCCGCCGCCGTCGAACCTGACCACGAGTTCCGCCTGCGCTGAGGCTGATCCCCCTGGGCCGCGAGGTCAGGCGATAGAGATCATCCGCTCAACTGACTGACGGGCTCGGTCGGCGATATCGCGCGGAACATCGACCTCGAAAACGTCGTCCTGGAGGCTCTGGTGGAGGTTCTCCAGGGTGATCATCTTCATGTACTGGCAGATCGCGCCTGGGCTGGCGGGGAAGAACTCCTTACCCGGGACCTCCTTTGACAGCCGGTGCAGGATCCCGTTCTCGGTGGCGACGATGAACTGGCCGGCGCTGGACTCCCGGGCGCGCGAGATGATCCCCTCAGTGCTCAGGATCCGGACCCTGCCACTGTTGCCGTAGCGATAGAGGGTGCTGGTGGTGCAGCCGCACTCTGGATGGACCAGGAGCTCGGCGCCCGGGTGGTCGTGCTCGGCGTTCGCGATGTCCTCGGGTTCGATGCCCGCATGGACGTGACACTCTCCCATCCAGACGTGCATCTTGCGTCCGGTCACCCGCTCGACGTGGGCGCCGAGGAACATGTCCGGACCGAAGAGAATCTCACGGTCGGCAGGGATTGAACGGACCACCTTTTCGGCGTTGCCGCTGGTACGGCAGTAGTCGGACTCGGCCTTGACCTCGGCGGTGCAGTTGACGTAGCTCACAACCACCGCCCCGGGGTACCGCGCCTTCCAGGCCCGGAGTTGGTCTGCCGTCATGGTGTCGGAGAGGCTGCACCCGGCGGCCATGTCGGGGATCAGGACGCGCTTTGTCGGCGACAAAATCTTGGCCGTCTCGGCCATGAAGTGGACGCCACAGAAAACGATCACGTCGGCGCCGGTCTTTGCCGCTTGCTGCGAGAGCCCGAGCGAGTCGCCAACGTAGTCCGCGACGTCCTGGACCTCGGCAACCTGGTAGTTGTGCGCCAGGACCACAGCGTTTTTGGCGCGGGCCATCTCCCTGATCTCCCCGGACAGGCGGCGGATGCTCGCGGTCGAGAGCGAGTGGAGCATCGGCAGGGCTTGTATGGCCACCGGGTCAGCCCAGGCGCGGGCGGATGATCGCCCGCTCCAGCCAGAAGGCGTGACCGCGCCGGTACAGGTCCGCTGGCCTCCCGCCAGGCCCACCCTTCTCGCGGGGCGCCTCACGCCCCAACGACTCGACGAAGCCCTCGGTGTCGAGGACCTTTTTGCGGAAATTGGAATGGTCCAACTGGACGCCCCACACGGCCTCGTATACGCGGCGCAGGTCGGCAAAGGTGAACGGCTCCTGGACAAAGGCCAGCGCGCAACTGGTGTACTCCAGCTTGGACCGGGCGCGCTCGACGCCGTCCCGAAGGATCTCGTCGTGGTCGAAGGCCAGCCGCGGCGCGTCGTCGCCGACCAGGTCCTCGATCGGCCAGAAACGGGCGTCGGCGGCGTCGTCACCGGCGACGACCGCCGGCTGGTCGGGGACCAGGCCGAGGTAGGCGACCGAGACCGTCCGCCCTCGAGGATCCCTGCCGGGCCGTCCGTAGGTCCGCAGCTGCTCCAGGTGAATCCCCTCCTGCAGCTTGGCCAGCCCGGTCTCCTCTCCCAGCTCGCGCATCGCGGCCGCCTCCACGTCCTCTTCGGGGTCGACGAAGCCGCCGGGAAGGGCCCAGTCGCCGGCGTGCGGGTCATGGCCGCGCTCGATCAAAAGGACGGAGAGCCGGCCCTGGCGAACGGTGAGCAGGACGATGTCGACGGTCAGCGCAAAGTGCAGCCGGAGCCCCGTTCCCGCCACTTCCGTCCGAGGTTTAGGTGCCACTGACCATTACCCTAGCGTGCGACGGGGTTAATGTCAAGTAGACCTAAAGCCTCGCGCAACATAACCTTGGCGGGGTTGCGCATCCTGTTCGACAGTTCGGTGACGGACTTTGACCGTGGCGGCACCAGCAGGTACGTCGCGGCCCTGCTGCCGCGGCTCAGGGAGCTCGGTGCGCCGGTCGAGGAGGTCTCGATGCAGGGCACGTGGCGCTGGTCATCGCGCCTGCCCCGCGCCGCTCGGGTACTGCTCCACGACCTGGCCTGGGTGCCGCGCGGCTCGGTGCTGCTGGGGCGAGCCAGGGGTGCCTCCCTCTACCATGGCGCCGGATTTAAGGTCCCGCCTCGGGCTCCATTCAGGACCTCTGTGACGATCCACGACGACACGCCCTGGGACAACCCCCCGACGGCCCGCCTGTACAACCGCGAGTACATGCGCCGGGTGATGCAGATGGCCGCTCCCCACCTGGCAGGGGCCATCACCAGCACCGAGACCACCGCGGCGGCGATCCTGGCTCGCCTGCCCTCGCTGGCCGGGCGCCTCCATGTCACGCCCTGGGGCGTCGACCACCGGGTGTTTCGTCCACGTCCGCAGGGAGAGATCGACAGAGCCATGGCGGCGGCAGGTGTGGCCGCGCCGTACGCCCTGCTGGTGTCGCCCTACGGTCCGCGCAAGAACGCCGCGACCATGCTCAAGTCCCTGGGGATGGCGCGCGACGCGGCGCCCGGGCTCACCGTACTGGTGGTCGGGCGGCACGACGAGCCTGGCGACGACCCCCTGCCGGTGGTGAGGTGCGGCCGGGTTGGCGACGATCAGCTGGCGGCACTGTACAGCGGCGCCGAGTTCCTGGTCTACGCCAGTCTCAAGGAGGGGTTTGGGCTGCCCGTTCTGGAGGCCCTGGGGTGCGGTTGCCCCGCAATCGTCAGCGAGCATTCGGTGCTCCAGGAGATCGGCGGCGACGGGGTCTTGGCGGTGGACCCCACGTCGGCGCAAGCGATCGCCGAGGCCGGCCGCGGCCTGCTGACCGATCGCTCCGCCCGTGACGTTCTGCTGACGCGCGGCCTGGCGCATTCGGCACGCTACACCTGGGAGGAGACGGCGCGCCTTTCCATCCAGGCGTGGGAGAAGATGGTGTCATGACCCTGGAAGGCACAAATATCAGCGGGGAGCGTCGGCGGGACGGAGGCATGGTCGCTGTGGCTCGCCTGCTGCGACCCCACCAGTGGGTGAAGAACCTCCTGGTCCTGGCCGCTCCCCTGTTCGCGGCTCGCCTGTTCGAGCCGGCGGTATTGACTCGCACCCTGGTGGCCACCGTCTCGTTCTGCCTGATCAGCAGCGCCGGTTACGCCTTCAATGACGTTCGCGACAGAGAGAGTGACCGGCTGCATCCCATCAAGGCCAGACGCCCAGTGGCCAGCGGAGCCGTAAGCCCCCGGGCGGCGACTGTCCTGGCCGCGCTTTTGGCGCTGGGGGCGCTGGTCATGGCGGCAGCGGCAGGGGTGGGCGTGGTCATCTGCATCGTCGCCTACATCGGCCTGCAGGCGGCGTACTCCACCTGGGGGCGTAACCGGGCGCTGGCCGACGTCTTCCTCATCGCGTCAGGCTTCCTGCTGAGAGCGATCGCGGGCGCGGCGGCCGGTCCGGTGGCCGCCTCTCCCTGGTTTTTGGCCCTCACCCTGCTCCTGGCCCTGATGCTGGGGTTCGGCAAGCGTCGCGCTGAGATCTCGCTTCTCGGCACCGGCCAGGCCACGGCTCGAGGCAGCCTGGGCGTGTACTCGGTGGCCATGCTGGACCAGATGCTCTCGGCGCTGGCCGCCAGCATCATCGTGCTGTACGCGATCTACGCGGTGAGCATCGGCAGCCGGCTCGGCTCAGGCGACATGATCCTGACCTGGCCGCTGGTCCTCTTTGGCATCATCCGCTACCTCCAGGTGAGCCACACCACCGAGCGTCCGCCGGACGAGCTCCTGGTGACTGATCGACCGCTGCTGGCAACCGCAATCCTGTACGCCGGGGCGGCGGCTGTGATCCTGCACTTCCACACCCACCTGATCACCCGGGTGACGCTTTAGCGGAAGGTCAGGCTGAGCACCAGCCCGACCTGGGCCAGGTGGTACGTAACCATGATGGTCACCGGCATCCAGGGCATCGGCGACACGAAGCGACGGAACGCGATCAGGGCGTCGGAGCCGAGGAAAAGGATCGCTGGCGCGACGGCGATGGGTAGACGCGACGCGAAGGCGGTGGTGGCCATGGCGCTGATCGCCAGGGCGTAGACCGCAACCGCCGGCGCCAGCGCCGGGCTGTGCTTCGCGGCGCCTCGCAACACCCGCGGCAGGATCAGCAGCAGGGCGGCGGCGAGGACCACCGCGATGAACAGCGCGCGAGGCGGTGAGAAGCCGGTGGCCAGAAACCCCCCGGCGTAGGCCAGGTGACCGAGGAGGAAGGCCAGCAGCCCGGGCAGGAAGAGGTCGCGGGGCAGCATCAGCAACACGTCCCCCACCGCACCGAGCAGCAGGGCCGCCACGAACCAGGCACGTTGCGAGTCGCTGGCGGGATGGAGGGCCACTGCGCTGCTGGCCAACAGCAGCATGACGCCCGGCTTGCAGAGGTACTCCAGCACCCGGTGGCCGCGGGACACCGCGAACCAGTCGAACCCGGCAACCGCGAGGGCGGCAAGCAGGAGGCCGCCGGGGACCACGCTGGTGTTCAACGTCTGAGATCGTAAAGTGTGCGGGTGCGCTATAGCGAGGCCCGCAGTGCTCGTCCCTGAGTTGGTGACGCCCGCCCTGCTGGTGGACGCGGAGACTCTGGCGTTCAACATCCGGACCATGGCCGAGGCGCTCCCTGGTGCCCGCCTCCGGCCGCACATCAAAGCGCACAAAACCACGGCCCTGGCGCGGCGCCAATGGGACGCCGGCCACCACCATTTCACCTGCGCCACCGTCCGCGAGGTCGAGGGGTTGGCGGCTGCGGGGCTTGGAGAGGACCTCCTCCTGGCCAACGAGATCGTCGACCCCACGCGCCTGGCCAGGGTCCAGGCAAGGATCACCCTGGCCGTCGATTCGGAGTTCACCGTGGAGGCGGCTGCCAGGGCGGGCATCCGCGAGGTGCTGATCGACGTCAACGTCGGGCTGCCGCGCTGCGGGGTTCCACCGGAGGGGGCCGGAGCACTGGCGGAGCTTGCCCGCGCCAGGGGTATGAGCGTGCGTGGCGTCATGGGATATGAGGGCCACGTGGTGGGGCTCGAGGAGCGCGCCACCCGCCAGGAGATGACCGACCAGTGCATGGCGTTGCTGCAGCAGGCGCACCAGGACGTGGGCGGTGAACTGATCTCCGCGGGAGGCACTGGAACCTACGACACGAACCACCTGGCGCACGAGATCCAGGCCGGTTCCTACGTGCTGATGGACACCACCTACGCAAAACTCGACATGCCTTTCCGCCAGGCACTGGGCGTGTTGGCAACGGTCATCTCGGTTTCAGGATCCGGCTACGCGGTGGCCAACGCCGGCCTCAAGGCGCTCGGCATGGACCATGGCAACCCGCAGATCGATGGCGGCCACACCGTCCTCTATGTCGCCGACGAACACACCGTATTTGTGCCCGCCGAGGCGGTCCACGTGGGCGACCTGGTGACGGTGCGGCCGGCCCACGTCGACCCGACCGTCGCCTACCACGAGCGGATGCACGTCGTTCAGGGCGACGAGGTGCTGGAGACGTGGGAGGTCGACCTCCGCGGTTGGTGATCAGCTGAGCACGATCAACGCCGGCAGGTGGCAGAACTGGGCAGGCAACCAGTCGTGCGTCCCAGTCGCGGTGATGCAGCCGATCAGCCAGGACCAGATCGTCGCCCTGGTCCAGCGGGCTTCATCCGAGGGCCGGCGGGTCAAGGCCTATGGTGCCGGCCATTCGTTCACCGACATCGCCTGCACTGACGGCTACCTCGTGAACCTCGACCGCTACGACCAGGTCCTCAATGTCGACACCACAACCCACCGCATCAAGGTCCAGGCGGGGATCAGCATCGCCCGGCTGGGCGAAGAGCTGGCCAGGCACGGCTTGGCGCAACCCAACCTCGGCGATATCGCGTATCAATCGATTGCCGGCGCGGTGTCCACGGCCACCCACGGCACCGGGCTCAAGCTAGGCAACATCGCCACCCAACTCTGTGCCCTGACGATGGTCCTGGCCGACGGGCGGGTGGTGGAGTTCTCGCCGGAAAAGGACCTCGACGAGTTCCGCTGCGCGCAGGTCAGCCTGGGCGCGCTGGGGATCCTCTCCACGGTCACGCTGCAGTGCGTGCCGCAATTCGTCCTTCACTCGATCGAAGCCCCCCGGCCGCTCGCCGAGATGCTCGACCGCTACGCCGAGTTCTGCGAGACCAACCAGCACTTCGAGTTCTTCTGGTTCCCGCACACCGACCGTGTCCAGGCGATTCGCAACAACCCGGTAGACGAAATACCGCGGCCGCGCGGGCGGGTGAGCGAGTACCTCAATGACATCGTCGTTGAAAACCACGTGTTCGGGCTGGTGCAGCGCGCCGGCCGAGCGCAGGAGAAATGGATCCCGTCGCTCAATCGCTTCACCACCAGGATGCTGAGCCACGCCGAGACCCGGGACTGGAGCCACCGCGTCTTTGCCAACCCGCGCCTGGTGCGCTTCGTGGAAATGGAGTACGCGATCCCTCGTGCCGCCGCGGTGCCCGCGATCCGCGCGCTGAAATCAATGATCGACGGCAGCGACATGCGAATCAGCTTCCCGGTCGAGGTGCGGGTGGGCGCAGGGGATGACGCGGTGCTGAGCACCGCCCACGGCCGCGAGACCACCTACATCGCGGTGCACGTGTTCCAGGGGATGGCGTACGACTGCTATTTCCACGAGATCGAGGCGATCATGAACGGCTTCGAGGGCCGCCCTCACTGGGGAAAGATGCATTACCAGACCAAAGACACGCTGGCCCACCGGTACCCGCGGTTCAAGGAGTTCGTCGCGCTGCGTGACAAACTGGACCCCAACGGCCTCTTCCGCAACGCCTACCTGGACCGCGTCCTGGGCGGGGCCTGAGTGCGAACGCTGGTTGGCATCATGGTCGCGGGCGCCTTCGGCGCTGCTGCCCGCTACGGGGTTGACGGCTTGGTCACCCAGCATGTGCCCGGCTCGTTTCCATGGGGCACATTCGTGGTCAATATCAGCGCGTCCGTGCTGCTGGGCATCGTGTTCACGCTGACCACACAGAGGCTGGCCGTAGATGCCCCCACGCGGCTCGCCCTCACCACCGGCTTCATCGGCTCCTACTCAACCTTCTCAACGCTGATGCTGGAGTCGATGCGCCTCGCGGGGTCCGGCTCCAATGGCCTGGCGTTGCTCAACGTCCTGGGCAGCGTGTTCGTGGGGATGATCGCGGTCGGTGTGGGAATGCTGCTCGGAAGGGCATTCTGATCAGCGCCGCTTCCGCGTCCATGCGGGGGCGCAAAGTGGGCCCTGCGGGACTCGAACCCGCGACTCGCTGCTTAAAAGGCAGCAGCTCTAACCACTGAGCTAAGGGCCCTCGCGGGGAGGATACCGGCCCGGCGGGGCCTTCGGGCCTGCTGTCACGGCGCCCTCAGCCCGTAGGGCGCGTCCTTCCAGCCTTCTGTGCTGCAGACCGCCCGCCCCCGCGGAGCCCCTCGGCGATGCCCGGTTGACTGCGGTACCAGACGTGGAGCAGCACGGTGCACCACATCCGGTACGGGCGCCAGCGTTCGACGCGCTCCAGTACTTCTGGCAGGCCGGCGCTGTCGGGCAGCTCGCAGACTCGTTTGATGGCGCGGACCGTGAGGTCGTCGTCGGTCATCGCATCCGTGGTGCCGGCGCCACGCATCAGGATGCCCTGGGAGAAGAAGGGACCGATGCCGGGCAGCGTCTCGAGCTGCTTCAGCGCGGATTCGACGGGCATCGCACGCAGCGCATCGCGGTCGAGCCAACCCTCAAGCGCCGCCGCCGCGATGGCGTGCAAACGCTCGATCTTGATGGAGGACAGACCGGTGAAATCGTCCATCTTGAGGAGCTCCTGCGGCCGCGGGAAGGCGTGCAGGGTGGTGCCCCCGACCTGGATCGCGTCGCCGCGGGTCTCGCCCATCTGATGGCGGATCTTGCGGGCCTGGTTGATCTGGATTCGGTGCCCGATGGTGAAACCCGCCGCGGCCTCGTACGGGGAGTGAAACAGCGACGGACGCAGGCCCTGGTACTGCTGCTGGAGCTTCCCGATCGCGCGGTCCCGACGTCCGACCTCGACGAACCCCTCACCATCGAAGTCAAGGGAGAGTGATGCCAGGGCTTGCTGCCAGGCCTTGTCCGCCTGCGCACCGCTGGCGCCGTCCACCTCGCCGGTCACAGCGCCGTCCTGCTGGCGCAGCAGCACCGCGGCCGATGTCTGCCATCCCTCCACCGGGAACGCCATGGCCACCGCGCCGTCGACCTGCGGCCAGGGGTTGAAGTACTGGTTCTGGTTGGCCAGGTCGAAGGGCCCAGTCGGGGTTGTACTGAATCGTGTCATCATCATTGTCATACCTCCATCCTGCACCATCTGCCCCGATGGTGCGGCTGGTCAGGTCAGAGGATCCGCAGAAGGGCTGCTTCCGCGGTGGGCTTCCGGGCTGTCTCCCGCCGCGCACAGCGGGCACTCCTCCGCCGCCCAGGTCTGGAATCGCACCTCCAGGCAGGCGAAGTAGGGGTACGGCACGCTGACCCTGCTGCCGCTGCGGTCGGCTAGAACACCGACGCCGACGACCTCGCCGCCAAGCTTCTGGATTGCGTCAAACGTGTCCTGCAGCGACCCGCCGGTGGTCACGATGTCGTCGACCACCAGCACCTTCTGACCGGCCTCGATCCTGAAGCCACGACGAAACACGCGACCTGGGTCGCCGCGCTCACAGAAGATCCCCGGGATCCCGAGGAGGCGTCCGACCTCGTAGGCCATGATGATCCCGCCGGTGGTGGGGGCGGCGACCACCTCGGCGCCGCTGTCCTCGAAGGCGGCGGCGATCATGCGGCAGAGTGGCTCGGTGTATTCCGCCCGCTCGAGGAGGCGGAACTTCTCCAGGTACTGGCGCCCGTGCAGCCCGCTGGTGTAGACGAAGTGGCCTTCGAGGAACGCCCCGGACTGGCTGAAGAGCTCCAGCGCCCGCACCTGCCTATCGGTGCGGTCGGCGATCAGGGCGCGCTCGGCGCCAAGGTCGAAGTGGGCCGGGGCGGCGGTCAACGGGCCACCTCGGCGACGGCCCCAAGCCCGGCGAGCGAGGTGACCCCGCGGCGGATCATGTGCTGTCGAAGTCCTTCCAGCACGTGCTGCCCGGCATCCGGTCGCAGAAAGTTGAGCGTGCCCACCTGCACCGCGCGAGCCCCCGCGAGCAGGAACTCCAGGGCCTCGTCACCGGACATCACGCCACCCGACGCGATCACCGGCACCGGCACCGCGCGCGAGACCAGGTACACCGCGTGCATCGCCAGCGGCCGGATGGCAGGGCCGGACAGCCCGCCCGTGGTGTTGGCCAGCACCGGGCGCCCGGTGTCCAGGTCGAGGGTCATACCCACGTAGGTATTGACCGCCGACAGCGCGTCGGCGCCGGCGTCGACAATGGCCCGGGCGATCCCCACGATGTCGGTGACGTTGGGCGTCAGCTTGACGATCAGCGGGCGCCGGGTCACCGCGCGAACCGCGGCGGTGACCTGGCCGGCCAGCTTCTGGTCGACGCCGAACATCAGGCCTTTTGCGCCCACGTTGGGACATGAGATGTTGAGCTCGATCCCGGCCACATTGTGCGCCGACTCCAGGCGCCGCACCACCGCGACGTAATCCTCAACACTCTCTCCCACCACGTTCACCAACACCGGGATATCCCAGGCGCCCCACCGCTCGGCATAGTCGGTGGCCACCACCTCGACGCCGGGGTTCTGCAGACCGATCGCGTTCAGCATCCCCGACGGCACCTCGGTGATCCGCGGCGGCGGGTTGCCCTCCCTGGCCTGCAGCGAGGTGCCCTTGCTGACAATCGCGCCATAGCCGGTGTGGCCGCCAACCTCGGCCATCTCGAAGCCGAACCCAAATGTACCGGACGCCGCCAGCAGCGGGGAGCGCAACCGGAGGCCGCGCGCGATCTCCACGGAGAGGTCTGGCGAGGGCGCCGCGAGCGCGGCCATCAGTGCGCCACCGCGGCGCCGGCCGCGATGTGTTCGATGCCGGCGCGGTGGGTGACAAGGTCGCCGAGGGCCGAGTAGCGGGCCCAGTCCAGCGCGCGCCAGTCGAAGACCGCGCCCTCGACACAAACACGGTCATAACCGCCGCCGGCGGCGGGGACCACGCAACCCAGGCAGGTGCCGAGCGCGCAACCCATCGGCGCCTCCAGCGAGACCTCGCAGCGCGGCAGCTTTCGTCCGGCGTCGGCGAGCCGCTGCCACTGGCGCGCCAGCGCGATGAGCATCGGGGTGGGGCCGCAGGCGTGCACGGCTTCAACGCCATCCAGCAGGCGCTCGCTGAGCAGGGTCACGAAGCCCTGGTCGCCGGCGCTGCCGTCATCCGTGCAAACGTGCACCTCGATCCCGTCGGGCAGCAGCTCGAGCGGCAGGAGCTGGTGAGCGGTGTAAGCCCCGTTGAGCCAGCGCAGTTTTAGCCCCTTCTCGCGGGCCTCTCGCGCCACCAGCGGGAAGGGTGCAACCCCCAGGCCCCCGCCGATCATCAGCAGGGTGCCGGAATCAGGCAGGGTGAAGGGATGGCCGAGCGGCCCCAGGGCCTCGAATGCCTGGCCTGCCTCGGCCGCCGCCAGGATGGCCGTCCCCTGGCCCACGACGTTGAACAGGATGTCGTAGGTCCCGGACTGGCGATCGATGTCGCAGAAGCTGAATGGCCGGCGCAGGAGCGGATCGGTCGCGTGGCCCACCTGGAGGTGGACGAACTGACCGGGCCGGCCCGCCGCGGCGATCCGCGGCGACCGCAGCCGCAACATCCAGGTCCCTGGGGTGACCTCCTCACGCTGGGTGACGACGCCGCGCTCGAGGGTGGTGCTCATACCGTGACCCCGGGCAGCGACGGAGCATCGTCGGGGAGTCGCACGGCATCACGCGCCTCGCGACCTTCAGCCAGGTACTCGGCCAGTGTCTTGACCTGGTAGGCGCCCCCGAGGGCCAGCAGGTTGAGAGATTCGACGAGGGCGGCCGCGGTGTCCAGGGAGGTGAGGCACGGAATGCGCCGCTCGACGGCAGCGCGCCGGATTTCGAACCCGTCGCGGATGGCCACGGGGAACTCGCCCTCGTCCTTGTTGACATGGTGCGCGCGCCCGTTAACCGGAGTGGCCGAATGCTGCCCCTCAGCACCGGCGCTGATGGTGTTGATCACCAGGCCAACCTTGCCATCGATGATCAGGTCAAGGACGTCCGGGGTGCCCTCCCCGATCTTGGCCACCTCCGCGACGCTGATGCCCGCCGCGCGCAGGGCCCGGGTGGTGCCGGGCGTCGCGTGCACCATGAAGCCCATCTCGGCCAGCCGGGCAACTATCGGGAGCGCCTCGGCCTTGTCGGCATCGGCAATTGTTATCAGCGCATCGCCTGACTGGGGTAGACGATCCAGTGAACCGAGAAACGCCTTGAACATCGCCGGCGGGAGCTCGGTGTCGATGCCCATCACCTCGCCGGTGGACTTCATCTCCGGGCCCAGGTGGCTGTCCACCTCCAGCAGTTTGCTCATCGAGAACACCGGCGCCTTGACCGCGACCACGCCGGACTGGCGATACAGGCCGTCCCGGTAGCCCAGGTCCGCGAGGCGGCTGCCCAGCATCACCTGCATGGCGACCGGGACCATGGGCACCCCGGTGACCTTGGAGAGGAAGGGCACCGTCCGGCTTGACCGCGGGTTGACCTCGATGACAAAGATCCTGTTGCGGTGCAGCACGTACTGGATGTTGAGCATTCCCAACGCGCCCAGCCGCAGCGCGATGCGGTGGGTGTAGTCCACCAGCTGGACAACCTCGTCGCGACTGAGATGCTGTGCCGGGTACACAGCGAAGGAGTCGCCAGAGTGGACCCCCGCGCGCTCGACGTGCTCCATGATCCCAGGGATCAGCACGTCGGTGCCGTCGCAGATGGCGTCAACCTCGAACTCCCTGCCGACCAGGTATTTGTCGACCAGGATGGTGCCCCGGGCCAGGGCGTCGCGAGCCCCGGCAAGGTAGCGCTCCAGTTCGGTGTGCGCGTGGACGATCTCCATCGCGCGCCCCCCCAGCACGTAGCTCGGCCGGACCAGCACGGGGTAACCCACGCGGTCGGCGATGTTGCGCGCCTCCTCGATGGACGTGGCCGTCGCCCCGGGCGGCTGGGGGATCCCGATCTCGCGCAGCGTGGCCTCGAACCGGCGGCGGTCCTCGGCCAGGTCGATGGCGTCAACTGATGAGCCGAGGATCCTGGCGCCGCGCTTGCTCAGCGGCTCCGCGAGGTTGATGGCGGTCTGGCCGCCAAACTGCACCACCACGCCGAGGGCCGACTCGGCCCTGATCACATTCTCTGCCGACTCCTCGTCAAGGGGGTCGAAGTACAGCCGGTCGGAGGTGTCGAAGTCGGTGCTGACGGTCTCCGGGTTGCTGTTCAACATGGCGCTGCTGTACCCCGCCTCGCGCAGCGACAGCGCAGCCTGGACGGAGCAGTAGTCGAACTCGATGCCCTGGCCGATGCGGATGGGGCCTGACCCCAGCACCAGCACCGACGGCGCACCCCCCTCCTGGCGCATCCCCCGGGGCGACTCATCCTCCGTCTCGAAGGTCGAGTAGTAGTAGGGCGTGGCGGCGGCGAACTCGGCGGCGCAGGTATCGACCAGCTTGTATGCGGGCCGCATCCCGGCCTCGAAACACGCGTCCCTGATGTCCTCAACCGACTCCCCGGATAGTGCGGCGATCCGCTGGTTGGTGAAGCCCGCCAGCTTGGCCTCGCGAAGCAACTCCGGCTCGACGCCGCGCCGGATGCGCCGCTCGATATCGACAATGTGCCACAGCCGCCGCAGGAACCAGCGGTCGATCGCGGTGATCTCGTGCAGGCGCTCGACCAGCTCCTCCATAGCGGTGTCCGGCTCGCGGCGCATGACCTCGAGGAGCGCGTACAACCGTCGATCGTTGGGTACGCGGATCAGGCTCTCATCCACCCCGTCGACAAACGCCGGCGGCTTCTGTTCCATTGAGCGCAGTGCCTTCATCAGGGCGGCCTCGAAGGTGCGCTCGATGGCCATCACCTCGCCGGTGGCCTTCATCTGAGTCCCGATGGTGCGGTCGGCGCTGGGGAACTTGTCGAATGGCCAGCGCGGGATCTTGACCACGCAATAGTCAAGCGCCGGCTCGAACGCGGCCAGGGTGCGGCCAGTCACCTGGTTGGGGATCTCGTCGAGCCTCTTGCCAATCGCGACCTTGGCCGCCACCCTGGCAATGGGATAACCGGTCGCCTTGCTGGCCAGGGCCGAGGAGCGAGAGACGCGCGGGTTGACCTCGATGATGTAGTACTGGAAGGAGTTGGGGTCGAGCGCCATCTGCACGTTGCAACCGCCCTCGATGCCCAGCCCGCGAATGATCTTCAGGGCTGAGCTGCGGAGCATCTGGTACTCCTTGTCGCTCAGGGTCTGCGATGGGGCGACGACGATCGAGTCGCCGGTGTGCACGCCCATGGGGTCCAGGTTCTCCATGTTGCAGATCGTTATGCAGGTGTCGGCGGCGTCGCGCATCACCTCGTACTCGATCTCCTTCCACCCCACCAGGCTGCGCTCCAGCAGTACCTGGGTGATGGGACTGGCGTCGAGTCCGCGCTGCACCGCGCCGTCGAACTCTGCCTCCTCGTGGATGAAACCGCCGCCGGTGCCACCGAGCGTGTAGGCCGGCCGCACCACCAACGGAAGCCCCACTTCCGCGAGGAATTCCCGCGCGGCCTCAAGGTTCTCCACGGTGCGGCTCTCGGTCACCGGTTCACCGATCGACACCAGGAATTGCTTGAATGCCTCGCGGTCCTCGGCCTTGCGGATGGTCTCCAGCGGCGTCCCCAGCAGGCGTACGTTGTAGCGTTCGAGGATCCCGGCATCGTGCAGCGCCACCGCCAGGTTGAGCCCGGTCTGCCCGCCCAGGGTTGGGAGCAACCCATCGGGTTGTTCGCGGGCGATCACACGCTCCAGCACCTCGACGGTGAGGGGCTCGATGTAGGTGTGATCCGCGACGCCGGGCTCGGTCATGATCGTGGCCGGGTTGCTGTTGACCAGCACGGTCTCCACGCCCTCCTCGCGCAACGCCTTGCAGGCCTGGGTACCGGCGTAGTCGAACTCCGCCGCCTGGCCGATGACGATGGGCCCAGATCCGATCACCAGGACCTTCTTCGGCCGCTCGCGGCGATCCGACTCTTCAAGGCGGGTGCCCACGGCCGCAGTTGTCAGAACCAGCTTCTGCTGGGTGCGGCTGACCATCTCCGCGAAGTCGTCGAAGACGTGCTGGTTGTCGTGCGGCCCGGGCGCGCCCTCGGGGTGGTACTGCACCGAGAAGAGCGGCAGGGAATCGTGGGCCAGCCCCTCCACACTGCCATCGTTCAGGTTGCGCTCGCTGACGCGGAACCCCGAGCCTTCGGGCAGCGTCTCGGCCACCACCTGGAACTCGTGGTTCTGCGAGGTGATCGCCACCCGGCCGGTCGAGAGGTGCTTGACGGGGTGGTTGCCACCATGGTGCCCAAACGAAAGGCGTGAGGTGTCCGCTCCCGCCGCCCGGCCGATAACCTGGTGACCAAGACAGATACCCAGGACCGGGAGGCGGCCCATGAGCTCCCGCGCCACCGCGACCTGCGGCTCGAGCCGGGCCGGGTCACCCGGGCCATTGGTCAGAAGCACGCCATCCGGGCCATGAGCCATGACCTCGTCCGCGGAGGACGTCGGTGGCACCAGGATCACCCTGGCGCCGCGACTGCGCAGCGACCGCATGATGTTGCGCTTCACCCCGTAGTCCACCACCACCACCGTTTTTCCCGCGAGCAACGAGCCCGCCGGGTGCACGTACACCGGGGCGAGCTCTTCGTCCCACTCGACAGGCCGGGTCACGGCGGTCTCGGCGACCAGGTCCTGATCCTCGATTGCCGTGACCGACGAGGCGCGCGCGACCAGGCGGTCTATGACCTCGCGGCCCGAGGTCCCACGGACATCGAGCGGGCGCTCCAGTTCCGCGATCACCGCGCGGCGTGCGCCGGCGCTGCGCAGGTGGCGAGTGAGGCTGCGGGTGTCGACCCCGGCGAGGCCGGGAATGCCGGCCCCACGCAGGGCGTCGTCGAGGAGGTCCTCGGATCTCCAGTTGCTGTGGTCCCCCGCCACCTCGCGCACAACTAGACCACGGGCCCACACCGACCCTGATTCGGCGTCCAGGGCGTTGACTCCGTAGTTGCCGATCAACGGGTAGGTCATGACAATCAGCTGCCCGGCGTAGCTGGGGTCGGTGAGGATCTCCTGGTAGCCGGTCATGCAGGTGTTGAAGACCACCTCACCCTCGCCCGGTGCACGCCCCGTGGGCTCGGCCGGCGCGGCGCCGAAAAGCCACCCAGCGTAGGCGCGGCCGTCCTCAAGAACCAGCGCGCCGGGCCTGCGTACCGCTGCCACTACTGGACGCCCGCGAACCACTGGTTGTGGACGATGTTGCCGCCGGCGATGGTCAGCATCGCCCGTCCGCGCATCTCGCGCCCGGCCAGGGGGGTGTTCTTGCCCTGTGACTGGAACACCTCGGGGTCCACCACCCACACCGCGCGGTTCTCAAATATCACCAGGTCGGCCGGCTCACCGATGCGCATCGCCGGTCGTGGCTGCGGCAGCGAATCGCGGAGACAGTCCCAGGGCCCTACGGTCAGCGCCTCGACCATCCGGCCCAGGCGCAGCTCGCCACGCTCGACGACCTCCAGGCAGAGGGCGAGGGCGGTTTCCAGGCCGCTGAACCCGAAGCTGCAGCGCGAGAAGGGCAACTCCTTGGTGCTCCGCTCATGCGGCGCATGGTCGGTGGCGATGGCGTCGATGAGGCCGTCGTTGACCGCCTGGACCACGGCCCGGCGATCGGACTCCGGGCGCAGCGGCGGGTTGACCTTGGCCTGGGGGTCGGGCTGTCCCTCCCACAGGACGCGGCTCTCGGTCAGCACCATGTGGTGTGGCGTGGCCTCGGCGGTGACCGGCAGGTCCTGGTCCTTGGCCTTGGCCAGGAGCTCGATGGAACGGGCACAGCTCAGGTGTTGTAGGTGAAGCCTGCCCCCACTGCGCCGGCAGGCCTCTATGGCCTGTTCGACGGCGCTGACCTCGGCGCTGCAGGGCCACGGTTCCAGGCCCGACCGGGCGGCAACGCTGGGGTGAACCTGGCCGCTGGGGCACGCCATCTCATCCTGGGCGTGGACCATCACCGGGCGCTGCAGGCGCGAAGCCCTGGCCATGGCCTCTGTGGCCAGGTCGAGGGGATAGGCATTGCGGCCGTCGTCACTGAACCCCACCGCGCCCGCCAGCGCCAGGGACTCCAGGTCGGTGAGCTCAAAGCCCTCCAGGTAGTGGGTGACCGCACCCACCGAATGCACCCTGATCGGCGCTGAGCGAGCGCGCTCCTGCACCAGTTCGAGGGTCTGCACACTGTCCACCGGTGGGTCGGTGTTGGCCATGGCCACGATCGTGGTGAAGCCGCCGGTCGCCGCGGCGTTGGCACCACTGAGGATGGTTTCCTTGTGGCGCTGCCCGGGGTCGCGGAGGTGGGTGTGGAGGTCGATGAAGCCCGGCGCCGCGTACATGTTCCGGGCGTCGATCACGGTCAGACGCCCCTCCCTTTGCACCTGCGCGGCGCCTGACCAGTTGATCGGCTCGATCGCGACCAGCTTGCCCCTCTCGATAAGCATGTCGACCAACTGGACCGGCCGTCCCGGTTCCAGCCGGGCAACGTTGCGGATGAGCATGTTGGCCTGTTCAGCCATCGGTGCCTTCCAGGACCAGGACACCGTCCTCACCGTCGACCTCTTCGAGGCACACCCGGACGCGGTCCGAGAGCCGGGTCGGGATGTTCTTGCCAACGTAGTCGGCACGGATCGGCAACTGGCGATGGCCGCGGTCGACCATCACGGCAAGCTGCACCTCCGCCGGCCGCCCCATCTCGGTCAGCGCGTCCAGTGCCGCGCGTACCGTGCGGCCGTGAAATAGAACGTCGTCCACCACCACCACCACCCGACCCTCGACCTCGGGGTGAGACCCACGCTCGGTGGTGGCATCGTCCGTGCGCCGATCGTCACGGTGAGCCTCGACGTCGAGCTCGATGACATCCGCGTCGGCGCCCAGGGCGAGGAGCAGTTCGGCCAGGCGTCGGGCCAGTGGGACACCGCGCGTGGGCACGCCGGCGCAGACCACCGAGCAGTCCGTGCCGTTGCGCTCGATGACCTCGTGGGCCACGCGACGCCAGGACCTGCGCATCGATTCGCCGTCCAGGACCACGTTGGCCCTGCCGTCCTGGGGCACCGGCGGCAGCGCGGCCCGCATCAGGCGGTCTCCATCGATTCCGGCTTGAGGAGCATCCGCAGGAGTGCCATGCGGATGTAGAGCCCGTTGCGCGCCTGGCGAAAGTAGGCCGCGCGTGGGTCGCTGTCCACCTCTTCGCGAATCTCGTCCACGCGGGGCAGGGGATGCATCAGGACGGCTTCCGGCCGCATCCTGGCCAGGGCTGCGGCATCCATGACGTAGACCCCGCTGACGCGTCGATACTCGTCCATGCGGTCGGCAAAGCGCTCCTTCTGGATCCGCGTCTGGTACACGACGTCAACCTCGGGCAGTACCGAGTCGAGGTCCTCGGTCTCGAGAAACTCAGTGCCCCGCTGGTCGAGGTGCGACTTGATGTCGGTGCCCATCGCCACTGCCGCGGGCGCGACGAAGGTGATCCGCACGTCGTCGAACTTGCTCAGCAGGTAGCTCAGGGACCGCACCGTGCGACCGTTGGCCAGGTCGCCCACCATGGCGATCCGTAGGCCGTCAATCCCACCCCGCTCCTTTTTGATGGTGTACAGGTCCAGCAGGGCCTGGGTGGGGTGCTGACCCGGACCGTCGCCGGCGTTGATCACCGGCACCGTGCTCACCGCCGCGGCACGCTTGCTGGCGCCGACATCGAAGTGCCGCAGCACCAGCACGTCGCAGTAGCCACTGACGATACGGATGGTGTCCTCGAGCGTCTCACCCTTGGCAACCGAGCTGAACTGGCCGGCCGACTCCGTCCCCAGCACGCCCCCTCCGAGACGCAGCATCGCGGCCTCGAAGCTGAGCCGGGTCCGGGTGCTGGGCTCATAGAACAACGTCGCCATCACCCTGCCGTGAAGCTCGTCGCTGCCGCCGCTGTGGGCCACCGCCTCCATCCCCTCGGCGAGCGTCATAACCTGCTCGAGGAGGGGCCGGTCGAACTGCTGGCTCTCCACCACGTGGGACAGCCGGGCAGTCGCCGCGGTGGGCGCGGGCATAAAAAAAACTCCTTTCCGGCCTCCCAGGACCGGTTTAAAGGTGGGTGTTCGGGTGATGATACACCGCCTGTGGAACAATCGCTGACGTGATGCAGACCGCAATCCTGGGTGACATCCATGGCGACTACGAGCGCATGCTCGGCCTCGTCGGGGACCTGCCTGCCGACGTCCACCTACTGGTGGTGGGCGACTACTTCGACCGCTGGCCACATGCCATGGAGGCGGTGCGCTGGCTGATGGCCCGGCCCAACACCACCGCGCTGCTGGGCAACCATGACGCGCTGATCCTGGGCGTGGTCGCCGAAACCCAACGCGGTGGCGAAGGCGGACGCTCCACCGAGAGCTGGCTCTGGAACGGCGGCAAGCAGGAGGACCTGGACGCCCTGCTGGCCGACCCAGAGGCAATCGAGTGGCTGAAGCAGCGGCCGGCGATGACCATGGTGGGCAGCACGCTGGTGCAACATTGCGACTCGCCCGTGTACATCAACTATGGCGGCACGGTCGACGAGGTGAACCGGGCGTTTTCGGTGCGCGTGGCCAGCGGCGACCCCGAAGTGCTGTTCTCGATCTTTGCCCACCTGTGCCGGCGGCGCCAGTTCTACAAGCTGGACGATCTCCGCCAGTACCTGGGGGTGTTTGGTGCCGGAGCCCTGGTCCACGGCCACACCCCGCATGTGCAGCCGGTGCCGCTCAGCCTCTTCAACGGCGCCATCGTCAACGTCGATGGGGCGCTCTCGCGGGGGTTCGGTCCTGAGCCGCGTGGGTTTGTCTACTGGCTGCCCGACGACCCCTCCGCCGACCAGACCCTGGTGCGCTGAGCCCCGGCGGCCGCCGTATACTGCAAAGTCCCCGTGGCACCACCCAGAGACCCTGCCGCCCTCCGGGGCAGGCGACTCCTGGCGGCGATTGCCGCCGCCGCCTGCCTCCTCTCAACGACCGCGCTGGTCGGCGGGACAAACACCGTCTCCGCTGCCACCTCGGCCACCCCGGCTGCAGTGGTCAAATGCCGGACGGCCCTATGCCCCACCCCGACCCCCACCCCCACCCCGACGCCAATCGACTCGCCGACCCCGAACTGCATCTTCTCCCCGGACTTCTGCCCCCCCTCGCCGAGCCCATCCCCGGTGGTGATCGTGGTCAGCCCGGTGGCGCCCGACCCCAGCCCGTCGCCCACCGTCCCCTCCTACCTGACGGGCATCAACCCGAGCCCGACCCCCACCCAGCAGACCACCGACAGCATCTCATCGCCTGTCCCACTGGTCGGCGGCTTCGTGGACCAGCTTCCGACACCCAGCGCCGCCGGCAACAGCGCCTCGCCCAACGACCTTGCGCCTCATTCCAGCGGCCTCCAGCTGCCCTTCCTGGTGGTGGGTGCTCTGCTGATACTGGGCGCCATCGGGTCGCTGATATATGCCATCGCGCCGCGAAACAAGGCCGTGTTCGACACCCCACGCCGCGCGGCGCCCGCGCCGCCGGTGCGGTTCACCTCGTACGGCCCCGAGGGACCCGGGAGCAACATCGTGACCGGCCCCCAGGGTCCGCGACCGAGGCCAAAGGGACGCAGGTAGCGCGGGCCGCTGGATCCCCCTTTACGGTTTGGGGATGCGGCCCTTGACCAGGTCGTAGCCCCCGGCCTTGCCCAGCTCGATCACCTTGAGGCCCCTGTAGCTCTTGATCTTCTTGCAATGCGTGTCGATCGACTCTCGGGTGACCTTGTCGGTGGTCACCGCGTTGAAGGCGATCACAAAGCACGGACCGGTCACCAGTTCGGAGGCGGCGAAGCCCTGCATGACCTCCTCGCGGGCGATCGAGGGAAGCCGCCGCGACAGCGCCCGGCCGAGCATCAGCATCTCCTGGCCCTCGGGGACGATGTTGCGGATGTCATCAATCTGGAAGTGGTAGGCGACGTACTGCACCTCAGCCCCCCACGCTGGCCGGCGCCGCCTGGCGCTGGGTGGCGAGAAAGTCCTGGATGAGGCCGGTGACCTCCTCCGGGTGGTCCAGGTTCGACTGGTGCCCGGCTCCCTTCACGATCTCCAGCCGGGCGCCCGGGATGCGCGCCGCCAGCAGCTCGGCCTCTTCAACTTCAATCGGGACATCCTCCGAACCGTGGATCACCAGCGTTGGCAGTCTCACCTGGTCGAGCTGGCCGGATATGTCGTCGCGGGTGTCGACCGCTTCGCTGGCCAACGCGAATCCATCCGCGTTGCCCTGGCGGAGGGACTCAAACCAGGCTTCGACCTTCTCCGGGTGGTCGGTCACGTAGGCGTCGGCGAAGAACACCGACGGGAGGGCGGGCAGAACGTGTTCCAACTCGCCCCGTCTCATCACCCGGCGCATCGCCTCGTAGCGCTCGGCCTTTTCGGGGTCTTCGCCGCGGGCGCTGGTGTCGAGGAGGATCAGATCACGCAGGTCGTCGGGGTGTCGGATCGCTAGCCGCATCCCGATCATTCCGCCCATCGAAAGGCCGGCATAGTGAACCGGCGCGATGCCCAGCTGGGCGATGAGACCATGAATGTCCTCGGCCTGGTTCCAGAGGTCGAAGTCGGCCAGGTCGGGGGTCGTCTCGCTACGGTGCTGCCCCCGCAGGTCGACAGCGATGACATCGTAGTCTTCGGCCAGGACGTCGAACTGGTCGCGCCAACTCTCGGCGCTGAACAGCAGGCCATGTACCAGCAGCAGCGGCTCTCCCCGCCCCTGTCGTTGGTAGTAGAGCTCAACCCCGTTGGTCCTGATCTTGGTCACCCGAGACGCCTCCTGCAGCCGCTTGAGGCATTAGTTTGGCGGAAGCGGAGGCATAACATCCAAACATGAGCGCCGGAAAGGTCCTGGTCGCCGTCGGAGTACTCGTCGTGCTGGTGGGTGTGGCGATCCAGCTGGGCATGCCCCTGGGCCGGCTGCCGGGTGACGTCAAGCTGAGCAAGGGCAACTTCACCTTCTACTCGCCCCTGGTGACCTGCCTCATCCTCAGCGTGGTCGGGACCATCCTGCTCAACGTTTTCTTTCGCCGCTAGGGTGTGCAGCCTCCGAGATAAGGTGACAGCGAAGACGCAACAGCCGGGGTGACGCCCCTGGCGCAACCCCCGGCGGCGGACGGGGCCTGCCAGGCGCCGGGTGAATCGAAAGGCAGGAACCAGACCACGTCGTTGCCCAGGCGGGGGTTGTAGGGTGGTACCGCGGACATGAGCGCAGAGGATACTTCGCCGTCGCCCGAGCTCGGCCGCAGCGCGCAACGGGTGGCAGAGGAGCTGCGCCGGCGAGGCGCGGAGGTCGAGGTCGTCGAGCTGCCGGCCAGCACCCGCACCGCGGTTGAGGCGGCGTCCGCCATCGGGTGTGAGGTGGCGCAGATCGCCAAGTCCCTGGTATTTCGGACCGCCGAGACCAGCCGCCCGGTGCTGGTGATCGCGTCCGGTGCCAACCGCGTGGAGGTCGCCATCCTTGCCGCCCAGCTGGGTGAGCAGGTCGTCCGAGCCGACCCCGACTGGGTGCGCGAAACGACCGGGTTCGCGATTGGCGGCATCCCGCCGGTCGCCCACCGGACGGCGCCGGTCACCTACATCGACGAGGACCTGCTGCAGCTTGAAGAGATCTGGGCGGCAGCCGGGACCCCGAATTCAGTCTTCCGGATGAGGGGCGCCGACCTGCCGAGGCTCACTGGTGGGACCATCCTCCGCCTCAGGGGCGGCTCCGCCTGACGTCCTCCAGCTCCAGCCGCACCTGGGCCTCCCCGTCCCACCTGCTCACCTCGACGGCGAACAGCGCGTCAAGCCGGCCACCCTGCTGCGCAACCCTACGGTAGTGATCGATGAACTTGCCCCGCCGCCAGGCGACGGCCTCGATCACACGTTCCCCGCTGCTCACCCAAAGCTTCATGTGCTCGCCCTGTCCGAAGACCGACGCCGCCTTGAGCTCCACCCCGCGGACGCAGAAGCGCGGCGGACGGTTGTTCTGCCCGAACGGTTCCATCACCCTGAGCTCTTCCACCGCCTCGGTGGTGAGGTCGGCGATCTCCACCTCACCGTCGACCGGGAAGAACCTGCTCCAGCCCTCGTCCGGGCGCCGCGCCGCGGCGAAGGCCTGTAGCCCCTCGACCAGCGCCGGAAGGTTGTCGAGCGCGCAGGCAAATCCCGCCGCTGCCTGGTGCCCCCCGTACCTGCTGAGGAGCGCACTGCACGAGTCGAGCGCCTCGACCACGTTGAAGCCCTCAATCGAGCGAGCCGAGCCGCGACACTCCTCGGGACCCCGGTTCATCACAAACGCAGGTAGGTGGTGCTGGTCGACCAGCCGCCCGGCAACCAGTCCCACCAGCCCCAGGGACCACCGCTCGTCGGCCATCACGATCGCGCTGTCGGGGACCCCCTCGAGCTCGATCCGTTGCGCCGCCTCGCGTAGCGCCGTGTCCGTGGCGGCGCGGCGTGCCAGGTTGTGCTGTTCGAGCTGCTCGGCCAGAGGCCGCGCCTCGTCCACCGTGTTCGCAAGCAGGAGATCAAGCGCCAGGCGCGCATCGTCCATCCGCCCGGCGGCGTTGATTCTGGGCGCCAGTTGGAAGCCAATCGTGGTCGAATTCATGGGCAGGCGCAGGCCACCCGCCTCCACCAGCGCCTGGATCCCCGGCAAGGGATCGTCCTGGAGGCTCCTCAGGCCGCGTTGCACCAGGGTGCGGTTCTCGCCCAGCAGTGCAACCACGTCGGCGACCGCCCCGATGGCGACCAGCTGCAGGAGTTGGTCAAGCCATGGCGCGCCCGGTGCCAGCTGTTCGACGACACCCTCGAGCAACTTGTAGGCCACACCCGCACCGGAGAGCTCCTTGAACGGGTATGGGCACCCGGGCTGGTGTGGATTGAGCAACGCCTCTGGGCGCGCGATCTCCGGCGCGGGCAGGTGGTGGTCAGTGATCACCATCCGCTGTCCCGCTGGCCGCTGGGCCACGACGTCGGCGGAGTTGGTCCCGCAGTCACAGCTGATGACCAGCCGGGCACCCTGTCGCCACAGCTCGGCCAGTCCGTCACCGCTGAGCCCGTAGCCATCGTGAATGCGGTGCGGAATGTAGGTGACGACGTCGCCGCCGAGCCGGGTCAGCCCCCGCTGCAGGAGCGCCGTGGCGGTTACCCCGTCGGCGTCATAGTCACCAAAGATCGCGATCCGCTCGCGCCCGCGCAGCGCCTCGGCGACCAGGGCCGCCCCCTCCGGGAGACCCTTCATCTGGCCGCCAGGGTTCAGCGGCCGCTCCTCGGCGTGGATGAACCCGGCGACGTCAGCCCCTATGACCCCGCGCCGCGACCAGAGCACTTTGCGCAGCAGCATCGTCCTGCCGGCCTCGAAGGCGGCGGGCATGGCGACGTCGTCGAACTGCCACTGCTTTGACACGCGCGTTGTCCTGGCGGGGGCGAGCCCCTGCGTCAACTAACGGATCCGGGGCTTTAGCGCAGGGCGGTTGGAGGGTCGCCGGCGGTCCGGCGGGCAGTCGTTGCGCAATCGGCCGAGCCGCCTGCGCGCAGATCGAGGTGCGGGGCGCAGACCCTGCGGGCGCAATACATACAGGCCCGGCTTGCGATCCGCAGCAGGCACGCTGGCGTCCTCAGGCTCCGACTCAGGGGCCGAGCCTTCGTCCACCCGCGCGGGCTCCGTCGCCGGCGGGTCCGCGGGTCCCAGGTCGACGGTGTGGGAACCCTCTTCTGCGATCTCTTCGGTTTCGTCCAATCCAGCCACTCCTCTTCCTCGATTCCTATTCTGGAGGCCGGTTCTCGACAAGTCTACCCAGCGTCACCACGCCAGGTCGATCACCGCGTTGGCGCCTTCCAGCTCTTTGAACAGGTCCTCGACGGCCGCGCGGTCGGTGATCCCTGCCTCGCGCATCGAGGTCGGCAGGCCGAGCTCACGGGCAAGCTTACGCAGCGCGGCCCCGGAGCCCGCGGACGCCACGCCGAGGGCCTCCGCGATCGACGATTCGGCCTCCGGCCGCAGGGGTTGCTGCAGCTCGATCACCGCCGGCAGCAGCACCGCGGAGGTGTGACCGTGGGGGATGCTGAACCGCGGGCCCAGCTGGCGTCCCATCTGGTGGCTCAGTCCCCACTGGATATGGTAGCTCCCGGTGTGCGCCATCCAGGCGGCGTAGAGGCAGTCCATCCGGGGCTCCTCGGAGCCGGTCAACGAGATGACCAGCCGGCGGGACAGGATGCTCAGGGCAGATTCCGCCAGGGCGTCGAGGTAAGGGTGGGCATTGGGCGCAAGGATGGCTTCAGCGGCGTGGTCGAGGGCCCGCATGCCCCCGGAAGACCAGAGCCAGTCCGGGGTCTCGGCGCTGAGACCCGGATCCAGGAAGACCGCCCTGGGAGCGAGCGCCTTGTCGCGCCAACCACCCTTGACCAGCGTGTCATCGTCCGTCTGCCCAAAACTGCAGGCGAACTCGGCGCCTGACAGCGTGGTGGGCAGCGCGACAATCGGCGGCCGTATTTCGAGCTGAAAGGCGACCGCCTTGGCGCAGTCGATGACACTGCCGCCACCAAACGCCACCATCCCGTCGGCACCCGCAGCCCTGTAGGCATCGGCGGCGGCCCGCACGCTCGTCGTGGGGTTGTGCGTGGCGACTTCGGCAAAGGTCGCTGCGACACGCCCCCGGGCGGCACCCCTGACCTCCGCCAGCAGGCTGCCGCGCGCCAGCGTCCGCCCGGTCACCAGCAGCGCCCGCCGCACCTCCAGCCGTTCGAGTTCTTCAGCCAAACTCTGGTGGCACCCGGCGCCAGAATAAATCCGATCAATCGGCAGCGGCTCGACAACCTGCCGCGAGTAGCGGGTCAGAGAGCGCCCACCGCTAGACCATCAGATCTCTCGCCCGGCTTCTTCATCACCCTCCTACAGGTTTCCCCGCTTGTCCTGTTCGCGCTCGATGGCCTCGAAGAGGGCCTTGAAGTTGCCCTCGCCAAAACCGCGCGAGCCGCGGCGCTGGATGACCTCGTAGAAGACGGTGGGGCGGTCCTGTACCGGCTTGGTGAAGATCTGCAACAGGTAGCCCTCGTCGTCGCGGTCGACCATGATGTTGAGCCGCTCGATCTCCTTGACATCCTCGCGGATCGGGCCGACCCGGTCCCACAACTCCTGGTAGTACGCACCGGGGACCGAGAGGAATTCCACGCCGCGCTGCTTCAGCTCATCGACCGTGCGGATGATGTCGCCGGTGATCAGCGCGGTGTGCTGAACGCCGGGGGAACGGTTGAAGTCCAGGTACTCCTCGATCTGCGACTTCCTCTTGCCCGCGGCGGGTTCGTTGATGGGGAACTTCACCTTGCCCGAGCCGTTCTGCATCACCTTGGACATCAGGGCGGAGTACTCGGTGCTGATGGCCTGGTCTGTGAAATGCTGCAGCTGCTCGAAGCCCATCACCCGCTCGAACCACGCCACCCACTCGTTCATCCTGCCGAGCTCGACGTTGCCCACGATGTGATCGATGGCCGCGATGCCCACGCCTCGGTGCCGGCCATCGCCGCCGGAGGCCGCGCCCGCAACCGGCTGGTAGCCCGGCAAAAAGGCCCCGTGGTAGCCGCCGCGCTCGACAAAGGTCATGACCACGTCGCCGTAGAGTGCGATGCCGGCCAGCCCTGCACGGCCCTGCGGGTCCTCCTCGAAAGCGGGCTCGTGCACCGGCTTCGCACCCCGATCCACGGCCGCCCGGAACGCAGCGGCCACATCGGGCACCCGAAGGGCGATCTGCTTGACGCCATCCCCGTGGGCGTGCACAAACTCGGCGATCTCACTTTCGGGGCCCAGGGCGCCTTTCAGGACCAGCCGGATCTCGCCCTGCGCCAGCACGTAACCAACGTGCTCGCGGTTGCCCGTTTCAAGCCCGGTGAAGGCGACCGGCGTGAACCCGTACGCGTGCTCGTAGAAGTAGGCCGCCTGCCGCGCATTTCCAACCCAGATCTCGAGGTGGTCGACGGCCTCAATGGGCATGTGGTCCTGCTTCGGTTGATAGGTCGGGCGGTCCAGGATCTCAGTCACGCTTCTCCTCCTGAGTCGCCCCTGTGGGCGAAGCACCGTTGTCCGAAGGCTGCTCCGGGATGCGCCAGCTGGTGGCGTATTCCGGGAGGTCGGCAACCTGCAGGGCATCGCTCAACTGGAACGGACGCTCGGCCTCCAGCATCACCGCGATCTCGTCGGTCTCTGTCTTGGTCGCCGCGCCCTTGACCGCGGCCGGCGCCGGTCCGTGGTACAGGCCCTGTGGGTGCACGGTCATGAAGCCCTCGCCGATCCCGGCCCGGCTGAAGAAATTGCCGCGGTGGTAGAAGAGCACCTCGTCGTTATCGATGTTGTTGTGGTAGAAGGGCACCCGCATGGTCTCGGGACCCTCCATGGGACGCGGGGCGAAGGTGCAGATCGAGAGCCCCGGGACGACGAAGGTGGCATGGACGCTGGGGGGCAGGTGGTAACGCGGTGAGGTGACCGGACGAAAGTCGCGGACGTTGAGCTTGCGCACGGTAAGCGTGCCCCGCCATCCCACCACGTCCATGGGGTACCAGCGATAGGTGATGGACGTATAGCGCCCGTCGCGCTTGGCCCGCACCACCCAGCGCCCGGGCTGGTCGTCGTAGCTGGTACGCAGCTCGGGCAGACGTAGCACAGCGGGGTCGAAGAGGGCGTGCTGCCCGAGCAGGCCCCGCTCCGGCAGCGCGACCTCTTCCCGGGTCTCGATGACCAGGAACGAGCACTCGCCATCCACGTGCAGCCGGTGCGTCGTCCCCTTGGGCACAACGACATAGTCACCGGCCTCGAATGCCAGGTCACCATAGTCGGACTCCAGGGTCCCGGTCCCGTTGTGCACGAAGTAGGTGATGTCGCCATCGGCGTCGCGCAAAAAGGTCTGCTCGGAAGCGGCGGGGCTGTAGACATGCACGGTGCAGTCCTCGTTGCTGAGGATCTCGACCCACTCCTTCCGCGCACGCTCATTGAGCCGGTTGAGGTCGAAGGCCTGGGGCTTCAGCGGCCCCTCGATCTCCTCCCATGCGGTGGGTGGGTGCAGCCGGTAGAGGTGCGAGCAGGGACCGCTGAAGGCGTCGCGCCCGTGCTCCTCCTCGAACAGGCCTTCGGGGACCTGGACGTGGGCCTGGTAGGCCGTGCGGCCCCGGGAAAGCGGGTACATGGACTGCCTCCTCTGCTATGACGCTCTGACCTCATAGTAGCCCGGCCGATCCGCGCCAGGTCCGCTAGGCCGTGTTGCCTTCGAGCGCTCGCGGGCTCGGAGTTGGTTCGGCGGCGACCGGCGAACGCGACCGGAGCCATCCGGTCAGTTCCTGCGCGTCTTTGGGCGGCGAGATGTGGTGGCCCTGCGCCATGTCGCAGCCGTACGTGCGGAGCAGTTCGAGCGTGGCCTCGTTCTCCACCCCCTCGGCCACGACGCGCAGGCCGAGGTTGTGCCCGAGGTCGATTGTTGGACGGACGATGGCGGCGTCATCGGGGTTGGTGTCCATCGCGACGATGAACGAGCGGTCGATCTTCAGCTCCTCCATCGGCAGCCGCTTGAGATAGGCGAACGAGGAGTACCCGGTGCCGAAGTCATCGATCGACAGGCGCACCCCCATGGCCCCGAGCTGCTGCAGGTGCTCCTCGGCAGCGCTGTCCATGGCGACGTCCTCGGTGATCTCCACGATCAGCAGTTCGGCTGGGATCCGCCACGTTGCGAGCAGGCGGCCCACGGTGTTGGTCAACTCCGAGTCGTGCAGGTTGCGTGCCGACATGTTGATCGAAACACCGAGCTCGATCCCCGCGTCAAGCCAGGCGCGCAGCTGCCGCAACGCCGCGTCCAGGACCCACCGGGTTACAGCGTTGATGATCTCGGACTGCTCGGCGTACTGAACGAAGTCGTCCGGAATCAGGGTGCCGCGTTCGGGGTGGATCCAGCGCAGTAAGGCCTCCACGGCCACCACCTTGCCGCTGCGCAGATCGATCTTCGGCTGATAATGCAGGGTCATCTCGTCGCGATCCAGGGCATGCCGTAACTCACTCATCAGAGCCAGGCGCAGCGCCGTGTCCTGGTCGTGGCTGGTCTCGTAAAGCTCGTACTCCAGCTTTCCTCGCTTGGCTACATACATCGCGACGTCGGCCCGGCTCATCAGCGTCTCGGCGTCATTGCCGTGCTCGGGGTAGATCGCGATGCCGATGCTGGCCCGGATGTCAAAAGCCCGGTCCTCGATGACAAAGGGCTTCTTGAAAGCCTTGACCACCTTCTGGGCGGTGCGCACGGCGCCCTCACGCCCGGTGGCCTCCGCGGGCAAGATGGCGAACTCGTCCCCCCCCAGACGGGCCACGGTGTCTGACTCGCGCAGCAACTCGCGGAGGCGTGAGGCGACCTGCTGCAGGATCAGGTCACCGTACGCGTGACCCATGGTGTCATTGACCTCCTTGAAACGATCCAGGTCGAGCAGCAGCAAGGCCCGCGGCTTGTGGTCACGGGCGGCGGTCGAGAGGGCCTGGCGCAGCCGATCACCCAACAGGGTGCGGTTGGGCAGGCCGGTGAGAGCGTCGTGTAGGGCCTGGTACTGCAGCGCATCGGTCTGCGCCTTGCGCTCGGAGATGTCGCGCAGACTGACGATGTACACGTGCTGGCCGGCGAGGCTCATCTCGCTGGGGCGAACCTCGACCGGGAAGGTTGAGCCGTCCATGCGACGGCCGACCGTCTCCAGGCCGCCGCCGATGTCGGTCCGCGACGCCGAGGCAGTTGCCGTCGCAAGCAGCCGCGGCAACAGCTGCTCGCGCTCGCTCTCGGGGACCAGCTCGCCAACGGAGCTGCCGATGACCTCCTCTGGCAGGTACCCGAACAGCCGCCGGGCGGCAGCATTGAGGCTCTGCACGCGGCCGCGCTCATCCATCGTGATGATCCCGTCTGCGACGTTCTCGAGGATCCCTGTGATCCGCTCTCCGGCGGCACGCAGTCCGCCCTCCGCGCGCCGGCGTTCAACGAACTGACCGACCTGGCTGCCCAGCGATGCCAAAGCGCGCACCGCCTCTTCGCTGAAGGCCGCCGGCTGGCTGGAGAACAGCTCCAGGACGCCGGTCACCGCCAGCCCGTTCAGAACAGGGAACGCCATGGCACCGTGCAGACCCGCCTGGCGCGCGTCCTCTCGGCGGTGGAAGTTGTCATCAAGCATCACGTCGTGGATGACCGCCGCCTGGCCGCTGGCCCAGGCGCGGCCGGGCAGGCCAACACCCCGCTGCAGCGTCAATTCCTGGCTGTCGTGAATGAAGTCAACAGCGGTGATCCCCTGGGCAAACCAGGACTCCTTCCAGGTCAGCGTGTCCGCGGCGGTTACCTCCCACCACTGCGCCAGGACGAGGTCCATCTGCGTCCCGATTTCCTCCAGGATCTGTGGAGCTGCCTCCTCCAGTGAGCGGGCCTCGGCGAGTGCCCGGGTGACGCCGAGCTGGAGCGTCTGCAGCGACTCAGCGCGCTTGCGCTGGGTGATGTCGCGGAGAAACGCGATGAAGGTGGTGCGGCCGTCGACGGTGGCCGCTGGGGAGATCGACAGTTCGATGGGGAACTCGCGACCACTGCGATGCTGCGCGGTGATGTCGATGACCTGCCCGAGGACACGGCCGGTGTGCGTCGAGCGGAAACGCGCAAGTCCGTCCTCGTGGGCCTGGCGATACTGAGCCGGCACGATGGTCTCGGAAAGGCGCCGCCCCACCATCTCACCCTTTAGCCAGCCGAACATGTCCTCCGCGTGGTGGTTCCAATCCGTGACGATGCCGTCCTCGTCCATCGTGATCAACCCCATCAGCGCCGTTTCAAAGATGGCTCGGAGCTGGCCCTCGGATCGCACGATGGTTTCGGTCTGGCGGCGCAACGCGTCGGTCTGGTTCTCGTAGTCGAATGACACTCGCTTGAAGGCCCGGAACTGGACCGCGAAGAAGAACGCCAGCAACGCGATCAGGCCAAGCTTGAAGGTGATGCTGCCCACCTGGAAGGTCAGGTGGGTGTAGGCCGGGGTGGCGATATCAAGCGGGAGGTCGGCCAGGCAGAAGACCAAAAAGGCCGCCACTGCGCCCCTCACGTCCCACCGGACGGTGGCCGACAGCATTACCAGGATGAAGGTGACCCAGGTCAGGTCGCTCGGCCCGGCGTAGTCCGCGAGGGCCGCGGCGAACGCCATGCAGTCGATCGCGAAGACGCCAATCCGCACCGGGTCGAGCTCCAGCACCGATGGTTTCCTGGCGTAAACCGCGATCACAGTCAGTGCGCTCACCGCCAGGACTGCCGCCACCACGACGATCCCAGGTGGATACGCCGGGGGCACCAGGACCACCTGGATCAGGAGGAACGGCACCACACCGAGCCGGACCACCGCGATCCAGCGCTCCACGCTGGCGCGCTCCCTTTTCTGCGCCGTGCTCAGGCGTGCCTCAAGGTTGGTTCGTGGGAGCGGTGTCATTGGCGTGAATTCATCGTTACGAGGCCCCCCTCAGAGACCAGCGCGCCCCATTGTCCGCAATACAGATGGGAATGTCCGGGATTTTCGCGGTAAACACCTGTAAATAATCTATGACGCGACAGGCAGGGCCCCCCGGCGGGGCCTGACGCCACGGGTGCGTTGCACCTGGCTTGACGGCCGGGTGGCGGCGCCTCTCCCACTTTTAGTTCGTGACGTTCCCGGCCTCGACCTCAGCGATCCCTGCGAGGTGTCAGCCGCGCCGGCGCGGCTGGATCGCTTCGCACGCAACCAGGCGCAACGCCCCCGCGGCGCCACCCGCCCCCGATCAGCCCCAACGGCCGCATCCCTGCATTACCGCAGCAATTTCGGGATACGGAGACAGCGAAAACCCGCCGGTAGCCGGGGTGACGTCCCTGGCTAAATCCCCCGGTGCGGCGTATCGAGCACGCCAGTGGCCCTCCAGGAGCAATGACGATCGCAGGCGAGCGCAGATTCCGAGGGGCCGTGAAATTCCGCCGCCAAAGGCGGCAGTTGCGCGGGTCGGCCCCGTCCGCCGCCGGGGGTTGCGCCAGGGGCGTCAGGGCCCCGGCTGTGGCGTCCTCGCTGTCGCCTTATCTCGGCGGCTCCACGCTTAGGCCTGCTGGATCACCGCGGGGTCGAGGGCCTTCAGTCGAGCCAGGTTGGGGTGCTGCGCGCGCCTGGCGAGCGACGGGTCGTGGGCATCCAGGCGCTTGATCGCACCTGCACCGAGGTCACTCACTACGGTGGGAGTGCCGTAGTCAGTGGAGCGCTCGCGGGGCACACGGCCGGCGGCGTGGATGGCGCGCTCGATCTCAGCAATCTCGACGTTGCTGCCATGGTCGGCCCCGCTTGAGCGCGAGATGGTCTCCTCCATCAGCGTGCCGCCAAAGTCGTTGGCACCCCAACGCAGGGATTCGGCCACCCCCTCAACGCCCATCTTCACCCAGCTGGTCTGGATGTTCGGCAGGTCGGCGCCGAAATAGAGGCGGGCGACCGCGGTGAGTCGGAGTGACTCTTCCAGTGAGACGCGTGGTACCTGGTACCGCTTGGACAGCGGGTTGTGCTCGTTCTGGAAGGGCAGCAGGACGAACTCGGTGATGCCGCCGGTCTCGCGTTGCACGTCGCGGATGACCTGCATGTGCCGGATGCGATGTTCCCAGTTCTCGACGTGGCCGTACATCAGGGTGCTGGTGGTGCGGATCCCCACGGAGTGCGCGGTGCGCACCACCTCGACCCACGAATCGGTATCCAACTTGTTGGGGCAGATCACGCGACGCACCTCCTCCACCAGCACCTCGGCCGCGGTCCCCGGCATGGTCCCGAGCCCGGCCGCCTTGAGGTCAAGCAGGACGCTGCGGACAGGGCGGTTATCCAGCGAGGCCAGCCAGCGGATCTCCTCAGGGGACAGCGCATGCAGGTGGAGTTCGGGCCAGCGGGTTTTGATGTCCTCGAAAAGCTCGAGGAAGAAGCGTAGGTCGAGGTCCGGCATCAGACCGGATTGCATGCAGATCTCGGTGGCCCCGCGGCGCACAGCGTCGTCGATCTTGGCGAAAATGGCGGCGCGGTCGTGCCAGTACGCGGAGCCATCATTGGGGTTCCGCCGGAAGCCACAGAAAAGGCAGCTCCCCACGCAGGTGTTGGTCACATTGACGTTGCGGTTGACGACGTAGGTGACGACGTCGCCGACAAGCTCGCGGCGCAGAGAATCGGCGGCCTCACGAATGTCCGCTGCCGTTTCGGCATAGAAGGGCAGCCGCTCCATCGCACGGTAACCGCGACGCGCGACGGTCTGCTCCAGCTCCTCGACCGCGGGCCAGCGATGACTCGGCGAGACGGAGTCACCGTTCAAAGAGATGCCGCCCAGGTCACGCGCACCATCATCGAGGAGGTCGGCCCATGCGGCGGTGCTGTTGGCGGCGCCACCAAGCAGGTTGGGGGGAACCTGCACGTGGATCGCCGACGGCAAAATGCTGCGCGCCTCCCGGACGGCCTCGCGCATGGTCGCGGCACTGGGCGCTTCCTCGGTCTCCATGGGCGTCCCGGGCTTGGGCTGGAAGTCCTGGACGATGACCTCCTGGATGTGCCCGTGGCGCGCCTGCGACGCGGCGATGGCCTCCAGCGCAGCGCGGCGATCGGCGGCCGCTTCGCCGATGCCGACGAGGATCCCGGTGGTGAAGGGAATGCCCAGCTCGCCGGCCTCGTCGATGTGTCGCAGGCGGGCGGCGCCCATCTTTCGGTAGGCGCCGGAGTGGGCACGAAGATCGTCGCGCAGAGTCTCGAGCATCAGGCCCATGGAGACATTCCAGGGCTTGAGACGGCGGAGCGAATCCCGGCCGAGTACGCCGAGATTGCTGTGAGGCAGGAGACCGCGGCGCATCGCCCGGCGACACACTTCGACCGCGAGGTCGATGAACGCGTCCTCCTCCTCGCCGCCCTGCCGCCCGGGATATCGGTGCAACAGCTCGGCGCCGATGTCGGGCAGCTCCCAGGGGCGCTCCCCGCTCATCACCAACACCTCGCGACAGCCACCCGCGACCCCGGTATCGAGGAGGCGGTCGACCTCGACCAGGGTGACGAGGTGGCCGGCGTCCTTGCGGTACTCGCAGTAGCCGCAGCGAGCCAGGCACCGATAGGTGAGGTCGACGGTTATCGACCGGCTGAAGGTGACCAGGTGGTCGGTGTCCCACGCCGGGGCCACGGCCTGATCGGGGTCCTGTCCGGCGCCGATCAGCGGCAGAGTTTCCACTGGCCGAATTCTAGGAGCCGCGGGAAAGGTGGTGGGGCCGGCTCGATTGGCGCGGCCCCACCCTTGGCCTCATCTTTCGCTCCGCCCGGCTGGAAACTCAACCCCTCACGGCCAAAACGTGTGCCAATTTGTGTTGCGGCAAACAGGCAGACGGGTCGGCCGAAGCTGGGACAGGGATGTATCTGAGATCAGCCTGGAGGCGCCGCGATGGGCGTCTCGCTGTTACATCAGCCGGGAGGTACCTCTGCCGATTCCACCCGGCGCCGGTGCCACCAGGCCGCTGCGGCTCCCGCGGCAGCGAGTCCGATGACCACCGCCGCGCCGGGGTCGGTCGGTCTAGACGTGTTCGGGGTACCACCGTTGCCGGCCGTCGACCGCGTGGTAGCCGGCGGCGATGAGCTCGGCGTGGGCTGGATGCAGACGGCCAGCGTCCCGCCGCCGACGGGGCCGCTCGGCCGCTTCACCGGCGCCGGCAGCGGTTCCTGCGTCGCCGTCGAGTTCTCCGCCGGGACAACCGGGTCCTGGACGATCGGCTGGGCACCCAGCGTTCCTGGGGTCCCGGTGATGATGCACTGTGCAAGCACGCGGGGATCGGCACGATTCGGCACCATCCCCAGCAGGCTGGTGGGAACGCTGGAGTCCGCAGCCGCGGCGATGTTGAACGCCGAGCTCAGGTCACCCACCAGGCTGCGGCGCCACGGGCTCAGGCCGGGAATGCGCCGGCCCGGGTCGCGGTCCGGGACACGAACACCGGTCAGGGTCTCGACCAGCCGCAGCATGGAGGTGTGGTCGAACCGGTCGGAGCACATCAGCGGGCCACCTGAGGGTGTGCTGTTGCGGCTGAAGGGCGAGATCACCAACATCGGCACGCGAAAGCCCAGACCGATGGGGTCGCCCGACTTGTCCACGCCCTTGGTGGTCTTGGCGTCACTCTTCGCCGTCGCCGTCATCGCCGCCTGGTTCAGGTACTCACCTCCGGTGCCCGCCGGCGCCGTCGGCGGGACGACGTGGTCAAAGAATCCACCGTTCTCGTCATAGGTCAGGAGGAGGGCCGTGCTGGCCCACATCCCGGAGGTGACCAGGGCCGTCAGCAGCGTGTGGGTGATGCTCTCGCCCCAGGTGATGGGGTCGGGAGGGTGCTCGGTGTCAACCAGGCCGGTGAAGATCCAACTGACCGAGGGCAGTGTGCCCGCCTGGCAGTCGGCCGCGAAGTCCACGAGGGCCTGCGAGCCGAAGGCCGGCACCGAGAGCGAGGTCTTGCCTCCGCTGGGTCGGAACTGCGGGAAGTACCGGAGCGGGTTGTCACCCAGCTGTCCGTCGGCGGTGCCGTAGCACTTCCACGATATGCCGGCCTCGGTCAGATGCTGGGGGTAGGGCTTCCACCGCCCGGCGGCGCCGAGGTTGGCGCCGGGGTTCTCAATCGTCCCGACCTTGGTGTTCAGGAACTGGCAGCCCCCGTCATATGCGTCTGGGTCACAAGTGGCGGTCATGGTGTACAGGCGGTTGATGTCGGTGCCGCCGATGACCGAGCTGAAGTAGTTGTCGCAGATGGTGAAGTTGTCGGCCAGCGCGTAGTAGAAGGGCAGGTCAGGCCGGGTGTAGTGGCCCATGGTCATCGCGGCCTGCTTGGCGGTTGGGTCGGTGGCCAGGTGGGAATTCATCCAGTTGTCGCAGAGGCCGTGGTTCCAGGTGTCGTGCTGCCCGGCCCATTGGTGTTCGACGTCGTTGGTGCAGACACCCTGGTGGGGAGGCAGGCTCAGGGACGTGTCAACCCGGAAAGGCTTGAGGGGATTCGAGTACCCGGTGGGGCTGGCCGGGGTCGCGTACGCCTGAGCGAACCGCGGGTTCGTGTCGCCGAAGCCGCGGACGCCCTTGTAGCTGCCGAAGTAGTTGTCAAAGGAGCGGTTCTCCTGGATCAGGAAAACCACGTGCTTGAGCCCTGCGAGCGACGTGTTGCAAGCCGCCTCAGCGGTCAGCGCGGACAGCAGGGCATCGTGACCCAAGCCTCCCAACAGCCCGGCGGCGGCTCCGGCCTTCAGGACATCGCGGCGGGTTGGCTGGAAGGTCACCCTACGGTCTGCTTGAGGCCTGACAGCACGCGGCTCCAGACGTCATCCGACGCCTCCTTCCACTCCGGTGTGCGGAAGAAGCAGTGGGGCGCGCCGTCGTAAACCTTGAGCTCGGCGCTCGTGCCGTTCTGCTTGAGCCGCATCTCCATGTCCCGGACCTGGTCCAGGGGGATGGACTCATCCCCGCCACCATATGAGCCGATGACGCGGGCGTCGATTTTGGCCGCCTCATCGAGCGGCGAGTAGGGCTTGTTACCGTCGGGCCCGCTCCAGGCGGTGAGCTGGCCGTACATCACCACCAGGGCTTTGATCTCGCGGTGGCGCGCGGCGAAGAGGTAGGCGATTCGACCTCCCCAGCAGAAACCGGTGACCGCGAGGTCACCGACCAGTCCCTCGGATTTGAGGTGTTCCAGCACCACGTCGAGGTCGGCCATCGCCTGGTCGTCGCCGACGCCACCGATGCGCCCGCCGGCCTTCTCGTGGGTTTGCTCGGACAGATCACCCTGGCGATGAAAGAGGTCGGGGCAAGCGGCGAGATACCCCGCGGCGGCGTACTGGTCGGCGAGGTCGAAGTAGTAGTCGTCGGGGTCGAAGTAGTCGTGAACTATGAGCATCGTCGGGAAGGGGCCGTCGCCCTCAGGCCGGCTGACATGGACGGTGAACTCACCCGCATCCCCGCTCTTCAGCTGGATGTTCGTGCCTGCCCGCTTCTCGGTGCCTGGCCAATAGTTCGATGCCGGGTTGCACATGCTCGAGTTCCTCCCAGTGCGAGATCAGCGCGGTCGTGCCATCGACACGGGAACCACAGGATTAGGGTAGTCGATCCCCACCCGGCACCCGGCAGCTGCCTGGGCCTCAGCAGTCATGTCCCAGGGGTGGTGCAGGTATGCGGCGGGGACCTGAGAGACCTCGGGCACGTGGCGGCGCACATACGCGCCGTCGGGGTCGAACCTCTCGCCCTGGAGGCGTGGGTTGAAGGTCCGCCGGTACGGGGCCGCGTCCACTCCCACTCCCACAGCCACCTGCCAACCAAGGTCATTGCTGGCCACGTCGTGGTCCAGGAGGGGGCGGGCGAAGTGCCGTTCGCCCGCCCGCCAATCGCCACCAATCTGGTGCGCGAGGAAGGACGCAACGATCATCCGGACACGGTTGGGCATCCACCCCTCGTCGCGCAGCTGACGCATCCCCGCGTCGACCAGGGGGACGCCGGTATGGCCGGACAGCCAGGCCTCCATTCGCGCCGGCGCTGAGGCCGCCGCCGCCGCGCCCTCCTCCACCCACCTGGGAGTCCGCAGCGGGGTCCTCAGCAACTCAGGTCGGTCGAAGAGAAGGTGGGCGGCGAACTCCCGCCAGGCCATCTCGGTGATGAACCGCTCGGTCGACGGTCGCGCTTCCGGTCGGACTGCGCCGAACGCGACCGCCTTGCTGGCGACCCGCCGCACCGATATGGTGCCGAACTTGAGCGCCGCCGAAAGCCTGGAGCTGCCGTCAAGGTCTCCGGGGACGTCACGCCGAGCCTGGTAGCCCGCAAGCCCAGATGCGACGAAGTGGTCGAGACGCGCGGCGGCCGATGCCGGGGTTGCCCCCGGCCACGTCGCGGCGCCCTCCAGTTCAGGCGCGAGCATCGCCTCCCAACCCGGCGTGCTCGCAGGAAGCTCCCCATGTGGCATGAAGACGCCCTCAGCCCGTTCCGCCTCCGGCTCCAGGTCCAGGGCGGCAAACCAGCGCCGGCTGAACGCGCCGAAGACCTGGGGCAGGTGCTCGTCCTCGGCGATGGTCTGCAGCGGCGATACCAGGAGCAGGTCGTCCATCGGCATGGTGACCACGCCGGTCATCTGCATGCCGCGGGTCGCGCGGGTGTCCCGCCAGCGGGCGTATGGGGTGTAGTCGCGGTTGAAGAAGAGCGCCCAGGCCCCGGTCTCTTCGGCGATTCGGTTCAGCTCGCGGGCGGCATCCTCGGCGTGGACCACGACCAACCGACTGCCCCGCTCGCGCAGCCTCTGGTCAAGGTCCAGGAGCGCCGTCCGCAGGAACTGGAGCCGGCGCTCACCCATGGTCGGCTGCGAGAGAATCCGGGCATCAAGGATGAAGATCGGGATGACCGGGACGCCGGTGCGCAGTGCCGCCTCCAGCGCCAGGTTGTCATCCAGCCGCAGGTCGCGCCGAAACCAGTGGATAACACACTCAGCCATCAGCTAAGTCTCCCCTAACAGTCGAGGCCGGGAGCTAGTGGCGGAAGTGGCGGTGGCCGGTGTACACCATGGCCATCCCGGCTTCGTCAGCGACGGCCAGGACCTCGGCGTCCTTGATGCTCCCGCCGGGCTGGACGATGGCGGTGACGCCGGCCGCGGCGGCGGCCTCCACGCCGTCGGGCATGGGGAAGAAGGCATCCGATGCCAGGACCGTTCCGTGGGCGCGTTCGCCGGCCCGCTCCGCCGCCAGCTTGACTGACTCGACGCGGCTCATCTGGCCTGCGCCGACTCCGACGGCGGTGTGATTGTGGGCCAACACGATGGCGTTGGACTTGACGTGTTTGACCACGCGCCAGGCGAACAGCAACTGCTCCCACTCGTCCTCGGTGGGCTGGCGCCGGCCGGCGCTGCGCATGGCGGCGCGCTCGATTGACAAAGCATCTGGACCCTGGACCAGAAAGCCGCCGCTGACCGGTTTCAGCACGGGTGACGGTTCGGCCGACGACACCTTCAGCAGGCGGACCCTTTTCTTGGCGGAGAGGATCTGCAGCGCCTCGGCGCTGAACGCCGGGGCCGCCACCACCTCGACGAAGATCTCGGCAACCTTGCGCGCGGTGTCCGCGTCGCAAACCTCATTGAGCGCGACGATCCCGCCGAACGCCGATACCGTGTCGCATTCATAGGCCTTCTGGTAGGCCTCGGCGAGAGTTCCACCGGCCGCGGCGCCGCACGGGTTGGTGTGCTTGATGATCGCGGCCGATGGCACCGGCAGGTCCTGCACCAACTCCCAGGCGGCGTCAACGTCGACGATGTTGTTGTATGACAGCTCGATCCCGTGCAACTGCTCGGCCCCGGCGACCCCGCCTCCGATTCCCGATGTGTAGAGCGCGGCTGATTGGTGCGGGTTCTCGCCGTATCGCAAGTCCTGCCGCTTGTGGCCGCCGATGGAGAAATCGCGGGGCCAATCGCCCACCGGACCGAGGCCCGTGAGGTAGGCGGCGATCGCGCTGTCGTAGGCCGCGGTGTGGGCGAAGGCGGCGCGGGCCAGGGCCTGGCGGCGCGACGGCGACGGCCCACCGGCGCGCAACTCGTCCAGTACCACGGGATACTCAGAGGGGTCGACCACGACGACCACCGAGGCGTGGTTCTTGGCCGAGGCGCGCACCATCGTGGGGCCGCCGATGTCGATGTTCTCAATTGCCTGGCCGATGGTCACGTCGGGTTTGGAGATGGTCGCCTCGAAGGGATAGAGATTGACGGCGACCAGGTCAATCGCCTCCAGACCCTGCTCCGCCAGCTGGCGCATGTGCTCGGGCTCCTCGCGGTTGGCCAGGATGCCGGCATGCACCCCCGGGTGCAGGGTCTTTACCCGGCCGCCCATGATCTCGGGGAAGCCGGTCAGGTCGCTCACGCTGGAGACCGGAACCCCCGCGTCGGCAAGCGCCCTACGGGTGCCCCCGGTGCTGTGGATCTCAAATCCCAGCTCCACCAGACCCCTGGCAAAGTCGACCAGGCCGGTCTTGTCGAAGACGGAGAGTACAGCCTTCACGCCTGCGTCACCAGCCGGGTTTCGATAACCGCCTGGATGGTGGCGGGCAGGAGGCGATGCTCCGCCGCGTGCACCCGTGCCTCCAGGGTCTCGAGCGAGTCACCTGGCTCCACGAGCACACACTCCTGGGCCAGGATCGTGCCGGCGTCAACCGTGCCCGGGTCAATCATGTGGACTGTCACGCCCGTCTCTTTAACGCCCGCCTCGAAGGCTAGGCGGATGGCCTCCATGGTCCCCGAGAACGCCGGCAGCAGCGAGGGATGGACATTGACGATCCTGCCCTCGAACGCCCGGACCAGGACATCGTCCAGGACGCGGTTGTAGCCGGCACAGACAACCAGGTCGACCCCGGCCGACTGCATCGCCTGGGCCATCTCATTGTCTCGCTCAGCCGCGTCGCCGAACTGCGCGAGCGGAAAGGCCCTGACGTCGGCAACCCCGGCCTCGCGCGCCAGCTGAAGGGCCGGGCAATCACGATTGGCGGCCACCACCACCACAGCGCCGTCGATGGCGCCGTCCGCGCAGGCCGCCAGGATCGCCGCCAGGTTGCTGCCACGACCAGACACCAGGACTCCGAGCCGGGTCAACCGATAAGCACCCTCTCCGGACCGGCCTGTTTGACGACCTTGCCGATGACCACCGGGCTGCTGCCGTCGAGCGCTCGGAGGAGCTCGGCGGTCTGGTCGGGACGAACCACCAGCACCATCCCGATACCCATGTTGAAGGTGCGCCACATCTCGTCCTCGCGCACCCCCTTGGACTGGATCAGTTTGAAAATGGCGGGCAGCTCCCAGGTCGAGGCATCGATCTCGGCACCAAGTCCGTCGGGCAGAGCGCGAGGGACATTCTCCAACAGGCCACCCCCGGTGATGTGGGCAACCCCGAGCAGATCGACGGCGCCGCGGGCCAGGCGAAGCTGGCCGAGGTAGGACCGGTGAGGCTCCAACAGCTCGTCGGCCAGGGACCGGTCGAGGCCGGGGTGCGGTGCGTTCAGCTGGTCCTCCTTGAACAGGTAGCGCACCATGCTGAAGCCGTTGGTGTGGAGGCCACTGCTGGGCAGGCCCACCAGGATGTCCCCCTCGCTCACCCTGGACTCTTCAATCAGGTTGGCCCGCTCCACGATGCCCACGATGAACCCGGCGACGTCGTAATCACCCAGCGCGTAAACCCCGGGCATCTCCGCGGTTTCCCCCCCGATCAGCGCGCACCCCGCGTCGCGGCAGGCCTCGGCCATGCCCTCCACGATCTCCGCCAGCAGCTCCGGCCGGAGCTTGCCGGTGGCGAAGTAATCGAGGAAGAACAGCGGCTCGGCGCCGCTGGTGGCGATGTCGTTGACGCAGTGGTTGACCAGGTCTATGCCGATGCCACGATGTCGCCCCATGGCGATGGCCACCTTGACCTTGGTGCCGACGGAATCGGTGCTGGCCACCATGATCGGCTCCTTGAAGCCGGTGGGTAGAGCGAACATGCCCGCAAAACGACCGAGGTCACCGATCGCCGACCCGCGCTGAGTCGAACTGACGGCGCGCTTGATCATCTGTACAGCGCGGTTACCGGCGTCGATGTCAACGCCGGCGTCGATGTATCTCAGGTCCCCCATTGGCCGGTCCTCCGCACGGAGTGGACATTCTACCGGCGCCGACGCAGGCTCCGCGGACCAGGCTCAACGCGGTATAAATCGCAGGTGGGATCAGTCAGCGAGGTCGAGGTCGCCCCCCTGCCACCCGGCCGGTACGAGTCTGTGCTCTCTCCCGAAAGGGCCGCCGAGTTCCGGCAGGACCTGGAACGCGCCGAGGGGGTCTTTGAGGGGCGAACAGTCTGGAACGTGAACTCCACCGCCGCGGGTGGCGGGGTGGCCGAGATGCTGCGATCCCTGCTGTCCTATGCGCGCGGGGCGGGTGTGGAGACGCGTTGGATGGTGATGGGTGGAAACCCCGAGTTCTTCACCGTCACCAAGCGCATTCACAACCACCTCCACGACTTCGAAGGCGACGGCGGCGAACTGGGGGCTTCGGAACGCAGGGTTTACGAGGACGCCGTCGCGCCGAGCGGTGACGAGCTGGCGGGGCTGATCGGCGCGCGGGACATTGTCATCCTGCACGACCCGCAGACCGCCGGGCTCATTCCCCGGCTGAAGCAGGAGGGTATCCCCGTGGTCTGGCGCTGCCACGTCGGGATCGACAAGCCGGGTGACCGCACCCGCAACGCCTGGCAATTCCTGATCGACTACGTCAAGCAGGCGGACGCCTACGTGTTCAGCCGCAGGAGCTTCGCCTGGGAAGGCCTGGATACCGCCAGGACAGTATTGATCGCGCCCTCGATCGATGCCTTCTCACCCAAGAACAGCGACATGGACGAAACCAGCGCGCGCGCGGTGCTGATGGCGGCCGGGCTGGTGGGCGGTGACGACCTCCCTCATGAGCCGGTGTTCTTCCGACAGGACGGCTCCTCCGCATCGATTGAGCACCGGGCCGAGATGTTCGAAGTCGCGCCGATGCACGTGACCGACCGGGTCGTCCTCCAGGTGTCCCGCTGGGACAGCCTCAAGGACCCGATCGGCGTCATCCGAGGTTTCGCGGAGTACGTGGCACCGCACTCCGACGCCCACCTTCTCTATGCCGGGCCGGCGGTCGAGGCGGTGTCCGACGATCCCGAGGGCAAGGAGGTGCTGGACCACGCGATCCGGACCTGGAAGGAGCTGCCCGATGACCAGCGCGAACGGGTCCACCTCGCCACCCTCCCGATGACCGACGGCGAGGAGAACGCAGCAATGGTCAATGCGCTCCAGCGCCACGCGTTCGTGGTGGTCCAGAAGAGCATCGCCGAGGGATTCGGGCTGACTGTCGCGGAGGCGATGTGGAAGGCCAGGCCGGTGGTGGCCAGCCGGATCGGTGGGATCCAGGACCAGATCGAGGACGGCCGTACCGGCCTCCTGCTGGAGGACCCCGAGGACCTGGCGGAGTACGGTAAGGCGGTCCTGTCGCTGCTCCACGACGAGGCGCGCGCGCGGGCCATCGGGACGGCAGCCCAGGAGCGGGTCCGTGATGAGTTCCTCGGCACCCGGAGCCTGACGCAGTACATGCAGCTGCTGTCAGGCCTTCTGAAAGTAGCCCCCGACTAGCCCGACTCCAGCTGGCGCACCGCGCGCATCGCGCCCACCGACGTCTCGGCGCGGATCATCAACTGGTCCAGGCTCACGGGGTTGGCGGGGTCATACCGTGCGCCACTGGCCACGACGTCGAGCTGGAACGGAATGTTGGGCTCCATGTTCCAGGCCCTCATGGCCGTCTGCAGGCGTGCGGTCGCTTTTTCACCCGTGTGGTCGGCGTTCTCGGGCAACAGAGCGCAGAAGCGTGCCGGGCCGATCCGGGCCAGGACGTCTGACTGGCGAAAGGTCTGGTTGATGATGTCCGCCACCTGCTTGAGAATGGTCTGGCGGTCGCGCGGAGTGCCGGAGGTCCGGGGGTTGAGGACGTCCACGTAGAGCAGGCTCAGGGCCTTCCCCGATCGGGCTGACATCTTGAGCAGCTTGTCCGCGAACTGGTGGAAGCCCCGCAGGTTGAGCATCCCGGTCAGTTCGTCAGCGGTACTGGTGCGGGTGGCCGAGATCTCCCCCTCTATCCCCCGGGCCAGGTCGGTCAGGCTCTTGAGGTCCGTGGGCCCGAGCACCCGCGGCTCAGTGTCCATGATCGCCAACACACCGACCCGCCGGCGCTCGGCCGAACGCACCGGGTAGCCGGCGTAAAACCGCACCCCGGGCGGCGTGGTGACGATTGGGCTGTCGCGAAACCGCGGGTCGACCGCCGCGTCCTCCACCTGGATGATCCCGTCGGTCAGGATGGCGTGGGAACAGAAGGCATCGCCACGCTGGAGCTCGGGGATGTCCAGGCCGATCCGGGACTTGAACCAGACGCGCTCGGAATCGACCAGCGCGAACGCCGCAATCGGGACCTCGAACAGCCTCTGGGCCATGCGTGTGATCCGATCAAACCGCTCTTCAGGCTCGGTGTCGAGCAGCCACAGCTCGCGCAGGGACTCCAGGCGGGCGTCTTCGTCGAGGGGAATCGGGGCCACGGCCATAAGTCCCTTAGGGTAAACCGCCTCCCTCGAGCGGGGCGACCTCAGCCCCGTCAGGCCCCGGGTCTACCAACTGGTTGAGCCCGAGGCTTGGGCTCCAGTGAGAGCTTGTCCATCTCCAGCTGCACCGGGACCGAGACCGGGTACTGCCCGTCGAAACAGGCGAGGCAGAAATTGTCGATGGTATGGCCGACGGCCTTCACCAATCCGTCCATCTTCAGGTAGCTGAGGCTGTCCGCCCCGATCACCTGGCAGATCTCCTCCTCGGTGCGACCCACCGCGATGAGCTCCTTCTTACTGCCGATGTCGATGCCCATGAAGCATGGGTAGTGCAGCGGCGGCGAGGCGATCCGCATATGGACCTCCTTGGCACCGGCCCAGCGCAGCAGCTCGACGATCTGGCGGCTGGTGTTGCCGCGCACGATGGAGTCGTCGATGATCACCACCCGCTTGCCCTCGAGCACCGGGCGCACGGGGTTGAACTTCAGGCGGATGCCGGCCTCGCGCAGGGATTGTGACGGCTGGATGAAGGTCCGGGTGATGTAGCGGCTCTTGATCAGCCCCTCCCGGAAGGGGATTCCCGCCTCCTCGGCGAAGCCGTGCGCCGCCGGGGTGCCACTGTCCGGCAGAGAGATCACCACGTCCGCGGCGGTGGGACGCTGGCGGGCCAGTTCCCGCCCCATGCGGCGACGGGCCTCATACAGGTTCTTGCCCATCATTTGGGAGTCGGGACGCGCGAAGTAGATGAACTCGAACATGCAGGCCGCCTTGCGCAGCGAGATCTGGGCCATGAACGACTGCACTCCGCCGGCGTTGATGATCACCACCTCGCCGGGCTCGATCTCGCGCTCGAACCTGGCGCGCACGGTGTCCAGGGCGCAGGTTTCGCTGGCGATGATCCAGCCTTCATCGATTCTGCCCAGGCAGAGGGGGCGGACGCCGAGAGAGTCGCGGATCCCGACCAGCGTGTCGCGGGTGAGGAAGACCAGTGAGAACGCGCCTTCGAGCCGCGGGAGCGAGCGGCGGAGAACGGTCTTGACATCGCTGCCGGGCGTCTGGCTGATCAGCCGCAGGATGACCTCGGTATCAGAACTGGTCTCGAACTCGATGCCCTTCTGCTCCAGTTCCTCGCGAAGCTGGTGGTAGTTGGTCAGGTTGCCGTTGTGCCCAATGGCGATCGGCCCGATCTGAGGGTGCTCCAGGATCATCGGCTGGGCGTTGAAGAGCTTGTTGGAGCCGGTGGTCGAGTACCGCGTGTGGCCCAGGGCAATGTCACCCCGCAGCCCCGCGATCTTGTTGGGGTCGTCGAACACCTGGGCGACAAGGCCCATGTCCTTTACGGTGTTGAGACGCTGACCGTCGCTGACACTGATCCCGGCCGACTCCTGGCCGCGGTGCTGCAGGGCATAGAGACCAAAGTAGGTGATGTTGGCCACTTCCTGGCCCGGGGCGTAGATCCCGAAGACGCCACACTCGTCGGCGGGTTTGTCAGTATGGCCCGCCTCGTAGCCATGCCACGAAGCGAGCGACACCGGGGGATGGTGCTGAGGGGCGCGATCCACCTCCGGCAAGTGTACCCGGGTCCCCTCCCGCTTCATGCCTGGTTAGAAACTCGGGTTGTCCCAACTCTCTTCCCTCAACCCGTCCCGACGGCCGTCGGACCTAGGCGGTGCGGCGCCGCCTCCGGGCCAGCGCGGTGAGGCCGCCGACGGGCAGCAGCAGGACAAGTAGGACCGCGCCCCACGACGGCCCGGGCGGCCCGGGCGCCGCGACCGCGGTGTTGGGAAGCAGCGAGGGGGTCGGACTGGCGGCGGGGCCGGCGGGCGTCGCCTGGGCGGTCGACGGGGGCGCGAAACAGCCGCTGGACTGCTTGCTGACGAAGTTGAAGGTGTCGCTGGACTTGTTGTTCCCGGCCGTCCCGGTGGGGTTCCCCGCCCAGGTGAAGATCGGGCACCCGTCGCTGTCCACTGCTGCGGCGGTGAAGTCAGCCAGGCTGCGGTCGCTCGGCTGGTTCGGCAGCAGTCCGCAGAGCAGGCCGATGTTGCAGATCTCGCCGTTGTGGTAGATGACCCCGGGACTGATGTCAGCGGAAGCGAAGGCGGCCGTGAGCGGATTCACCGCACCGCTGGTCTCGCTCACCGTGTAGGTCCACTTGGCCATGGGGTTGTTGGGATCCTTGACGCCATTGGTGGTCCGGAAGTACCCGATCGCCAGCTGACCGGCACCCGGGCCCCCGACGGCAGCGGGCAGCATATGCGCGCCGACATCGGTGGTGACCTGGCGTGGGCCCTTCCAGGTGACCCCGTGGTCGGTCGAGGTGAAGACGAAGACGTCGGCGGTGGGGGTCGCCGGGGCCGTCTTGCCGATGTAGCCGGCCGCCACGGAGTAGAGGGTGCCGGCACCGTCGATGGCGAGGTCGTTGAAGACGTCTCCGAACTGGACGGTGTTGGTACCCACGGCCGACCCGTCAAAGACGATGTAGTCGTTCCAGCTGGTGCAGTGGTCCTTCGAGACCGCCATGTACTGCTGGCTGAACGTGCCGGACGGTTTGCCGGCGGCGTTCGCCGCCACGTTCTCGGCCTGCGTGGGAGTGGTGAAGAGAACGTAAACGTTCCCCGCCCGGTCGACCTGCGGCTTGGAGATCAGCGTCCCGGAGGTGACGTCCTGGGGCACGTTGGGCTCGATCGTGGTCAGCGCGCTGGGGGCGATGATCGACCCGCACGGGCCGGCCAAAAAAGCGTCCTGACCGTAATTGTCGCTGCGGAATATCAGCGGCTGGGCACTGACGAACTCGTGGTAGGTCACGTATGCGCGGCCCTGCTGGTCGATGGTCAACCATTCCCGGTCATCGGACGGGCCCGCCTGGTTGGTGGGCAGGATCTTGCAATTGGTGGCGTCGGGAACGAAATTGCCGCCGGCGAAGGTCGCCCCCTTGTCGTGGCTGATGCACACCGCTGAGGCCGCCGCCTCCAGGTCCAGGACGCCCACGGTCTTGCCATCCGGGCCGACCTGGACATCGGAGTCACCTCCGCCCAGGAAGGATCCGAGCTGCACCCCGGTGGCGAACGTCCGGGCATGGTCTCGGGAGGCCCAGAAGACCACCCCGGGCGTCCCGTTGGCCCCCGACGGGATTCCCTGGGGGCCGGTGACGTAGACGTTGCCCGCGCCGTCGGTGGCGATGCTGGGCTCCCCCCCGTGGCCGTTAAGGAGCTTCACCGCGGGGTTGAACGAGATCCCACCGGCAGCCGCCGCGCTCGGAACCTGGAGGACCAGCGCCACGGTCGAAGCGGCAGTAAGCGCCAAGAGCTTTAAGTGATCCCGCACTATCACACTTTACTCTGTCACCACCGGCAACCGGTCAGTCGAGGGCACCTTCCCAGAGCGTCCGGGCCTCAGACAGCGGCAGGGAGACGGCGTCGGCGAAGTTCAGCTGGTCGCCGCCGACCGCACCGATGCGCTGTACCGACACATGGGCGCGCCTGCAGATGGACTCCAGCGCACCCACATCCCGCGACCGGCAGCTCACCAAAAAGCGAGCCTGGGTCTCGCTGAAGAGGGCGACGGTCAGGTCCAAGCCGGCCGGGCCGATGTCGCAGACCACGCCGACGTCGCCGATCAACGCGCTCTCGGCCACGGCGATCGCGAGCCCGCCGTCGGAGACGTCGTGGCACGACTGCAGCAGGCGTTCCTCGACGGCGTCCAGCACCGCGTCGTTGGTGCGCTTTTCCAGGTCCAGATCCAGCCTCGGCGGTCTCCCCGCCACGCGCCCAACACAGGTCTTGAGGAACTCGGAGCCGCCCAGGTCGACCTCGGTCCGGCCCACCAGGATAACGATGTCGCCGTCGGCCTTGAACCCGGCTGTGACCCGCCTGTCGATATCGTCGAGGACCCCGACCATGCCGACCACCGGCGAAGGGTAGATGGACACACCGCTGGTGTCGTTATACAGGCTGACATTCCCCGAGACCACCGGCAAATCCATCTCGCGACAGGCGTCGGCCAAGCCCTCGATCGACTCCCGCAGCTCCCAGAACACCTCCGGTTTCTCGGGGTTGCCGAAATTCAAGCAATCGGTGACTGCCGCCGGGCGCGCACCGGTGGCGACGATGTTGCGCGCAGCCTCGGCGACGGCGATGGCTGCGCCGGCTCGCGGGTCCAGGAAGCAGTAGCGGCCGTTGCCATCGGTCGTCAGAGCGATGCCGCGGGTCGTGCCCTTGATCCGCAGCACGGCCGCGTCGCCGCCGGGGAGAATCACGGTGTTGTTCTGTACCTGGTGGTCGTAGGTTCGATAAACGCTGCGCCTGCTGCCGAGGTTGGCGCACCCCAGCAGCTGCCGGAAGGCCGCCGCAACGTCAACCTCGGGGATGGTCACCGGCTCCGCCGCGAGGTCCAGTCGGGCCTGCGGGGCGGCGCCCCGTGGATACCGGAAGGGCACCTGGTCAACCAGCAAGGTCACCGGGATGTCGGCCTCCAGCTTGTCGCCGTCGCGGATCGTCAGCCGGCCGGTGTCGGTCACCTGCCCGATGACGTCGGCGTGCAGGTCGTACTTCCTAAAGACCCGGTCCACCTCCTGCTTGCGGTCGGGGTCGACCACGATCAGCATCCGCTCCTGGGACTCGGACAGCATCAACTCGTAGGCGTTCATGCCCTGCTCGCGCCGCGCGACGTCGGCCACGTCGATCTCGATGCCCACCTCGCCCTTGTGCGCGCACTCCACCGCCGAACTTGTCAGTCCGGCCGCACCGAGGTCCTGCATCGCCACCACCAGGTCCTGGTCGATCAGCTCCAGGCAGGCCTCCATCAGCAGCTTCTCGAGGAAGGGGTTGCCCACCTGCACCGCCGGGCGTCGCGACTCGCTGGCCTGGTCCAGCTCCACCGACGCAAAGGTCGCTCCGTGGATGCCGTCGCGACCGGTGTCCGCGCCCACCAGCATGACCAGGTTGCCCGGGCCCTCGGCGCGGGAGCTGGTCAGCTTGTCCTTGCGGATCAGCCCCACGGCCATCGCGTTGACCAGCGGGTTCTCGGTGTAGCAGTCCTCGAAGTAGATCTCGCCGCCCACAGTGGGGACGCCGAAGCAGTTGCCGTACTTGCCGATGCCGCTGACCACCCCGTTGAAGAGGTGGCGGTTGCGGGGCTCGCTGAGGGGGCCGAAGCGCAGCGAGTCGAGGGTGGCGATGGGGAAGGCACCCATGGTGAAGATGTCACGGAGGATCCCGCCCACCCCGGTCGCCGCGCCCTCGTGCGGTTCGATGGCGCTGGGGTGGTTGTGCGATTCGATCTTGAAGACCACGGCCCAGCCGTCGCCGATGTCGATCGCCCCAGCGTTCTCGCCGGGACCCTGGAGCACCCGCGGACCGTCGCTCTTGAAGTTCTTCAACAAAGGCTTGCTGGTCTTGTAGCCGCAGTGCTCCGACCACATCGCGCCGAAGATGCCCAGCTCGACGTGGGTCGGCTCGCGCCCGAGAAGCTCGACCAGTTGGTCGTACTCAATGTCGGTCAGGGCCACCTCCCTCAGGAGGGCAGGGTCAATCGTCGCGGTCACGCGGCGAAGACGCGTTCGGCGTTGCGAACGATGCTGCGGAAGATGTGCAGGCCATCGGCTGACCCCAGCATCTCCTCCGCGGCACGCTCGGGGTGGGGCATCATGCCCAGGACGTTGCCCGCCTCGTTGACGATGCCGGCGATGTTGTTCAGGGAGCCGTTGGGGTTGGCGTCGTCGGTGGCCTCGCCCTCGGCGTTGACGTAACGGAGCGCGACGCGCCCGGCGGTCTCCAGGTGGCGAAGCGTGTCGGGGTCCGCGAAGTAGTTGCCCTCGCCGTGGGAGACGGGGACGCTCAGCACCTGGCCCAGGCTGCATTCGCTGGTGAATGGTGTCTGGGTGGTCTCGACCCGCAGGTGGGTCGCCTGGCACCGGAACTCCACCGAACGGTTGCGCATCAATGCCCCCGGCAGTAGATGGGACTCGCAGAGGATCTGGAAGCCGTTGCAGATGCCGATCACCAGGCCCCCGCGGTCGGCGTACTCGATGACCTCCGCCATCACCGGGGACAGCGCCGCGATGGCGCCGCAGCGCAGGTGGTCGCCATAGCTGAAGCCGCCCGGCAGCACCACGCAGTCAAGCCCGCTGAGGTCGCGCTCCTTGTGCCAGATGAACCGCGCCTCCTGCCCTAGCTGGTCATGCACCGCGTTGTACGAATCGCGGTCCGACCAGGTGCCGGGGAAGACGACGATGCCGAACGAGGCCACCTAAGCAGAGACTCCGTCCGTCACATCAAAGCGATATTCCTCGATCACCGGGTTGGCCAGCAGCTTTTGGCACATCTCCTCCAGGCGGGTCTCGGCCTCTGCCCGGTCCTGGGCATCGAGGTCGATGGTGAGGTACTTGCCGGCGCGAACCCCCTCGATCTCGTTGAAACCGATGTGGCGCAGCCCGTCACGGATGACCAGGCCCGCGGGGTCGTTGACCAGGGGCTTGAGGACGACGTGGACCTCGGCGCGGAACGCCGCCACTAAAGGTCTCGCCCGGTGATCCGCTTGTAGGCCAGAAGGTAACGATCGCGCGTTCCCAGGATGACCTCCTCCGGCAGCTCCGGGCCGGGAGCAGTCTTGTCCCAGTCCAGGGTCTCCAGCCAGTCGCGAAGGTACTGCTTGTCCATCGACGGTTGCGGCGCGCCGGGGCTGTAAACCTCGGCATCCCAGTAGCGCGAGGAGTCAGGGGTGAAGCACTCGTCGATGAGGTGAATGCGGTCATCGATAAAGCCAAACTCCAGCTTGGTGTCGGCCAGGATCACACCCTTCTCCAGGGCCAGGGTAGCGGCGGCGCTGTAGAGCTCAATGCTCAGCTGCTGAAGCTGCACGGTGAGCTCCCGGCCCACCAGCCGAGCCATCTCCTCGATGGAGATGTTCTCATCGTGGCCGGAATCGTTCTTGGTCGAGGGGGTGAACTGCGGCTCGGGCAGCCGGTCTGATTCGACCAGCCCGTCGGGCAGCTTCAGGCCTGCCAGGGTGCCCTTCTTCTGGTACTCCTTCCAGCCCGACCCCGCCAGGTAGCCGCGAACGATGCACTCGATGTCCACGCGCTTGGCCTTGCGCACCAGCATGCTGCGGGGCTCCCACTCCTCCCGCTTGTCCTCCAGGCCCTTCGGCCACTTGCCCCCCGGGTCAAGGTGGTTGGGGCAGATGGTCGCGGTCTGCTCGAACCAGAACCGCGACATCTGGGTGAGCAGCGTGCCTTTGTCGGGGATGCCATTGGGGAGGATCACGTCGAACGCCGACATCCGGTCGGTGGCGATCATCAGCAGGTGGTCGCCAGCGTCGAAGGTGTCGCGCACCTTGCCGCGGTTGAACAGCGTGAGGCCCGGCACTGCGGCATCCATCAGTGGCGGCGAAAGTTCGCTCAGTGACCTGGTCATGTTTCCTCTCCTATTCCTAGCCGCGCGTACGTCACGTCGAGGTGACGTACGTGCCAACTGGGGTCGAACAATTCTTCCAACTCGGCGGGGGGGATCTTGCCCGTGACCCGCTGGTCCGCCAGCAACAGCCGCTTGAACTCGTCGCCCTCATCCCAGGCCTTGAGCGCCGCTGTCTGCACCACCCTGTAGGCCTCGTCGCGGCCCATGCCCCGTTCAACCAGCGTCAGCAGCACGCGCTGGCTGAAGACGATCCCACCCCCCTGGTTGAGGTTGGCCAGCATGCGATCGGCATCAACCACCAGCCCTTCCACCAGCCGGGTCGACTCGGTGAGCAGGAATCCCAGCAACTCACAGGCGTCGGGGAAGATGATCCGCTCGGCCGAGCTGTGCGAGATGTCGCGCTCGTGCCAGAGCGGGGTGTTCTCCAAAGAGACAAGCAGGTCACCCCGGATCACCCGGGCCAGGCCGCAGATCCGCTCGGTGATCACCGGGTTGCGCTTGTGAGGCATCGCCGAGCTGCCCTTCTGCTTGGCGCTGAAGGGCTCGCGAACCTCCGCCACCTCGGTTCGCATCAGGTGGCGCACCTCGGTGGCGAAGCGCTCGAGGGTGCCGGCGGTGATCGCCAGGGCGTACATGAACGCGGCATGACGATCGCGGGCGATGACCTGGGTCGCCGCCGGGTCGGGGCGCAGGCCAAGCTTCTCGCAGACGTACTCCTCGACCCGCGTCTCGACACTGGAGTGCGTCCCCACCGGCCCTGAGATTTGGCCGACGGCGACCTCGTCGCGCGCTGTGAGGAGGCGTTTGCGGTCGCGCTGCAGCTCCGCGACGTACCCGGCGAGCTTGAAGCCAAAGGTCAGGGGCTCGGCGATGATGCCGTGGCTGCGGCCGATGGCCATGGTGTGGCGGTGGGCAATCGCCTGCTTCTCCATTGCCGCCTCCAGGCGCCCCAGCTCCTCCAGCAGGATGTCCACGGAGTCCACCAGCTGGGTGGCCATGGTGGTGTCGAGAACGTCGGAGGAGGTCAGCCCGAGGTGCACCCAGCGGGACTCCGGGCCGAGCGTCTCGCCCATCGCCGTGATGAAGGCGATCACGTCGTGGCCGACCTCGCGCTCGATCTCGTCGATGCGCTCCAAAACGTACGATGCACCGCGGATTTTCTCGACGTCCGCGGCGGGAACCACCCCCAGTTCGCCCCAGGCCTCGGCGGCCAGGATCTCGATGCGTAGCCAGCGGTCGAACTTGGAGCGCGGTGCCCAGACCTCGCTCACCCGGCGGTGCGCGTAGCGGGGAATCATCGTGTACGCACTGGCACGCTCGATTTTATCAACGCCCCAGCGCCGCGTCCGCAGCTACTCTATGGGGGTGATGCGCGCGCGTTTTCTGACCCTGCTGGCAATCGCGATGATGGTGGCCGCGTGTGGGTCCTCGCCAAGCGGCGGGCCCGGCCAGTCGAGCCCGGGCGCCCAACCCAGCCCCACCTCGCACACCATCATGCTTCCCTAGTGGGCCGCCGCATGCGCGAGAGCTCTCGGGCCTGTCCTGTGTCCTGTCTCAGAGGCTGCTGAGATGCCATCTCCAACCGGCGAAGACGCCCACATCTATCTCCAATTGCTCGACCTGGCCATGCAGCCGACGCTTCTGGCGGCGACCGATTGGGTGGTCTTTGAGTTCGCGGCCGCCAGCCACGCCGAATTTGAGAAGAAGTACCCCGGAGGCACCGACCGCAGCCAACTGGTCAGCGTGCTTGGCTTCTATGAGAGCGTTGGTGCGCTGGTATCGCGTGGGCTATTGCACGAGGACCTCTTCTTCGACGCCCCGTTCCGGTTTGACCTGGTCTGGGACCGGGTGGAGAGCCTGGTGGTGGATTGGCAGAAGTCATCAAAGGACCCGGCGGTCTGGGAGAACGTCATCTGGCTGGCGCGCCGCCACGACGCGTGGCGCAAGTCGACCTGGCGGTTGAAGTCCGAGGCCATCCCCACCGACCGCCCCCCCAGCAAGCAATGGGGTGAGACGCAGGGCCACGTGGGCTTCACCAAAAGCTGAGCCCCAGGGGACGCTAGTTCGCCGCCACTCCTGAGTGGTGGTGGACCGCGGCGGCGATCGCCGCGAACTGGGCGCTGCTGGAACCGCCCAACTCGAGGCCGGCGCCCTCCGCGGCGATCTGGTCGGCGCGCGCCATGACCTCGGGATGGTCGGGGATGAAGTGGGTCGACAGCTTCCCGGACCGGAAGTCGGGGGACTCGGTGAGCGCAAGGTGCAGGGGGATGTTGGTCTTCACGCCGCCGACCACGTACTCGAACAGCGCCCGTCTCCCGCGTTCGATGGCCTCGGTGCGGTCCTTGCCCCAGACCACCAGCTTGGCGATCATGGAGTCGTAATAGGGGGGGATGGTGTACCCGGCGTAGACCCCGGAGTCGACGCGCACCCCCGGTCCCCCGGGCTCGTGGTAGGTGCGAATCTTCCCGGGCGCGGGCATGAAGCCCTGGGCGGGGTCCTCGGCGTTGACCCGGAACTCGATTGACCACCCGTTCTGCTTTATGTCGGCCTGGGTGAAGCCGAGCTTCTCGCCCTGGGCGACGCGGATCTGGGTGCGCACCAGGTCGATCCCGGTGACCATCTCGGTGACCGGATGCTCCACCTGCAGGCGGGTGTTCATCTCCAGGAAGTAGAAGTCGCCCTTGCTGAAGATGAACTCGATCGTCCCCGCATTGAAGTAGCCACACGCCCGCGCCGCCTCGACCGCAGCGTCGCCCATGCGCTTGCGCAGCGCGGGGGTCAGGACGGGCGACGGCGACTCCTCCAGCACCTTCTGGTGACGGCGCTGAATGCTGCACTCGCGCTCTCCCAGGTGGACGTAGTTGCCGTAGCGATCGCCCATCACCTGGATCTCGATGTGTCGTGGCTCGGAGACGTACTTCTCGATGAATATGGTGGGATCACCGAATGCCTGTTTGGCGGTGGACTGACACAGCTCGATCGCCGGCAGCAGCTCCTCCGGTTTCTCCACCACCTTCATGCCGATCCCCCCGCCCCCGGCCGCCGCCTTGACCAGCACCGGGAGGCCCACCTTCTTGACGAAGGCCTCGCCCTCCGCCGGGTTGGTGATCGGCGGCGTACCGGGCACGATGGGCACGCCCGCCTTAGACACCGTGTTGCGGGCCGACACCTTGTCGCCCATGGCGTCCATCGCGCTGGCCGGCGGCCCGATGAACGTTATCCCGGCCTTGTCGCACATGCGCACGAACTCGGCGTTCTCCGAGAGGAACCCATAGCCGGGGTGGATCGCGTCAGCGCCGGTCTCCTTTGCCGCGGCGAGGACCTTCTCCTTGACCAGGTAGCTCAGTGAGGCGGACGCCGGGCCGATGTTGACGGCTTCGTCGGCGTACTTCACAAACAGCGCCTGGTCGTCGGCGTCGGAGTGCACCGCGACCGTGGCAATGCCCATCTCGCGACAGGCGCGCATCACGCGAACCGCAATCTCACCCCGGTTGGCGACCAGCACTTTGCTGATGGGCCGAGGCTTCCGGCGCGCCATCAGTGGACTGTAACCCCGGAATCGGGTCCATCCGACCGCTCATTTCCGCCGGGCGCCTGCGGCGCTGATGCCGGCGTTGCGGGGCCCGGCGCTTCGTCGTTACGCAGCTTCAGCTGCGCTCCTCCTATCGCCACCCGCGCCTTGGCACCGGCGGCCTGAGCGGCCGGTCCTTCGGACCCTCCGGGCTGTACTCGATCCCAGGGTTACAGCCCACTATTCGATCAACATCAGCGGCTGGCCCGCGCTGACCCCGGTGCCCTCGATGATGTAGATCTCCTTGACGGTCCCAGCCTTCGTGGCGGCGATGTCGTTCTGCATTTTCATGGCCTCCAGGACGGCGACTGCCTGGCCAATCTTGACGGCGTCGCCGACAGCGACGTTGACCTTCAGGATCAGGCCCTGCATCGGCGCCGACAGGGCCCCCGCAGCGGGTGCAGCCGCCGGTGCGCCGGGTGCGGGTAAAGTGCCTCCAGCTGGCGCGGCCGCGCCGGCAACGGCCACCGCACCCGTCGGCAGAACATTGACCTCGAAGCGCTCGCCATCCACCTCGACGGTGTAAGCCGCGCCCGCGCCATCGCCCGCCGCCGGCTGCTGCCGGGCCTCCTTGCGTTTCTGGATCTTCTCCTCGCCGGCCTCGCCGCGCAGGTAGCGCAGCGCCGCGACGGGGAAGAGGATGAAGCTGAGCAGGTCCTCGTCGCTGAACTTGCGGATGCCCGCCGTCGTCAGGTCCTTGCGGGCCTTCTCCAACAGCGGGTCGAGAAGATCGGCGGGGCGGACCGTGATCGCCTGTTCGTCGCGCATGATGCGGCGTCGCAACGTCGGGTTCACCTTCCCGGGCGGCTCGCCGAAGAGGCCGGCGAAGTAGTCGTGGGTCTCCGGCAGGACCTCGTCATAGCGCTC
>JBPCPW010000077.1:0-9309 GCA_050998755.1 Candidatus Dormibacteria bacterium
TTGGCGTCAGCGTAGCGAGTCTGGTCGTCGCCAAACTCGCCCAAGACCCGGGCGCCGAGGACTACTCCAAGTCCAGGCAGACTGCGAATGATCTCAGCGTCCGGGTGCGCCTCAAAAGACGCGGTCAGCTCCGCCTCGAGATCCGCGATCTCCTCATTCAGAGCGCGGATGACCTTGACCGCGCCGGCAACGATGGCGCCGAAGGCCTTGGCCACGGGAGCGGGAGCTTCGAGCTGTTCCTCGCGCAGCTGCTGCTGGATGTCCGCGGCTTTCTCGTCGAGTCGGCGCTGAAGCCCTGCGTTCGAAAGGACCGACCTGACCTGCCCCCGGGCCAGCTTTCGCCCCTGCGCCGGAGTTGGCGCGGCGGACAGCAGCGAGACGGACATCTTGCTGTCCAGGTCAGTGCCCAGGATCGTCAGCGCTGCCGGGTAGTACTCGCGCAGTGCGTTCCGAAGCCGGTTGGCCTCGCGCTGGCGGGTCGCGATCTGGCTCTGGTGGGCACGGGCCAGCGCCCGGATGGCCAATACCTCCGGGGTGTCACCGCGCACCTGGCGATGGTTGTGCCGGTCCGTTCGCACCAGGTCAGCAAGCAGCTTGGCATCTGCCTTGTCCGACTTGGCTCTCGACACCGTGTGCCGGTCTCGGTAGCGCTCGACCGCCAGCGGGTTGACCGCATAGACCTGGTACCCGGCGCCGACGAGGGCGCCCACCAGCAGGCCCCGGTCGGTCTCGATCCCGACCACCAGCTCGCTCGGTTCTGCGATGTGGTTGGCGACCAGGGCGTGGATGCGCCGCACGCCCTCGATCCCCTCGGGGACCCGCGCGTTCTCGAGCTTGTTTCCCTCGTTGTCGATGAGGCAGACGTCGTGATGCTCCTCTGCCCAGTCGACTCCCAAAAAGACCACCGCTATCCTCCTGCGTCCCTGATGGATGAAGTCAGCTCGGAGGAGTTCCGCAACGACCTAATGGACAAGTGCTCCATTGGCACGACATCCCACCAGTGCTCAGGTCTCCTCACCGACCGGCGGGGGCACGATCTAGCTCCAGTGCTCAAAGCACAGGGCGCGAGAGTGCTCACCCGCCAGCGGCTGCCAGACGACTTTTCCCCACAAGAGGGAGTTATGCAACCCCCTCCCCGGACCCCACCCCCATCTACTACTGCTGTGTGATGAGGGTTACGGGTGGACCGGGGGTTCATCCCCCGGCTTCATCCCCCGTTAGCGACGGGCTCCGCAACCAGGGAACTGTTGCTGCCTTTGTTATGCCCACCGGGGTACGACTGCCTGATGTCAGAAGCGCGCCCGGATGTCGGTCTCGCCGCCATCCTCTGTAGCCAGACACACGCGACGCCGCGGTGAGCGGCCCTGGTGATCTATATAGGCCCGACGGGCCGAAGTACCTGACGTAATGGCTCTTCGATCGCGTCTCCAGGCGTCCGCTGCGCCCACGGGCAAACCGCCAAGCGGCGCCAGCCAGGTGAAGTCCAGGCGCTTCCTCCTGACCTTGGCGGTGCTCTTCCTGGTCAACATCTTTGTGACCAATGTCCTGCTCGCCCCGCAGCAGCCGAAGTCGGTGGTCATTCCCTACAACGTCTTCAAGCAACTGGTCGAGGCAGACAACGTCGCCAGTGTCACCAGCACCGGTGACGCCATCGTCGGGGTCGCGCGGCACAAGGTGAGTGCAACTGTTGGCGGAGAGAGTGCGGACCATTTCTCAACCCAGCGGCCCTCGTTCTCCGACCAGGACCTCGAGCCCCTCCTGGAGCGGCACAGGGTGACCATCAACGCGGCGCCGGCGAACCCTCCCGCCCCGCTCTGGCAGACCGTCCTGTTCAGTTTCGGGCCGGTCCTGCTGCTGGTCGCCGGGTTCCTGTACCTCAGCCGCCGGGCCGCCGGGGGCGCAGGCGGAATCCTTGGCAAATTCGGGCAGAGCAAGGCCCGGCTGTACGACGCCGAACGCCCCAGCACGACGTTTGCCGACGTGGCCGGAATCGACGAGGTGAAGGCCGAGCTGTCGGAGGTCGTGGACTTCCTCAAGGAGCCGCAGAAATACGAGCGCCTGGGGGGCACCGTGCCCCGCGGGGTGCTGCTGATCGGCGCGCCGGGCACCGGCAAGACGCTGCTGGCGCGCGCGGTTGCCGGCGAGGCAGGCGTGCCCTTCTTCTCGATCTCCGCGTCGGAATTCATCGAGGCCATCGTTGGGGTGGGCGCGTCACGGGTGCGCGACCTCTTCACCAAGGCACGCGAGGCGTCACCGGCGATCATCTTCATCGATGAGCTCGATGCCATCGGCCGCTCGCGCAGTTCGGGGATGGGCCTTGGCGGCCACGACGAGCAGGAGCAGACGCTCAACCAGATCCTGACCGAGATGGACGGTTTCGACCCCCACCAGGGTGTGATCGTCCTGGCCGCCACCAACCGCGCCGACGTCCTCGACGCCGCGCTGCTTCGCCCGGGCCGGTTTGACCGCAGGGTCTCGGTGCAGCCACCGGACCGTCGAGGCCGCGCCGCGATCCTCCAGATCCACACGCGTGACGTGCCTTTGGACAAGGACGTCGACCTGCAGTTGATCGCCGGCCAGACCGCCGGAATGGTCGGCGCCGACCTCCGCAACCTGACCAACGAAGCGGCCCTGGCGGCGGCGCGCCGGGGCGCGTCGAAGGTTGCGTTGAACGATTTTGTGGGCGCCATCGAGAAGACCCTGCTGGGGGCCGAGCGCAACCTCATGCTCAGCCCTCGGGATCGGGAGCAGATCGCTTACCACGAATCCGGCCATGCCCTGCTGGGGCTCCTAATCCCCGGGGCCGACCCGGTGCGCAAGGTCACCATCATCCCCCGCGGCATGGCCCTCGGCGTCACCGTCCAAAGCCCGGTTGACGATCGCTTCAACTACGGTGAGGCCTACCTGCGCGGCCGCATTGTGGGCGCCATGGGGGGGAGGGCGGCCGAGTTCCTGGTGTACGGGGCGGTGACGACGGGAGCAGAGAACGACCTGCAGCAGGTCACCCGCCTCGCCCGCCAGATGGTGGTGCGGTGGGGAATGAGCCCGCGCATCGGCCCGCTCAACCTCGCCGACGATGGCGATGGTAATGGCGCCTGGGGCGCGCCCCGGTTGTACAGCGAGGCAACCGCGAACCTGATCGACGAGGAGATCAAACGAATCGCCGACGAGTGCTTCGAGCGGGCCACCAAGCTGCTCGCGGCGAACCGCGACAAGCTCGATGCGCTGGCTCGGGAACTTCTGGAACGCGACTCCCTGAACGAGGAGGAGATCCTGCGGGTCACCGGCCTGCCGGCGGCACCGGGTCTCGACGTGACGACCCTGGTTGCGCCGAGCCGCCCCCTGTCAAACGGCAATGGGTCCAAAAAGCCGGGCGTGCGACGCGCTCCCCGCGCCGGGGTGACCGGCTAGCCGAGGGGATTACCTCAGCCGTCGTGCTGGTGGCCGAGGGTGGCGGCCGTGTCGAGGATCTCGGAGAGCTTGACCAGGCCGAGGAGGCGCCCGGAAGAAAGGGTGACCAGCGCCGTCTCAAGCTTGCGCTCGCTGAGGTGGTGGCTCATCTCCAGCACGTCGACGTTGGGGCGATAGGTGCTGGGGCCTGAGCGCATCGCGCCTTCGACGGGGCCGCTCGCCCCGCCTTCCAACTCCTTTTTAAAGAGGCGGCCCAGGACGATTCTCTGCTCGTTGATCACCACGCAGGTACTCCACCCCAAGTCGGCCACCCGTTGTGCGACGTCGCTCAGGGATTCGTCGAGTCGGCAGGTGGGAACGTCGGCATGAACCAGGCTGCCGATTGTCGGAACCTTGGTGGCGTTGCCTTCAAGTGGTAGCCCCGCCGCCGCCCAGTCGGTCTCGCCCGCGACGTAGTCGTAGACCTCCTCAAACCCCAGCGCTTCGAGCCGCCACGCGGCCCGCGGACTGATGTCTCAAAGGAAATCCCAGCAGTAGACCACCACTGGCTCGGCTTTCCGCAGGCCGCTCACGGTTGCGGCGGTCAAGTCACGGATGGGGATGCTGACGGCGCCCGCCAGGTGCTGGGTCTCGTACTCGTCACGAGGTAGCACGTCGATCAGCTGAGCGCCGCGTGCCAGGAGCTCCTGGACCTCGGCGCGGGTGGCTTCCTTGGGCATCGCGTTTTCAGGCTACAGCCGATCGGTCGCCCGCCGCCGCGCGGGGATCAGCCTGGCCCAGTGGCTAACGCTAGGATCAGGCATGCGAGACCGCTGGGAAGCGCTGGATTCCCGCCGACAGGCCCTGGTCGCATACCCCTTGCAGTGGCTCTTCTGGTTCCTGCTGAATCTCGGTCCGTTTGCCCAGCCGCTGGTGCGCACGATCGTCTATGCCTTCATCGAAGCGGCGTTCTTCACCGCCGCACTGCTCTACATAACCCGGGTAGAGCGGGAGCGGCGGGCGGGCGGGGACTGACCCCGGCTAGTAGGATTCTGGCTGCCAGTGAGCGATTCGAAGGAGCGGGGAATGTCCGGTCACAGCAGGCCTGAGGTGGTGGCCGCCGCAAAGGCGGGGGACGAGGCGCGCCTGATGCGGGGTGAGGATCCGGAAACCACCTACCTGGAGGATGCCGAGCACTGGAGCGGTGTCTACAAGGAATTGCTGGCCTTCAAGCGGGACCTGCTCGACTTCACCAGGGAGCGCATCGCGCGGATGAAGCCGCCGGCGAGCAACGAGCTGGCCACCACCGACCTGGTGATCCTTGAGGCCGAGCACGACCGGCTCCGCGGCCGTTTTGACTTCTGGGAGGAGCGTCGGCGGGAGCTGGCCACCAGCTAGGGTTGCGGCGCCCAGCTCTCGCCCTGCTCACAGCAGTGGTGCTGTCCGTCCTCGCAATCCCACTGCGGTCCACGCCTGACGCCCTCGCCGCGGTGTCGGGCCCCGCATGCCCGTGGACGCTGCGGCTGTACACCGATGTCACCAACGCCGCCTTCCCTGACCAGTACGCGAACTACTTCATCCTCCGCATGCCCGGCGGGGCGCCGATCCCCGCCACGCCGGGAAGCAGCCTGACGATCACCGGCCGCTACCCGCATACCCGCTATATGTCGTTCACCTCGTATACGCCGCAGACGCAGGCACTCGATGGGGTCAACGACCTTTCCATCGACCCCGACCGGGACAGCGTCAACCCCTTCCAGCCGGGGGCGGCGCGTTACCTGCCCGACGGCCGGCGGCACTACACGGTGACCGCGGTGGCGGGCCAGCGCCCGGACAGCCGGCACAACACCGTGTACACCACGAGCCAGGACGGTTCCCACACCGCCGGCGACTTCAACCTCATCTACCGGACCTACCGGCCTGACCAGGGGTTCACCCCCGGCGGCGGCGAACCGCTTCCTTCAGTTGTCCTGAACATCAACGGCCAGCATTTGCCGGTGGGGGACTCCTCGCAGTGCAGCGATGACAACACTCTTGCCAGCAACCAGTTCAACCAGTCGGTGGCCGAGACCAGCGTGCCGACCGTCCTGCCCGGGAGTTGTTACCCGGGACGCAACCCTCCCGTCTGGCACAAGTTTCTCAACCTGCCAAGCTCCTACGTGCAGGGCACCGACAGCACCTGCCCCAGCGGCCAGGGCGCATCCGGCACTCTCTACCCGACCAGCAGCCAACTGCCGCGCGGAGGGTTCCTCGAGAACCTCGACAACAAATACGTGACCGCCCTGCTGAACGCCGACTTCTTTGGCCCCGTGATCGTGGTGGAGTCGCGCATCCCGACCACCCCCGACACCTATCGCCGGGCGCTGGTGATGTCCGACGGGCAGCTGCGCTACTGGTCGATGTGTACCAACGACCCCATCTCCACCCGCTTCTACGGCTGCATCATGGACGACAACGCGGTGCGACTCAACTCGGCGGGGGACTATTGCCTGGTGATCTCCGCTCCCGCCAACCGGCCGCGCAACGCGGACGCCAAGCACGGCGTCAACTGGCTGCCCTACGGCCCCCTTCACACCGATGCGGTGATCGAACGCAACATGCTGCCCCGCGCCGACTTCGGTCAGTCGATCCAGAAGGCCACCTATGGCCAGGAGCAACACGACCTCGGCGCCTACTACCCGGCGGCGAGGTACATGAGCGTGGCGGCGTTCGAGAAGAGCGGCTGTGGCGGGCGCGGCAACACCATCTACGGAGGCCTGCCGGGTGATTCCGCGGCGCTCCGGTCGGGCGGGTTGCCGAACAGCTCACGTGGACCCTCACCCCTGGTCGCGCTCCTCGGCCTGGTGTCCGCTGTGCTGGGTGCCGCGGTCCTGGCCGGCGTCAGATTGAGCAGCGTCCGCGGCTGAGCTATAATCGCTGCCGCACCCGGGTTTGGCCCGGGTCCTTTTTTTATCACCAGAAGGATTAACGATGCCCGCCTCGATCATCACCTTGCAGTGCAATGAGTGCAAGGAACGCAATTACACGACCACCAAGAACAAGAAGAACGACCCCGACCGGCTGGAGTTGCAGAAGTTCTGCAGCCGCTGCCGCAAGCACACCGCCCACCGGGAGACCAAGTAGGTCGAGCGGCCTGGTGCGGGCTGACGGAGGGGTGTAGCTCAGTTGGTAGAGCAACGGTCTCCAAAACCGTGAGTCGGGAGTTCGAGTCTCTCCACCCCTGCCAGCCCCGGCTTAGAGGAGACAAGCAGACCAAGAATGGCAACTGAAGAAGAGGCCAATGCCTACGAAGCCGGCTTGGGCACCGGGATCCGGTCGATCTTCGTCGAGCTCGGCCGCGTGGTGTGGCCCAGCCGTGAAGAGCTCTTCCGGATGACCGGGGTGGTGGTCGGTTTCCTGATCGTGATCGCGGGCTTTATCGCCGTAGTCGACCTCGGACTAACCAAGGTGACGAACTTTCTTTACGGGAGCAGTTGATGACTGAGACGCAGACGATTCCCAGACATGACGGCCAGTGGTACGTCGTCCACGCCTACTCGGGCCACGAGGAGAAGGTGCGCAACAACCTGCTCAAGCGTGTCGAGTCGATGGATATGGCGGACAAGATCTTTGACGTGCTGGTTCCCACCGAGGAGGTCATCGAGATCAAGGACGGGCAGCGCCGCCACGTCCAGAAGCGCATCTTCCCGGGCTACATCCTGGTCAACATGGAGATGAGCGACGAGTCCTGGTACGTCGTGCGCAACACCCCCGGCGTCACCAGTTTCGTCGGCAGCGGCAACAAGCCCATTCCGCTCCAGCCTGACGAGATCAAGTCGATCGTCAAGCAGACGAAAGCGGAGGCTCCGAAGGTCAAGGTCGAGTACCAGGTGGGCGAGAACGTGCGCGTCGTCGACGGGCCGTTCAGCGACTTCCACGGCAAGGTCGACGAGATCATGCCTGACAAGGGCAAGCTCAAGGTCCTGGTCAACATGTTTGGGCGCGAGACCCCGGTGGAGCTCGATCTCCTCCAGGTCGAGCGGCTGGCGTAGGAGATAGGTATGAGCAAGAAGAAAGTCAGAGCCATAGTCAAGATCCAGCTGAAGGCTGGTGAGGCCACGCCGGCGCCACCGGTCGGAACCGCGCTCGGCCCCCACGGCGTGAACATCATGGACTTCACCCGCGCTTACAACGAAAAGACCATGCCCCAGAAAGGCCAGGTCATCCCGGTCGAGATCACGATCCTCGAGGACCGCAGCTTCACCTTCATCACCAAGACGCCGCCGGCCGTCAATCTGCTCAAGAGTGCCGCAGGTATCGACACCGCCTCCGGCAAGCCCAACCGCGAGAAGGTGGGCAAGGTCACCCGCGACCAGGTTCGTCAGATCGCCGAGACCAAGATGCCCGACCTCAACTCCGTCGATATCGAAGGCGCCATGAAGATGGTCGAGGGCACCGCGCGCTCGATGGGCATCGAGGTCGGATAGCAACAACCGCAAACCACGGTGGGAGAGCCTTTCGGCTCGCCTGAACCACAGGAGATAGAAATGGCACACGGCAAGCGCTACCGCGACGCGGCGGCCAAGATTGACGAGGACAAGCTCTACGAGCCCAGGGAGGCCGTGGCGCTTGCCAAGGAGACGTCGAGCTCCTCCAAGTTCGACGAGACGATCGAGACCCACATCCGCCTCGGGGTCGACCCCCGCCACGCGGACCAGATGGTCCGCGGCACCGTTGTGCTCCCCCACGGCACCGGCAAGAAACAGCGGATCGCCGTCTTCGCCCAGGGTGAGAAGGCCCGGGAGGCTCGCGACGCGGGTGCTGACGAGGTCGGTGGTGACGACCTGGCGAAGAAGATCGAGGGCGGGTGGTTCGACTTCGACGTGGCCCTCGCGACCCCCGACATGATGGGTACGGTCGGCAAGCTCGGTAAGGTGCTGGGCCCGCGCGGTCTGATGCCCAACCCCAAGTCCAACACCGTCACCTTCGACCTGGCCAAGGCCATCAAGGACGTCCAGGCCGGCCGCGTGGAGTACCGTGTCGACCGCACCGGGATCGTGCACAGCGTCATCGGCAAGCGCTCCTTCACCGAGGAGCAGCTCTTCGAGAACTTCTCCGCGCTGATGGAATCGGTCGTCAAGGCCAAGCCCTCGGTCGCCAAGGGGGTTTACGTGCGGACCGTCTCCCTGTCGGGGACCATGAGCCCCGGCGTACCCACCGACCCGCAGGCCGCGGCGAGGCTCAGTTCGAGCTAAGGCCACCGCCTATACTTTGGAATCGCCCCGCAGCGGGCGCGTCAAATTAAATAGCCGAAGACCGTATGGCGGGGCCCGCTCTGGGTTTCTTAATCACCTACGCAGGCGGACTCCAGGCGTGACCTGATCTGCTTGCTGGCCTTCGGTGTTCCTGGAGGAAAGATGGCGACCCCGAAGAAGGTCGAGCGAGTAGAAGAGGTCAGCGAGAAGCTGAGGCGTGCCAGCGGCGTGGTGATCACCGACTACCGCGGCCTGACCGTGGCGCAACTGCAGGACCTGCGTCGCAAGCTCCGCGCCGGCGGGGTGGATTTCCTGGTGGTGAAGAACACCCTGGCCCGTCGGGCGGCATCCGAGAACGGAATGGCCGAGCTGGAGCCGGCGCTGGTCGGCCCCGTTGGGCTGGCTGTCGGGTACGGCGAGGCGGTGACCACCGCCAAGCTGGTCAACGACTACATCAAGGCCACCAGGCTGCTGGCGATAACCGGGGGCATGCTCGGGAACCATTTGATCGACGCCGACAGCGTCAAGCAGCTGGCCGAGCTGCCCGGGCGCGACGCCCTGCTGAGCCAGCTCGCCGGCACCCTCAACCACAGTGTCGCGCAGCTCGCGAGTGCCCTCAATGGCGCGGTGTCCAAGCTGGCCAATGGGCTGGAGGCCTATCGCCAGAAACTGGAAGGCGGAGGCG
>JBPCPW010000011.1:0-105751 GCA_050998755.1 Candidatus Dormibacteria bacterium
GCGCCGCACCTGGTCGCGCTTGTACGCGCTGGCGCGACCTTCGTGGACGGTGTCAAATTGGAGCGCGAGGACACGAGGGACGTCGCGTGACCAGCTCCCTTAATCCACAACTCTTGACAATTTCCCCCTCGCCGGCTAGGGCCTTGTCAGCTCCGGATAGCCAGGCCGAGGACGGGACCACCTCCACGCCGGCCACGTTGCCGGGCTCCACAAGGTTTACAACGTCCGCGTTTCCCTCGAGGAGGTCGAGGAGGCCGCGGCCGCCGTCCCTCACGCCTAGCCACGCGGAGGCCTGCGCCTGGGGGTCGAGGTCGATCACTAGGACGCGCTTACCGGCCTCGGCCAGCGCCGCGGCGAGGTTGACGGCCGAGGTTGTCTTACCGCTCCCGCCTTTGTGATTCGAGATCGCTACGCGCCGCACTATCAGCGACTACGTAAACGTTGTGGCGGTAGGTGTCCGGGAAGCGTGACCCTGAGGCACGGTTGCCTCAGGGTCAACGAGCACCGAGGTAGTCATGCGCTGGCCGCTACCAGGCGGGCCACGTCGCCGGCCATGTCGGCGCGGTTGTCGTCGTAGACAGACAGAATGCGGAGGTCCTTATGCCGGCTAAACCGCTGTACCGCCCGCGTGTCGCCGTGGGTGGCATCCAGGGCCTCGGTGATGGCCGCATGGCGCAGGCCGTGAGGGCGGACCTGTAGGCCCACGGCGGCGCCGTAGGAGCGGACCAGGCGGTAGAGGCTCGAGGCGCGCAGGCGCTCACCTTTGGCGGCGCGGTCGAAGTTAGTAAACAGCGGGCCAGCTCCGGCGCCGCGGGCCCGTAGCCACTCGCCGAGGGCGGCCTTAGTCGGCTCCGGCAGGGTGAGCTTTACCTTTCCCGTCCGGCCTTTGCCGAGGACGGCCAGCGTCCCGGCCTCTAGGTCGAGGTCGGCCAGGTCGAGGGCGAGGACTTCACCACGCCTTAGCGCCAGGTCGTAGAGGAGGCGGAGTAGGGCCCGATCGCGGCAGGCCTTCGCCGTGGTGAGGCCGTCCAGGGGCGCCATGAGGCGCCGGTAGCCGTCGCGGCCTGGGCCTTTCGTGTCCCGGTAAGGCTCGGCGGCCAGGTTCTCCACCTCGAGGCGCCAGGGGATCAGCGCAAACATGCCGGCCATGCGGCATAGGGAACGCAGGGCGGCCAGGCGACGGTTCACGGTAGCCGCGGATAGGCCGCGCTCCATTAGGTGGGCCTTGTACGCCTGGGCCAGGGCGTTAGCCTCGCCGTGGCCGCGGGACAGGAGCGCCGCGGAGGCGTCCGCCATGCTGGCCAGGCCGAGGAAGGCTCGGAAGTCCTCGAGATCAGCGCGGTAGGCCTCCATCGTGCGGCGTGTCCGCCCGGCTAGGAATGCATCGACCAGGCCGGCGCCGGGCGCCATGCGGGATAGGTCAGCGGTAGCGGCGGGGATCAACTCAGTAGAGGGCATGGCTACATAATGGCATAAAAGGTTTACGTTGTCTACGAATGTAACGTAGTTTTCGGATTCGTATTCGAATCACGGCTCCCGGCGTTGCCTTTTGTTACGTAGCAGGCCCACAAGGGGGCGCAGGAGCGCATGCAAGGGAAGGGTCGGCGTACTTCATCTGCGCGGCAATACGGAGGTCGCCGGGTCGAACCGTGCGCCAGATTGCAGGCACACGCGCAAATGCGGGCACGGGCGCCGCCAATTTCCGAGTGGCAGAGACAGGCCGATCGACCACGTCGCCGCCGCCCGAATGGGCAGCGAACCTGATCTCAGTATGGACCCTCGCTTGCTTGACGCGCTTGCGGATGTGGGTGTATGAGTATCCTGGATCGACCGCTCGGTCGCCCATCTGAAGGCGATATACACCCCTCGGACCCACCAAACCCGGGAACTATCAGGGCAAAGGAGAAACCTTGCAGCACTCATCCAACGGCTGGCTCACCAGGCTTGCCCCCGCCCTCATTGCGTCGGCCGTCGCGCTAGCTGCAGCCGGTTGCACATCATCCCCCCATACACCGCCGGATGCGCGAGGTTCCGCCAGCCCGGCGGCCTCGACGGCGTCTTCGACGCAGCTTGCGACCGTGACTGGTCTGAACGGCCTCCCGTGGGGCAGCTACGGCTGCCGCCTGGATGGGACGCGTGCGTTCGAGTCCAATCTCAGAATCACGTCGTCAGGCATGTACTCCGGTGGGTATGGTGGTGGCAGCCAGGAAGCTCCCCTGAGCTATGACCCTGTCAAAGGGAAGGTCACCTTCCTCAGCGGTGACTACTTCACCGCCACAGGCGTCGCGCCGGCGCATCACTTCGTAGGCCAGTATCCCTCGACCTTCAGCGGGGACACGCCGGGCACCATCCTGCTGAGCGAGATCGCCGGGTACCCGAATGACTCGGACGGGGGACCGGCTGCCGAGGGTTCGGCGAGCGGGCTGTGGCACTGCACCCCCACGTCGGTTTCCACCGCACCTTCCACCGCACCTTCCGTGGTGGCCGCCGCGCCAGTCCCGGCTTCCAGCGGAACGGCGATGTCGGTTCCCTTCGGCTACTACCTCGCCGGCTATGTCCCCACCCAGAGCGCCCTGCGGATGCGGAGCGACGGGACATACACCCTCGGGCCCAACGCCGCCTCCGGCGCGCCTAACTCCGACCCGAACCAGTCGGGCAGCTACCGGGTAATCGACGCCGCCAGCATCCAGTTCATCTCCGGCCCCTACGCCGGTAATCCTGGAGCGCTGACCACCAACTACAAGGGGACAGGACGGAAGTACATCGACGTCACCTACCGAGGGACGACCACCTCCTACGAGTACATCCGGCCCTAGCTGAGAAGCGGCTTCTTGTTCAAGCGCCTCTTCCCGCAGTATTGCTGATGTTCTTACGCGCGCTCGCTGTCGATGGGCGCATGCAGGCCACATCGGCCTGTGACGAGGATCGGTGCAGGATCCTGAACGGTCAGTCGCTCAGCCTGCTGTCAGGTGGGGGCGTAACCGACCGGCCGGCTCAGCCGGGGTCGGCGGCTGTACTCAGCCGGGGTCGGCAGGCTGTATCAGAATCGGTGGATCGCCAAGGATTTGAGACGCTGATTGTGAACACGGGTTGTGAACGCCCGGAAACAATGCCGGCGCCGCTCTTTGGTGTCGTCTCAGAAAGGACCCTTTGTGAGACCCCCGGACGTCATGCTCCGACCTCGCGAGGGGCACAGCGCCACTAATGGGTGGCAAGCCGCCACCACGATCGACTTGTCGGCCTCCGCTGTTCAGGATCCTGCACCGATCCTCGTCACAGGCCACATCGCGGCACGCCCTGGCGCGGGTTGTCGCCACCGTCGCCGTCGTCGCGATCACCACGATGCCGGCGGCACCGGCGCTCGCCAATATGGCCAACCCCCTCCAGGCTGGCGACCAGGTCGGGGAGCCTTCGACCGCCCTGCACTCGGTCGCCGTCGAACGCGAGGACCTGGTCCTCGACCTCCGGGGCCTGGGGCAGCCCCCGGTCGGAAATTCCACCCATCGGCTGGTCCAGGTTCGCGCCGGCTACGGGCTGCGCAATACGGGACCATCCACTACGCAGGACCTCGTCTTCGTCGCCCCCGGGCTGCAGGCCGCGGGCGCCAGCGTCGCCCTTGACGGGGTCGAGGTCCCGGCGGTGGCGGGGGTTTTCACCGACCTGCCGTCCACCTGGCGGGCTCCCACCAGCACGCCCGCGGTCGGCTCAGGCGAGACCCTGTCCTACCAGGCGCGCGCGGGCTCGGTACTGCGCTTCACCCTCGCCCTGGCACCTGGCCAACACCGGGTCGCCGTCCGCTACGCCGCCCAACCCACGACCCACGACGGTGAGGACGCCGCGCGGTCCTGGCAGGTCGGCTACGTGTTGGCGCCCGCCCGGCAGTGGGCATCGTTCTCCGGCCTCCACGTAACCGTCCAGGTTCCGCCTGGTTGGTTGGTGGCGACGAACCCCTCGCTGCGCCGCGCCGGCGACACCCTGACCGGAACCTTCGACTCGGTGCCGGCCGACTCGCTTGGTATCACGACGCAGTTCCCCACCCCGGTGCCGGCGCCGAACTTCACCCTCCCGGTGTTGGTTGGTGGCCTGGCCTTGGGCGCCGTGGCGGGCTGGCTGGCCGGGGCATGGCTGGGCCGCCGGCGGCACGCCAGCACCTGGGCCCTGCCGCTGGCGGTGGTTTGGGGTGTGGCGCTGGCCGCGTTGATCGTGGTCGCTGGCGTCGCGGCGCTCGACACGCACGTGCCCGAAGAGCAACTCTCACGGACCTTTACGTACGGGCGCGGACTGCCGTCGCTTGGCCTCGCCGGCTTCGGTTTCCTGGCCGCGGTGGCCGTCTCCCAGCTGTCGGCGATCTGGGGGCGGCACCGGTATGCGCCCATCAGTGCCCCGCGTCCGGCCTGATCCGGGCCGTCGGGTTGCTGCATTTCTTACGGGCTCCCGAACGCTCACTAGACCCGGCAATGCTCGGGCGTAAGCAATGCCGGACTGTACGATAGCGCACGGTGCAAGGGTCCAGCTCGCTTTGCCTCTTTTGTAGTGCATCGCAAGGGCGGCGCCGCCGCTGTCGGTTTGGTCTCCGTTTGAGCGGCTTGGCCGGTATTGCGTATGCGTTCTTCGGCCCGACCCAGACGGCCCCCCTGTATGTGCACAGCAGGCCCGGCCAGGTCCGAGATATCCTGGTGACTAGGAGCCTGTTGAGTGCCGGGGTGGGGGCACCGGTTGTTATCATTGCGGTTGTCGCCGTGGCCTCCCTTTTAACGCCTATGGGCCTTCCTCACCCAACTTTTTCAACAGCGTCCTAGACTAGGATCGCGCAGGAACCTCGGTTTCCGAGGCCCTCGACTCCCAGGTCATGGCGGGATCACGGGTCGTGCGCCAGCTCGGCTGCGTAGGTCAGCGACGCGTGGATGTCCGCGCGGGTGAGGCTCGGATACTGTTCGATGATCTCGTCCTCGGTCAGGCCGCCTGCGAGATTGTCGAGGGCCCCCTGGTCCCAGCAGATTGGGATCTTGGACCCCGCTAAGGGTTCGCGGCCGCCCTAAACCTATCCCTGGGAGGCTCGCCGCCGCGCAGCCCGACGCCTGAGAGTCGCCACACAGCCGGTGAGCAGCAGCACGACGAGCATGGCCGGCGCCCACCAGGGCGCCGGTCCCGGACCGCCCCCCGCCGACGTCAGTGGCAAGGTGGTGGGGCCGCCGGCGGCTGCTGACGCTGCCGTCGACGCCGATGCTGACGAGGGCGCGCGGCCCAGTATCTGGTTTCCGCAGGTTTCAATGGGCACCCGAGGAGAAGGGTCACTGAGCGCCGGCGGCGCCGAGTCAGCCGCGGTCCCCCAGGCGGTGTTGGCCTGCGCCCCGAGGTCGTAGGAGAGCACGCCGCCAGGCTGTATCTCGCACTGCGTGACATAGGTGCGGTCGAACGGCTGCCCGTTCAGCGCCGCCGACTGGATGTACTTGTTGGCCACCGACGCCGCGGGGGCCTCTACTGTGAAGACACCGCCTGGAAGGTGAACTCGCGTCACCGCGAAGGTCGGACTGTTGAGCTCGAAGACCGGCATCCCAGGCTGCGTGCCGTAGAGCCCCAGCGCGGCCAGCACATACCACGAGGACATCGTCCCTGTGTCGTCGTTGCCGGGAAGCCCGAGTGCAGTGCTGTTGTAGGTCTCCATCGCAGCGCGCACCACCTTCTGTGTCTTGTATGGCTGGCCCAACCAGTTGTAATACCAGGGCGTCCAGAGGTCCGGCTCGTTGGCCGGAGTGAACTGGTTGCCGATGTAGTACACGCCGAAGAAGCTCGTGTATTGCTGCGTCACAGGGACGGCGTAAGGCGCATCGGCGAGGTCGGCGCTGAAGAAGGTGTCCAGCCGGCTGAGCATTGCCGCCGGGCCGCCGATGGCGTTGGCCAGGCCAAGCACGTCCTGGGGTTCCTCGAAGGTCTGCTGCCAACCGGTGGCCTCCTGGTAGCCGTCCTGCGACATCGGCGTCCAGGTATGGGGGCCACCGTCGGGCGGCAGGTTGCCCATGCTCACCGTCCCGAGGTTGGTGGGATTGGCCCAGGAGCCGTCCTTGTTGCGGGGCCGGATGAAGCCTGATGGATCCAGCAGGTGCTTCCACTGGTCGGCGCGGGCCCGGAGCATGGTGACGTTCTTGGGGGTTCCGAGTCGGCGCGCCAGCTCGTAGGTGGCGGCGTCGGTGATGGCGTACTCCTGCGTCTCGGCGGTGGCCCGGAAGTCGGCCAGGTCGTAGGGGATGTAGCCGTATTTGACATCGCTGTCGAGGAATTCCCGCGCAGGAACGGGCGGTGCCACCGTGCTCGCCTGGTGCAACAATGCCGCGTACGCACGCGCCGCTTCGGGACCCCGGAGAATGCCGCGGGCGACGCCGTCGGCAATTTCCGCCGCACCCCCGTCACCGCCCATGATCAGGTAGTCCAGGTTGGCGTCGGTCCACTTGGGTATGGCCTGGTGGTTCTGATCGTAGTCGTCGAGCATCGACAGCAGCACGTCGTGCTGGACCTTCGGCTCGATCAGTTCCAGGAGCGGGTTCTGGGTCCTGTAGGTGTCCCAGAGCGAGAGCTTGGTGTAGTGATGCTGCCCCGCCGGCACGGTGTGTAGGAGGTGGTCGAATCCGATATAGCGGCCGTCGACGTCGTCGAACAGCGAAGGCAGGCTGAGGGCGCGATAGAGATTGCTGTAAAAGGTCTGGATCTGGTCGGGCGCGCCCCCCTCAACCTCCAGCTGATGGAGGTGCCGGTTCCAGGTGTCGTGGGCAGCCTGTCGGACAGCGTCGAAGCTGGCCGTTGCAGGGATCTCCTGCTGGAGATTGTTCTCCGCGCCGGCAAGGTCGACGTAGCTGATCCCCACACGCATGGTGACCACCTGACCCGGCGCGAAACTGAGATAGGCGCCAGCGCCATCGCCGGTGGCGCTGCGGGAGCCAGGGGTGATGGCCGAGCCCAGCCAGGTGCCGGTGGCGGTGAATGGGTGATCGAAGACCGCCGAGAAGTACAGCTTGTAGCCGTCCCCAGGCTTGGTCTCGGAGCGCATCCAGCCCTCCAAGGTGCGGTCGCCCACCACCGACACCGATGCTGGGTGGGTCCCGCGGATGCTGCGGCCGGCGTTGGCCAGGACGTTGGCCTGCTGCCCCGCCGGGAAGGTGAACCGGATCAGCGCGGCCCGCTGCGCGGCGGTGATGGCCACCGAGGCGCCGTTGACCAGGTTGACGGAGTAGAAGCCGGGCTGCGCGGTCTCGGCGGCGTGGGTGTAGGCCGACTGGTACTGCACGGGGTCCGAGCTGGACACCGCACCGGTGGTGGGCATGAAGGGCAGATCCCCACCGATGGGAATGCCGGCGCCGTCGAAGTGGCTCAGGCTGAAGCCGCGAATCAGCGTGTCCTGGTAGGCGTAGCCGTCGTAGTTGAGGGGATCGGCGGTGCCCGGGTGGCCGGTGTCCGGGCCCGGCTCGATCATCCCGAACGGCAGGTGTCCCCCGACCATGGGGAATCCCGGGCCCAGGGTCCCGGAGAGAGCGTTGACGTAGGCGGTGAGGTCGCGGGTGTCCGCCGGAGGCGGCGCGGCGGCCACGGAGCGCGCTATACCCGGCGAAACAATGGTGACGGCCGCGCTGAAGAGCGCCAGGAAGCGCAGCCGAGCCCTTCCCATGTCAGACCTGCCTCCCATTACCGCGGATTGACCCTGGTCAATGCCTTCCATCAGGTATAACGACGCCGCCGCGAAAAACTTGCCGGGGTGGAAGGCTTTCACGTCGGACATCAGTTGCGATCGGGACCGGGCGGGCCACGATCTCGTTGAAGAAGTCGGTCCCCAGTGTCACCGTGCTCTGCCACAGGGCCGCCTGGTCGGGGCGCTTGGGGTCCCACCAGAGGTCATGGCTCAGCGCCACATTCATGGCCTGCCCGGACGTGCGGCCTGCGTCGGCGTAGGTGCAGCCGACTGCCGACGAGAAGAGCCGCTCCATTTGCTTGCGTAGCCGCGGGATGGTCCCCCACCTCCCCCCGGTCGGGGCGAGCTGGAGCTGTGCCATGAACGACGACAGACTGGGCCCCAGCAGCAGCTCCGGCGTCTTTGTCCGCACAGCCTCGGTGGTCACCCACGCCAGCAGCAGCCGGGGCACGGTCCCGTAGGGAGGCCGGAGCCAAGCGCCGCTCGGACAAGCAGAGCAATCTGCGTCTCGCGCTTCTCCGCCGTCGCCGTGAGCCACTCGTGTAACTCCTCGGTGAAGCCAATCGGCACCCGGCCTGATCGTGAGCTACACAGGCTTGTGTAGCGAACAGATGTGCGGTACAATAGCAGGATGGGGTGGGGGTCTGGGGAGAGCTTTGTCCGCGGCTGAGATGACTGTGCCGCTGGACGCATGCGAGGAGGCGTTCGAGGAACCTGCCAGGCTCGACGTCGGCATCCACCATGTGCGCCTCGAGCAGGCTGTCCGTGTGTATCTTGACCGCCCCGAGGCTCTCCACACCGCGGCGGAGATGGGCGAACAGATCATCCACCTGGTGCGCTGCGCAGACCGCCTGCGGCTTGAGACCGCTCGCCTGCTGGCGGTGTTCGCCAGCACCGGTGAGGCGGAAGCCCAGGGGTCCAATGACATAGTCGACTGGGTTCGGCACAACACCAAGATTTCCGTCGCCGAGTCACTGTCGCTCAATGCCGTGGCCGACCATTACGGTGCGCTGCCCGAATCAGCGGATGCAGTGCGCAGTGGTGACATCGGCTTCGGGCACATGGTGCACATCGCCCGGAACAAGTCGTTCAGCGCCAGGATCAAGCGCGGCGGCTTCGACGAGACCCCGCTGGTCGAACGGGCGTGTGCCGAGTCGGTCAGCCGCTTCCGCCGCACCTGCCTGAACTTCCGTCATATCCAGGACTCCGAGGGCGTCAAGGATTCCGAGGTCTCGGCGGTGGAGTGCCGCAGTCTTTCGGCCAACGAGACGGATGACGGCCGCTACTTCATCAACGTCGAACTCGACCCACTGGCATATGTCGAGGCGATGACGGCGATCGACGCCCGCTCCGTCCGGTGTGGTCGGGATGACCACCGCAACAGGGCTCGCCGGCGGGCCGATGGGTTCATCGAGATGTGCATGGATGACATGGCAGCCAAGGCCAAGCCGGCCGAAAGCCTGTCGCCGGTGCACATCGCCGTAACCTGCTCGATGGACACCTATCTCAACCAGCCCCGGTCACCTGCCGCTGAGACCGAGTACGGCACCATGCTTTCCGGTGCCGCGGTCGGGCGGTTGTCGTGCGATGCCTCCATCACCCAGATCCTGCTCGACGGCAAGCTGATTCCCGTTGGGGTCAGCAAGATGAAGCGCCGCCTGAGCAAACCCGAGATGCGCGCACTGCGCCAGAAGTACCCGAGCTGCGCCCGCCCGCGGTGCAGCCGCCCGGCCTCGCAATGCGAGGCTCACCACATCACCTGGTGGTCGCGAGGGGGTAAGTCTCAGATCGAGGACATGTGCATGCTCTGTCCGTTCCATCACTGGCAAATCCACGAGGGTGGCTGGCAGATGGGACGACGAGATGATGGTGGGTTCATGTGGATCCCGCCGCAATATTCACGGGGTCCGACCGAGCTGGTTGCCGCATAACCCCGGTCTGATGACGCGAACGTGCGGCATGCGACGCTGATGTCACCAGACCCGACGTCCGAATCCGATTAGCTGCGCTTCCCCTCCTTAGGAGAGGGCCCCAGCGGGCTCCTTGCTGCCGCCGCCGGCGTATACCCAGTCCGCAATCTGGCGACGGTGCCAGTCACTGTCGCCGTATTGCGCCTCCAGCGCCCGGCCGCGCTTCAGCCACAGGTGCAGATCGTGCTCCCAGGTGAAGCCGATACCACCGTGCAGCTGTAGCGACTCGTAGTTGGCGCGCCGCTCGGCGTCGCCGGCGTAGGCCTTGGCCACCGACACGTGGATCGCGGAGTCGGGGACGTCGTGGGCCAGGGCATAGGCCGCGTAGTAATTCGCCGACTTTGCCGACTCCACCAGCAAAAAGGTCTCCGCCAGCTTGTGCTGCACCGCCTGGAACGAGCCGATCTTGCGACCGAACTGCTCGCGCTCTTTGGCATATGACACCGTTTGCTGCAACAGCGCGTCGGCGATGCCGACCAGCTCTGCCGCGGTGGCCGCGGCGGCGTGGTTGAAGGCCCACCGCCCGTGCTCGCCCGACGGCCCCATCCTGGTGGCGTCATCCAGCTCCGCCGTGACCTTGAACAGCCGTCGCGCGCCGTCCGCTGACGTCAGCGGCGTCAGCGAGAGCCTGTCCTGGGTCGCGGCATGCAGCTCGCCGTCCTGCTCGATGATGACCAGGTCGGCATTGGCATCAAGCACGTACGGCTCGCTGGCCAGCGCAATTGACACCGTGGCCTCGCCAGTGGCCAGCCGCGGCAGCCACTCCGCCTTCTGGGCATCGGTGCCCGCCCGCGCCAGCAGCGGCGCGCCCACCGCGGCGTGCTCCAGCAGAGGCTCCGGCAGGACATGGCGGCCGGCCTCCTCCAGCACCATCACCAGGTCGACCTCGTCCATGCCCGCGCCGCCATTGGCCTCCGGCAGCGTGAGACCAAGCAGGCCCATCTCGCCGAGCTTCTTCCACCGCTCGGGCGACCGGCCGGTCTCCGACTCCCACGCCTCGCGGACCTTGCGCGGGCTGGACTCCTTCTGCAGGAAGTCGCGGACCGTGTCGCGGAGCATGTACTGCTCCTGGTTGAAATCGAAGTCCATGGACGGCTTACTCCTTCGGAAGACCCAGCACGCGCTGGGCGATGATGTTTTTCTGGATCTCGCTGGTCCCCGCGTAGATCATCGAGGCCCGCGCGTACCAGTAGTCGTGGAACCACTTGCCGTCCTGCGGCGAGTCCGGCCCGCCCACCAGCTCCGCGCGCTGGCCGACGACGTCATTGCCCATCTCGAAGAGCCGGGCCTCCATCTCCGACCAGTAGAGCTTGGACAGCGAGGCCTCCGGACCCAGCGCCTCACCCTTGGACAGCTTGCTCAGCACCCGCTGGGTGTTCAGCTCGAACACGCGCGTCTCGATGAACCCCTGGGCCACGCGGCGGCGCACGTCGGGGTCGTCGGAGGCCAGCATGTCGTAACGCTGCTCGGTCTTCGACATGTCGACGACCTCTTTCCAGATCTTGTTGAAGGCCACCGGTGAGCCAAGCCCTGTGCCGCGCTCGAACGACAGCGTGGTCATCGCCACCTTCCAGCCGTTGTTGACCTGGTCGACCACGTTCTCCTTGGGCACCTTGACGTCGGTGAAGAAGGTCTCGGCAAAGGTGGGTGAGCCGTTGATCTGGCGGATGGGGCGAACCTCGACGCCTGGTGACTTCATGTCGATCAGCAAAAAGGTGATGCCCTTGTGCTTGGGCGCCTCAGGGTCGGTGCGCACCAGGGCGAAGATCCAGTCGGCGTACGCGCCGAGCGAGGTCCAGACCTTCTGGCCGTTGACCAACCAGTGGTCGCCCTTGTCCTCGCAGCGGGTGCGCAGCGACGCGAGATCCGAGCCGGCGCCTGGTTCGCTGAAGCCCTGGCACCAGATCTCGTCGCAGGCCAGCACCTTGGAGAGGTGCCGTTCCTTCTGGGCGTCGGTGCCGAAGACCATCAATGTCGGGCCCAGCAGGCCCAGGCCGAGGCGGTTGATGCGGTCCGGCGCCTCAGCGAGCGAGTACTCCTCGGTGAAGATCGCCTGTTGCACCAGCGTCGCGCCGCGGCCGCCGTACTCCTTGGGCCAGGCCACGCCGGCCCAGCCGCCGTCGTAGAGCTCCTTCTCCCATTCGCGGGCCTTGTCAAACGCCTCGCGGCCGGGGTTGGTCCGGGAGAATCCCTTGACCTCCTTGATCCGGTCCTTGCGCTCGGTTAGCCATTGCCGCACCTCGTCACGGAAGGCGGCATCCTCGGGGGTCAGGTCAAAATCCATCGGAGTCCTCTCATCCCGGCCGTCCAACGTGACGGCGCTGTCAGGTTCTGAAGAATACGCCAGCGGGCGGGGATTCCGAGGGCATAATGGCGAGACTGTGGCGACCATCACCCCCGCCTACCGGATGCGGCCCCTGGACGTGGGGGACATCCTCGACGAGGCCTTCCGCATCTACCGTGCCAACTTCGGGCTGCTCATCGTTGTGGCCCTGGTGGCCACCATTCCCGGGATGATCACGGGGCTGGGCTCAGGGTCAGGAGGTGCGCTCGGGGCCCTCCAGCAGTACACCGCGCTGGCGCAGGGGAGCACCTTCGTTCGTCCTGACACCACGCTGCAGCCGCTGATTTTCGCGGGCATCCTTCTCGGCATTGTCATGTTCCCGATCATCACCGTCGCGCCCACCTTCGCGGCGTGTGCCGTGACCCTTGGCCTGCCGGCGACGGTCGGCTCGATCCTGCGGGACAGCCTGCGCAATTACTGGCGGGCGTGGGGCATCGGGCTGATCTACCTGGTGGTCCTGGTCCTGGGCGTTGCCCTGTTTTTCCTGCTCCTGATCCCGCTGGTGCTGGCCACCTGGCTGCTGACGCGCTGGGCGTTCCGCTACCAGGTGCTCTACCTCGAACAGGCGGGTGTGAGCGGGTCGCTCAACCGCAGTACCTCCCTGGTCAACGGCAGTTGGTGGCGGGTCTTCGGCATCCTTCTCCTGGTGATCCTCATCGTCTTCGTCCTGGGCCTGATCCTGCAGGGGATGTTCGGTCTGCTCACCTTGATTGCCCCCGCCGGCCTGGCGCGGCAGGCACTCGGCGGGGTCCTCACCGCGGGCGTATCGGCCGCCCTGCTGCCATTCGGTGCCATTGCCACGACCCTGCTGTACCTCGACCAACGAGTTCGCCGCGAGAGCCTGGACCTCCAGCTGATGGCCGGACAGGCGGGGCAAGTTGAGGCGCCGCCGCCGGCGCCCGGGGGTGGCCTGCCGCCGGCGTGGAGCGACTTCCCGCCCCCTTCAGCAGGCTGACCGCGGGACGCCCCCGCCGGTCGCGACACACGCGCGCGGCCATCGCGCTGATGGCCCTGGTCGCCGCCGCACTGTCTTTGGGCCCGGAGGGGCTCGCGAAAGCGCCTCCAGGCGGCCTTGACATACAGCAGACGAACTACCTGAAGGCTCTGACCGACGCCCGCGATGCCCTGGACTCCCCCGGCGCGCCCGAGCAGGCCCGGGCGGACCGAGCCTTGGCCTTTCTCAAGACCGGGGCCCCGGGGGAGGTGGAGGCGGTGGAATTTCTGCGTACCCAGCTCCCGGACACCGTCGACGCCCGCGACCGCCTGGACACCAGCATCGCGGCCTTCGGCACGGCGTTGAACGACCCCAACCCGGTGACCACCGAACAGAGGCTTCGACAGGTGCTGGCGCAGGGCCGGTACCATCCCGACCAGGGGCTTTTGGCCGACATCGGGCGGTTCATCGATAGTGTCTTTCGTACCCTGCCCCTGGGGCACGGAGTGCTGTCGATCGTCCTGGTTCTGCTCCTCGCCGGGCTCCTGATCGTGGTCGTGGTCCTCCTCGTTCCCGGGCTGAGAAACCCCCTGCTGCACCGAAGATCGGCCGGGCTGCCCGCGCTGCTCGGACCGGACTCGGTGCCGGAGTACTTCGGCACCGCTGAGCGGCTGGCGGACGCAGGCGATTTCGGGGCGGCGGTCCGGGCGCTGGTGGCCGGGACGATGGAACTGGTCTCCGGGGTGCGCAGCTTCACCGCCAGCCCGCTGACCGTGCGTGAGACTTTCGGACGGTCGGGCGCGAGCCAGGTGCTGCGCCCGCTGCTCCAGGCTTTCGAGCGTTCCTACTACGGTCACCATGACGCCCTGAAGGCCGATTACGAGGCTGCCGCGGCGGCCGCGCGTGATTACAGAGAGCTGCTATTACAGCGCAGTGCGGCTGCCTGATGCGCCGCCTGACCGCGCTGCTGGCGGCGCTCACGCTGGCCCTGCTGCCCCTGGCGGCCCGGGCGCAGGGATCGGGGGACGCGCAGAGCGACGCGCCCGACGGCACTTCGGCGTTGCGGCAGCTGGCGGAGGCCAACGGCCACCGCACCAGCCTGATGACCGACCAGTTCAGGCTGCCGAGTGTCCCCGGGGTGGTGTTCGTGCTGGAGCCGGATTCGCCATTCCTGGCCGCCGAGGCGCAGGACCTGGCGCGCTGGGTCTCCAGGGGCGGGGTGCTGGTCTATGCCTCGGCCATCCACGACCCAGAGCTGGAGAGCGCGCTGGACATCAACCGCGCGTCTGAAGTGGGCGACTTTGCCCAGGTGGCGCACGCGGCGACCCCGCTGTTGGCCGGCGCCAACGACATAACGATCGGCAGCCTGCTGCCATTTGCGATGCCGACCAAGACGCAGACGGTCTATTTACGCGCCCCACGGAACGAGGTGGCGGGGATCCAGGGCAGCCTCGGACGTGGACACTTCTACGCCCTGGCCTCCACCTTCCCGCTGAGCAACCAGCTGATCGACAACCAGGACGACGGCGCGCTGGCCGCGGACTTCATCGCCGCCTCGGGCCCGGGCGCGGCCATCAGCTTCGACCAGTTTCACCACGGCGGAGGCGCCGGCCAGTCAAGCTCGCTGGCGTGGATCGCCACTCCCTGGGGGCTGGCGATTGTTCTCGAGGTGTTGTTTGTCTTCGTTCTGCTGCTGCTCCGGGGACGCGTATTTGGGCCTGTCATCCCGCTGCGTCCGAATGCCGACCCCTCCAGCGCGGAGTTCACCAACGCCGTCGGCGCGATGCTGCGGCGGGCAGGCGCCAGCCGGCCTACGGTTGCCGCGCTGCTGGCAACCACGCGTACGGCGCTGGCAGAGAGGGTGGGGATCCGCGGCAGCAACGACGCCCTCGAGGGGGTCCTCAGGCAGCGCGCGCCCGGGCTGGCAGACGCGCTCAGTGAGGCGGCCAACAAGGCCGATGCGGTGCATGACGACAAGACCCTTGCCGAGGCCGCTGCGGAGATGCATCGTCTCGCCCGGCCATCCCTTCTGGATGCCCCGACCAACAAGTAGACAAGGAGACAGTGAGATGAAATCCAGCGAGTTCTTCGAAACGTTTCGGACCGAGGCCGCCAAGGCCCTGGTCGGCCAGGACGAGGCGGTGCGCCTGTGCGCGGTGGCGCTGGTGGTTGGCGGTCACATCCTGTTGGAGGGAGTTCCAGGCACCGGCAAGACCCTGCTCGCCAAAAGCGTGGCCTGCCTGCTTGACGTGGACTTCGGCCGGGTGCAGTTCACTCCCGACCTGATGCCCGCCGACATCGTCGGCACCTCGGTTTACGACCTCCAGGCCCGCGACTTCAAGGTACGCCAGGGCCCGATCTTCACCAACATCCTGCTCGCGGACGAGATCAACCGGGCCCCCGCCAAGGTGCAGAGCGCTCTGCTTGAGGCCATGGAGGAGTCCGGTGTCAGCCTGGAGGGGGAGCAGCGCCCGTTGCCTTCGCCATTCATGGTGCTGGCCACCGAGAACCCGGTGGAGTACGAGGGCACTTTCCCCCTCCCCGAGGCCCAGCAGGACCGCTTCTTGTTCAAGGTGGTGATGGACTACCCCGGCGCGGAGGCTGAGCTTGAGGTGATGGCGCGCTGGAACAGCGGGATTGAGCTGCGCGACCCGGTTGCCGCCGGGATCAAGGCGGTGCTGGGCGCGAAAGACGTGCTGGCCTCGCGCCAGGAGGTCAACCGGGTCACGGCCGACGATGCGATTCGGCGCTACATCTACGAGCTCGCCGAGGCCACCCGGCTGTCGCCCGAGGTCACGCTTGGCGCCAGCACCCGCGCGATGGTCCTGCTGATGCTGGCGGCCAAGGCCGCTGCCGCGTTTGAGGACCGCGACTACGTCGTGCCCGATGACGTCAAGAGCCTGCTGCGCCCGGCCTTCCGGCACCGCCTGCTGCTGCGTCCCGAGGCGGAGGTGGCGGGGCAGACTCCAGACAGTGTCATCGACACGGTGATCGCCCGGGTCACGCCGCCGCGCTGACCTCCAGTTGAAACGTATTCGCGCACGGCTCGCGCGGTCGCGACTCAACCTCGTTCCGAGGCGTGGCACGATCGTCGCCGCCGGAGTGACCGCGGCGCTGCCCGCGTTTGCGCTGTTCACCTGGTTGGCCTGGCTGGTCTTCGCTGCGGCCCTGACCATGCTCGTGGCGCTGTCGCTCAGGGATGCATCGACGCTACCCTATCTAAGCGAATTCCGCGCCGCCCGGCACCTGCCCCGGCCGCTCTCCCTGGGAGAGCGCGAACAGGTGACGATGGTCGTCGTCGCGGCCCGCGCGGCCGGACTGACGGTGGAGATCGCCGACCACGTCCCGGCCGACCTGGCGCCCAACCTGAGATTCGTCGCCACTGCCTTTGACGCTGACGGCCGGGCCATCGCAAATTACTCCGTGGAACCGCCTCGGCGCGGCGCCTACGCCTTCGGCTCGGTGGACGTCCGCAGCCGCCGCCCGGGCGGCCTCTGGTGGCGGCAGGTGCGCCTGCCGTTGGCTGAGCAGGTGGCGGTATATCCCAACACCGTGGCCGTACGGCGTCACGAACTGCGCATGCGCAGGGGCCTGATGCCGTTAAGTGGAGCGCGCCGGGCGCTGGTCCGGGGCAGCGCCACCTCGCTCTCATCGCTCCGCGACTATTTCCCCGGCGACGATGTCCGCCGGATCAGCTGGACCGCCAGCGCCCGGCGGGACAGCCCGGTGACCAAGGAACTGGAGGCCGACCGCGGTCAACAACTGATCATCCTGCTGGACACGGGGCGCCTGATGACCGCGCCTGCCGGCCACCTCACGAAACTTGACCACGCCGTCAACGCGGCCCTCCTGCTGGCGTGGGTGGCGCAGACCCACGGGGACCGCGTCGGACTGGCCACCTTCAGCGACCGGGTCAAGAACTACCTCCCGCCGCGCCCCGGACAGGCCCAGATCCGCACCCTCAACGAGGTCCTATACCGGGTCAGGGGGGAGTACACCGAGCCCGACTACGGCTCGGCGTTGTCGCTGGTCGCGCGCCGAGCCGGGCGGCGTTCGCTGGTGGTGGTGCTGACCGACCTGCTGGAGAAGGAGTCGTCGCGCGACCTCGTCGGCCACGCCGTGCGCCTGGCCCGCCGTCACGCCGTGCTGGTGGTGGCGTTGACCGATCCCGACCTGCTGGCCGCGCGCGATGCCCCGATCGTTGATGCCCAGGGCGCCTACTCCTGGGCGGCGGTCGAGGATCTGCTGGCGGCGCGCCGCGAGAGCTTCGAGGTGCTGCACCGCGGCGGGGTGCACGGCCTGCAGTCACCGGCCGGGAAACTCAGCCCGATGGTGGTCGAGCGCTACCTCGAACTCAAGGACCGCTCGCTGCTCTGAGCCGGGTCCGCCCTCCGGCCGGCCAGCATCAGGTACCCGTACATCAGGACCCCGGTGAGAAGCCCCACGGCGTAGTGCAGCCACGCGGGCGCGTCCGGGGAGGGGCTGAGCAGGCCCTCGATGGTCCCCGCGATAACCAGCAGGGGAGTGAGCCCGGCGACGATCACGACGGCCCGTCGCCCGGCTATGACCAGCGCGTCGGCCCTCCGCCGCGGCCCCGGCACGAGGATCGCCCATCCGAGCATCAGGCCCGCGGCTCCGGCCGCGACCACCACCGACAACTCGATGACTCCGTGTCCAACGATGAATTGGAACAATCCGCCGCTCAGGCCATACGCCTGCGTCAGGCCGACGGCGGCGCCGAGCTCGACGCCGTTGAAAATCAGCACCAGAATGGTCGGCAGCGTCAGGAGGACGCCCAGCGAGAAAGCGGTGAATGAGACCCGTATGTTGTTGCTCATGATCGAGCCCGCGGCCAGCGGGCGATCGTCACGGGCGATCTGGGTCCAGAGCTCATGGTGCTTCACGGCGGTGATCAGCCGCCCGGGGAGGATGCTGGACGCCAGCTCGGGGTGGGTGGCAATGGCGACAGCAGCAATGATCGCGGGGAGAAACAGCAGCAGCGCCGAGACCAGCATGTAAGGGCCGGCGGCACGGTACGTGCGCGGCAGGGTACTGGCATAGAAATTGCCCAGGCGCGAGAGGACCGCACCACCTCGCCGGTAGACCACGCCATGCCCCCGCGAGACCAGGCCGTTGAGGTAGGTCGTCACGGGTTCCGCCGGCCAGTCACGCTGAGCCCGGGACAGGTCGGCCGCCGCGCGCCGGTAGAGCGTCGCCAGCAGGATGACCTCGTCCGCCCGAAGGCCACCGAGCCGCGCGCCGGACGCGCGCTTGATCAGTCCCTCCAGCTGGCCCCACTCGGCGCGGCGCTCGAGTACGTACTGTTCCGGACGCATGGGCCGTTTATACCGCGCGGGCGCCCGGGAGACGTGGCTTGAGGCATACTCCGGCCATGGCCAGCCAGGCTCAGTTCGATGGGTTGTTCATCGCCACCCCTGAGCGGATCTCGTTCAGCTACCAGCTGGCCGGGTTGGGCAGCCGCTTCCTGGCTCAGCTGCTCGATCTGCTGATCCTGGCTGTCGCCGTCGCCGTCCTGGGTTTTGGGAGCCTGGCAATGGGTGGGACCACGGGGCTGCTGGTGATCGTGCTCGGTTCGTTCATCCTGGTCAATGGCTATTTCCTGTTCTTCGAAGGCCTGTGGTCTGGCCAGACCCCCGGCAAAAGAGTCGCCAGGTTGCGCGTTGTTGGGGGGTCGGGCCAGCCCATCACGTTCGAACAGGCCCTGACCCGCAACCTCGTGCGTAACCTCGATTTCCTTCCCATCGGCTACGGTGTCGGACTCATCGCACTCTTCGCCCACGGCCATGGCAAGCGCCTCGGCGACCTCGCCGCCGACACCGTGGTGGTGCGCGAGCGCTCCAGCCTGACCCTCGCCCGTCTGGTGACGATGGCCCAGCGCACGCTGGAGATCACCCCGGCAGACAGCGGCGCGGCGCGGGTGCCAATTGACGCGAGCTATACGCGGCAGCGGGCGATCCGCGACCTGGAGCCATCGCTGCGAGATTTCGTCACGGCGTATGCCGGGCGCCGGCCGTCACTGGGCCTGGCCTACCGGGCGACGCTGGCCGAGTCGGCACGAGCCGGGCTGTCACGGGCGCTGCCCCAGGTGGTGGCCGACCACGGGGCTCTCGCCGCGCTGGACCAACTCGCGGACTATGCGGTGGCTCGGCCTGAGCTCCAGCAGGTGCCCCCGCCGAGCTACCTGCCGCCACCGGTAGGCTGAACAGCATGGAATATCGGCAACTGGGCCGCAGCGGCGTGAAGCTCAGCACCATCGGCCTGGGTTCATGGTTGACCTACGGCAACCAGGTCGACCGCGAGCGCTCGACGGCCTGCGTCAAGCGCGCTTTTGAACTGGGGATCAATTTCTTCGACACCGCCGACATCTACCACGCCGGTGCCGGCGAAACGGAATTGGGTATCGCGCTGGCGGGGATCACCCGCTCGGACTATGTCCTGGCCACCAAGTGCTACTGGCCGATGAGCGACAACGTCAACAACCGGGGCCTGTCGCGCAAGCACATCTTCGAGTCGTGGGAGAAGAGCGTGCGCCGCCTGAAGACCGACTACATCGACCTCTACCAATGCCACCGGTACGACGAGGACACCCCGCTCGACGAGACGCTGCGCGCCCTGGAGGACCTCGTGCGCCAGGGCAAGGTCCTCTACTGCGGCATCAGCGAGTGGCAGCCGCAACAGATCAAGGCCGCCGTGGATTACGCCGACAAGCACGACCTTGACCGCATCGTCAGCTCGCAGCCGCAGTACAACATGATCTGGCGGGTGATCGAGAAGGAGATCATCCCGCTGTGCGAGGAGGCGGGTATCGGCCAGGTGGTCTGGTCGCCGCTGGCGCAGGGCGTGCTCACCGGCAAGTACCTGCCGGGAGAACCTCTGCCCCCCGACAGCCGCGGCGCCGACGAGCGCGCCAGCGGCCCCATTCAGGGCTATCTCAAAGAGGACACCCTGAAGGCCGTCCAGGGGCTCAGGCCGATCGCCGAACAGGCCGGCATGACCATGGCCCAGATGGCGATTGCGTGGGTGCTCCGGCAACCCAACGTGACCTCGGCGATCACCGGCGCGACGCGACCGGAGCAGGTGGACGAGAACGTCAAGGCCAGCGAGAAGAAGCTCGAAAAGAGCACCCTGGACGCCATTGACGAGGCCCTGGCCGGGCTGATCCGCTACTAGCTGCAGAGCCGCCCGCGCGTGCAGATCACCAGGGCGGAGGGGCGCGACGCCCTCGATATATTGGCGTTCGCAGGTCGTGCGAAACGTTCGCCAGAAAATCCCTGCGCGCCCGGTCGCTCTCCTCCAGGGCCTTCACCTGTTGCTCCGTCACGGCGAGGCGCAGTGCGATTTGCGCAGCCTCGGCTTGCTCGCGGTTGAGGTGCTCGAGTTCATGGTTGGCGGCTCGCAGGTCATTTGACAGGGCGTCCGAGCGGATTTGAGCCCGTCGCCGCATCGAGCCCAGCCCGCCGACAAGTCCAGCTGCCCCCAGCAGAACGACGAGGTTGACCACATCTTGTTCGTCGGAAACCGTGAACGTGTAGTAGGGAGGAACGAAGTAATAGTCGATCAGCAGGAAGCTCGCCAAGGCGGCCACAAGGGAGGGCCACAATCCGAAGGTGACGGCAATGATCGCCACCAGCCCCAGGTACAGGAAGGCGTAGTCGCGGTACTTCGGTCCGCCGGCCAGGCTGAGGATCAGGGTCAGGAGAGGTGGGGCGCTGACGGCGAGAAGCCAACCCCCCGACGCCATGAGTCGCGATGATCTACCCTGGTTTTCGTTCACAGTCCAATAGTGCCCGCATCTGCATAGGAGCGGGCCCCGTGCCGCTAGAGACCGACGTCCTCGAGCCGATCGTAGGCCTCGCGGCGCCGGCGGTCCGAAATCTTGGTGTATCCGCTGACGCTAGCCAAACCGGCATGGCCGAGCGTCTCGGCCGTGAGCCGCGCATCGCCGAGCTGCTCCTGCAGGAGGGTGCCGAGCGTGTGGTGCAACTGATGGGGGTGGAAGCGGGGGATGCCGGCCTCCCGCGCGCGTCCGCTCCGTCAGCTCCACGCTTCGTTCCTTGTTGCCCTTGCCGCGCACGACGGTGTGATCGCCGAGCACGTCCGGACGGTTGAGTGCCAGGGCCTCCGAGATCCGGCAACCAGTAGAGAGGAGAAGGAAGATAAGGGCACGATCGCGCAGTTTCTGTGGCGAGTCGCCGCCGAGCGCTGCCGCCAGGGGCGTCCGGTGCTCGTCATCAATGGGCTTCGGCAGGCGTTCACCGAGCTTGGGCAGGTCGATCGTGCTGCCGAGGTCGGCCTCGAACCGCGCCTCGTGCACAGCGCCGAACCGCAGGAAGCTCCTGAGCGCGACCAGCCGGCGCTTGCGGGTTGAGGCTGCAAGCCGCTGGGTCCCACCAGCACGCTTGACGCGGGCCCGGGCCAGTTCCTCCTGGTAGGCCTCGAGGAGGCCGCGGTCGATGTCGTCGACCCTTTGGCCGGCGCCGCGGACGTCAGCGAAGCGAACAAACCGCCAGAGATCTTCCCGGTACCCGTCGACGGTGCCCGGGCTCCGGTCCTTTAACTAATCTGTATTCGGCGGGCGCCTCTCGGAGACACGGACGCATGACAACGATGGGGGCCGAAGTGATACGATCAAGACTTGAAGAGTCTTCGTCTTCAACCGACCCTGGAGGCCCGCCTGAAGCAGGCTGCCGAGGCGGCCGGCGTGACTGAGTCGGAGTTGATGCGCGCCGCCGTGGGGGAGAAGGTGGATGCGATCCTGGGCGATCGCCCCGACCAAAGACTGGCGAGTGTGATCGGGCTCGTACACGGCGGCGGCGGGCGCGCACGAGACGCACACCAGCGCTTCGGCGAACTTCTGATCAAAGACCTGAACAGGTAGCGCTTCGGATGGAGGGTCCCGGGTGGCCGCCCTTGTAGACACCGGCCCGCTGGTTGCCCTGATCGACGCCGACGAGGATGACCACGAGCTGTGCCGCACCACGCTCGCCGGCCTGACGTCGCCGCTGCTGACGACGTGGCCAGTTGTCACCGAGGCTCTCTTCCTGCTCCACAGCGCAGCAGGCTGGCGCGGTCAGAGGCTGCTCTGGGACCTGATCCAGGGTCGCGACGTCGAGATCGTGGAGATCTCACCACTCGTGGACCGCGTCGTCGAGCTGATGCGCAAGTACAGCGATCAGCCCATGTCACTGGCGGATGCGACACTGGTGGCGGTCGCCGAGGCGCGGGGTGTCAAGACGATCTTCAGCTTGGATTCGGACTTCGCCGTCTACCGTTACCGTGGCAGGGAGCCCTTTCGTGTCGTTCCCTGATGCCTGACTGCTCATCAGAACAGATTCGGCGAGCGGTGGACCCGGCCATCGGAAGAACCGCCCGAGAGCCTGGGCCGGGCAAGGCAATCGCGTCAAGCGGCAGCGCCTTCGATTCATCGCTCTGGACTATGTCGCCCGCCTTGGGGGCAGCGATAGAAGCCCAGCGCACAATGGATGCCCTCGACAATACTGGGACGTGTGATAAGGCTGTGGCGAGAATGGGTGGCGCGGCGTCGAGCTGAACGGGCGTGCGAACGGCTGATCTTGGACGGCGCTGCCATCTCGCCACCAGGTGGCTACGCCTGCATCTCGACGGATCCCCGCATCGGAGTCGTCGGGCCACCCCGCACCATCCGTACCCCCGGTGTCACCCCCGATCCCGGTGCACGTCACCCCTAATCCGGCGCGCTCGCGCCCGGCACGGAGAGGAAACGAATGACCGACTGGGAGAGGGAGTGGCGAGGGCCACGATGAGCCTCACGCTCGAACAGGGTCCGGAGACCCAGGCCCCAGGGGAGTTGGTGGCCTGGGCGGTGCGGCTCACTGAGGCGCTCCTCGGAGCGCCGGTCGGGCGTGTGACATGCTCGGCGTGATGATCCGTCGCCTCTTCACTTGGCGAATGAACCTCTACAGGCTCATCGTCGGTGCCGTCGTCTTGGCCATCGTTCTTACTGCACGGGCATCCGGGTTACAGGAGATGTGGCTTGTCGCGATCGTGTGCATTCTTGTCGTCATCGGCGCCGTAGTTGCTGGCACGCGTGTACGGTCGATCCGAGACTGGCTGCGTCACTAATATGCGACGGCTCTATTCGTTCTCCTGACTCGCCTTGCGCCGCGAAGGCAAGCGGCCGCGGCATGCGGCTACGGGATCCTGGTTGCCCAGACGATCCATCACGGGAACGAGCCGCGCCCAACATGTGCCATCAAAAGTCGCTTTGGACTCGAAGCCTCCCGCGCTCAGTGTCTGGGCGCACCAGCACCGTGTCGCCGTCACGGACGAACGCCAGCATCGCCTCCAGCTGCGGCCGGGCCGTGCTGCGGCCCGAGGCGCTGTCGGTGAAGACCCGGTCCACCGCGACCCCGTCGAGCTGCCGGTCCGGGTTCTGGTCCAGGGTGCTCACCCGGGTGTAGCAGACCCGCTGCCCGCTCATGAGCCTCCCGGTATCAGGAGTGTCAGGCGCCGCTTACGGCCAAACCACCCTTGGAGGGGGGGCCGTGGATGATCGAAGGGCCGATGGCACAGGCCGGCGTAATCGCCATTGGCGAAACTTGAGCCCAATCGGCGTCCTAAGCCGGGGTCCCGATGTCCGAATGCAGCCAAAGCCGTGGGTTGCCGTGCGTAGGGGCGGCAACGGGTCAAATGTCGAGGGCGAATGAAAGAATCGCCGCCGCTGCGCGTATATGTAGCGTGGTTACCACGATGAGGCGCCGGAGCAGTCGCCTCCGCAGAGCCCGGTCCTCCGGCGTCGCGCTCGGTCTGCGCCCGGAGGGCCTTGAGGTCCTCAAGGTCCTTGGGTCTGCCGACCGCCTCCTTCATCCGGATCAGGTCCTCCACGCCGGCCACCGTGACGACCACACCCGCGCGCTCCCGCGCCCGGGCACCGTCCCTGAGGTGGTCGAATCCTCCGTCCGCGCCCGGAGCCGCGGCCAGGATGTCCATCCGTCCCGCCGAGGTCAGGACGTGGAGGATGCGGTTCTTCTCGAACACCTCGGGCTCGAAGTCCGAAGGGGCGACGATCAGCTCCTCGTCCACGTGGTTCCAGCGCGTGATCACCCGGGCATCCAGCTGGCGCAGCGCCGCCCCGAGCTGCTCCAGGTTGGAGGTCCCCTGCTCGGGGACGATGTCGAGATCGAACGTCTCCCGCTCCCCCACCCCCATCACCATCAGCGCACCTCCTCCGATGAGGACGTAGTCGACCTCGTGCTCCGACAGGGCCAGGAAGATCTCATCCTCTTTCAGGGGGAGGGGCGGCAGCTCCTCGGGGTCACGCTCCATCGCGGGAGCGCCTGGGGAAGGCGGGGCCCACGTCCTTGAACCCGGAGAGCTTCCGCTTCCAGGTGCCGGGCGCGGGGTCGCCGGCGAGGCGGCGCGTCCACGCCTCGATGGCCGCGGCCTCCTCGTCGGTTGGGAAACGCGTGGTGTCGATCATGCGGATCCCGTCGACCTCGATGGTCATCACCACGCCGGCGGCGTTGACCAGGCGCTGGATGGTCTTCATCGTGGGCTCCACCAGCCCCGCCTCGTAGCGGCTGATCAGGCCCTGCGCCATCCCGGCGGCGTGCGCCAGCTCCCCCTGGGTGAGCCCCTTGCGCTCACGCGCCGTGCGGATGATGCGGCCGCCCATACCGGGCAGCGTTCTGCTCTCTGCCATACCATATATAGTATATCTCAAGGTGGTCACCGGCGCTCCTCAGCGGTGATGAGGCGGTAGAGCGCCCGGGTCTCCTTCCCCGGCGCCAGCGACCGCCAGCCTGCATCGCCGTTCAGCACAAAGTACACGTCGGCCCGGTAGGCGACGTCGCCCTCTCGAAGCTGCCTCCCGAGCAGCGCCGGATCGCCCTCCGTTTGGCGCCAGACGTCCTCGAGGTCTGCGGCGTCGAGCTCCCCGCCGTAACGGAAGGCATCGCTATCGCGCAGCAGTAGCCGCGTCCTCACAGCCGCGTCCGGGCCACGCAGGCCACGATGATCTGGGACGCTCCGGCATCGCGGAGAAGCTCTCCGCAGACGCTGGAGACACGGCCGAAGGTGAACACGTCGTCACTGCGAGGGACTTCATATGCTCCGACACCGACGGCCGCTGGACGGCAGTCGACGACTGCGGTACGGCGACCGAGCGCCGCAGGGCCCCAGGGTTGTGGTGCGCGGTGGGGATCAGCGCGGTGAGACGCGCGCACAGCGCCTCGGCGGACCCGTCCGCGGTCACGCCGTGGCCCGGGACCGCGACCAGGCTGACCGGGGAAGCAAGACGGCAGCGCCCGAGCGCGGCAGCGAGGAGGTGGCACTCGCCGTCAGGGCCTCTGGATGCCCGGCCTTGAGCGCCTTGACCAAGTCGCGAAGCGCCTCGCGACGTCGAGGTGCCGGCGCCAGGCGTCTGAAACTGGTGAGGGTCGCGATTCCCTCGGTCAGAGTGTCGAGGATCTCGGGGCGGACTGAAAGGGCCATCTTGGTTGCTCCTGTGGTGCGGTAGCGACGCACACGACAGGGCGGGGCCGGTCCCGAGCGGAAAGGCCGAGCGCAGCGAGCCCGGCTTGAGCCTTGTAGCGGTCAAGGGTCCGGCTCTGCCAGGGTGCGGCACGAGCGGACGGCCGCAGGAGGCGCCAAGGTGGCCAGATCCCGCCGAGATCGGGGATCAGCGGAGAAAACGAGCCGCTTCCCAAGCTGCCGCCGCGAGTCTTCCGCGACCTAGAAGTCGCGGCGGCGGAGACGGGTTCAGCCTCGTGGATCCCCAGGGCCTGCGGTTGACGACCAAGTACACCTTGTGGTATATATCTTCAAGTCAACACTCGTAAGTATACAGGAGGCTTTTGGAATGCTCTTTGGTGGTCACTATGCACGGCAGATAAGGGCGACCCTAGCGGTCGCTCTGGGGGCTTTCACCCTCTACCGATTGGTCAACGGCGCCGACTTCAACCATCTGCTCCTGCCCGCCGCTGGCGCGGCCGCGCTCGCCATCCTTGCGGTCGTTGGCAAGGGCAGCAGCGATGGGGAGGAGGACGAGTGACGGCGGTTTCGGTTCGTGGCCTGACCAAGTCATACGGCCCCACCCCGGTCGTCAGAGATGTCAGCTTTGCGGTCGAAGATGGCGAGATCGTGGCCATCCTCGGTCCCAACGGGGCTGGCAAGACAACGACCCTCGAGATCCTGGAGGGATACCGAAAGCGGGACGGCGGGGAGGTCACCGTACTGGAGGTCGATCCGACCTGGGGCGGTCGTGGTTGGCGAGCTCAGATCGGGATGGTACTGCAGGACACGAGCCTCGATGACCAGCTGACGGTCGCCGAGACGATCAGCCTCTACGCCGGCCTTTACCCCGACCCGCTCCCCTGTCGCGAAGCGCTGGAGCTGGTCAGCCTGACCAAGGCCGCTGGCAAGCGAGTCGGAAGTCTGTCGGGCGGCCAGCGCCGGCGTCTCGACCTGGCTGTCGGCGTTGTTGGCCGCCCGCGCCTCCTGTTCCTGGATGAGCCGACCACCGGCTTCGACCCGGAGGTCAGGCGCCGCTGTTGGGAGGTGATAGACAGTCTTCGTCGCGAGGGGATGGCGGTGCTGCTCACCACCCATTACATGGAAGAGGCCAGCCGACTAGCTGACCGCCTGGTAGTGATAGCCAACGGCCGCGTGATCGCTTCCGGTACACCCGAGGACTTGATCGTCCGGTATGCCCCGGAGTCGGTGATCCGACTGCCGCGCAGCCTTGGCTGCAGTGCTGAATTCTTGCCCTCAGAACTGCGCGCTGGTACGGCCTCCGTTGCCGGTGTGATCGAGCTCAGGACAAGGGCCCTCACTGAAACCCTCGGCACCCTGATCGACTGGGCTCGTGCCAGCAAAAGTAGCCTCGACGGCATGATCGTGAGCCGGCCGGATCTCGAGGATGTCTACCTCGCGATGATCGGAGAGAACGCAAATGCCGCCTGAGCTAAACCGCGCCGCTGTGTCGATTCCCCAGGTGATTGGGTCGCCAGTCGGCAACCCCAGTGCCTTGACCACGTGGAGGGTCTGCGCGCAGATGACAGCCAGCCAAGTCCGCTACCAGGTGCGGCTGCTGACGCGTACACCGCGAACCATTTACTCTGCCTTTCTCCTCCCCGCTCTTCTGGTAGTTGCGCTGAGCCTTGCAGGCTCGAAGTCGTCAGGCCAACAAGTCGGGGTGGCGGTTGGCATTGCCGCCTTCGCAATCGTCTCCACCGCATACGCGACCCACGCCACGGGGCTGGTTGCGGCCCGCGACCGGGGCGTGCTCAGGCGCTTGAGGGGAACCCCACTATTGCCCGCGGCCTACTTCGCGGGCCGCATCACCGCCACCGTGCTGCTGGCAACAGCCGCAGCCGCAGGGGCCTTCATCGTGGCCCAGGCGATCCTTGGTATCCGCATCCCCTCAGCAGCCATACCCGGCCTGCTCGTGACAAGCGTCATGGGTGCATTGTGCTGGGCTTCGCTTGGCACTGCAGCGACGCGGCTTGTGCCGGAGCCAGAGGCTGCATGGGCCATCCTATCTGCCAGCTATCTTCCCCTGGTTTTCATCTCGGGGGTCTTTTTCCCTACCAGCGCCGAGCCGAGCTGGCTCGCCTCCGTGGCCCGGTGGCTCCCGATGCAGCCCATGGTGCAGGCCCTAGGGACGGCTCTCCAGCCAAACACGAGCCTGCCCCAGCTCGATCTCAGGTCAATGGGCGTGCTCGCAGCATGGGCGGCCGTTGGTCTGGTCGTTGCGCTGAAGACGTTTGCCTGGGAGCGGCGCCCGGCCCGTAAGCGCAAGCCAGGGCACGGCTGATGGCCAAGTCATCATCCAAACCAGCCCAGACAACTCGCCCCGCCCGGCAGCTTATGCCGCGGGCGGCACGGCGCGAGGCCATCTTGCACGCCGCGACCCGGGCATTCGCCCGGGGCGGGTTCGCGGCCACGAGCCTGGACGCGATTGCCGCCGAGGCCGGCGTCACCAGAGTCATCCTGTATCGCCACTTTGACTCCAAGGAGGAGCTCTACCGCCACGTCCTTGAGCGAGTGCACGAGCGGCTCACGCGCGAAACCCGTGGCGCCGACGGGTATGATGCGGGCAGCGTAGAGGGGCTCATTGCTGCAGCCGCCGCGGACCCGGCCGGCTTCAAACTGTACTTCCGCCACGCCGCGCGCGAACCGGAGTTTCGACCCCAGGCCGACCGGCTCGCGAAGGCCATGCGCGACCGCGCTCGGCCTTACCTGGCCGAAACCCTCCAAGATCGGCGGCTTCTCGACTGGGCAGTGGCGCTGGTACCTGTCGTGGCGATTGAAACGGTGATCGCCTGGCTCGACGCCGGACAGCCTAATCAACCAAGGGTTGCAGAGGCTGTTCTGGGGATTCTGGGGGCGGCAACGGCGGCGATTCGCTCTACGGCTGGCGATGAAAAGCAAACCAACGACAGCGCACGTTCCGGGAGCTGACGTTCAGCGGCTGCGCCCTGAGGTAGGTCCTGCTCGTGGCGTGGCTCGACGCCGCGCTCCGGCGCCGTCACGTCATTTCGTAGTCCGCAGACGGAAGGCCAGCGGCAGGTCGACGCCCGAGGGCGCGCTCCTCGTCCTCCACCTGGTAGCAACCTGCCTATCGATTATTGGTTCGGGTGTGTTGGTCGCCTGGGATTGTCGCGAGCATCGGCAGAGGTTCAAGGCCAAGCTGTCGTCGGGTCGGTCCCGCGGGCGTCGGGACATCTGCCAGGCGCTAGAGCAGCGCATCTACGGCGGCGGTTCCCTCCTCCACGGCGTTGCGCTCCTCCTCGGTCAGCGGTATCTGCACGGCCAGCGGATCGATCCCATCCCGCTGGCACACCGTGAGGAAGTCCGCGAGACCAAGGGCGTAGGCGTCCACGGTCCGGCCTGCCAGACCCAGGTCGGTCTGGATCCGCAGCCAAACGGCAGCGTCAGGCCATTGGTCGAACCCCACGCGAACTCTTCTTGCGGCGGTCGGGATGTCCACCGCTTGCACAGTTGTCCACAAGGGTTCCTCCCCCAAACCCCCTCTTCCCAAGGCCATCTTCGTTCCTCCTGTGGTGCGGTAGCGACGCCCACGACAGGGCGGGGCCGGTCACGCGCGGAAAGGCCGAGCGCAGCGCGCCCGGCTTGAGGTCGTCCATCATTGCGACTCGATGATCGTGGCCGTAGAAGGCGTCTTAGCGGTGGGCAAAACAACCTGGTGCGGCGTCGATCTCCGGGAGCTGGCGCTCATCACCGACAAGCACCACCTTGGCCTGGGCCTCGTCGGCTTGACGGAGCAGCGCGTCGAGCTTGCGGGTGCCAACCCTGACGTCCGCGATCGGGTGCTCTCGCTGATCGCTCGCGAGCGGCTGAGCCCGAGGACGATTTGATCCTAGTTACGAGGGCCGAAGGTCGGGACCGTTCCGGCGTCAGGTTGAGGGAGCGACCGTGCCATGAGGATGTCGTCGACATATCGCCCTTCCAGGAAGAACTCCTCGTGGAGCACGCCTTCGACGGCGAACCCGCACTTCTCGTAGAGCGCGCGGGCCCTGGGGTTGGAACCCAGCACGCGCAGTGTGAGCCGCCGCGCGCCACGCCGGGCCGCCTCGACGATTGCCGCCTCGACGAGCTGCCGCCCGATGCCGCGACGGGCATGTCCCGGGTCCACAGCGAGGCCCTGGACTTCCAGGACGTGACGGCTCGACGCGACGGGGAGCGCATGCCCCAATCCCGCGTAGCCAACCACGGTGCCGTCGACCTCCGCGACCAGCACGTCCCGGGGCTCCCGCCCGGGGCGAAAGAAGCTGACGCCGGGAGGTGTCGGTGGCCCTGGCTGGACGTCAGATGACCAGGTGACCGCGTCGAGGTTGCGCAGGGCGGCATCATCGCTTTCGACTGCCGGTCGGATGGCTGCGGTCATGGCCTCAGCGAGCGGTCAGGGGTAGGCCGGTTGTCACTGGGCAGACCGCCGGGCAGGCTGGGTTGACCGGGGTCACCGCCAGGACCATGGAGCTGTAGGCGCTGGGCAGGGTGAGTGGAAGACCGCCTCGCAGCGCCGACCCCGTGAAGCGTCCGAGGATGGTGCCGGTACGGACGTCGGTCAGGCTGTAGAGGTGGCCTGCTGTCACCCCCTGGAGCGCGATGGGTTGGGTCGCCGGGGCGCCGCCCTGGCGGAACACCACCAGGTACCCAGCGTCCGCTGCCCAGGGCTGTAAGGCCAGCCAGCTGCTGCCGTCGGCGGGGTCGCCGGCGGTGTCCTCGTAGCTGAAGCGCGGGATGCTGTCCCGATGCTGTTCAAACCACGTGATCCACCACCTGGTTTCCGCTGCTTCCGCCGGCGAGAGCTTGGTCAGGTCGGTCCAAAAGGTGAAGTGGCTGAGTAGCGCCAGCGGCATCAGGTAGCGGGCGGTGTACGGCGGCTTGAGATAGTCGTCGTAGAGACCGAAACCGATCGATGACGCCGGCAGCCAGGGGGCCGCCGACCAGAGGTCGTGGAGCTCCTTGGAGACGTAGGTCAGGTGGGCCGGCAGCCCCTCGCCGCTGGTGTGCCCGTTGTCGAACCAGGATGGCCCGATCGCCGCTGACTCAAAGGGCCACGCGCGCTGGTCGTTGGTCTCGTCGAGCTCGAAGGTGACGGCGGGGTTTTTCTGCTGGAAGCCGCGCACCATATCCACGAATGCGTCCTCGTAGTCGAGGTAGTCGTGGGTTCCGCAGTCCAACCACGCCTGGAAGTCGAACTTGAACTCGCGCACCCCCCAGCGCACCACGGCGCGATCGACGACGTTGGCGAAATATGCTCTGAAGGCCGGGTTGGTCACGTCCCAGACTCCCAGGCCGGCCTGGTCCTGGATGAACTTGGTGACCTGGCCGATCGGGGTGCACACCCAGTCGGGGTGGGCGGTGGCGGTCTGGCTCGACATGTTGAACTCCACGGGCGACATCCAGAGCCCGAAGTTGATCCCTGTGCCGCGCAGGTAGCGGACGAAATCCGGGGTGCCATTGTGGAGGCTGTCGGGAAAACGGCTGGGGGTGAAGTTCCAGTCGCCGGAGCTCTGACCCTGCCACTGGTCGTCGAGCATGAAGCTCTCCAATCCCAGTTGCCGGCCGGTGTTCGCCTGAGTGCGAAGGTTCAGGTCAGTCATGCCCGGGCCGTGGTTCCACGGATGGAAACTGTTGAGGCCCACCGTGCGCGGGTAGTTGGGCATGTCATGCCGGGTGAAGCTCTCGACAAAATTGCGCGCCGCCTCCTGGGCGCCGCCGTGGTACACGCCGATATAGGCGCGGCCCAGGCGCATCGCGCTGAGGGGCTGGAGAGTGCGCTCCCGGCCCCCGGCAGGGTACGCCGGGTTGGCCAGCCGGTTGTAGTCGGGCGGGCTGGTCATCAGGGGGCCGTAGTCGAAGAGGTCGCGCTGGTAGTCGACTCCCGTCCAGGCCCGCCCCGTGGCGTCGCGCCCGACCCGGCTCATGTCGCCGCCGCGCCGCTCGGCGACGAAGAAAAACCCCGACCCCGTGCCGTCGTCCATGCGCAGCACCTCGCCCTCGCTGTCGAAGGCGCCGCTCGCCGTGCTGTCCTGGCGGAAGTCGTCGCGCCAATCCGAACCGCCGACGTAGCGTTGCAGGTGGGCGGTGATCGGTGCCGGCGAGGTCAGCTCGTCGAGGGTGAAGGAACTGACCCGCACCGCCAGCGCGGTCGTGTTCCGAATGCGGGAATCGACCTCGATCAGCGCGCTCCCGGGGTAGGTGGTGTAGTCGCGCTCAAGCTCGACACCGGTGGCGGGATTGAGCGGTGAGTAGCGAAATGCCAGACGGGCCCCGGTCGGGGCGCCCGGGATTCGTGGGTCGCCGGCGACGGTTGTGGCGGTCACCGCGGTGAGCGCCAGGGAGGCAGAGGACAACTTGACCCCGCCGAGGTCGAGGGTCAGGTCGTTACCGGAAGAGGATGCCCACTGGCGCCCCGCGATGGGGTCGGTGAGAGCGGTGGTCGCCACTCCCGGCATGCCCAGGGCTGGCAGGTGCCAGGTGCGGCGAACCAGGCTGCTGGAAAGCAGCGCGGTAGAGCCATCGATGCTCGCCAGCGCGTCACCTGTCGACGCAGCCCTGGCCGTGACAACCCGCTGTCCGGCCGCGTTGCCTGCACACACGGTGATCCCGATGGCCAGCAATGCCGCTCGTCGCAGCCGGCGGTCTACACCTGGGATCCTGTGAGCCCGCGAGACCCCCAACGGCGGAGCGCGGCTAGACGTGTACGGGGACGTGCAGGGGGAAGCGCGAGCAGAGGTCGCGGACCTGCTGCGACACCTGCTGGTGGCGCGCGCCGTCCTCGGGGTTCAGCAGCACCTCGCAGACCAGGTTGGCGACCTCCGCCATCTCCTCCTCGCCCATGCCGCGGGTGGTAACCGCCGGCGTCCCGACGCGGATGCCGCTGGCGGTCATCGGGGGGTTCTGGTCGAAGGGGATGGTGTTCTTGTTGACCGTGATGCCCGCGGCGTCGAGCAGGGTCTCGGCCTGCTTGCCGGTGAGGCCCACCGCGGTCACGTCGGCGAGCACCAGGTGGGTATCCGTGCCGCCAGCGACCAGTCTCAGGCCGCGCCTGCCGAGCTGTTCGGCAAGCGCCTTCGCATTGGTCACGATGCGCTGCTGGTAGGCCTTGAAGTCGGGCGTCAGCGCCTCTTTGAAGGCGACTGCCTTGGCCGCGATGATGTGCTCCAGCGGGCCCCCCTGGATCCCCGGGAAGACCGCCGAGTCAATCTTCTTCTGCCATTCGGCGGTGCAGAGGATGATGCCCCCGCGCGGGCCGCGCAGGGTCTTGTGGGTGGTCGAGGTGACAAAGTCAGCGTGGGGAACGGGGCTCGGGTGAAGCCCGGCGGCAACCAGCCCGGCGATGTGCGCCATGTCCACGAAGAGCAGGGCGCCGACCTCTTTGGCGATTGAGCCGAAGGCCGCGAAGTCCAACGTCCGCGGGTAGGCCGATGCCCCGGCGACGATCATCTTCGGCCGGACCGCCGCGGCTTGCGCTCGCAGCCTGTCGTAGTCGATCACCTCGGTCTCGCGTTCGACCTCGTACGCCTCGACATGGAAGTACTTTCCCGAGAAGTTCAGTGCGTGGCCGTGGGTCAGGTGCCCCCCGTGCGGCAGCGCCAGGCCCAGGATCGTGTCCCCTGGCTGCAGCGCCGCGAAGTAGACCGCGGTGTTGGCCTGGGCGCCGGAGTGGGGCTGGACGTTGGCGTGTTCCGCCCCAAAGATCTCCTTGACCCGGTCGATCGCCAGCTGCTCGATCTGATCGACGAACTCGCACCCGCCGTAATAGCGCCGGCCAGGGTAGCCCTCGGCGTACTTGTTGGTCAAAACCGAGCCCGCCGCCTGGAGCACGGCCCGGCTGACGAAGTTCTCGGAGGCGATCAACTCCAGCTTGGTCTTCTGGCGATCGATCTCCTGCTCGATCAGGCCATAGACCTGGGGGTCGACCTCTTCCAGGCCCGGACTGTTCACCGCATCCGCAAAGGCGCTCTTGACCGCCTGGCCCCCCTGTACCTGCATGGGAAGATTATGGACGATGCTCCTGGACCAGATTGCCGGACATGACCGGGCCCGCGCGACGCTCAGGCGGGCGGTGACGGGGGACGCCCCGGCCCACGCCTACCTGTTCTTGGGGCCGCCCTCGGTGGGCAAGACGGCCACCGCGCTGGCCTTTGCCGCCGATCTCTTCGAGGTCGCCGGGACCCCCGTTCGGCGGGGCCTCCATGCCGACCTCTGGGTTGAGGACAGCGACAGCGAAACCATCAGCATCGACGTCATCCGCCGTGACAGCAAGAGCAGGTCGGACAGCGCGGACGCATCCAGTGCCGGCGTGCCCGCCCAGCCGCTTCAAGCCTTCCTCGGTCTCCGCGGGATGCATTCAGACCGCCGGGTGGCGATCATCGCCAGGGCCGAGCGGCTCAAGGAAACCGCTGCGTCACCCCTGCTCAAGACCATCGAAGAACCCCCTGACGGTGCGGTTCTGATCCTCTGCGCCGAGGCCGCCGAACTTCTACCGACGACCATCCGCTCGCGCTGCCAGGTGCTCGAATTCTCCCGGCTGACCGAAGTGGACCTGCGCAACTTCGTCGCCGGTCGTGGCGCCGAGCTCCCAGGCGCGCTGCTCCGTCTCGCCCAGGGCCGGCCCGGCCTGGCCCTCGAACTGGCCGCCGACCCGGCCTCCGCGCAGCGCCGCCTTGACTGGGGCGAGGCCCTGGCAACAGTGGCAGCGGGGTCGTGGCTCGACATCGTCAGGCTCGGGGCGCGGTTCGGGGGCGCCGACAGCGCAAAGAACCGCGGCCTGGCCCGCGAGGCGCTGGACTGCTGGGAATGCTGGCTGCGCGATTTTGCCGCCGGGCGCGCCGGCGCCGCGGACCTCACCGAGGGGCCGATCGAGCCCGACGCCAGCCCCCTGGCCGGTGCCGCAGATTCCGAGCCCGCGGTCTCCGCGGCGGCGTGGGCCGAGGCCGCCGATACGCGCTTGGCGGGCCTGTCGCTGGCTGCCGTGCTGAGCATCTGGGAGAGCGCCCGGGAGGCCGCGGACCGCGTCGAGAACAACGTCAATCCCCGCCTGGCCATCGAGGTCTTCCTGGCCGACGTCCGCCGAGCCAACGCCGCGGCCTGATGTCGCGTTTTCGCAAACCTGCCCTGCAGGGCTTCGAGCCCTATGTGCCGGGTATCCAGCCGCCCGATGGCGAGGAGTGGGTGAAGCTCAACACCAACGAGTCCCCGTTCCCTCCCGCGCCCGGAGTGAGGGAGGCGATCGACGCCACGGTGGATCGACTGCCCCTGTACCCGGACCCCGGCCAGACGGCCTTTCGCGAGGCTGTCGCCGAGGTCCTCGACGTACGCCCGGAAATGGTGGTCGCGGGTAACGGCGCCGACGAGGTCCTGGCGATGGCGGTGCGCGCGTACGTCCCCGCCGGCGGCACCGTCGCCTACCTCGAGCCCTCCTACACGCTGGTGCCCAAGCTCTGTGCCATCAACGAGGTCGTGGGCGAGGAGCACCCTTACACCGACGACTACCTGCTCCCTCGCAGCCTTATCGAATCCACGGCAGCGCTCAAGATCGTCACCAACCCGAACTCACCGACCGGCACGCTGGTCCCGCTCAGCGACATCGCCGACCTGTGCCGGGCCTCCCCCGGCGTGGTCCTCCTCGACGAGGCCTACGTCGACTTCGCTCCCACCAGCGGACTCGAGCTCCTGGACGCGCACGAGAACCTGCTGCTGGTCCGTACCATGTCCAAGTCCTATAGCCTGGCGGGCCTGCGGGTTGGGTACGCGGTTGGCGCACCGGAGCTGGTCAAAGACCTCTGGGCCGTGAAGGACATCTGTAATGTCGGCCGGTTGCCACTGGCGGCCGGTGCCGTGGCGATCAAGGACCGAAAGCATTGGCGCCGGGGTGTCGACGACACCATCTTCAACCGCCAGCGACTCACCGCGGACCTCACCGCACGCGGCTGGCGGGTCCTGCCCTCGGGCTCCAACTTCATCTTCGCGGTTCCCCCGGTCCCCGCCGCCGAGGTTTACGAGCACCTCCTGCAGCGCAAGGTGCTGGTGCGGTATTTCGCGCGCCCGTCCGTCAGCCACGGCCTGCGCATCTCGATCGGCACTCGCGCGCAGTGCCAGGCGCTGCTTGACGCCATGCAGGCCTGACGCTGGCTGAGCCGGTCTTCGTCACCTACCCGATCCCCAGCCCCGGGCTCCAGATGCTGTCCGAGAAGTTCGACGCGCGGGTGCACCCCGCGGACCCGCCACCAGACCGCGACGGCATCATCGCGGGCGCGGCGGGCTGCCGCGGGCTGCTGACACTGGTGCGGGATCGTGTTGACGCGCAGATGCTGGAGCAGCTGCCCGAGCTCCGCGCGGTTGCCAATTACGGGGTGGGCTACGACAACATCGACGTGGGGGCGGCAACCGCGCGCGGGATCGTGGTGACCAACACCCCCGACGTCCTCACCGCAGCCACCGCCGACCTGGCCTTGGCCCTGATGCTGGCCAGCACGCGTCGCACCGGCGAGGGTGAGCGCCTGGTGCGCTCGGGTCGGCCCTGGGCGTGGACTCCAACCATGATGCTGGGCCTGGAGCTTGAGGGGGCCACGCTGGGCATCGTCGGGATGGGGCGGATCGGCATGGCTGTGGCTCGGCGAGCGCTGGGATTCGGCCTGCAGGTTGTCTACCAGGCGCGTTCCCAACACCCGGAAGCCGATGCGCTGGGGGCTCGGCGCACAGAATTCGATGACCTGCTGGCGGTGGCCGACATCGTCAGCCTGCACGTCGCCCTCACCGACCAGACGCGCCACCTCATCGATGAGCGGGCGCTGCGCCGCATGAAGCCCACCGCCCATCTCATCAATACCGCCCGTGGGCCGGTGGTCGACGAGGCGGCCCTAACCCGCGCCCTGGGCGAAGGCTGGATTGCCGGCGCGGGACTCGACGTCTACGAGCGCGAGCCGCGGGTCGAACCCGGGCTGCTGGAATTGGAGAATGTCGTCCTGCTGCCTCACCTCGGTAGCGCGACGACATGGGCCCGCAGTGAGATGGCTCGAGTGGCGGCGGCCAACCTCATCGCGGCGCTAGGCGGGAGCCAGCCGCCCAACGCCGTGAACCCCGAGGTGCTGACGGGGTGACCGGGCGCCGCGAGCCCTCCCGGGGTCCCTTCAAGCTGCTGGCAATCGACATTGACGGCACCCTGGTTGACGGCACACTGGAGATCACGCCGGCCAACCTGGCCGCGCTCCAAGGCGCGATCGGGCGAGGGACGCGCGTGGTCCTGGCCACCGGGCGAATGTTCCGCTCCGCGCTGCGATACGCGGAGGAGATCGGGACAAATGAGCCCGTGATCTCGTACCAGGGTGCGGTCATCCGCATGCCCGATGGCAGCCTGGTGAGGGAATGGGCGATGAGCGCTGACGCGGCGCGGCTGGCGGTGTCTCTCTCGCGCCAGCTGGACCTTCACGTCAACCTCTACAAGGACGACAATTTCTACGTCGAGAAGATGTCCTCCGCCGCTCGCCGTTACGCGGACGTGGCCCGAGTTGAGCCGCTGCTGGTGGATGACCTCATGACCGTCGCAGAGCACGGCTCGACCAAGGTGGTATTTGTCGACACCCCGGAGCGACTGCGCGAACTGGAGGGTCGGGTTCGCGCCGCGTTCGAGCCCGCCTCCCGGGTCACCTTCTCGATGCCTGACTTCCTGGAGGTGGTTGATGGCGACGTCAGCAAGGCGGCGGCACTGCATTTCGTTTGCGAACGCCATGGCATTGCGGAGCAGGAGGTGATCGCGGCGGGTGACGGACCCAACGACCGCGAGCTGTTCGAGTACTCCGGGCTCGCGGTGGCCCCCACAGATGCCATTGCCGAGGTGCTGGAGGCCGCCGATGCAACGATGCCGCCACCGGGCGAGGACGGCATCGCGTACCTCGTCGAGAAGTACCTAAGCTGAGGCAGCCCGGAACCTATAATCTGCTGTCCGGTGCAAGCCGGGACCTGGCGTGGCCCCGTAGCGCAGTTGGTTAGCGCGCCGCCCTGTCAAGGCGGAGGTCGCCGGTTCAAGTCCGGTCGGGGTCGCCACAACTACAGATGGGGGCCAGGCCGTTGGGCGAAACGGCGCTGAGCGACGCTGAGGCAATACGATAGGTCGGCTGTGCCCGAAAGAGCGACGTCGACGGCGTCCGGCTGGATGACCCCGAGGACCAGGGCGACTCGCGCACGCGCCGCCTGAGGGCGCTACTGCACACCCAGCCGGTCCACGAGTTGGAACTCAACAAGGGCAACCGCGGAAAGACGAAGTACGCACCCTACGACCTTGTTCTGCTCCAACTCGAGGCCATCGACTACATCACCGACAACATGGATCCTCTGCACGGTGTCCTCGAGGAGGAGGTCCTGCGGCACCTGGCCCGGCTGGCGGCGGAGATGGCGTCGAAGCGTTCCCGCGCCGAGCACCGGGAGATCGCCGGCGTCGTGCTGAGCGGATTGGAAAACCAGGGCGAGGGACGCTTTCTGATCGGTTACAGCGACCCCACCAATCCCGCCACCAGGGTGCGGGCCGACGTGGAGTTGGTGCGACCGGTCCAGGGTGACGACGGGAGCATCGAACTGCGCGTCACCCCGCAGGCCATCAACCTCCTCCTCGATGCTCTCGACACCGATATCGAGAGCGCCGAGACCTGGGGCGGATCGAGGAGGCCTCGAAGCTCCCAGCAGGCCTGGAGCCCTGGTCTGGGGTTCCGTTTGTCAAAGTCGGGTTCGAGCGCCCGCGCAGCGAAGAGGAGTGGCAGGTACGGCTGGGCGGGGTCCTGGAGGACTGGGTCCAGCGTCAGGAGATCCCGGCCAACAGCGGCATCACCATCCTGAGGCAGGCTGTCAAGCGGGCCAATGTCAGGAGCGTTGTACAAGAGGGAGCGGACGCCTCCAGCCCAACTCGCTCCGTGTTCCACGTCACCCTCCTCAAACCGGACGCCGTCCTCACCACTCAGCGCTACCCCGTCGAGGCGATGAAGTTCTCTGAAGGCCAGGATCTGACCACCGCGATCCTTCTCTACTGCACCTTCGTCAACCTTCGTGTCCGGCGCGGAGGCGACCCCAGCGGCGCCGCCGGTGCGCTCTGCCTCGATAATCCTATCGGCAAAGCCTCGCTGGAGAAGCTGATCGAGCTGCAGCGGCGAGTCGCCGAGATCAGGCAGGTGCAGATCATCGCCACCACCGGTGTCAAGGACCGTGAGGCGATCTCCCACTATCCGAAGATCGTGGGCCTGCGTCCGGTCCGGACGAGGGACGGCAAGAGGAAGTACCTGAGGGAGTCACCGGATCCGATGGGTCTGGGTCTCCAGAGTGGTATCGAGGCGGCGGAGCTCATCGTCAAACCACAGGGTTGAGCCTCTCGCGCACTGCGGGCGAGATCGACCGCGCCCTCCGCGCCGACGGGCGCAACGGGTCGAGCTTGCGCGGGTTCGGGACCTCGTGCACCGGCTCGAGCCAGAGGTTTCGGCATCCGTGTCGAAGCGGCGCCGTTTGCGTGACATATTGGACGAACTCGAGCACGCGGGCCGAATCTCGCTGCCCCGCGGTACCAGGAGCTATGAGCGTTTGGAGCAACCTCCGCTGCCACGCCGGGTGACCCTCGAGGGCGTTCCACCCCGTCAGTCACGGAACGCTCCAAACGCGGCAACTCACCCGTGGCGCCCAGAGCTCCGCTGGGCCGCGATGATGCGACCAGCTTTGCGGAAGGCCGAGATGGAGGTGCTCCTGCAGATCACCGAATACCTCAACCTGTCTTCGCATGGAGGCATGGTCGTGCCGATGCAGGAGCGGTCTCTTGAGATATTCGGTCGCGAAAAGCGCCTTGGCGACCTGTACGGGCAGCGGCTCTTCCTCGCGCGCAGAGGCGCCACCTGAAGAGTGTTCCGAGCCTGTATGAGCACAATGTAGTAACCTGTGCTCACGCATGGTCGCGAACGCTGAAGAGAAGGTCCACGTGTCGTTTCGGCTCCCGAGGTCGCTCGTGGCTTCGATAGACGAGATCGCCGAACGCACCGGGGGGTCGCGGGCGCACGCCGCCGAGGTGCTTCTTGATGAGGGCGTCCGCAGCACGCGCCATCCTGGGATCGTGTTTCGGCCGGGCCCGGCCGGGCGCCGAGCCGCGGTCGTCGGTGGCCCAGACGTGTGGGAGGTGGTGTCGGTCTGGAGGGAGAACGACAGCGACATTCGAACAACCGCCGACTACCTGAGTCTCCCGTTAGTCGTAGTCACCAGCGCACTCGACTACTACCACTGGTATTCTGCGGAAGTCGATGACTGGATCCGGCGCAACGATGCCGAGGCCCGGCGCGTTGAGACGCGCTCGCGCCAGGCAGCGGCTCCTCCGCGCTGATTGCGCCTTCTGCTCGACGAGCACTTCAGCCCGACAATCGCAGAGCAACTTCGGGACCACGGTCACGATGTCGTCGCCCTGGTCGAGTTGAGTCACCTGCGGTCCAGACCGGACGAGGATGTCCTCGACTACGCAACGGCGGGAGGACGCGCAGTGGTGACAGAGAATGTGGTCGACTTTGTGCTGCTCCACGAGGCGTGGCGCAAGCGTGGCGACCTGCACTCGGGCATCGTGCTCAGTTCATCCCGGCGATTTCCCCGGACTAAGACGGGGGTCGGGCGGCTGGTGAGTGCTCTCGCAGATCTGCTCGATCAGACGACGGAGGACGAAGTCTTCGATGGGAGGTTGACCTGGCTGCCGGAGAAACCTCCTTGACCCGTTCTCGGCATGACCGCCTCACCCCAGTTCGCGTGTCAGGGAATCACCAAAATTTCCACGTGACCGAGCCGCCTGGGGGCAATGGTCGCTCCCAAACCTCCGGCTCCAAGTCGTGGCCAGCCGTGGTTCGCTCTGACTAGTGCCCGTGGCGCGCTGCGGCGGCGGCAAAGCCGGCGCTGCCCGCGGCGCAAACGTGGTCCCAGTCGAAGACGTGGTCGTCGTACTGGACCATGAACACCGGGCCGCCGGTCAGGGAGTTGCCGCCGGAGCATAGTCCGGGGGCCATCTGCGGGTCGCCCACCACCGCCAGCCAGGTGGGCACGCCCGGCTTGAAGGGGTCCGGCAGGATCTGCGCCCACTGGTCGGCGCTGGAGTAGATTCCCACGTCAAGGTTGCGCGAGTGGACCGCGTCGATCGCACCCTGGACGGTGCGAGAGTTCCAGTCCAGGTTGTCGCTCCAGTTGTTGCCCACCTCGACGTCCAGCCACCAGAAGGTGGACGAGATGCCCTGTGAGCCGGCGCGGCCCATGGCGTCGGTGACCGATTGCCAGCCGTAGTCGTACGCCCTGCAGAGGTGGTCCGACGTGCCGCAGTTGTGCGGGCCGGTGGAGCTGCCACCGATCTCCAGGTTGACGTACACCTGGGCGCCCCCGGCCATCTGGCTGGCCTTCGACCAGCCGTACTGGTCCGCCAGGCACGGGTTGGTGGTGAACGGTCGACCATTGGTCACGCCGATCACGCCGACGTCATGTCTGCCCGGGACCGAGCCACCACACTGGGGCCACGAGATGTCACTGCCCCACCCGGCTCGGGAGGGCGTTGGGGCCGGCGCCGACACCGCGGGGGCCGCCGCGATGGCGCCGGCCTTCTTGACGGGGACGACCGCCCGGCTGCCCCCGGCGGGCGCCTTTTGACGGCTGGGCGGGGCCACGAGGATGAATACACCGCCGGCGTCAGGCAGGGCGGTGGTCAGCCGAGAGCGGGATGCCATCTGCTCAAGGGGTCGTGGTATGGGGGCGCTGGCGTCGGCCGGGGTCACCCGCAACCGGGAGGCCACCGTCCCAGCGTGGGCATGCGGCAGGACCCACAGCGCGCCGACCGCCAGCAGCACGGTGAGGTGCATAACCAGGCGCGGCCAGGCAGAACTCAGGTATCCCCCTCTTGTCACTCACCTCACAGTAGGGTCGTGTTCCTAAAGCGAGGTGCAGGACTCGTAAATGTTTGTTAACCGCTCGCGACGGCCCGACCAGCACCCCGGGGTTGAGGAGCCTGATGGGTCGGGGGTTGCGGTGTGGATGAGGTGGAGTGGACCTGAAGGCCTAGTCTGAGCATCATGACGGTTGTCTGTCGACTCCTCCCAGTGCTGTTCATCCCCCTGCTGGCCGGCTGCACGTCCTCGCTCCAGGCCAAGCCCGCTCCGCCACCGAGTCCCCTCCTCGCTTGGCCCGCTCGAGGCGAGCTGGCTCACGACCAGACCTTCATCGCCGCGGCTACTGCTGCGTGGGACGCAGGGTTCCAGCCCCACGGGCCCGCTCGACCTCCGATTGCTTCTGTTCCGCCACATTCCGGCCCGGTCAAGGTCCTGTTTGCCGGCGCACTCCCTACCGGACGTCTTGCTGTGCTGGAGGGCAGAAACACTAGCGGCGCCGCGCGCCTGGTTGTCGTCAGCACCCCACTTGCCGATCCGACGGGGGAAGAATCCAAACTGGAGCTGACGAACAATGTGGCGGCCCCGGCGCCGGCACAAACGCATGCGCTCGTGCTGCCCCGGTCATTGCTGGATACCGGGCCTGGCGAGAATCGGAGTCTGATGTACCGCCACATCTCGGTAGTCGCCCTGGGCGAGCCAGGCACGAACATCGGGCGCTCATCATTGACCTATTCGGCGAGCACGAGTCCAACCCCGTCGCAAAATATGCCACTCCTGGCCGGCGTCGCCGTCCTCAACCTGACTGCGACGCGGCCTCCCGACAAGGACGAGTGGACGGGTACAGCGACTGCCGTCGCGGCACGCCTGGTGCTGCTCAGCGACCGCGAGCGCACCTACAACGTCGACCTGGCACGGACAACCAACGAGCTGGCGTGGGCAAGCTGCCCGGTTTGCAACTGAAGTCGTCGGGCTTGGGGCTGAGACGAACGATGGAGCAGTCATCTACTCCGTTCCTTACGGCCCGACCAGCACCCCGGGGTTGAGGATGCCTGATGGGTCGAGGGCGCCCTTGGCGGCCTGCAGCGCGGCTCCGAAGAGGTCGGGGCGCTGACGGTCGTACCACGGCCGGTGCACCCGGCCCACGGCGTGGTGGTGGGTGATGGTTCCCCCGGCCTCGAGCAGGGCCTCGGACACCGCTGACTTCACCTCATCCCACTGCTGGACCTGGTCTCCCCAGCGGCCGGGAGCGATGACGCTGAAGTAGGGCGCGGGCCCGTCCGGGTAAACGTGGGTGAATCGGCAGGTCACGAGGCCCGGCCCACACACCTCGGCGATCGCCCGGCCGGCCACCTCCATGACCCTCGCGTGGAGTTCGTCGAACCGATCCCAGGTGCAGCCGGTCTCAAATGTCTCCGCGACCATCCCCAGCCGGGCCAGGGCATCGCGGAGATAGGGAGCTCGCAAAAAGGATTGCCGCCATGCGCCGGCCGCACCATCCTGCCCGCGCCCACCCGCGCCTGACTCATCCTCCGCGTACCGGGGCTCGTCCAGCTCGGCGCCAGCCTCGCGGCAGATCGCCGTGGCTCGCTTTAGCCAGGGCTGCACTGGGTGGTCGGCCGACTCGAAGGCCAGCACCAGGAGCGCACCAACCCCGGCCGTGCCTGCCGACAGGGCCGCCTCGTTGCCATCGAGCAGGCGGCAATTGGTGGGGTACAGCCGGGACTGAGCGACAGCGCGCACCGCCGCGACCCCGTCCGCGAAGGCGCCGAACCGGGCCGTCACCGAGCCTCTCCAGCGGGGCCTTGGCACAACCCGCATCCAGGCCTCGGTGATGATCCCCAGAGCGCCCTCCGAACCCAGGAACAAGCGGTCTGGTGACGGACCGGCGCCCGATCCGGGAAGTCGCCGGGTCTGCACCACACCCGAGGGGGTGATCACGCGCATGGCCTCGGTGAGGTCGTCGATGTGGGTGTAGAGGGTGGCGAAATGCCCGCCGGCGCGGGTCGCCAGCCAGCCGCCCAAGGTGGAGAACTCGAACGACTGGGGGAAATGCCGCAGCGTCAATCCATGGGGACGGAGCTGGTCCTCCAGGCCCGGTCCCAGCGCGCCGGCCTGGACCCGCGCAGCGAGGCCGAGGGAATCGATCTCCAGCACCCGGTCCATGGCGCCCATGTCGAGTGAGACCACCCCCCGGAACGAGTCGCCCACCAGGGGCTCGATGCCTCCCACGACAGACGAACCCCCACCGTAGGGGATGACCGCCAGGCGCTCGGTCTGACACCACTCGAGGATCTCGGAAACCTCGGCCTCGGTGCGCGGGCGCGCGATGATGTCGGGCGGGGTGTCGAGCCGGCCGAGGAGGTTACGCACGACGTCGCGAAAGGCCTTGCCATGGGTGTGGGCCGCGCGGTCCGCGGTGTCGGTCGTGCAGATCGAGGCGAGCGCCGTCGGGGCCACGACGCGGGACGGACGGAGATCCAGCGAATCGATGGCGGGCGGCTCATGGAGCTCGGGCCGGGCGCCGATCAGGCCGGTGACGGTGTCGCGCAGACGGTCTAGCTCCTCCCCGGCGACAGCTTCCTCCTCCCGGCCCCAGCCCCACCAGGAGCGGGTGCGGGTAGGGCCCTCAGTCACCGAGGTCAGCGCCGGGTCTTGTCCCCACCGCCGAGGCCCCCGCGAAGCGCGCGCGGTATCGGCAATCGATCGAGTGGCTCGATCACCTTCTTCTGTACGTCCACCGCCAACTTCTCGATCGCGCGCAGGCTGCGGTTCATCTGGTCCGCGGTCTCGCTGAGCCGCTCCAGCCGCTCCAGCACGCTGATCACCCGGTCGACCCCCACATCCTTATCGAGGCGGTCAAGCAGTTCAGCGGCGCGCTCCGCCGAGGCCGCCAGGCGATCCAGCCGCGACGCGTCGATCAGGTCGAGGATCTCTGCAGCGCGCTCCGCGGCCTCGGCGAGGTGGTCGATCCGGTCCGCGCTGAGCCGGTCGAGGATCTCGGCCGCGCGGTCCGCGGAGCTTGCCAGCCGCTCCATGGCCCTTGCGGCGGTATCGATTCCCGTGAGCTGGCCGACCATCTGGAGGGAGCCGCGGACGAGGTCGGTCAGCACCGCCGGGGCGCCGGGGAGCGGCGGCCGCCCGGAACGGGGGGGAGGTGTGCCTCGCCGCTCCTCGCGGGGCGGGGGCGGCTGCCGGGTGGGCTTGCGTGGCGCGGCTACGGCCCGCCCCGCACGTAGAGCACCTGCCCGGAGACAAATCCAGCGTCGTCACTGCAGAGGAACGTGATGGCACCGGCGAGGTCCTCCGGCGTGCCGACTCGCTGCAGCGGGATCATCGCCGCCGCCCCCTGCTTGAACTGCTCGTAATCCAGGCCCATGCGCTCCGCGGTCGACTGGGTCATGCGGGTATCAACAAAACCCGGGGCAACCGCGTTGACGTTGATGTTGAAGCGCCCGAGCTCCAGTGCCAGTGTCCTGGCCATCCCCTGGAGGCCCGCTTTGGCAGTCGAATAGTTGGTCTGGCCGCGGTTGCCCAGTGCCGACGTCGAGGACAGGAAGACCATCTTTCCGTACTTTCGCGGCGTCATGTGCTTCTGGGCGGCCTGGGCGCACAGGAAGGTGCCCTTCAGGTGGGTATCGATGACCGCGTCCCAGTCCTCGTCGATCATCTTGTGGACCAGGTTGTCGCGGATGATGCCCGCGCAGGCCACCAGGATATCGACCTGCCCGTACTTCTCCATGACCTGGTCGAACATCGCCTCGACCGCGGGGCGCTGGGTGACGTCGCAGGCAATTGCCGACCCCTTGCCCCCGGCGGCTTCGATCTCCGACACCACCTCCTGGGCCGGGGCCACGTCGAGGTCGGCAACGGCAACGATCGCCCCCTCCGAAGCGAGGCGCTTCGCAGTGGCGGCACCGATACCGCGGCCGGCCCCGGTGATCACGGCCACCCGGTTGTCAAAACGCATCGCGAACCTCCTTGTCGGTGCCGGTCCCGAGACTTCGGAGCGTCCGGGCCGGGTGGGATATTAGCGCCGATATACTTCTGGCGTTTCAGACCAGGGAGGGGCAGATGAAGCAGGCGCGCGTTCTAACGGCAGAATTCCTCGGCACCTTCGCGCTGGTGTTCTTCGGTGCCGGCGCGATCTGCGCCGATGCCCTTCTGCGCGACAAGATCCCGTTTGGCCCTGGAGACCTGCTGGTGGTGGCGACCGCTCACGCCATGGTTCTCGGGGTGATGGTCACCGGGCTCGGGCACATCTCCGGTGGCCACTTCAACCCCGCGGTCACCGTTGCCGCGGCGGTCACCCGCAAGATCGCGCCGACCCTTGCGGGGATGTACATCGTGACCCAGCTGGTGGCCGGCATCCTGGCAGCGGCGCTGCTGAGATTCGTGTTCCCTGATGCCATTGCCGCGGCAGTCAAGCTCGGCGCGCCGGTCCCCACGCCGGGGTTTGGCGGGATCCACGCCATCGTGCTGGAGGCGGTGATGACCTTCTTCCTGGTAACCGTCGTGTTCGCCACCGCGATCGACCCGCGCGGGGCGTTCGGAAAGATTGCCGGGTTTGGGATCGGGTTTGTGCTGTTCTTCGACATCCTCCTCGGGGGCCCGCTCACCGGCGCGGCGATGAACCCGGCCCGGGCTTTCGGCCCCGCGCTGCTCGGAGGCGCGCTCGATGGCGCGCACTTCCTGACGTACTGGGTCGGCCCCGTGGTCGGGGCGGTGCTCGCGGCCCTGCTGTATGAGAACGTCCTGATCCACGCTGATGAGGACGTCGAGAGCGACGTGCCGCCGCCCTCCACCGAGCGCATCTAGGCTGATCGCCCGCGCGGAGGGTGACCAGCCTGAGGAGCCACTACAGCGGAAGTCTCTCCTGTTCGGGTTCGATGACGGCGGGGACGCTCTCCGGTGACGGGAGGCCGAGGTCCAGCAGTTGAGCCATCTGCAGGCCGTTGACCACCGCATAGTTCGAACGGTTGTTGTTGAACAGCACGTGGACCTGCTCGGCCTCGGCGGCGAGGTGGCGGACTTTGGGGACCCACTCGCGGAGCGTCTCCTCGCGGTACAGGTAGTCGAAGCGTTCGGTTGAGCTCGAGGCGTTCTTCACGTACCACTTCTGGCGATTGTGCCCGTGGAAGCGCAGCACCGCCAGGCGGGGGTCGGTGACCACGATGTGCGGGGGCATGGTGGCGGTCCCGACCTGGGGCTCGTCCACACAGCAGTAGCTCATGCCCGATTCAGCCAGCAATTCGATCACCGAGTCGAATCGGCCTGGCTCCGCCCAGCTGGCGTGGCGGAACTCCACTATCACCTGGTCGTGGGGATGACGGTCGGTCAGCCTGGAGACGAAGTCCATGTTGGCGGAGGAGGCCTTGAACCACGGCGGGAACTGGTAGTGAACCCCGGTCAACTTGCCGCTGTCGCGCATCGGTTTCAGCATGTCGAGAAAGTCCCGCTCCTCGGCCGGGGTCGGAGGACGCGGCTTGCCGTCCTCGCGCTCGTGCAAGGTCAGGCTGCGGTAGGCCTTGACGTTGAAGCGAAACCCGGGCGGGGTGGCGCCCACCCAGTTCTCGGCCACCCCCGGCCGGGGAATCCCGTAGAAGGTTGTGTCGACCTCCACGATGGCGAAAAACCGCGCGTAGTGTCCGAGGCGTTCGCCGGTAGGCAGCCCCTGCGGGTAGAAGTGTTTGTGGTCGGCCCAGTTGCAAGTTCCGACCAGCACCTTTCCCGCAGCCATTTTGTCCAGCCTACTGGCGATGTCTGCAACCTCCGCGGCGACTATAGTGAGCCTCTATGGCTGAACCATGTGCCCACCCGGGATGTCCCCGCACCGATGCCCAGCCCTGCTCGTACGTCGATCGCCGCAGTCGTGGATGTGGATACTCCTGGTGCCCCGACCATTCCGCGCCATTCAACAACCTGAACTTCTGCCGGCGCCACGGTGGCGTGATGCGGGCGATCGCGGCGAACCCCTATGACACCATCGAGCCTCCCGACCTCGACAGCCGCGCCCTGTCACTGACCGAGTGGGTTTCGGCCGACCTCGACAAGGACGTGAGGGCGTTCCTGGCCAAGATGCAGAAGCCCGACGACGGCACCTCCGTGACCCTCCACCCTCTGCGCCTGGTCATCCAACGTACGCCCTACAGTCGCGGCTGGACCCGGGTCTGGACCCTGTCGGCCGCCACCGGGGTGCTCAAGAAGATCGGGGTTGAGGTGGACGAGGACCGCGACTTTGAGGTCAAGGCAACGGTTGACGGCAACGCCGTGGCGGCCTCGGTGCCGCCGTGGATCGGTGACCGCGGCACCCAGATCGCACCCGAGGCAGCCGATCGCAAGCGGGCACAATTCCGCGAGGATCTGGTCGCCGCGATGAGCAAGGCGGCCCTCTCCGAACCCCTCTGGCGCTAGGCCGGCCCGGTCCCCAGGGGACCGATCCCGGCGACTGAACGATGAGTAACTGGGCCGGCCAGGAACGCCGCCGCCAGGAGCGCCGCCGCGCTGGCGACCGTGCCCGGGCCGAGGCGGTCGCGGGGACTCGTCGCGGACCGTGGGGTGACCTGCACAGCCCGGTTCGGTTCCTGGTCTTCCTGCTCATCGCCCTGGTCCTCCTCCTGCTCTATCAGCAGACCGAGTTCTTCGTCAGCCGGGTGGTCGGGGTGTTGCTGCTTTTTGTCTTCGCGGCCATCGTGGCGATGCTGCTCAACCCCCTGGTGGATGCGGTGGCGGCGCTGGAGGGAATGCACCATCACCGGGGGATGGCGGTGCTGGCAGTCAACTGCCTGATCCTCGCCGCCGTGGTTTCCATCGGCGCTTTGCTGACGCCGGCCCTGGCGCAGCAGGGATCTGCCCTGGGGGCGGAGGCTCCACGGCTGGCGAGCAAGGTCAACGATGCCCTGCTCGGAGCGCAGTCAACCCTCAACAATCGGGGGATCCCGGTGCACTTTGGCGTTCCGAATGGGCTGGAGTCGCTGGTCGCCCCGGCTCTTGGTTCCGCCCTGCAGTTGCTTTCGGCAACGATCGGGGCGGTCATCAACATCCTGCTCATCGTGGTCATCGCCATCTACCTGCAGATGCAGGGCCGCGGGATGATCGCCACCCTGCGTCAGCTCTTCCCACGCCAGCAGGCGCTGTTCGATTTCACCCTGCTCACCGCGGGGTCAACGCTGGCCGGCTACGTGCGCGGCCAGGTGGTGCTGGCGGCGGTGATGGCCGTTTACACCGGCGTTGGCCTGTCGCTGATCGGGGTTCATTTCGCGCTGGTGATCGCGTTCATCACCTTTCTGCTCGAACTTGTTCCACTGGTGGGGGCGCCGGTGGCAATGGCCCTGGCGGTGCTGGCGGCCCTGCTCCAGGGGCCAAACCTCGCGCTCATCACGCTGGTCTTCACCCTTGCCGGACACATCGGCTTCGCGTACACCATCGGCCTCAAGCTGATCGGCGACGCCACCCGCGTCCACCCGCTGGTGGCGATGGCTGCGCTGCTCCTGGGCTCGCAGGTGGGGGGCGTGCTGGGTGCCCTGTTTGCCATCCCGCTGGCCGGGATCGTCAATGTCTACCTGGGGGCTCTCCTGCGCAGCCGCCGTGGCGGCGAGGCGTTCTCCCTGCCCGAGGGCGAGACCTCTGAGATGGGCCTTGACCAGCTGCCCAGTCTCGGCGAAGAGATCGCCCAGATGGCCGAGGACGAGCGCCTGGTCGAGGAGCCGGTGCCCCACATCGAGCCGAGGCGCAGGCCGCCGCGCAAGCGGAGTGCGTCCAAGGGCTGACCGTTGCGCAGGCTGATCGCGGCGGTGCCGCGGGTCAGTTGTGCTTGGTGAACCGGACGTGCCGGCGATGTTTCTGAGTGGCCCCGTCCTTGGGAACCACGCTCAGTGAGCCATCTGCCTCCAGCACCACCTCCCTGGTTTCAGAGACGCTCTCAAGGCCATGCTCGCGGAGCGCTGCCAGGGCCTCCTCGTCGGTCAACTCCTGTTTCTTCAGCTCGTCCTGGATCCACTTCCCGTTCCTGGAGACCACCACCGGCGAGGGCTCCACCAGGCGATTGAACCAGGGCACCCTGACCCGGATGAAGCTGATCGCATAGTTCAGCGTCAGCAAGGTGACGATGATGATCAGGCCGCCGGTGATCGAGGCGTCGGGTCCGGTCATCGCCGGCTGCACCGCGTTGGCGACGAGCAGCACCACCACCAGGTCGAAGAGGGTCATCTGACCGACCTCGCGCTTGCCGAATAGGCGGAAGCCGAGCAGCAGGGCGAGGTAGATCGCTGCGGAGCGCAGGATGAGCTCCCACCAGGGAATGCCGAGCTCGAGGAAGTGCATTGACCGCAGCTTAGCCCAGCGCCAGGGCTCCGCCGCTCACGAACGGGCTCACCGCGGCCGCGGCGCGCCTGCCGGTGTCCATCCTCACCGCCCCCCCGCGCACGATGCCATCAAAGTCCTGCAGCCAGCTCGGGTCGTCAGCGACCGCGGCCTCGGCGGCGGGCCCGCCCAGGCGCGATGCAAACCGCGCGGCGAGGTACGCGAGGCGGCCACTCCCGGTGTCCTCGGCATGTTCGGCGGCCTGGGCCGCCAGCAGTGAGGCCATATAGGTGATGGCCATGCGGCGTTCGATGCGCCGCATCCTCAGCTGGGCGGCGTCGAGCTCCAGCGTGCCCAGCTGAGCGACCTCGCCGGCCAAATCGCGTCCGCCCTGCGCCAGCGCCATCGCCACCTCCGCCGCGGGGCCTGCGTGTGCCTGCTCGCAGAGCCGGTCGACCTCGTCGAAGTACGCCGGACCGGCGCCCTTGGACAGGGCGCGCAGCGTGTCGAGGGCCATGATGTTGCCTGAGCCCTCCCAGATCGCGTGCACGTAGACGTCACGCAGCAGCCGGCCGTTGGGCCAGTCCTCGATGTAGCCATTTCCGCCGCGCACCTCCATCGCCTCGGTCGCCGACACCCGGGCACGCTCCGCGGCGTAGCCCTTCAGCACCGGGGTCAGGATGCGCAGCAGGCGGTCGGCCTCCGCGTCGCCGCGGTCGGCGCGCTCCAGCGTCTCGGCGACCGCCATCGCCGCGGAGAGGGTCGCCGTGGCGTCTGTCACCAGTTCCACCAGGGTGTCGCGCATCAGCGGGTGACGGTCCAGGTTGTCGCCAAACGTGACCCGCTGGCGGGTGTGCTCCAGCGACTCGAACACCCCCCGTCGCATCGAGCCGGCGGCGGCCAGGACGATCCCCGCGCGGGTGTGATTGACCATGTCGAGCATCTGTTTCATGCCACGGTCGAGGTCGCCGACCTGCCAGGCGAAGGCCCCCCGGAGGCCGATCTCGGCGGAGGCCAGCGCCCTGTTGCCAAATTTCGACTTGAGGCGGTGAAGGATGTAGGCGTTGCGCCGCGGGTCGGCGTTACCCGGATTGTCCTCGACGCCTTCGGGTAGTGCGCGCGGCATCAGGAAGAGCCCCAGCCCGCGGGTACCCTGGCCCGCGCCCTCCGGACGTGCCAGGACCAGGACGAGGTCGGCCGTCGGGTTGCTGCAGAACCATTTCTCGCCATACAGCCGCCAGCTGCCGTCGTCCTGCCGCACGGCGACGCACTCGTTGGCCCCGACATCCGAGCCACCCGCCTTCTCGGTCATGAACATCGCCGCGGTGATCATCGTCGCGGGGTCATCGCTGGCGATCCTCGGGATCCACGTTTCGGCCAATACGGGGTCGTTGCGACGCAGCGTGCGGCACATCGCTGAGGCCATGCCGACGGGGCAGGCACAGATCGGCTGGTCGGCCTGCAGGAAGAGGTACTCGACCCCCACGTGGAGCCCCGCCGGCGCCACGCCGGGAAGACCCCGCCAGCCGGGGATGTTGCCCATTCTGACCAGTCCAAATTGGTGCTCGGTGCGCTCAACCTCGCGGAAGTAGGGGTGGTAGTCGACCTCGTCGACCCGCTGCCCACGGTGGTCGAACTGGCGCAGCACCGGCGGGTTCTGCTCGATGATCGGCATCAGGGGCTCGACCCGGCTCGGGACCAGGGTCCCGGCGTCGCGCATGGCCGCCTCGGCGATCGGCCAGGTGGCTTCCCCAACAGAACGGCGGACCAGCCAATGCAGGTGCTCGTCGGCACGGTACCAGTTCTGCTCCTCGACCTCCGGGATGTGATGCGCCCCGCTGCTCAACTCGCTCAGCCTGCGCGTCTCCACCCCGCAAACATACCGCCAATTCGACCGCCCGCCACCGTCACCGAACTCGATGTTGCGACTCAGTCCCAATAAGCTCTATGCTGCGGCAGGGGTTGATCCGGGCCGGGTTGGGCTCCGAATCATTCTTCGAACTGATTTCGCACGACTAACCTGAAGCGGAGGGACCCAGATGATCGCGACACTGAGGCAGGCGCTCCAGGGCGAGGGGACGCAGCGCCGGGTCATCACCCTCTACTCCGTCCTCATCGGCTTTAACGTGGTCATCTGGGCGCTCACCCTGCTGGCGTCGTTGCGGTTCCCGATCATCCTGGGGATCGCGGCCATCGCCTACGGGTTCGGCCTCCGCCACGCCGTCGACCCCGACCACATCGCGGCGATCGACAACACCACGCGCAAGCTGATGCACGAGGGCAAGCGCCCGGTTGCCACAGGGTTCTTCTTCTCCCTGGGCCACTCCACGATCGTGATCCTGCTTTCTGTCGCGCTGGCCTTCGCGACGTCCTACATCAAGACCAACCTGCCCCAGTTCAAGGCCACCGGCTCGATCATCGGGACCTCGGTTTCGGCGCTCTTCCTGCTGATCATCGGGACCATCAACCTGATCGTCATGGTTGACGTCTACCGCCAATACCGCAAGGTGAAGGCCGGCGGCCAGTACGACGACCAATCGCTCGATGACTACCTGGCCAACCGCGGGCTGCTCGCGCGCCTGTTCCGCCCCGCGCTCAAGCTGGTCGACCAGAGCTGGAAGATGTACCCGGTCGGCGTCCTCTTCGGCCTTGGCTTCGACACCGCCAGCGAGGTGGGCCTGCTGGCGATCACCGCCGGTTTTGGCGCCAGCGGCCAGATCCCGGCGTTCTACATCATCCTGTTCCCGCTGCTGTTCGCCGCCGGCATGTCGCTGATCGACACCACTGACGGTGTCCTGATGCTCGGGGCGTACGGGTGGGCATTCGTCAAGCCCATCCGCAAGCTGTACTACAACCTCAACATCACCGGGATCTCGGTGCTCGTCGCGATGGTCATCGGCACCATTGAGGCGCTGCAGGTGATCGGTGTCCAGACGGGCGGCATACGCGGCACAGGCGACGGTCAGACCGGCAACGGCGCCTTCTGGACCTTCGTCAACAACCTCGACATCAGCAAGCTGGGGTACGTGATCATCGGGATCTTCGTGGTCGCGTGGGTGGGATCAACCGTCTATTACCGGGCCCGAGGGCTGGACAAACTCGGCGACCAGGAGATGATCCAGCCGGGGCGCCCCACCGCGAACTGAGCCAGCAGCCGCTTTCAGCAGTCCGGCCAGCGCCGATAATCGCCGGGTCATGAGCGGGATGGCCGACCTCCAGCGCCATGGATATCGCAGGACGGCGCAGCGCGCGGTGATCTTGGACATCCTGGAGAACAGCAGGGAGCACATGACCGCGGCCCAGATCGCGGACGCCGTCGCGGTTGGCGACGTCACCCTCACCCGCAGCACCGTCTACCGGACCCTGGACACCCTGGTCGACGTGGGCGTCATCCACGCCTCCCGGATCGGCAGATCGATGTACTACGAATTTGCCCACGAGGGCGTCGCGGAGAGCCACCACCACCTGGTCTGCTCTTCCTGCCGGGCCACGGTGCACATCCAGGGGGGGGAGGTCGATGCCAGCCTCACGCGCGCCGCTTCCAGAGTGGGGTTCGCGGTCGCCGACGTGCAGGTGCTGGGTGGCGGCCTCTGTCGGGCCTGCCGCGGGCGGCATGCGCCGCGGTAATTCGAAAATGCGGGACTTTTTTCCCTTCCTGAGGGTTCAACAAGCATGAGCAAAAACACCACCGACACCCAACGCGAGATCAGCCTGACCGACGAAGAGTGGCGACAGCGCCTCAGCCCCGAGCAGTACAACGTGCTGCGCGGCCACGGTACCGAGCGTGCGTTCACCGGCCAGTACTGGAATGACCACGGCGACGGTACCTATCAGTGTGCCGCCTGTGATGCCGAACTCTTCGGCTCCGATACCAAGTTCGACTCGGGCACCGGCTGGCCCAGTTTCTGGGAGCCCAAGAACCTGGAGAACGTCGAACTGCACGAGGATCGCACCTTCTTCATGAAGCGCACCGAGGTTCTCTGCAAGCGCTGTGGTTCGCACCTGGGCCACGTCTTTGACGACGGTCCCAACCCCACCGGTCAGCGGTACTGCATCAACTCGGCGGCCCTCAAGAAGCAGTAACCCGGCGTCAATCGCGGGCGCCGGCTGCGCCCAACTAACATTGGCGCCGTGCCGGAGGCCAACGTGCGGGCGTCATTTCTGCAGGCCATGGGCAGGTTGCATGAACGCTTCCTGGTCGATGTCCCTGGCGTGACCGAGGTCTGGTTGGTGCGCCACGGCGACGCCTACGGGGAACTGGTGATGCCCGACGACCCCGATGGGCCAGGGGGCTCCAGCGCGCCCGTCAGCGACCGAGGCATCCTCGGGGCGTCCGGCCGGATCGACCCCCCTCTCAGTCTCGCCGGACGGGAACAGGCGTCACGGCTGGGAACCAGGCTGGCGGCCTCGGGCGTGACCCGCGTCTGGTCCAGCAACCTGTTGCGTGCCAGGCAGACGGCGGAGCTGGCGGCCGCGCCGGGGAACCTCAATCTCGAGGTTGACGATCGGCTTCGAGAGGTGACCACGCATTGGGACGGGGCACCAGATGTCAGCCCAGCGGTCAGTATCGAGGAGCCGTCCACCCCGTATATCCCGTTTGTCGAGCCCCTCGAGGAAGTGGTGGCGCGGATGGACGCTGCGGTGCGTGAGATCGCCGCCACCGCCGGCCCCGGCGGGCGGGTCGCCGCGGTGAGCCATGCCGGCGCGATCAGCATGTACGTGGCCCACGTCCTGCGTCTCGATTCCGGACCGCTGCGGATGCTGCCCCGGTTCACCAGCGTCACGGTGATCCTGGTCAAAGACGGACAGGTCGTGGTCCAGTCGGTTGGCGACATCGGGCACCTGGTGCGGGAGGCGGTTGGTGTCTGAGACCCCACAGACGGTGCCGGCGGCGATGCCCATCGCGGAACTCGGGGATCGGCTACAGGCGCACCTCCGCCGTGAGTTGGGGCGCGACGGGCTGCACCTGGGACCCATCGAGGCCATCCCCGAAGGTCACTCCGGGTTCACGTACTTCGTCACCGCGAGCGACGGCAATTGGAGCCAGCGGATGGTGCTGCGCCTGCCACCGCCGGGGGCCCGGATCGCCGGGCCGGCGGACGTACTGCGGCAGGGACGGATCATGGCCTCGCTGCACGACCACGGCCTGCCCACGCCCCGGATCATCGCCAACTGCGAGGACGCCACGATCCTCGATGGCCGGCCGTTCTGCCTGATGGAGGCGGTGCAGGGCGCGCGCATCGAGCAGGCGGTGAGGGATTTCCCGGCCCTGCAGATCGCCGAGGCCGCGGTGACCACCCTGAAGCGAATCCAGGCCGTACCGGTCAGCCGCACCGGCATAGGTCATGAGCCGCCAGTTCCGCTGGCCGACGAGATGATGCGATGGGCGTGGCTGATGCAGCGCGCCCCAGAGGAACTGACCGGCCGGGCGCCGACCCTGGGCAGCGCGCTGGCCAGCAACAGGCCGGAGGATCCCAGTCCGACCCTGGTCCATGCCGATTACCACTACGGCAACATGCTGTTCGCGCCCGGCGTCGAAGGCCGGCCTGAGGTGGTCGCGGTGCTGGACTGGGAGATCGCCGAGATCGGCGCCCCCCTGCTGGATCTCGGTTGCCTGTGCATCGTGGCGCAGCGCAACCGGGATGTCCCTGGCGCGCCCAATCCTGGTGGTGGTATCGACCTGGAGATCGACGATGTCGTCCGGGTCTACGGTGCGGACCCTGCCGAGGCCCGCTGGTACCTCGCGCTGAGTTGCTACAAGTACGCCTCGATCTTCGGTTACAACCTGATGCTGCACCGGCGCGGCAAGCGCCCCGACCCGATGTACGAAGGCCTCACCGGGGTCATCGTGGCGCTCGTCGACAGCGGCCTCGAGCTGCTGGCATGACAGAATCAATCTGCCGCCTGAGGAGGACGTTTACGTGAGCTGGGATTTCTCTACCGACCCTGAGTTCCAGGCCAAGCTGGACTGGATGCGCGAGTTCGTCCGCGAGGAGGTGATGCCGCTTGAGGTGGTCGACACCGACCTCGCCGGGTTCACCCGTCTGATCCGCCCGCTTCAGGACCAGGTCAAGGCCCAGGGCCTCTGGGCCACCCACCTGCCGCCGGAGCATGGCGGCCAGGGTTACGGGCAGGTGAAGCTGGGACTGATGCACGAGATCGAGGGCGCATCCATGTGGGCCCCCTCGGTCTTCGGCAACCAGGCCCCGGACTCGGGTAACTCGGAGATCCTGGCGATGTACGGCACCGACGGGCAGAAGCGCACCTGGCTCGAGCCTCTGCTGGCCGGCGAGATGCGCAGCGCGTTCTCGATGACCGAGCCGGCCCCCGGCGCAGGTGCCGACCCCACGATGCTCAAGACCGTGGCCCGGCGGGACGGCGATCAATGGGTGATCGACGGCCACAAATGGTTCACCAGCAACGCCATGGTCGCCGACTTCCTGATCGTGATGTGCGTCACCGACCCGGAGAACCCGAATCCCTACTCGCGAGCGTCGATGATCATCGTGCCCAAGGACGCCCCAGGCCTGAACGTGGTCCGCAACATTCCCAACATGGCCAGCGAGCACGAGCCGTTCGGCTTCGGGCACTCGGAGGTCCTCTACGAAAACTGCCGGGTGCCTGCGGCCAACCTGCTCGGCCCTGAAGGGTCCGGGTTCCTGATCGCCCAGATGCGCCTCGGCCCGGGACGCATCCATCACTGCATGCGCTGGCTCGGCGTGGGTCGCCGGGCGTTCGACATGATGTGCGAACGGGCCCTGCAGCGCCAGGCGTTCGGCGGCGACCTGGCCCGCAAGCAGACCGTGCAGAACTGGATCGCGGACTCCGCCGCGGAGATGCAGGCCGCGCGGCTGATGACCCTGCAGGCGGCCTGGAAGATCGACCAGGACGGCGCCGCCGCGGCCAGGAAGGAGATCTCGATGATCAAGTTCTTCGGCGCCAAGGTGCTGCTCGACGTGATCGACCGCTCGATCCAGGTGCACGGCTCGCTGGGGTTCTCCAGCGACATTCCGCTTGAGGCCATGTACCGCCACGCCCGCGCCGCCCGCATCTACGACGGCCCTGACGAGGTGCACCGCGTCACGGTGGCGCGCCAGGTCCTCAAGGACTACACGCCCGCCGACGGCCCGTGGCCGCGCGACCACATCCCAACCCGGCGTGAGGCGGCCCAGAAGAAGTTTGCCTCGCTCCTGGAGCAGGCGACCGCCAATCTCTGAACGGCGCGGCGGCGCCAGGCGGTTGCCGGTTGCGGTCGTCCCGGTGTTGCTCCTTGTCGTCCTCGCGGTCGCGGCCGTGGTGGTGCTGCGGCGGGGCGGTGGCGCGGTGACGCCGGGTGGCGAGTTGCACTACCTCGCGCTGGGTGACTCGTACACCATCGGGACCGCGCTGGGTGCCGACAAGAGCTTCCCCCCGCGCCTGGCCAAACACCTCGAGGCAGCGACGGGGAAGCGGGTGGGGGTGGTCAACCTTGGCGTCAACGGCTACACCACCGACAACCTGATCCGGGACGAGCTGCCCCATCTTCACGACGCCCATTGGGACCTGGTGACGGTGCTGATCGGGGTCAATGATTATGTTCAGGGACGTTCCGAGGGGCAGTACCGCACCAGCCTGCGGCGGATCTACGACGAGCTCAGGCAGGCGGGCCTGCCGCACGGCCGGGTTATAGCGGTATCGATTCCCGACTTCTCCTTCACGGAGGCGGGGAGCAGCTTCGGCCAACCTGCCGAGATCGAGGCCGGACTGCGACGCTTCAACGTGGTCAACCGGGAGGAGGCCGACCGCGCCGGCCTGCCGTTTGTCGACATCTTCGAGGTCAGCCGGTCGGGGATCGGCCGCCCGGGCTGGGTGGCGGGAGACGGCCTTCACCCGGGAGAGCCCCAGCTGCAGGCCTGGGCGGACCACATCTGGGAACAATCCCGAGCCGCACTCACCGCACCGTAGCAACACCATGAGTTGTCAGCAGTTGTAAACTCCCGTCAGCGTTTGTAAAGACATTGGTGTGCCCCACGCCCGCTGGGGTTGGCGCCGCCGCCAGCGGGAGTGACGACGTGAGAGTTTCAAATCCAGTCAGGGGCACCATCGCGGCGGGGATCGCGGCGATTGCCCTGATCTCAGGGCCTTCCCTCGCCAGCGCCAGTGTCCCGGGTTTCGGTGGCAGCGCGGCCATGAGCCTGGTCAAGAAGATCTACCCAACCGTTGCCGGCGCTGTGGACAACCGCAACAAGGGCTACCTTGGCCTTGGCAGCGGTGCCGGGCCCTTGCTCTACGGTGGTGGCGCGATTGAGAAGGCGCCGAAGGTCTACCTGACCTTCTGGGGCTTCAACGGCACCGATCCCTCCGCGGAGGCCTCCCGGCTTACCGGCTTCTTCAACGGGGTCGGCGGCAGCGGCTGGGGCAATATTCAGACCCAGTACACCGGCAGCGGCCAGGGCAACATCACCAACCCGGCCGGGCAACTCGGCGGAACCTGGAGCGACAACTCCAGTAAGCCCCTGCCAGTGATCCAGGATTCCCAGATCGCCAGCGAGGCCCTCAAGGCCGAGCAGCACTTCGGGTACAGCCCTGACGCCGACTACTTCGTCATGACCCCCACCGGCACGGGCACCGTCGGTTTCAAGGTCCAGTACTGCGCCTGGCACAGCTCCACCACCGATGGCGGCGGACACACCATTGCCTTCACCAACCTGCCGTACATCACCGACGCCGGTAGCAGCTGCGGTCAGAACTTTGTCAACCCCGGCAGCGCCGGGACCGGTGACGGGATCACCATCGTTGGCGGCCACGAGTATGCCGAGGCCGTGACCGACCCGTTCCCCTCGAGCGGCTGGGTTGATGCGTCGGGCAGCGAGAACGGCGACAAATGCGCCTGGGTCAGCAGCGGCTCGGGTGCCTCCCGCAACATCAGCCTGAGCACCGGGAGCTTCCCGGTCCAAACGCTCTACAGCAATGCCGCTAGTGCCCTCGGCGGCTGCGTGATCAGCTACCCCTGAGCATTTCCCAGAATCGGAGAGCCGCCCTCGGGCGGCTCTCTCTTTTTGTTCGCGCGGATACTCCGCCCGGCCCTTTCGCGGTTTAGATTGTGACCGTGGCGGCACGTGTGTTCAGCATCAACATCTCCGCCGGCGGGGTGCCGAAAACGCCTGTCGACGTGGCACTGGTCACCCCGGGAGGCCTCGCCGGTGATGACCACCACGATAAGAAGCACCACGGGGGCCCGGACCGCGCCCTCTGTCTCTACTCCGTCGAGCGCATCAGGGTGCTGCGCGCGGAGGGTCACCCTGTGGCACCCGGGACGATGGGGGAGAACCTAACCCTTGAAGGCCTGGACAGCGCCGCACTCAAACCTGGCGACCGTCTGACGATCGGGGAGATCGAGATCGAACTGACCGACTACACCACTCCGTGTCAGACCATCAGTGCATCGTTCATCGACGGCGGCTTCAGCCGCGTTCTCCAGGCCCGTCACCCGGGTGACTCGCGCCTGTACGCGCGGGTGTTGCGCGGCGGCGGCATCAGGCGCGGCGACCCCGTCAACCTCACCGAGACGGTGGCCCAAGGGGAGCACGGCATCTGACCATCCCCGGCACCCGAAGACCAGTCACGTTATAGCCGCACTGTAACGTTTCGTGCGAATCCCTCTTGCGCCAGGGGAAACATCTGTGCGAGGATTCAGCTATGCCGAGATCCATGTGGAAGGGCGCAGTCAGCTTCGGCATGGTGTCCATCCCGGTGCGGATGTACCTGGCGACCGAGTCCAAGTCGGTTTCCTTCCGGTCGCTGTGCCCCTGCCACCAGCAACCCATCAAGCAGAAGCGGCACTGCTCGGTCACCGACGACGTGCTCGAATGGAAGGACGTGGTCAAGGGGTACGAGCTGAGCAAGGACCAGTACGTGATCATCGAGGACTCCGACCTCGACAACCTTCCGCTGGCCACCGCCCGGACCCTTGACATCACCGAGTTCGTCGATGCCGGCGAGATCGACGACGAGCTCTACCTGAAGAACGCCTATTACCTGGAGCCGGAGAAGGCAGGCCTCAAGCCCTTCTACCTACTCAAGGAGGCCCTGGAGGAGGCTGGACGTGTCGCGGTGGGAAAGATTGCGTTCCACGACCGCGAGCACATGGCCACGCTGCGCCCGCATGGGAAGGGCGTCGTGGTCAACACCCTTCATTGGCCGGACGAGATCCGTAGCATCGAGGACCTCAACCTCCCCGAGGAGGAGATCAAGATCGACCAGCGCGAGATGGCGATGGCCAAGATGCTGATCGACAACCTCACGGAGGAGTTCGACCCCGCCCGGTATCACGACGAGTACCGTGAGGCGCTCGAGAAGGTTGCCGAGGCCAAGGCCGAGGGGCACACCATCGAAGTGGGCGAGGAGGCTCCCGCGCCCAGGGTCATGGACCTGATGGCTGCGCTCAAGGCATCGGTCGAGGCCAGCAAGCGTGGAGGCAAGGCGGCCCCGAGCCAGGAGGCTCAGCCCGCCAGGCCCCGTGTCATGAAGAGCAAAAAGGCCGAGGCTGAGGCTGCGGAGGAGTCCAAGCAGGCGGCTGAGAAGCCCCGCCGGAGAGTCGCAAAGGCCTCCTGAGGCTGGAAACCCTGGCTCCGACCCCACGGGCGCCGAATAGGCTTTATTGATGCCTAACCCTCCCTTCACCATCGTCCCTCCCGAGGGCCGGGCGCCGCTCGAGCTGGTCCGGCCGGAGGCCAACCTGCCGTCGCCTTCAGAGGACCTACCGATTGGTCCCGCGGCGCTACCGCCGACGCTGATGCCGATGGTGCCGGGAGGCGCCAGCGAGCCCTTTGATTCAACGGAGCATTTCTTTGAGGTTCGCTGGGACGGGCTGCGCGCGCTGGCGTTCATCGAGGGCGGCGGATACCACCTCCAGGACCAGGCGGGCCGGAATATCAGCGAGCTGTTCCCCGAACTGGGTGAACTACCGCGTCGGGTGGGCGCCGACCAGGTGATCCTCGATGGCTGCGTGGTCATCAGCGACGCCAGCGGGCGCCCTGACTTCGCGGCCCTGGACCGCCGCATGCGGACCGCCACGGCCGCCGCAACCGAGCAGGCGGCGGCGCGCCAGCCGGCGGCGTTCGTGGCCTTCGACATCCTCTACCACGAGGCCCGATCGGTGATGTCGCTGTCGCTTCTGAAGCGGCGCAAGCTGCTGCGACAGGCGGTCAGCGCGGAGGGCCGTATCTGCCTCTCCGACGCGGTGTCGGCGGACGGGATCGCCTTCTTCGAGGCGGCCCGCGATATGGGCATCGACGCGGTCATCGCCAAACGCAAGGACAGCCCCTACCTCCCCGGTGGCCGGGCACCCAGCTGGCTCCTGGTGCAGGACGTCCCGCGCCAGGACGTGGTGGTCCTGGGTTACGCCCCGGACGCTTCGGGACGGGCCTTCGAGAGCCTCCTGGTGGGGGTCTTCGCCGACGGGCGCGCGGCGTACGCGGGGGTGGTCAGCGGTGGGTTCGACCCGCGTACCGAGCGCCTGCTGACCCAGGCCATTCCCGGGCTGCTGTCCGGTGCGGAGCCGCCGGCCAACGCCCACCGGGTGCCGCCGGACGCGGTATGGCTGCGGCCCGAGATCGTGGCCTCGGTCAAGTTCAGCGAGTGGACCCCAGAGGGGATGCTGCGCTTTCCGATCTTCGTCGGGCTCCACCCTGAGGTCAGCCCGCAGGCCTGCGTCCGCCAGGTCCTGCTCCCGCCGCGCCCCGCTGGGCGGAGGCGGCGGCGGTTGCAAATCGATCTCCCCCAGCTGCCATTCAGCACCGACCAGGACCCCCAGTAGGTCAGGGCCTGCCACCATGAGCCCCGATCGGCTGACCGAATACCAGCGCAAACGGGCCTTTGATTCCACCCCGGAGCCCGCCGGCAAGGTCGCCCCGCGGTCGGCGGGGATCACCCGGTTCGTGGTCCAGAAGCACGCGGCCAGCCGCCTGCATTACGACCTCCGGCTGCAGCACGACGGCGTGCTGCTCTCCTGGGCGGTGCCCAAGGGACCCAGCGTCAACCCCGCGGAAAAGCGCCTGGCGGTGCACGTCGAGGACCATCCCGTGGAGTACTTCGACTTCGAGGGGCGCATCCCCAGTGGCGAGTACGGCGGTGGCACGGTGATGGTCTGGGATTGGGGTGGGGTGCGCTGGTTGGGAGAGGACGTGGACCAGATGCTGAAGCGCGGCGATCTCAAGTTCGAGCTCTACGGACGCAAGTTGAAGGGGGCCTTCGCGCTGGTCGGGGGCCGCGATGGCAAGGACTGGCTGCTGCTCAAAAAGCGTGACGACGGGGCCTCCGAGGCGCCGGTGTCGGAGCTCGACCGTTCGGTGCAGTCGGGCCGGACGATGGAGGAGATCGCCGCCGCCACGGAGCGCGTCTGGCACTCACGCGTTGACGCTCGCCAGCAGGTCGGTGGCAGCACCGCCTTCATCGACCTTGGCAAGGCCACCAAGGCCCCTTTCCCCACCGCCTTCGAGCCGATGCTGGCCTCCTCGGCGGAAGCGGCCTTCGACGACCCGAAATGGTCGTACGAAATCAAGCTCGACGGGTTTCGCACCATCGCGCTGGTGCGTGACGGCAAGGTCAAGCTGCTCTCCCGCCGGGGGGTGGATGCCACCCGACAGTTTCCCGAGCTGGCCCAGTTGGGGACGTTGGTGCGGTCCTCCTCAGCGGTGCTGGACGGCGAGGTGGTGGCGATCGACGACCAGGGGCTGCCCAGTTTCGGACGCCTGCAGGAGCGCACGGGCTGGAAGGGCGGCCGCTCCAGCACCAGCCCGCACCCCGCGATCCCGATCCTCTTCTACGTCTTCGACATCCTCTACGACGACGGCCTCTCGCTGCTCGAGGTGCCCTTGCAGGAGCGCCGCCGGCTGCTCAAGGCAAGGGTCCTCGACGGTCCCGGGGTGCGGCTGCTCGACGGCTTCGGCGGCGAGGACGGGACCGCGCTGCTGGCCGCCATCCGGCAGCAGGGACAGGAGGGGGTGGTGGCCAAACGCCTGAACTCCCGCTATACGCCGGGCAAGCGCAGCCGGGACTGGGTCAAGGTCAAGGCGATCCGCACCCAGGACTGCGTGATCGTGGGATTCACCCCACCACAGGGGGGACGCAGGCACTTCGGCTCGCTGGCGCTGGCGGTGCTCGCGCGCGGGCGCCTCAGCTACGCGGGACAGGTCGGAAGTGGCTTCGACGAGGCCACCCTGGGCCGGGTGCTGGGCCGGCTGGAGCAGCATCCGTTGGGCACCGACGACTCCCTGGGCAACCGGGCCGCGGCTCCCAATGAGGTGACCTGGGTCAAGCCGGAGCTGGTCTGCGCGGTGAAGTACAACGAGTGGACCCGCGATCGGCTGCTGCGCCAGGCGACGTTCATCGGCCTGCGGCCCGATAAGAGCGTCGAGGATTGCCTGAGGGACGGCCCCCCGACCTGACCCTTTGCGGGAACCCCGCAATAAACTGTTCCGATGCCAGGAATTCTTGCCCGCTTCGGTAGGCAGCCCAAGCTCACCATGGCGGATCGTCAGCGGTTGCTGGGGTACGCCATGGAGCTGCATCGTGCATTGACTCCAGGCCCGGCGGTGATCGAGGAGCTGCAATCCCGCGGTGCGCCCCTGGAACTTGCCCGTCAGGTCAACGCCGAGGCGCAGAGCAAAGTCGACGCCGAGCTCGTCCGCAGCGTGTCGCTGCCCGCGTCCGCGCAGACCGAGGTCAACTACTACTTCATGCTCGGGGTGACCCCCCGCGCAGACACCGACGCGATCCACCGGGCGTTTCGACGCAAGGCCAAGGAGGTGCATCCGGACCGCCACTCCAAGGAGTTCACGGTCAACCAGTGGGAGCGCCTGATGACCGTGGTCAGCGACGCCAATTCGGTGCTCTCGGATGAGCGGATGCGGCGCGCCTATGACGTCGTCTGGCACGAACGCAGCCGGGCGGTGGCCCGGGAGAACCGGCGCAAGGGGGACCTCAGGGGCGATTGGGAGACCCGCTATCGCTGGGAGATCGCGGAGATGTCGGAGGTCGAGGAGCAGCTGCTGGCCCTGTTGACCGAGCTCAAGCGCGTCCTCGCCGGCGGCGCCGTGCCCTCCGCCGACATGGTTCGCGCGCTGGAGACAGCGCTGGAGAACTACGAGGGTGAGATGCTCGAGATCCGCACCCAGACCCACTCGCTGCCGGCCAGCTTCGTGACCTTCGGCGAGCGTGTTCGCAACGAGATGCAGCGCAAGGAGCGGCTGGTCAAGAGCCTGCGCAACCTGGGCACCTCGCTGCCCAACGCGCGGACTCCCGAAGGGGCCTACGCCATCGCCGGACAGGTGGATGGCGCCATCCAGACGCTGGAGGACATCCGTCAGGCCCAGCACATGTTCGAGCTGGGCGCGGTCCGGCCCTTCATCTAAAACGCGATCCTTGCCGGAGTTGCCCCCGCCGGGCCGTTAAGCGGCCTGCCGCACCGTGGCGCGTCGGGCGTGGAGCACCGCGATCAGCACCGCGGCAGCGAGGGACTCGGCCGCGAGCGCCACCGGTGCGCCGAAGAAGTGGGCCATGGCGCCCAGCTGGACGGCGCCGACCGGTGCAACCCCCATCAGCAGCAGGATGTAGATGCTCATCACGCGGCCGCGCATCTCGTCGGGCACCCTGGTCTGCAGTGCTGTGTTGGCGCGGGCCAGGAAGCTGATGCCGGAGAACCCAACGATCGCCAGCATCACGGCCGAGATCCAGATATTGCCGGAGAGCGCGAAGAGCGCCACGCCGATACTCTGGGCGATCGCCCCCGCCACGATCCAGGCCCCGCGGTACCGTCGCCGCTCGCGCACCACGGCGAGGCTCAGGGCACCGGTCACGGCCCCAAGGCCCCCGGCGACGCTGAGGAGGCTGTACCCGCCCGCTCCACTGTGCAGCACCTTGTCGGCGAAGAGCGGAAGCATTGCGCTGTAGGTGAAGACCAGCAGGCTGATGATCACCACCGTGAGGTAGATGTCCCGGATCAGCGGCTCGCGCCGCACGTAGCGCAGCGATTCGCTGAGGTTGCCAAGGAGGCTGCCGCGAATGGTCACGGCGTCTGCTGAAGGGCGGGTCCGAATCAGGTACAGGCCCACGATGACCGGCACAAAGGTGGCGGCATTGATGGCGAAGCAGATCGGAATGCCGACTGTCGCAATCAGGACGCCCGCGATCGCCGGGCCTATGATGCGCGCGCCGTTGAAGATGCTGCTGTTCAGGGAGATGGCGTTCATCAGGTGCTTCTTGCCCACGAGCTCGACGACAAACGCCTGCCGCGTCGGGGCGTCGAAGGCGTTGACGGTTCCGAGCGCGAAGGCGATGATCCCGACGATCACCAGGCTCGGCGTGGGGTTGGCCGCGCTGACGATGCCGGTGAGCGTTAACCCGGCGAGGATGGCGGCGAGGATCATCGCCACCACCTGGGTCACGATCAATAGGGTCCGGCGAGGCACCCGGTCTGCGGCGACCCCGCCAACCAGCCCGAACAGCAGGATTGGCACCGACTGCGCCCCGGTTACGACCCCCAGCATCAGCGGCGAGTGGGAGATGGTCCAGACCAGCCATCCCTGAGCTACCTGCTGCGTCCAGGTGCCGATCAGGGAGACCAACTGGCCGAAGAAGAACAGGCGGTAGTTGCGATGGTGCAGTGAGGGGAAAGCGCGGTCCACCACCAGCGCGCGCATGCTCCGCCGGCTGGACGGGATGGCATCGGTGATGGGCTGAACGTGGATGCCGGAACTCATTGGGGGCGCCCCAGGGCAGACGTGAGCAACGCACGGTCAAGGCTGGCAAGAGACCGCTCGAGCTGCTGTTGCTCGGCATGGCTCAGTTGGTCCACCAGGTGCTGTACGCGCTTGCCGGCTTTGCGCTGAAACTCGCGCAGCACAGCCCGACCCGCCTCGGTCAATTCCAATTGGACCTGGCGTCGATCTGACGATGAAGCCACTCTTTGAACCAGGCCCTTGCGCTGCAGGCCGTCAATCAACCGGCTGATGGTCGGACGGCTGACGGTGAGGTGCTGGGCCAGCTCACCCGAGGTGCTGTAGCCACTGGACAGGTGGTAGAGGGTTCGCCACTGGCCCATCGTCAATGGGACGGAGAGCTTCTGCTGGCGGACGTCGGCGTTGATCGAGCGGGTCAAGCGGGGGGTGATGGAGAGCAGGTGCTCCACCAGCGGACTGGTCTGCGTCGTGCCGGCCCGCCTGGTGGCGGGGGACGTGGGCGGGGTCGCCGCGGGAGACGCCTGGGTCACTGGTTGCAATAGCTAATGATTAGCACCTACAACTATTCTACGAGGCGCGGCAAGGCGTTTCCCCGAGCGCCTCGAGGAGGGCCGCGAACATCAATTAGAATTCGGCCAATTCCTGACTCCGCTGTCATGTTTGACGTGGGCGGGGCTGCCAGATTTCTACTCGAGTGAGGTTCTCTGCGTGAACGTATTCGTGACCGTCAAGCAGACGCCCGATCTCAACGTCACCCCCAAGCTTGGAGACAACAACCGGGTTGTCCGCGAGGGCGTCGAACTGGTCATGGACCAGGCCGACGAATATGGCGTCGAAGAGGGCCTGCAATTGGCTGAGAAGACCGGGGGCAAGGTGACCGTTGTCTGCATGGGTCCGGAGAAGGCCAACGATGCCATCCGCAAGGCTCTCTCGATGGGTGCCGAGAGCGGTGTGCTGATCACCGACCCCGCGCTGGCGGGCTCGGATGCGCTGGGGACGGCCCGGGCCATCGCGGCCGCGCTCAAGGGGCGGGAGTGGGACATCCTGATCTGCGGCACGGAGTCATATGACGGTTCCACCGGTATGGTGCCTCCGCAGGTCGCGGAGATCCTCGGCGTGCCGCACCTCTCGTTCGCCAAGAAGCTCGAGGTCGAGGGCACCACGGTCAAGGTGCAGCGTCAGACCGCGGACGGATATATCACGCTCGAGGCCCAGACTCCGGTGGTGGTGACCGTCACCGGCGGGCTTAACGAGCCCCGCTATCCCACCCTTAAGGGGATCATGGGCGCCAAGAGCAAGACCGTCGACAGGGTCGACCTGGCCGGGCTGGGCCTCGACGCCAACCTGGTCGGCGAGACCGGGTCGCTGGTCAGGCTGGGCAGCGTGGCGCCGGCGCCGCAGCGGCAGGCGGGCGAGGTGATAACCGATGAGGGCCAGTCGGGCGAGCGCGTCGCCGCCATGCTGACCGAACTGAAGGTGCTTTAAATGGCTGAGATCTGGGTCCACGCCGAAGCTGAAGAGGGCGCCATCGCGCCCATAACCCTGGAAATCCTGACCAAGGCGCGGACGCTGGGCCACGATGTGGTTGCCGTCGCGCTGGGCTCGGCCGCTGGGCAGGATGCCAAGCTGGGCGAATACGGTGCCAGCAAAGTCCTCGCCGACGCCCGGCCGGAATATGACCAGTACTTCTCGCTTCCGGCCGTGGACGCCTTCGTCGCCCTGGCTCAGGAGCGCAAGCCGTTCGCGATACTCTTCGGCGGGAGCTACGACGGCCGCGACATCTCGGCCCGGGTCGCCGCCCGGCTGGGAGTGGCCATGGCCGCCTTTGCCACCGATATCAATGTCCAGGGCGAGGCGATCGCCGTCGAGGTGCCGATCTGGGGCGGCTCGCAGGTCGCCACGAAACACTTCGCCGGCAGCACTCCGTACATCGTCACCTTCCGGCCCAAGTCATTTGCCGCCGAGCCCGGCGGAGGGGGCGCCCCCCAGGTCGAACAGGTCACCCCGGCGTTCTCGGAGAAGGCGAGCGCGGTCAAGATCCTCGACCGCAGTGTCGAGGAGAGCACCGGCCCCAAGCTGGAGGAGGCCCGGGTGGTGGTCACCGGCGGCCGCGGCATGGGCGGACCCGAGAACTTCCCCGTCCTGGAAGAGCTCGCGGGGCTGTTGGGAGGGGCCGTGGGCGCCACCCGCGCGGTGGTCGACGCCGGCTGGATGCCCTACTCGATGCAGGTGGGACAGACCGGCAAGACGGTCAAGCCCAACGTCTACGTCGCGGCCGGGGTTTCGGGCGCGATGCAGCACACCGTGGGCATGAAGGGAAGCAAGAACATCATCTCCATCAACAAGGATGAGGAGGCTCCCATCTTCAAGCTCAGCGACCTCGGCATCGTCGGTGATGTGCACAAGGTGCTCCCGCAGATCATCGCCGCCGTCAAGGCCAAGAAGGGCGGCTGAGCCGGCTGATCTAAGTTCGTGGGCAAGCTCTACGACGTCATCGACGAGAAGCTGTCCGCCTTCATCGGCGACCAGCCGATCTTCTTCGTGGCCACCGCGCCGCTGCACCAGGATGGTCACCTCAACCTTTCGCCCAAGGGCTTCAATCGACCCGCGGTGCTCGATGCGCACACCCTTGCCTACCTGGACCTGACCGGTAGCGGGGTGGAGACCATCGCCCACCTGCGCGAAAACGGTCGGATCGTGGTGATGTTCTGTGCCTTCCAGGGGCCTCCGCGCATCGTCCGGCTGCACGGTCGCGGCGAGGTGGTGGAGAAGGGTGCCGAGGGCTATGCCGAGCTCGCCGGACGCTTCCCGGAGCACCCCAGTGCGCGCGCTGTGATCAAGGTGACGGTCGAGCGGATATCGGATTCCTGCGGGTACGGGGTGCCCCTGATGTCACTCGATCGGGAGCGCACCCAGATGGACGACTGGGCGGCCCACAAAGGGCCTGACGGCATCGAGGAGTACAAGGCCTCTCGTAATGCCGTGAGCATCGACGGCCTCGCGGGGCTTCGCCCCCAGCCCTGAGGCCCCCGTACCAGTCACGACTGTGGCTGTAGGTCGATCACCAGGCGGCTCGGCGACCCGAGTTCCACCACCCGACTGCACGCCGGCCTGGCGCTGAGCCCCACCGCCCAGCTCAGGACTCGCTCGAAATCGCCGACCTGGCGAACCTCGGCGATTGCGTTGGCCGAGCCCGGGGACGGCGCGAGGACGATATCGCTGCTCCCGGAATAGGTGGGGTTGCCGTTCACGTCCCGCTGGCTGGCGCCGTGAAACACCACCTTCATCGCGTTGTTCCCCCTGACGTCCACGGGCATCCCGCTGGCGTCCTGTGTGAAGCGCGTGCCGCTCTGCCGGCTGATGCTGAATTGGGGGATCCCGTTTCCAGCGAACTCATAGGTCACACGGTCAAAGCCGGCCTGGTGAGCCACCCGCACTGCCTTCAGGTCGCCGGTGGCACCCGTCGTCCCGCCTGTTCCCCCGGCGCCACATACAAAGGGACCAAGGACGCTTGCCGGGCTGGTTGGCGCGGCCGGCGAGGGTTCCGGGCTGGGACCTGGGCTCGTCGTGGCGGTCGGGCTGGCCGAGACTATCGCCGCCGCGCCCCCGGTTGGAGAAGCCGGTCGCACCTGGCGCATCAGGAGACCGGCGACAGCCACGAACAGCACCACGACGGCCACCGGCGTCAGCCGCAGCCAGAGCGCAGCCCGGGGGCCGGAGGAGTCCGCGATCCGCGTCCTCAGCGCGCGCGGCATGCCCTGGACGGAGTCTGCCTCTCGCGCCAGATGGCGTCTGAGGTCCTCATCGAATTCAGTCATATCAACTCCTCAACCCCACTCAGGTGGCGCAGTCGCCGGAGGGCGGCTTTCAATCTCGATTTGGCGGTGTCCAGTGGGATCCCCAGCGCCAGCGCGGTTGCCTCGACACTCAGGTCCTGGTAGTAGTGCAGGACGATCACCGCGCGCTCCTCGACCCTGATCCGGTCGAGCGCCCGCCCGAGGTCCAGTCGTTCCTCGAGCCTGATGTCCCGGTTGCCGTCGGCCTCCAGGCCGAGCCGCTCCCGCAGCGCCTGCAACCGGTTGCGCCGGCGCCACGCGGAGATCGCTTCGTTGGCAGCGATACGGTTCAGCCAGCCGGCGGGATCCTCGTCCTGCAGCGAGCCGATCCTCCGCCAACTCTTGAGGAAAGTCTCCTGGCACACGTCCTCGGCGAGGTCGGGGTCGCGGACAATGAGGCGGGCGGTTCGCAGGACCATCAGGCCGTAGCGCTCGACGAACATGGCAAAGGCCTCGCGGTCCCCGGACTGCACCCGTTCGACCAGGCTGCCGATGATGGGCTCCATCAACATCTCACCTGTATGACGCGCCGAGCGCCCATTGTGGGTGAGCATCTACGCTGAAGTCATGACCACCGCCGATTTCGACGAACTCCTGCGCTTCCAGGAGCACGCCGAGGTCCAGAGGCTCGAGGAGAACTCCTGGCTGGTATCGATGGAGGGCCGGGTCAGGCAGAAGATCAACGTGGCAGTTGTCCTGCGACCGGACCGCGTGTCGTTTTACTTCTTCATGGTGCGGGCACCACGTGACAACCACGAATCCTTCTACCGCGCGCTGTTGCGCAAGAACCTTCGCAGCTTCGCCATGAAGTACTGCCTCGATGGTGACGGTGACGTGTGGCTGGTCGCCGAGCTGCCCGAGCGGGGGTTTGACGGCGAGGAGCTGGATCGAATGCTCGGTGTGTTCTACCAGGAGTCGGAATCGGCCTTCGAAGCCCTGGTGCACCTCGGCTACCCGGGCGTCTTTCCGCCGCTGTCCGCTCAGCCACGGACCCCGTCTCCGCTCCCTAGCGACCCCGCCCTCAACTAGGAATCGATCGCGGCGGTACGCTAGCTGAATGGCCCCGCGCAAGCAGCGTTCGCTTCCCGTCATCCCGCTCCGAGAAGCGGTTCTCTTCCCAGGGGCCCTGGCGCCGCTCTCCGTGGGCCGTGAAGCCTCCCTGGCGGCGCTCGAGGAGGCCAGCAAGCGGGGGCGGACCATCCTGGTGGTGGCCCAGAAGGAGCCCAGCCAGGACATCGTCGGCCCCGAGGACGTGTACACCTGGGGCACGATTGGCGAGATCGAGGGGGTGCGCCGGGTGATGGGGTCGGCGCAGTTGGTGCTCCGGGGCATCGCCAGGGCGCGCATCGACCGTTTCACCGGGCAGGAGCCATTCCTGGAGGCGGAGTACACGCAGATGCGCGACCGGGCCGAGGGCGGCCTGGCAATGGATGCCCTGGTGGCCTCTCTGCGTGACGCCTTCGAGGCCTACATCGGCAGCGGCGCCGCGATTCCGCAGGAGGCGGCCCAGGCCATCCTGCGCTCCGACGACCCTGGTCTCTTCTCCGACCTGGTGGCCGGGGTGCCCGACCTGACGGTCGAGCAGAAGCAGAATCTGCTGGAGACGTCATCGGTGGAGGAGCGGCTGCGCATCCTGGTGGTCGAGATAAGCCGCCAAAAGGAGGTCCTCGAGCTCAAGAACCGCATCCAATCGGAGGTCGAAGGGACCTTCGGCCAGGCCCAGAAAGAGCAGATCCTCCGAGAGCAGCTGAAGGCCATCCGGCGCGAACTCGGTGAACCCGAGGAGGGCGGCGACCTCGACGAACTGCGGGAGAAGATCGATGTGTCGGGGATGCCCGACAAAGTTATCGAGAAGGCCCGTCGTGAAATGAGCCGGCTGGAGGCCATGCCCACCATCTCCCCTGAGCACGGCATGCTCCGCTCCTACCTCGACTGGCTGGTCTCTGTGCCCTGGAAGGACGCCCCGCCCGATCCCGACTGGGACACGCGCAAAGCCCAGGGCATCCTCGACGAGGACCACTACGGGCTGGCCAAGGTCAAGGAGCGAATCCTCGAGTACATGGCGGTGCGGGAGCGGGTCGAGTCGCAGATGCGCGAGGCGGCGGCGCTGCGGGAGGGGTCGACCAAGCCTGCCGCCGCCGGTTTCAAGCCGGCTCCGGCGAAGGCCGCCCGCGCACGGACTCGGCCCGCCACGGTGCACGCCCGCTCGCCGATCCTGTGCCTGGTGGGACCGCCGGGCGTCGGCAAGACCTCGCTGGGAAAATCGATCGCCCGCGCCCTGGGGCGCGAGGTGGTGCGTATCTCGCTCGGTGGCATCCGCGACGAGGCGGAGATCCGCGGGCACCGCCGGACCTACATCGGCGCCCTTCCCGGCCGGATCATCCAGGGAATGCGGCAGGCCGGCACGCGCAACCCGGTGTTCATGCTGGACGAGATCGACAAGGTGGGCGCCGACTTCCGCGGTGACCCCGCCGCCGCGCTGCTCGAGGCGCTTGACCCGGAGCAGAACCGCGAGTTCAGCGACCACTACCTGGAGGTGGCCTACGACCTCAGCCAGGTGCTCTTCATCACCACCGCCAACATCGCCGACACCATCCACCCGGCGCTTCTTGACCGCATGGAGGTCATCCGCCTCCCCGGCTACACCGAGGATGAGAAACTGCACATCGCCAAGCGTTACCTGGTGCCCCGCCAGCTGGAGGAGCACGGGATCACCGCCCGCCATCTTGGGCTTGGCGACGCAACCCTGAGGCGAATCATCCGGGAGTACACCCACGAGGCGGGGGTGCGCAGCCTGGAGCGGGAGATCGCCAATGTCGCCCGCAAGGTTCCCCGCCGGCTCTCGGAGGGCGAGACCCGCAAGCTTTCACCGAAGCCCGGCGATCTCGAGGGCATACTGGGGCCGCCGCGCTACGACTTCGGCCTGGCCGAGACCGAGGACCAGGTGGGGGCGGTGACCGGCGTCGCGGTGAACGAGTACGGCGGCGACGTCATGACCGTCGAGGCGCTGGTGGTCCCGGGAGTGGGTGACTTCACCCTGACGGGTCAGCTGGGCAAGGTGATGGAGGAGTCCGCGCGTGCCGCCTGGTCGTATGCCCGTGTGCACTCCGCGCGCTTTGAGGTCGATCCCCGCCGCCTCAAGGAGAACTCGGTCCACATCCATGTGCCCGCGGGTGCCATCCCCAAGGACGGCCCCTCGGCCGGCGTGACCATGGCCACCGCGATCGTTTCGGCGCTCACCGGCCGCGCGGTGCGCAAGGAGGTGGCGATGACCGGGGAGATAACCCTGCGCGGCCGGGTCCTGCCCATCGGTGGGGTCAAGGAGAAGCTGCTCGCCGCCCACCGCGCGGGGATCAAGATCTTCATGCTGCCGCGCAAGAACCGCAAGGACCTGGAGGAGGTCCCCGAGGAGATCCGCCGGGAGATCGAGGTCATCCTCGTTGACCACGTCGAGGAGGTGCTGGCCCGGGCGCTGCTCCCGGCCCGGCCGTCAGCCGCGACGGCCGCGTCCCTCTCGGCGATCAGCGCCTAACGCGATATTCGCCGCGCATGAGCAGGTGGCGGGGTGGATACCTGGGCGCCGTGGCGGGGATCGTCGCCCTCGCGGCGTGCGGAGCTGCCGGCCCTGAGCCGCACCGAGCCGGCACCGCGATCCACCCTCGGCCCTGCCTGCGGCTTTCTCCGGCTTCTCCGCTGCCCTCGCTGCAGAACCCCGTCCCGGTGCCCATTGCCGGCGGTAGCCCGGTCCGCCTGACGATCGACGGAGAGGCTGCCGGCGATGAGGTGCTGGACAATGCCCTCGAGGTGGCGGCCCAGGACCAGATGATCGACCAGCGTCTCTACCAAAGCCCCCGGCCCAGCCCGGGCGAGCTCACCCTTCAGCGCGGTGCCGTGTCGGCCGTCGTGCTCCGCCACATGGAAACTTGCCAGGCGGTCCAGGATGGGATCAAGCCCGACCGGGCCAAGGCTGAGAGCACTGTCGCCCATATGCTGCGCGCGATCGTCAGCCCTGCCCCGTACAACACCGCGCCCACCCGGGCGGACTCGATGCCTCCTGCGGTCCTGGGAGCACCCTCGCCGACAGCCGGGACCCCGCATCCGTACCCATCCCCTGCCGTCGCCCGGGTATTCGGTACGCCGCCGGGGTCGGCAGGTTGGACCGGCTACACGCCAGCGTCGGCACCGCCCATCCCCGGTGGACTCACCGCGGAGCAGTACTACGGCTCCGCCGCCTACGTGGAGTTCATCGAGGAGAGCCAGGTCCGCCTCGCGGAGGAAAAGAGGATCCTGGGCGCGGCGCCCGGCCAGCCGCGCTGGCAGGTTCTTGGCGAGTGGATGCGTCAGCATCTCGGCGCGTATGACGTCCGCACCGCCGGCCTCGGTTCGTTCTCATTGCCCGACGCTTACGAGGCCCTGGGCGCCTACACCGCGCCCTGAGGGCGTCCATCGGCACCATTGCCAGCGTATGTTCTTAACGATGGACGTCCTGAAAATCACGCCGCGTGGCTACTGCCACGGGGTGGTGGACGCCATCAAGATCGCCCGCCAGGTCGGCGCCGAGTCGAGAGCCGAGCCGGTACCGCAGCCGGTGCACATGCTGGGCTACCTGGTTCACAACGAGCACGTGACTGATGAACTCCACGAACACGGGGTCGACCTGGTCGACGCGGACGATCGCATCCAGGGGCTGCAGCGGATTGACCAGGGAACGGTGATCTTCACCGCGCACGGGGTCTCACCCCAGGTGGTCAAGCGGGCCCAGGAGATGGGCCTTCGGACCATCGATGCCACGTGTTCGGACGTTGTTCGCACCCACGACCTGGTCAAGGACCTCGCTGCCCGCGACTTCCACGTCCTGTATATCGGACAGCAGGGGCACCCGGAACCTGATGGGGTGATCGGCGAGGCCCCCGACCGGGTTCACCTGGTGGAACCGATGGACTTCGCTGCGCTCGACAACATCGACTTCCCCACCGAGCGCCTCGGCGTCACCTGTCAGACCACTCTGAGCCAATGGGACACCCTGGCGACGATTGAAGAGATCCAGCGCCGGTGGCCCGACGTCGAGATCCACAACGAGATCTGCAAAGCCACCCAGGAGCGGCAGGAGGCTGCCGTCGAGGCTGCCGCGGAGGTCGACATGGTGGTGGTCGTCGGCTCCCGTCGAAGTTCCAACTCCAAGCGGCTGGTGCAGGTGGTGGAGGAACTCGGCCACAAACCTGCGGTACTGGTCGACAACCCCGGCGAGATCGACCCCACATGGTTCCGGGGCATTGGCCGGGTGGGGGTGACGTCCGGCGCATCGACACCCACCTGGATGACCCGCAAGGTGATCGAATACCTGCAGGCCCTGGAACCTCAGCCCGCAGTGGCTCCCGCGGGGTTGACGCCGGAGTAGAGGCCGCCGACCTCCACCACACGGCCGTCCTTGACCAGCTTGTCGAGGTGGGCCTGCAGGCTGCGCGCGGCGATCGGATACATCGCTTCGGGCGTGTCGGCGTAGGCGATGGGTAGCAGCGCCTGGGGCGTGGCCGACGCGGCCTCCGTGAGGGCGGCCAACACCTTCGCCTCACGGCCCAGGCGATGGGATATGTAGGTCTCGATGTAGGCCGTCGGGTGATCGATCGATGGGCCGTGTCCCGGGAGCAGCACCTGCGCGGGCCCGGCACCCTGGCGCTGGGTGCCGATCCCGCGGTCGCGAATGAGGCGCAGCGAGTTGAGGTAGTCGGCCATGTCGCCCTCTGGAGGGTCGATGACGATGAAACCCTCGCCGGCTACCAGGTCCCCGACGAAGATCGCCATGGCCTGCTTCCATTCAAAACACGCGTGGTCGCGGCAATGGCCGGGGGTGGCGAGGACCTCCAGGGTGTCGGCGCCGATGTCCAGTTGGTCGCCACCCGCCAGCGCGCGGTCCAGCCGCGGCGCCAGCGGGTGGGGGATCGCCGCCAGGGGCGCGTCGAGCCTGCGGGCCATCTCCACGGCGGCCTCCGAATGGTCGGGATGATGGTGGGTGAGCAACACGACTGTGGTGCGGCCGCGCGCCCGTGCCGCGGCCTCGACCCGGTCGAGGTGCTCCGGCAGAGCCGGCCCTGGATCGACCACCGCCACCTCGTCGCGCCCGAGGACATAGGTGTTGGTGCCCTTTCCCGTCAGGGGTGAGGGATTCGCGGCCAGCAGGACGTCGAGGTCGAGGGTCAGTGGAGTGCCGGTCAGCTGCGCGCGGGGGACCGGCCGAAGCGCGGGTCGCGCTTCTCCAGAAAGGCCGTCACGCCCTCCTGGAAGTCGGCGGTGGCGATGCATTGCGCCTGGAGGTCGGCTTCGAGGTCCAGCGCCGCGGCCAGGCCGCGCTCGGCAGAGCCGTAGATCGCCTCCTTGGCCATCGCGGTGGCCAGCGCCGGGCCGCGCGCCAGGCTGGCAGCCAGCTCCATGGTCTCAGCCGCCAGGTCCGTCTCGGCCACCTTTCGGTTGAGCAGACCCATGGACAGCGCTTCGTCGGCGCCCACGCGGCGGGCGGTCCAGGCCAGGTCCAGCGCCCGAGCTGTGCCCACCAGTGCGGGCAGCAGGAAGGTGCTACCGGCATCCGGGACCAGTCCGACCCGGGCAAAGGCCTGCATGAAGGATGACTTCTCGGTGCCCACCCGCAGGTCGCACGACAGCGCCAGGCTCATCCCCGCACCCGCCGCCACCCCGTTGATCGAGCCGACCACCGGTTTGGGGAGCTTTCGGATGGCCAGGATCATCCGGTTGAAGTGCAACCGGAGGTGTCCCCTGACAAAGTCCCCGATGTCTGTGCCGGAGCCCTCGTCCTCCATCGATTTCAGGTCCTGTCCCGAACAGAACGCGCGCCCGGCGCCGGTGATGACAACCGCGCCGATACGGTCGTTGGTGCGTGCCTCCTCGAGTGCCACGCAGACCTCGTCTGACATCTGCCCGGTCAGCGCGTTGAAGCTGTCGGGGCGATTGAGGGTGATGGTGACCACTCCGTCGCTGGTGTCTACGAGGATCAGGCTGTACTCGGGCACGGCGCTCAGTATGTCACCGGTGCCGATGCCGCCGCCGGTTACGGTTCTTCCGCTTGGAGGTGACGGCGGTGTCAGCGGCGGCCGCCAATGGGCCGGCGGGGCTGGCCGCTGCCTGGGTAGTGGCGGGATCGTCGCGGTCGAGCTTGACGGTTGCCATTACAGGGCCGGCGGATGCGAGCTCGGATGCCGGCTCGACGGCCACGGGTCCCGGCTCAGCGGCCGGCGGCAACTCGGCCTCCGGGTGGCGCCACGGCGCACGGCGCGGCAGACGCCGACTCAGGCGCTCTCCGCCTTCCACAGGGGTGCGCCAGCTCCCGTCGGCCCGGCCCTCGAGTGCCGCGCTGGCTGACGTCGCCGCTTCGCCGGGGTGTTCGCGCAGCCGCGCCTCGAATTCCTCCAGGAAAGCGTCCAGCGACTTCTTGACCGCGCCCTGGCGACCGGGTGCACGGCGCTCCGGGGCCGAGTCCTCCAGGTCGCCTAGCGTCCGCGGAGCCTCAGGGTCCATCTCGTAAATCGTAGAGCGTTCGTGTGGTACCTAGAATTGAATTGATGGCAGAACACCCGCTTCAGCGCCGAGAGTACGTCCGGTTTGCCTTCTACAAGGTGGACCGTGAGTGGCGCCGGCTGCCGGCGGAGGAGCGCGAGGCCGCGGTGGCGGAAGTCGAGAACCTCTTCAACCGGTACGCCGAGGGCATGATGATCCGGCCCTACTCGACTGTCGGGACACGCGCGGATGCCGACCTTTTGGTCTGGACCGCCTCCCATGAGCTGTCCTCGGTCCAGGAGCTGGCTCGGGACCTCGGCCGGACCCGCCTCGGCCGGCTCTCGGAGACCTCGCATTCATTCCTGGCCATGACCAAACGATCGATCTACCTCGACAACCACGTCCACCCCGGCCAGGAGCGACTGATGGTCAAGCCCAGCAAGGCAAAGTACCTTTTCGTCTACCCCTTCGTGAAGACCCGCGAGTGGTACCTGTTGCCCAAGGCCGAGCGGCAGCGGATCATGGACGAGCACATTGCGATCGGCCACAAATACCCCGGCGTCAAGATCAACACCACGTACTCCTTCGGGCTGGACGACCAGGACTTCGTGGTGGCGTTCGAGGCCAACGACCCGGCAGACTTCGTCGACTTGGTCATGGACCTTCGCGAGACCGAGGGAAGCGTCTTCACTGTGCGTGACACGCCGATCTTCACCTGCGTCGCCAAGCCCATCGTCGAGATCCTGGCCGACCTCGGCTAGCGACCTAGGACATCCGGGCCCTTGCCGGTCTACGAATACGGTTGCCCCCACTGCCGCAAGCGGCGCTCGATCTTCTTCCGCACCATGGCGGCGGTCGAGGCGGACCCTGCCTGCCCCGTTTGCGGTCAACGGGGGATGACCAAGCTTGTCTCTCGGGTCGCGGTCCCCAAGAGCGAGGATTCGCGCCTGGATGAGCTGGCCGACGGCGGCACGTTCGGCGACGTCGACGAGAACGATCCCCGCAGCGTGGCGCGCTGGGCGAAGAAGCTGGGGGGTCAGCTGGGCGACGAGATGGGCGGTGATTTCGACTCCCTGATGGAGGAGATGGAGGCCGGCGAGGGTGCCGGGGACACCGCTGATGGCACGGCCCAGGACTGGTCTCCGGGTGCGTTCTGAGAGCCCGGGTAACCCTTTGGCGCGAACGGGGTTGATATAGTGGCGACGGCGGCTTGGGGCGGGGAGTTGGTGCCAAGACTTGGGAATGGAGACTCGGTAGGAAACAGATGATCGCTTTGAGCGGGTTGCGGCCCGCGGTCGTAGTCAGTCAGGTGGTCCTGACGTTTGGCGCGGCCCAGGTGGCGGGCGCGTTCGCCGCTGCCCACTATCAGCAGGACCAGGTCAACACCGCCCAGCAGGCCATTGGGCGCGCCGACCAGGCCTTTGACAGCCGTGCCGCGCAGGTTCTCGCCGACGGCACGCCGCATGCCTCGGTTGACCCGGTGCTGGCGATGCACAAGAGGCTCCAGGCACAGGCTGTCCCGACCAGCAACTTCTTCATCGACCGCCTGCGCATCGACGCCCTGCAGAAGCGCGCGGCCGACACCGAGTCGCTCACCCGCCAGGTGGCTGCCACCGAGACCCAGGTCGAGGTCTCACTCCACCAGCAACTGCTGGCGTCGATCAAGAAGCTGCGTGACCAGGTGGATGCCGCCAGGGCCGCCGGGCTCGACCCGGGCGATTACGGCGCCTTCGCCGATACCACCGAGAAGGCCAATTCCCAACTGGCCATCCCCAGGCTGGCGCAGACGGTCATCGACCAGGTGACGGCCAAGGGCCAGGCGCTTGCCGGCGTTACCGCCGACAAGGTCGCGGCGGACCAGGCAGCGGCCCAGGCTGCCGAGACCGCGCGCCAGGCGGCCCTGGCCTTGGAGAACGCCAGGAACGGCGCCCAGGGCGCCCAGCAGACTGCCCAGGCCGCCCTGGCCCGGGCGCAGACGATCCCGGTGCTCAAGGTCGCCGACAACCAGGCGGCCATTGCCGCCCTCGGCCAGACCCTGACCCAGGCCCTGGCCGCCAATGCTCCCATCGACCAGTTCCGCACCCTGAGCCAGGGCTTCCGCGACCAGAGTGCGGCTCTCAACAACCTGGTCGACACTCGACAGTCGGCCTACGACCTGCTGGACCTCACCCGTCGCGAGATCGACGCGGCGCAGAATGCCAAGAACGACGTTTCGGCCTACCGGGCCCAGCTGGACCCGCTCGGACCCCAGCTGGACGGGGCCGGCGACCTTGGTTCCATAGCCAATATCCGGGGACAGGTTCAGGCGATCAAGAACGCCGTCGACGCCAAGTACCTGGCCGCCCAGTACGGGGTGGGCCGGGTGATCGTGGTCAGCACCGACCAGGAGCGCCTGGTGGCGTTGCAGGACGGCGTCGTGGTGCTCAACACCCTAGCGACCACCGGCCGGCCCAGCCTGCCCACCGTCACCGGAACGTTCCACATCTTCTTCAAGTCTTCGCCGTATCACATGTGCACACCGCCGCAGTGGCGGGGAACGCAATACGACTACGGGTGTGTCGACGAACAATGGGCGATGGAGTTCGAGTCGAGCGGGTACTTCATCCATGACGCCTACTGGCGACATCAGTTCGGTCCGGGGACGGATACTCAGAGCGGCGGCACTCACGGCTGCGTGAACCTTCCCAACGGCTCGATGCAATGGCTCTACAACTGGGCCCCAATCGGGACCACAGTGATCACCAAGCTGGGAGACATCCCCAGCTGATCCGCCGCGCCGGCCCTGCCGGTGCGCTAGTGACCCGGACGAGAAGTTGGTTGAATAAGTCGCGGCAGGCGACCGCCAGGGTGCCGGTCAGGGCGTCGTAGCGCAGGAAGGGGTGGAACCAGGAGGAGCGCATCTGAAGATGCGTAACGACGACGGGCCGGGCCCCCTGACGCCCGATTCGACGCCCTGAGCCGATGAAATTGTCAACGAACTTCTCTTCCGGTCACTACTGTTGCGGTCCGGCCGCGCTCTGCTGTGAAGCTCGGACGCTGAAGCTGACGATGTTCGCCGGGTTGACCAGCGCGAACTCGCGCTGCAGCGTCTGTGGCTTTCCGTCGGGTCCCCCCGCAAGCGAGGCGACCACCACCGCCGACACCCGAGTGACCGGCAAGAACTCGCGCGGGTTGCGCTCCAGGTGAAGCGCCAGCGACACCCGCGGCTCGAGGTGCACATCGGCGGCGAGGGCGAAAGCGGTGGTGTTGAGGACCACCTGGTGGCGGATCTTCTCCTTCCACATCATCGGGTTGTGCTGAGGCGGACCGGTTTCGGCGGTGATCATCACCACACTTGCCTTGGCGATGGTGGTGTTGCTTTCCTGGGCACTGACCACCGGGTAGCCGCTCATCAGCGGCTCGGTGGTCGTGTCCTCGAGTTGGAGATAGTCCAGTAGTCGATTCACCTCGTCGCTCAGCCGAAGGGGCGGCTGGATACGCATCGTGCCCCTGATCCGCAGGAAGGTCGAATAGACCTCGACACGCGCGGTGGGCAGATCGGAGAAACCCTGGCTCATAGACCACGGAGCGTAGCTTGGCGGTCGCGCTGGTGTAAACCACCGTGCATACAATTCGCCCGTGGTTCGTGGCGGCGAGGGGACGCGGCGCGGCCCCCGGGTGGACCGCATGGGCGGACTGGTGCTGGCGATGATCGTCGGCGTCCTGGTGCCGCCAATGGTGGTGGGAGTGCTCGGGTCCAAAGACCCTCTTCCCCGCAACTGCGCCTCGGGGCAGGTGAGCGGGACCGGGCTGGACGGCGCCATCCTCTACACCACGGGCACGGACCTCTGGTACTCGGAGGGCCATCCCGGGCAGCCCCGCAAGCTGGTCGACTTCGACCCCCGCCCCAGCCGGCTCTCGCCCGGCGGCAACCCATCCCCGTCGACGGCGCCGGCCGCCACCGCGCCGTCAGCTTCACCATCAGCTCCCGCCCAACCCACCCCGCGGGTGGTTGCGGCGGACATCACCGCCGACCGCCGCCTGGTCGCGATGCTGGTGGTCGATCCATTGGACCGTACGGGGTTCGTCAGCCTGCGCATGATGTCCCCGCTGGACCCACCGGGTACCGCGCCCATTGAAGGTTGGTTTGCCCAGCCAGACCGCCAGGCCGAACAGGCACCCCAGGTTCGGGTCCTGGACAACAACAAGATTGTGGTGATCGTCGGGGTACCGCGGTCCGCCATTCCCCCCCCGTCCCCGGCGGTGTCGCCGCCCCCGTCCCCGTCCCCGTCGTCATCGCCATCCGCCTCGCCATCGGCCGGCCCCTCGCCGTCCACGTCCGTATCGACATCACCTTCGGTCTCGGCGTCGCCGCCCCGCCCCGCCCCCGGTACTGTGGTGGTGGTGGTCGACCCGGCGACGGCCAAGTTCGTGGACGTGTCCACCCTCGACTACTTCCTGGCCGTGGCCCACTCGCGCTGGGCCGATACCAAGAGCTACCGGGTGCCCCCTTCGCTTCCCGCCCTTCGCTCGCGTGTGGACAGTGCTGTCACTCGGGTTGCCGGGACGGTGGAACGGGAGATCGGGACGCCCCTGGCGCGCCGCCGCCTGAATCAGGTGGTCGTGGGGAGGGCCGGCAGCCGGGAGACGAAGGTGGTTTGCTCCACCGGGGCGGAGACCAGCCTGCTGGCCTTCTCCCCCGACGAGTCCGGGCTGGCGCTGTACGACGGCCGGGAGACCCTTTTCCTCGATCTCAATGGGACTCATGCCGCCACCCGTCTGCTGGGGGGCAAGATGCTCGCCTGGCGAGGCTAGCTCAAGTTTGCAGCGTAATTGACGCGGAAAACTGCCACCAAGTAAGCTCAGTCCGAACCATCGCAGGCCCCGCCCAACCAAGGGAGAACAATTGACCACCGCTTCCGCCGCCCCCATCGATTGGCGCAAAGAGGTCACCAACGGCCTCGACGAGATGAAGGCTTTCAGCCGGAGGGGATTCTTCACCCTTGTGGGGCTTGTGGGGCTGTCGGTCGCCACCCTTGCGGCGACCGTGATGAGCCTGCGGTTCGTCATCCCCAACGTCACCTATGACGAGTCGCTGCTGTTCAAAGCGGGTGCTCCTGAGGACTACCCGGTGGGCTCCACGACAATCTTCAGCGACAAGCGCATCGCCCTGAACCGCGACATCGACGGCTTCTACGCCGTCAGCCTGATCTGCACTCACCTGGGCTGCACGCCGCGCTGGTTCCAGAACGACTCGATGTTCCGCTGCCCCTGCCACGGTTCGCGGTACCTGCGCGACGGGGTCCGCTTCTACGGACCCGCCCCGCGGCCAATGGACGTGGTCCAGGTGGGTGTCAGCCCCGACGGCCAGCTCTTCGTAGATCGCGGCAAGATCGTCGCCCGCACCGAACGACAGGCAGTTTGAGGTAACCATGGCTCAGGACACCACCAAGACCCCCTCGCGCTTCCGTAAGGCAGCCGAAATCCCCATTGAGGTCACCGTCCAACTCTGGAAGTCGATCTTCCGCCACGGCCTGCCCCTCACCGACAAGATCGCTACGCGGACGGCGCTGACCAACTATTGGCTCCACGCGCACCCGCCGCGCATCCGCAAGAGCCACATGAAGTTCAGCTACACGTTCTGCCTGGGAGGCATCAGCTTCTTCCTCTTCATCCTGCTGACCATCACCGGCCTGTTCCTGATGTTCTACTACGTCCCCGCGGTGAACTACGCATACCAGAACATGAAGGATCTGCAGTACGCGGTGTCGTTCGGGGTGGTGATGCGCAACCTGCACCGCTGGGGTGCCCACGCCATGGTCATCACGGTTTGGCTGCACATGTGTCGCGTCTTCTACACCGGCTCCTACAAGCCTCCGCGCGAATTCAACTGGGGGATCGGCGTGACGCTGCTCCTGATGACCCTGCTACTCAGCTTCAGCGGCTACCTGTTGCCGTGGGACCAACTGAGCCTGTGGGCGGTGACCGTGGGGACCAACATGGCCAAGTACGCTCCGGTGGCCGGGCCGCAGACGCGGTTCTCGATGCTGGGGTCGTTCACTGTGGGCAACGCGACCATCCTGCGCTTCTACGTGGCCCACGTCCTGGGCCTTCCCCTGGCTGCGTCGATCGCGATGATGATCCACTTCTGGAGAGTCCGAAAGGACGGCTTCAGCGGCAACCTCTAGGCACGGAGAACACCTATGGCTGACGAGACAGACGCCATTCCCAGTCCCGATACCAGCAATGTCCCGGACCGCGAACCGGAGGCGGAGGCGGCCGCCAAGGCCGAGGGTGTAGCCGGCCCCGATACCACCACGCCCGAAGCACGCCCCAGCGCTGCCGCCGCCCCCACCGGGGTCGGCGCCGACCTGGCCCGCCCGGCCGGCGCGACGGCTGTAGCGACCAGGCCCGCCGTTGCCGCCGGCGCCGGCGTAGTCGCTCGCCCGGTGGCCCAGACGTCGCTCAAGAAGGACGCCGACACCTCCATCCCGAGCTACCCGGCCCTGGTTTATCGCGAGTTCATCTCGGCGCTGGTCGTCGGTGTGGCGCTGACAGTGATAGCCCTGGTGGTGCAGTCGCCGCTGCAGCAGATGGCCGACCCGTCGATGACCCCCGACCCCAGCAAGGCCCCCTGGTACTTCCTGGGGCTGCAGGAACTCCTGTCGCGCGTCCCCCCGATCACCGCCGGCGTCGCGTTTCCGACCTTCGTAATCGCCGGGCTGATCATCATGCCGTACATGGACCGCAACCCCTCGCGGCAGCCGCGCGACCGCAAGGTGGCGATCATTCTCTTCACGATCTTCGTGGTCTTCTCAGTGGCCTTCGCCCTCATCGGGACCTTCTTCAGAGGCCTTGAGTGGCGCTGGTTCTGGGACGGTATCCTTGGCCGCTAGGCACCCAATCTGTGCGTCGCGACCGGCGCTGCGCGCCTGCTCCGGTCCTTGCTCACGTACGTCCGTGTACGTTCGCTCCGGTCCTCTCTCGCTCCTTCACCTTGGGCGCCGATCGGCCAAGGGCTGAAGAGAAGAACGGTAAGTAGGGAAGGAGAAGCCAGAGCTTGAGTAAGTTCTTCTTCGTCAGTTGCGCTGCGCTGATGGCGGTGCTGGCGGTCATGTTCTACCTTGACTACAACAAGGAATGGAAGCCCTACGAGCTTGCCTATTACCAGAAGTTCCCGACCGCGAGCTCGGTCGAGGAGGTAAAGCAGCTCAACCCCAAGGGCACCAGTGACAACGAGCGCTGCATCACCTGCCACGTGCCGGACATCGCGGTGATCGGTGGCAAGGTGGCGGCGCAGCGCATCCCGCTGATCAAGCCGGTGCAGTCACGCAGCCCGCAGGCACACCCGGATCGCATCACCGCGGAGATGGTCAAGACCTACGGGCTGCCGTCGCAGTACGCGGGCGTGGCCATTGACGTCACCGGCTGCATGGTCTGCCACAACGGCCAGGGACTGGCCACCGACAAGCTCGGTGCCCACCGCAACCTGATCGTCAACATCTTCGACGTGGTTGACCGCGCCGGCCCGATCTTCAAGAACAACTGTGCGCAGTGCCACGGCCAGCAGGGTGAGGGGGGCATCGGCCCGCCGCTCAACGACCAGCACCGCCTGGGCTTCTTCAATGACGACTACTACTACGACTGCGTTTTCTACGGCGCCCTGTCCGAGCACCACCTGAAGTCGCAGATGCCGTCCTGGGGCGCCAAGCACCTGTTCGCCAGCAACCCCATGGAGAACAACGACAAGGTGTCACTGATGGTCCACTGGGTGCGGCGCTACCAGAAGCCGCTCACCTTCAACTCGCAGTGATGGCGACCGTGCTTCTCGCCGGCGAGAACCTGCTGCTCGCAGACCTGCCGCTGCTGCTCATCTCCACCGTGCTGCTGGTCGTGCTGGCGGGGGCGCTGCTCGGGGTTCGGCGGATGGTATCGGGGCCGCAGCTCCGCGATGTCCTGGGCATCAGCGCCACCTTCGTCGTCCTGTGCTGGTTCGGCTGGCTGATGATCGTCGGTGAGCATGTCCTGGGCTAGGCGCGCCACGGCGCTGGCCCTCGTCGGTCTGCCGGTCGCCCTCGCGGGGTGCGGCGGGGGCGGCGGCGGAGCCGCAGCCAATGGTGGCGACCCGGTGGCGGTGGCCCAGGGATATATCGACGCCGTGAAAACCACCCCGTCCGGCGGGCTGCAGTTCCTCGAATCCGAGTCGACGGAGAAGCTGACGGGACCGACCAGCCTTTCGAGATACCTGGCCGCCAACAAGGGCGCGACGGCCGAAATCCTGACGCTGCCCTGGATTCCACCCGGCGGCACCACCGGCGCGCCGTCGAAGAAGCAGTGCCTCGTGGTTCCCCCCCAGGGCGGCCAGATCTGCATCGTCACTGTCGAGGTCAAGGCGGGCGGCAAGTCGCGGTACTTCCACCTCAACCTCGAGACGCGGTATGTCCCCGGCGTATTCCAGATCATCGATGTCGATGAAGTGAGCAAGCCCGACGAGCTGCTTCCAACCGGCAACGAAGCCCACCAGACGTCGTAGGAGGCAAGAGATGCTGGCACTGATCCCCGGACCCGAACTGCTCGATATCACCACTGGAGACATGATCTTTGTGACCATCTGGGCGGTCACCAGCCTGGTCATCGCGGCGATCTACTGCTACAAGATGTTCCAGTAAGGGCGGGCTTGGCGAACATCTACACGCCTGCCGCAGGCCCCCGGAAAAACCCTCGCCTGGCCCGGACGATCTCAATTGTTCCGGGGCTTGGCCAGCTCTATTACGGTGCGCCTAAGCGCGCGCTGCAGTACCTCGCCGGCGTGGCGGTGCCGGCCGCCCTGGCCGCGCTGCTCTATGAGTGGTCACTGTTCGACCTGGCGCGAATGCAGATCAGCGGGCTGCTGAAGTCGTTCGCCTTCCTGGCTTCGGAGCTCGTCGTCCTGAGCCTGGTGGTCACGTTCATAAGCTTCTGGATCGCGGCCAGCTGGGATGCCCGCCAGGGCACCATCGCCCTCAACGAGAGGCGCGATTACCGGCCCAAGTGGTGGTATGTGAAGGTCAAGGAATTCCTGTTTGACGACCCTGAGGAGGAGACCCCATGAGCGAAGCGCCACTTCCGGTACAGGGCACCGGACCCGAAAGCGAGGTTCGAGCCGGCGGCGTCGCGGCGCTGCTGTACGGCCTCTACGGGGCCATGATGGCGGACTTCGGCTGCATCATCGGAGCGGCCGGCTTCGTCCTCCTGGTGGTGCTGTCCGCGGTCTTCGCGGCGAACATTACGCCGTGCACCAGCGCCGGCGGCATCCCCTGCGCTCACTGACCCTATAATCCCTGCGGCCTTGAACAAGAGCGGAAAAATCACCTCGCTGGGCCTGGCATTGCTGGGTCTCCTGGGAACCGGCGTTTCCGCATTGGCGGACAGCTCATCCCAGAGCCAGGGCATCCTCGATCCCGCGGGACCCAACGCTCAGCACATCAGCGACCTCTGGTACATCGTGCTCGTGCCGGCCATGATCGTCCTGGTCGGAGTGGGCGGCGCGATGTTCTACATCGCCTTCAAGTACCGCCGCAAGGACGAGAACTTCATGCCCAAGCAGATCGGCGGGAACAACGCCCTGGAGTTCACCTGGACCCTGATCCCGGCGATGATCCTGATGTTCATCTTTGGCCTCTCGGTTACCCAGATCGGTTTCCTACGCAACTCTCCCGCCCCCGACGCCTACCACGTCAAGGTCGTCGGCCAGCAATGGGCCTGGTCGTTCCAGTACCCCAACCCCGGGGGCAAGCCGCTGACCACGTTCGGCACTCTCTACATCCCGGCCGGCTCCGTGGTGAACCTGGACCTGGAGTCCAAGGACGTAATCCACAGTTGGTCGGTACCCCGCCTTGCCGGCCGCCTCGACGCCTTCCCCGGTAAGCACAACCAGACCTGGATTGAGGCCAATGATCCCGGCACCTATTACGGGCAGTGCACCGAGTTCTGCGGCCTCAGCCACGCCGCCATGACCGTGACCGTGATCGCCATGTCGCAGAGCGCCTACGACCAGTGGTACGCCAAGTTGAAGCACACGCAGGGAGGATCCTGATGGCCGCCGCCGCAACCACCGTCGCTCTGCCCCGGGTGAAATCGTCCTATGCCCCGACCAATAGGTTCCTCGATTACCTGAGCACAGTCGACCACAAGAAGATCGCGCTCATGTACCTCTGGACCACCTTTGCGTTCTTCGTCGTCGGTGGTCTGCTGGCCCTTGCTGTCCGCACCCAGCTTGCCATCCCGGCCAACACCTTCCTCAAGCCCCAGGTCTACAACCAGGTCTTCACGATGCACGGCACGACGATGATCTTTCTCTTCGTCATCCCCATGTGGTCGGGCTTCGGCAACTACTTTGTGCCGCTGCAGATCGGCGCGCGCGACATGGCTTTTCCCCGCATCAACGCTTTCAGCTACTGGCTGATCCCGATTGGCGCCGCGGTACTGTTCGCGGGCTTCCTGGTACCCCCAAGCATCACCCACGGCATCCGCTGCGCGGGCGGCGCGGGGTCGGCCGGGTGGACCGGCTACGTGCCCCTCACCGAGAAGCAGTACGCCTGCTCCCTGGGACAGGATTTCTGGATCCTGGGCCTGCACATCCTCGGCGTGAGCTCGATTCTCGGCGCGATCAACTTCCTGGTCACCATCCTCAACATGCGCGCCCCCGGCATGACGTTGTTCCGGATGCCGCTTTTCACCTGGTCCATCCTGATCACCGCGTTCCTGACCGCCGTGGCCGCGCCGTTCCTAGCGTCGGTGCAGATGATGCTGCTGTTCGACCGCCAGTTCGGGACCACGTTCTTCCAGCCCAACCACGGTGGCGACGCGTTGATCTACCAGGTCATCTTCTGGTTCTACTCGCACCCGGCGGTCTACATCATGGTCCTGCCGGCGTTCGGCATCATCTCCGAGGTCATCCCGGTGTTCAGCAAGAAGCCAATCTTCGGCTACAAGGCCATGGCGTACTCGATGTCGGCGATCGCGATCCTCGGCTTTGTGGTCTTCGTGCACCACATGTTTGTGACCGGCCTGCCGATCTCGGTCGTCACCTTCTTCTCCTTCACCTCGATGCTCATTGCCATCCCTTCAGGGGTCAAGGTACTGAACTGGCTGGCCACCATGGCAGGTGGCTCGATCAAGTACACCGCGGCGATGCTCTTCTCCGTCGGGGCCGTCTTCATGTTCTTGATCGGGGGTGTTGACGGGGTCTTCCTGGGCTCCTCCGCGGTCGATGCTCAGCTGCACGGCACCTACTGGGTCGTCGGGCACATCCACTACGTCGTCTTCGGACTGAGCGCCTTCGGCATGTTCAGTGCCTTCTACTTCTGGTGGCCCAAGATGACCGGCAAGTTCCTCAGCGAGGGTATTGGCAAGTTGCAGTTCTGGCTGATGATCGTCGGTGCCAACCTGGCCTTCATGCCGATGCATTACCTGGGCATCCAGGGGATGCCCCGCCGGATCGAGACCTACAGCGCGTACAAAGGCTGGGGGTTCGTCAACTTCATCGAGACCATCGGCGCATTCATGATCGCGTTCAGCGTCCTCCTGTTCATCATCAACGTCGTCATGACGATTGCCAGGAAGAAGGACGGACTGATGGCAGATGACCCGTGGGAGGGCAATACCCTGGAGTGGGCGACCACGTCGCCGCCGCCCAGCTACAACTTCGCCACCATCCCGGTGGTGTCCTCGGTGCGACCCGTAAGGGATACCAGGCTGGGCATCAAAGACGACTCCATTCACTATTAGGCCGGGCGCCTCGCCCAGGAAAGCTTTGATCACAGGGAAGTGAATGAAAGCCTTTAGGAACCTCGCAGTGGTCACCGCCGTGGCGGTGTACCTGCAGGTCGTCCTGGGCAGTGTGGTGAGGATTACCGGGTCGGGCCTTGGGTGTCGGGACTGGCCGCTGTGCTACCAGCACGAGACCGATCGCTTTGCCTACCGCACGCTGCTGGAGGTGGCTCACCGGCTTTTCGGTACCGCGGCCGGGCTGCTGGTCCTGGCGACGGCGGTGTATGCGTTGATGCTGTACCGGCGGCGCGGGCGGGGTGGCGTCGAGTTGCCGCGCGGACTCTGGATTGCCGCACTCGTGGCGCTTGGGATCTACGGGTTCCAGGCGGTGCTCGGGGGGGTGACGGTGTTGATGAAGAACAGCCCCTTCACCGTGGCGATCCACCTGGCCAACGCCGAGCTGGCGCTGGGGGCAGGGATCCTCGTCGCGCTCTGGGCAGGACGGGTCCGGGCTCCAGTGGGCGCAGCGGGCGGCAGTGGTAGCGCCTTCATAGTCGCCGGCCTGGTGGGTGCCTACGTCATCGTGGTCACCGGGGCCGTCGTGGTGGGAACCGGCGCCAGCGGTGCGTGCAACTCATGGCCGCTTTGCGGGCGACAGCACAGTCCCCTCGCCGACGTGCACATGTTGCACCGCGTGGTCGTCGGTCTCGGCTCCATCGCCATCCTGCTGGCGGTCCACGCCGGCCTGCGCCGGTGGCGCGGCCGGGGCCTGGCGCTGGCCGCTTACCTGGTCGCCGGCCTGCTTGTGGCGGAGGTCATCGTGGGGGCCGCACAGGTGCTCAACGGCCTCCCCCCGGCACTCAGGTCGATCCACGTTGCGCTGGCCAGCGCGGTGTGGGCGGGTATGGTGCTGCTGGCGGGCGGGGCGTGGCTGGAGCGGGAGCGCGTCGCCCAGCAGGTCTCCGGCGCCGCGCGCCTGGCGGGTGTGAACCCTTGAGCGCGGTTGGCGCGGTAGCCCTCGAGACCCCCGGGCTGCGGCAGTATCTCCGCGATTACATCGCACTGACCAAGCCGAGGGTCATCAGCCTCCTGCTGGTCACTGCGCTGGCGGCCATGGTGGTCGCGGCCCACGGGTGGCCGGCCACCGACCTGGTGCTGGCGATCATGGTCGGCGGCTACCTCGCGGCGGGTGGCGCCAACGCGATCAATATGTGGTTCGACCGCGACATCGATGCCCAGATGTACCGCACCCGTCAGCGCCCCATCCCCGCGGGGCGCGTCCCGGCGCGCAACGCGCTGGTCTTCGGCATCGTTCTCAACGTCCTGGCCTTCGCCGTGATCGCCGGCCGGGCCAACCTCCTCGCGGCCGGCCTGACCATGGCGGCGACCCTCTTCTACGTGCTGGTCTACACCATGATTCTGAAGCGGTCGACGCCGCAGAACATCGTCATCGGCGGGGCCGCCGGCGCCTTCCCCCCGCTGATCGGTTGGGCCGCCGTAAACGGCAGTCTCGACATGACAGCGCTCTACATGTTCGCGATCGTCTTCTTCTGGACGCCGCCCCATTTCTGGGCCCTTGCCCTACGGCTGGAGGGGGACTATGGGCGCGCCAACGTACCGATGCTGCCGCAGGTCCACGGGCGCAAGGAGACCGCCCGCCAGATGCTGATGTACAGCATCGTCCTGGTGGCCATCTCGATGCTCCTGGGCTTCCGCGGCTTCGGCCTGGCGTACTTCATAGGCGCCGCCTGCCTGGGAGGGATCCTGGTCGGGATGTGCGTCGCCACCTTGCGCGAAAATGCCAATCGCTGGGCCCGGCGCACCTTCACCTTCTCGCTCCTCTACCTCGCCCTGCTTTTTGGCGCCATGGTCCTCGATTCGATCCTGAGAGCTCCCGCCTGAGCCATTAGAATCACGGAGAAGAAATGGACAAGAAATTTGCCGGTAAGAACATCCGGATGGGCGTGTTGCTCACACTGGTTTCCGTGATGATGGCCCTCATCGCCTGGGGGTGGACCGCGCTCTACCTGGCGCTCGCGGTGACCAAGTGACCGAAGAGGCCCAGGGCGGTCCCGCCGCCGCGCATGGCGACCACCACGACGACGAGATCCACATGCCCCCCAACAGCTACTGGCCGCTGGTCGCGTCATTCGGCACCGCGGGCACCCTGCTGGGCCTGGTGACCTTGAACAGCGGCCCGGTGATCATCATCATCGGCCTGATCATCCTGCTCATCGGTGTGGGCGGCTGGGTCAGGGACGCTCGGACGGAGTACCACGAGCTCCATTAGCTGATGGGGTTTCATCCCCTCCCGCTACCCTGGAATCTCAACCTCTTCCAACTCGCCGGGTTTGTCGTCGCGGCCATCGCGTTCCGCTTCATTGTGCCGCGGCCGAACGACCCCGGCCGCCCCGTTTACCTGTGGCTTGGCTACCTCTGCTTCTTCATCGCCCTGGTAACACCGGTGGACGCCGCATCCGATCGATACCTGCTGACCGCCCACATGATCCAGCACATCCTGATCACCATGGTGGGCCCACCGCTGATCCTCGCCGGCCTGCCGCTGGGGATGTCACGGTACCTGCCGCGCTTCCTCGGTAACCCCTGGCTGACGGTGTTGCTGTTCAACGGGGTGCTCCTGGCCTGGCACATCCCGGCGCTCTATCAGGCGACGTTGCTGAACGAGGACATCCACGTCCTGGAACACGTTCTCTTCGTCGGCACCGCCTTTCTCTTCTGGGTCCCGGTGGTGGGCCCGGTGGCCGAGAGCCGGGGTATGCCGCCGCTGATCAAGATCGGGTACCTGGCGCTGGCGGGGATCCCGCCGACGGTGATCGGGATGACGCTGGCCCTGGCCCCGTTTGTGATGTACCCCTTCTATTCGGCTCAGCCGAGGCTCTTCGCCGCCCTTGGCGCGGTGGTCGACCAGCAACTCGCGGGGCTGCTGATGTTCGGCCTTGGGAACCTCATCTACTTCGTGCCGATCAGTGTCATCTTCCTCCGTATCTCGGAGGAGCCAGAGGCTGTCCAGGCGGGGGCCGGACGGCCCTCCTGAACTCGAAACGGGGCCTCAGGTCCCGTTCGAAACCGGAAACTGACTGGGTCGTCAGCTTATACTCTCACTAACACATACTCGTATTCTCGAAGGAGAACTGATGATTCGATCGAAGGCATTGAGTGGGTTGGGAATCGGCGCGATGGCACTGACTTTTGCGGCCTGCGGCGGTAGCAGCACCGACAACAGCAGCGGCGGCGCGACCGGTGGCAGCTCCCCCGCCGACAACACCCCCGCGGCGGTGACCATCAAGGTCGTGGCCGATCCCACCAACGTGGGCAAGTATGACCCGACCCCGGCTACGGCGAAGGTCGGAGACACCGTCAAATGGGATTTCCAGGACGACGCCAGCCAGCACACCGCGACCGCGGATGACTCCAGCTTTGACTCCAGCACCCACGGCAAGGGTGAGACCTACACCTTCAAGTTCACCAAGGCCGGTACGTTTTCGTACCACTGCAGCCTCCACGCCAACATGAAGGGCACGATCACCGTTTCCTAGTCGATCCCAGGATCAGAGGGGGGCCTTCGGGCCCCTCTTTTTTCGCCCCCAACAGACTGCGTGCCAATCAGCCGCGGCGCTCTATCGCAGGTGCTCTATCTCCCCGTAGGAGATCACCCTGCGATCGCCATCGACGAGGATCACCAGGTTGCCCCCCGGGTCGAGGTCGATCGCTTTGCCACGGACCGCCTGGCCGGCCGCCTGGGCCACCACGTCGCGGCCGATGGTGTCGGCGAGGCCCAGCCAGCGGGCGCGGGCAGCGGCCGCACCTTCCGCGATCAGCTCGTCGTAGCCGTCCTCCAGTCGGGCCAGGATGGCGGCCAGGGTGCGTGCTGCCCCGGGGGGTTCACCGGTAGCGTCGGACATCGCCGCGGCGGTATCGCGGATCTCCCCGTCAAACCCGCCGGGCGGCCTGGCGAGGTTCACCCCCACACCCACCACCGCGTGCTCCAGGATTCCCGCCGCGGCGTGGCCCTCGACCAGGACGCCGGCCACCTTGCCGCCATCGAGCAGCACGTCATTGGGCCACTTGAGACCAACCCGGCCCGGGGCCAACGTGTCCAGGGCCTCGCCCACCGCCGCACCCACGACCATAGGGAGGGGAGCGCACCGCCCCGCGGGCACGGAGGGACGGAGGACCACCGAGAACCAGAGGCCGCTCGCCGCCGGTGACTGCCAGCTCCTCGCCAGGCGTCCCCGGCCTGCAGTTTGTGAGCCGGCCCACACCAGCAGCCCATGAGCTGCCCCGACCGCCGCCAGCCTCCGGGCCTCGTCCTGGGTGCTGTCGATGGCCTCGTGGTAAGCCATCTCGCGGCCCAGCCACCGCGTCCTAAGCCACGCGCCGAGGTCGCCCGGATCGCTCGCCTGCGAGCCGCTCACCTCGCTCCCGAGGCCGTCCCGGCACGGCCAAAACCGGGACAAAGTTGGGGGCAAAGTTGGGGGATTGACCGTGGCACCGGCTGAACGTAACATGACCCAGTTGTCAGCTCAGGCGCGGCCTAGGGGAGTACCGGATGATCCACGAAACGTCCCTTGAAATCAGTGACCAGTACAAGACATGGCAGGTCGAGCTGGAGGGCCGGCACGCGCGGCGCAACCGCGTCCGCTACATCGACCGCCTGCTCAACCAGCTCGAGCTTCTCAACCTCTCGGAGTCGCCAACGCTGCCGACCGAATTCCGCCGCGAGGTCAAGCGCTTCCTCGCCGGCTGCGACCACCCGCTGGCGCGTCGGGCCGAGCGTGACCTGACTATCGCGATTTGCATGGAGGCCCTGTACGACATCCAGGACACGCTGCTCCTGGGCGGTGACGAAGAGGGCGACGAGGGGTAGAGGGGGCCCTCCGGGCGGCACGGACGCCCCTATACTCGGCTCTGACCCGTGCGGCTGTAGCTCAGGGGATAGAGCACCAGTTTCCGGAACTGGGTGTCGGGGGTTCGAATCCCTCCAGCCGTATATCTGCTGACGCAATACCACTGATCAGTGTGCCCCTGGGCGGGTTTCCCAGGCGACTTGTGTCAGCTGTGCCGATCCTCTTCCTCGGCCTGCATCACACGCAATCGTTGCGCCGAACCCCCCAATGATCACGTAGTCAACTTGATGCTCGGCGAGGGCCTCAAAGATCGAGGAGGGGCGGAGCGGCGGAGCAACGCTCCAGTCGCTGCCCGGCTCTCCGATCGTCATTGCCTGGGAGTACGATGGCCTCGCGGAAGAAGCGGTCGCGATCGGCGTCCATTTCGGCAGCCCGGTCCGGCGTGAGACTTTCTCGCCAGGCGCGGAGCGCATCGTCGTGGTGATCGACGGGTTCGAGTCGCGTGCGCAACTCGAACCCGGCTGCCCCCAGGATTCGGAGTAATGCCGCGACACTTGGCTGCCTCGAACCCTTCTCGTACTCAATTAGCGCAGAGGGGGATGTCCCTGCCCTTCTGGCCAACTCTCGCCTCGATAGCGCCGACCGACGCCTTGCTTCGACCAGGAGGCTGCTCGCAAGGGGTCTCATGCCCTGATGATACCGGATCCGATACCAGTCTCGGACGTGATACTGCCGGGTTACCGGTGCTCCCGGCTCAAGGGAACGGGGATCTCGGTTGGCACTTCTTGGGCCCAGGCTCGACATACCTAGTATGATATGTTCTGTGAACGCTGTGGAGATCGGCATAGTCCTCGGCCGGGCGCGCCGCCAGGCGGGTGTTAGCCAGGGTGAACTTGCCAACCGGTTGGGCACCAGTCAGCCCGCCGTGTCACGTGCCGAGTCCGGTGTGGTGATGCCGGGCCTCGACTTCATTGACCGCTGGGCAGTTGCCATCGGCATTCCCATCACGCTGACCATGGGGGCGGGTGCGGTACCGGACGACCGCGATCTAAAGGTGCGGGTGGAACAGGCACTCGGCGGGTACACCTTCGATCCATGGCGACGAAACCCGAGCGCCGCCGAGCGACGCAGCCTTCAACGGGATGGCTTGACGCGTGAGCATTTCCAAAGCGCAGTCACTGCTCCGACGCGCTAGTCAGACTGACGACCGCCTCAGCCGGCACCTCTTCGTCGCGGCTGCGATCCAAGAAGGCCTTGAGCTCATGGCGGTGATCGTCGGCGGCACAGCAGAGGAGTATTGGTCCAGTGACGACTACCACCAGACTGACCTCGACCTCTGTGCCTCGATCGGCCCTGAGCACCATGCCACGTTGCGGACACTCGGTTTCGCCCGCTCCGGGCGGCACTGGGAACACGGCGCATCCGGTGTCGCTGTCGAATTCCCGGAATCGGAGATTGACGGTGATCTCTCGCGCACGCGTACCTTGACGGTAGGGTCGGGTTCAGTAACGATCATTGGCGTCGAGGACCTGTACGTCGATCGCGTCCGGCAGGCCACGGCCGACAACAACGATTACGGACGATTCCAATCCGCGTTCGCGATTGCCGTGGCTCAATACGAGTGGATCGACTGGAAATATGTTCAGGGACGACTTCGCGATCTACTGGTCAGTGACCCGATCGTCGGCGTCGCCAGCCGGGCGGTTGATTCGAGGATCCGTCGCCGGGTTCGTCGCCTCCTGACCGGGGTGCCTCCCGCCACGTGATCCGTTCACCGGATGGCCGTCACCTATGCTTTCGAGGGTCAGCGGGTAGCCTCGGCGGACGTTAGGGGATGATCAGTCTCGGCGGTATCGTGAATACGCCGCTGAATCCCTCCAGCCGTATTTACCTGGGTCGGGAGCCGGTGCCGTTGGCCCCGCGGTAAGAACGGTTCGCGACCGTGGTGTGCCCTAGCCTTGTGGATATGACGGAGCAGCGCGACCATCGCGTGGTGCTTGCAGGAGCGTTGTGCTGGATCTTGACGGTCCAGTACTTCATTGTCCAGCCGGTGGTCGCGGCGGCGTGGCCCACCCCGTACAGCTACCTCAACAACTACATCAGCGACCTGGGGAACACCGCGTGTGGCCCCCTTGCGCATGCCCCAATCATGGCGAGGCACGTCTGCTCCCCGCTACACGGGCTGATGAACGCTTCGTTTGTCGCCCTCGGGCTGCTCACCGCGGCCGGTGCAGGGTTGGCTCGTTGGGGGCTGCCGCGCGGGTGGTTAACGACTACTTCGATGGTTTTGCTGGGCCTGTCGGGGATTGGCGTGATCGTCGTCGGTTTCGCGCCGGAGAACGTTGCGCCATCGCTGCACCTGGTCGCAGCGATCGCCCAGGTGCCCCCGAAGTTCATCGCGATGGCGCTATTGGCGACCGCGACGTGGCGGTCGCAGCGGCGAATTGCGCTGTGGACTTCAGGCTGTGGAGCGCTGGCACTGGCCGGATCAGCCCTGTATCTATCCCGACTGGACCCGGGCCTTGGGGTGGGCGGGGTGGAGCGGCTCGCGCTTGACCCGTTCACAATCTGGACAGTCGGGCTCGGATACGCGCTGCTGCGGGGGAAGTTGCATGACCGTGGTGTCGTCTGACGTCGAGCCGTGGACCTCTGAAACCAGGCGAGTACCAGATGCGATGGACGGGTCCGGTGCACGTTGGCGCAGCACCGCGGCATGACCTGAACGCGCGCGTCGCCCTTCCGAACTCATGCGAGGCTGTCGCGGCGCGCTAATTATGGTGGGCCGAAATTCCGTGGTGCGACTCGCCGTCGCGGGGCTGTGGATCCGCGTGGACAGTGGCTGCGGTCAACCGCCGAACGCGATGCAGAAGTTCGTGCTGCGCGTCATCGGCGACCCGGTGGGCCGCGACGATAGACGCGGAAGGGTCGACCTCGATCTCGCACTCTGCGCGAAGGGTGTGACCAATCCAGCGCAGTCGGATCTGGCCGACGCCAAGCACTCCCGGTGTGTCTAGAAGGGCGTGCTCGACGGCATCAACCAGGCCAGGGTCTACCGCGTCCATGAGACGAGCAAAGACCTCTCCGGTGGCCTGGCGCAACACGACCACGATCGCCACCGTTATCACCAGGCCAACGATGGGATCTGCCTGCCGCAACCCGACCGCCACGCCGGCCGCGCCCACAACTACGGCGAGGCTCGTGATCCCATCGGTGCGGGCATGCAGGCCGTCGGCGACCAGAGCCGCCGATCCGATCGCACGTCCCACCCGGATCCGGTACTGCGCCACGAGTTCGTTCCCAACGAAGCCGATGAAACCGGCGCCCGCGACCAGGGCGAGGTGGCTGACCGCTTGCGGGTGGAGCAACCGCACGATCGCCTCGTATCCGGCGAGCGCGGATGAGGTGGCGATCAGCAGCACGACAACCAGGCCCGCGAGATCCTCTGAGCGTCCGTAGCCATACGTGAACCGACGGGTGGCGGCTCTACGGCCCAGGGTGAACGCGATGGCCAGCGGAACAGCGGTCAGGGCGTCGGCAAAGTTGTGGAGCGTGTCGCCAAAAAGGGCGATCGAGCCCGAGAGCACGACAACCGCCAGCTGGACCGCCGCGGTGAGTCCCAGTCCCGCGAACGAAATGAGCAGGGCCCGGATGCCCCGCTGGCTGGTCTCGAGTTCGTTGTCCACGCTGTCGCCCGCGTCGTGGCTGTGGGGTGCGACCAGCGCCCGCAGACGTTCCCGGATGCCACCGCGGGCGTCGTCATGGCGGTGGTCGTGGCCCTCATGGCCATGGTCATGCGCATCCCCCGCCATCGTCCGGACCGCCGATCAGCTCGGGACTGAGGTCAGGTTGTCGTGCTTCATCAGTCCCGAGAAGCCCTCGCCTGGACGGTCTGCACCAGGTGCTCCGCGTCGCTCGCAGACCGCTCCGGCACGAACGATGTGGCAGCTCATTTCAGGAACAAGGGCCGCCTCCGGTTCGAGCGTTCCCGTGGCATGGAACCCGCTCATTGCTCGCCCCGCTCCCCGATGCTGATTCATCAGGACTATTGTGGGCCTGCCCTTGGCACCCACAGTACGCCGCGCGCCGCCGGTACCGCCGCGAGCACCCTGGTCTCGACTCGGCGGCCGGTCTCCCCGGCCTGCTCCAGCGATGAGGTCGGAGATAGCTCGCCCTCCACCTCCAACAGCAGAGACCTGCCCATCCAGCGGCCGCGAACCGATACTGCGCGAACGCCCTCGACAGACTTCGCGGCCTCCGTTGCCTGTTCGATGTCCTCCTCGTCGACACCGTCCATCAGGTGGTGGGCGAGTTCGGAGGTCACCTCGTATCCGACGTGAGCGATGAACAGGGTCACCGCAAACCCGGCCACCGGGTCTCCCCAGCGGTACCCGAAGTACACCGCGACCAGCCCCAGCAGCGCCCCCACGGAGGAGATCGCATCGAGCCAGGAGTGCCTGGCGTCGGCCATCAGCGTCGCGGATTGGATGCGCTTACCGACCTTCGATTTGTAGCGTGCCACGACCTGGTTCCCGATCACCCCGATCACCGCGCCCGCCATGCCGGGCACCAGGTGGTTGGTCCCTGAGTTGTGGATGAACTTGATGTAGCTCTCGTACCCCGCGAACAGCGCGCTCGCCCAGATCACCAGGGCGACCCCCAGCCCGGCGAGGTCCTCGGCACGTTCGTATCCATACGGGTACCGCTTCGAGGGCTTGCGCTTCGAGATCCGGAAGCCGAGGAACACTACTAGGGACGTCGACACATCTGACAGGTTGTGCAGGGCATCGCCGAGAAGGGCGACCGACCCGGTGAAGATCGCCAGGGCCAACTCGATGCCACCAGTGACGGCCAGGCCGGCCGCCGAGACACCAACCGCTCGATTGGCGGCGTGCCGGTGCTCCTCCTCGTCGTGCCTGGCTGGGGCGGCTTCGGTGGACTTTACGGCCGCCGCGCTCATTCCGACGGCGCGTGGTCGGGCAGGCCCTGGACGACATGGTCGGCGTGGTACAGGCTCTCGTGGAGCAGCTGGCGGACGTGGGTGTCCTCCGCGACGTAGAAGATCCTCGTGCCCTCACGGCGCTGGCGAACGATGCGGGCCAGGCGGAGCTTGGCCAGGTGCTGCGAGACGGCTGGGGGGTTTGCGCCAACGATCGCCGCCAGGTTGTTGACGGACTCCTCACCGTGGAGTAGTACCCACAGAATCCGCAGCCGGGTCGGATCTCCCAGGATGTTCAGGGTGTCGACGGCGATCGAGATCTGCTCGTCTGTGGGTAGCTCCGGCATGGCGCGTGGGGTTTGGGCTGCCACCGCTGCCCTGGGCGCGCTCACTCCTGGATCGAGGCGATCGCCCGCTCTGCCTGAGCGCGGAACTCGGTGGCTGGCACCGATTCCGGCGCGGTGACGCGGGTCGGCTGACCATCCGTGTGAACAAACTTGACCACGTCACCAAAGCTGTCGGCGAGGGCGGCGCGGACGGCGGGAAAGGCGACATCACACACGTCTACCGTTCGGTCATTCTCGAAGGTGCACATCGGTCACTACCTCAATAAGGTGGTTACCTGCAATCATACGCAGATAACTCGGCCTCGCAGGCTTTTTGCGCTGGCTCCAATCGCCGACCGGGGAGGGGAGTCCGGTCCGCGCAGGAGGCCTGGTCGAGGTGACTCTGGCGGGATTGCGCTCCAAACCCGCATAGACGGCTGACCATCGAGTCCGGGTGCCCGTGCCTCGACGGCGGGCGCCGGCAGAAGCCCCGCGCGCGCCAGGCCAATCGGCCCTATTTTGCGTGGCTTCGCGGGCTCTACGCTTAGTCAATGGCCGTGACCATAGCCCAGGAGACACCCGCGAGAGCCACGACCCGATTTGCCCTGACCATGGCAGCAACGGGTCTTGCGCTCGGCGGTCTGGGCGCGGTCAGGCTGCTACGAGCGCGACGGCAATATCGCTGGCATGAGCCGTCCGGCGTGATTGCCTTGGGAACCCTGAATGTCCGCCGGCTCGGGACAGCCGGGCCGCCGGGGATCCTGCTTCATGGGATGTGCGGCTCACATCGGTACTGGGGCGCGGAGTTTGACGTCCTGGCAGCGCGGTGCCGCCTTCTCGTCCCGGACCTGCTGGGCTTTGGGCATTCTCCGAAACCAAAGAGCGGATACAGCGCGGACGGTCACGCGGACGCGATCGCCGCCTCCCTGAGTGAGTCCGGAATCGACGAGCCGGTAATCGTCGTCGGACATTCGATGGGGACACTTGTCGGGCTGGCTCTTTTGGACCGGCATCCCGAACTTGTCGATACCGTAATTGCTATCGCCCCGCCGATCTACAAGGCGCGCGAGGACGCCAGGCAGCACATCAACTCCATGAGCACATTTATTCGCTTTATGGCCTTCGATCCGCCGGCCAGGATGTTATGTACTTGGATGTGCGCCAACCGCGAGTTGGCACGACGCCTGGTCCCACTGCTGCGTCCGGACGTCCCTGGCCCGCTCGCCCGTGACGCAGTCGATCACACGTGGTTCTCTTACGTGCAGAGCATGGAAGGACTGATCCTGTCCGCGGAGGCGCCAGCATGGGTGAGACGCGCCACGCGGCCCGTGCATCTGCTGGCCGCGCTTGACGACGCCGTCCCCGACATCGGCCTTCTTGACGAGTTGCGAGCGGCCAACCCGCTGGTGTCGCTAACTCTGCTTGGCGATGGCGGCCACGAGCTGCCGCTGACTCGCGGTGGAATCTGTCTGGCGCTCGTGGAGCGGCGGCTGGCCGAACGAGGTGTCTCGACGGCACTCCCGGCTACACCATCGCGGCTGACGCGCGAGACGCAGGTGGCCGTGGTCGCGGCCGACCCGGGTTCGGACCTGGCGGCCACCGCCTCAGCGCAGCAGTCGACCTGGCGGTGAGGGTCGCCGCTGGCGATCGGCCGGTGGCAGCCTTCCTACTGCAGGTCTCCGCAGACAGCCGGGCCCTCGGTTCCGGCGGGGGCGTGAACATCCACAAACGCGGGGGTGGGCAGGCTGCTGCCACTGTACTCGAGGTTGGTCATGCCCGCGCCCGCCGTATCCGTCTGCAGGTCTCCCACGGACTTGATGATGTCCCCGATCGACGCGCAGGATCCGTGGTGGAGATGCACCGTGTACCTGGTTGCCGCGGTCAGCTGCTGCGCCCGGACGTCGACATGAACCTGGTTCTTGACGATCGCCACGGTGACGGTGCCAGCTCCAGTGATCGAGTTGGAGGGGACCAGGGTCGCCTTGGCGGACTTCGTCGTCCCGCCCATGTTCATCCCGGCCATGGAGCCGCTGCCGGTCGAACCACCGCTGGCCTGGCTGCCGCAGCCGGTGAGCGCCACGGTCAGTGCGACGGCCAGTTGCGGGACGACGTTGCGGCCGCCGTGGGTCGAGCGCCGGATTGTAGTTCTGTTGTTTGGCATGGGGGATCTCCCTGGATGGCGGCTGGGCAAAGCAATGCTATCCAACCTCCTGACGTCACCGGCAACGTTGATGCCCGGGAGTGAGAGGTTTGACTCGCGGACCCAGCGGGCCTAAGTTCACGTGATGTTCGTCGTTTTTGCTATCGGCAAGGCGTTGCTCTACGCCTTCGACATGTTCTGGGCGGTCCTTTGGCCGTTGGCCCTGGGATTCCTGCTCTCCGCAGTGGTGGAGACGGTGGTATCCAAGAAGGCCATCATCAAGGCGCTCGGCCGAGACTCTGTCTCGTCCGTGGCGGTGGCAAGCGGACTGGGAGCAGCGTCGTCATCATGTTCGTACGCTTCGGTGGCAGTTGCCAGGTCCCTGTTCCGGAAGGGCGCGACATTTGCCAACGCGATCATCTTCGAGTTCGCGTCGACCAACCTGGTTATCGAGCTCGGCCTGATCCTGCTGATACTGCTCGGGTGGCAGTTCCTGGCGGGGGAGCTGCTCGGTGGCGCGCTGATGGTGATCCTGCTGGCGGTCCTATTTCGACTTACCCTTCGCCCCAAGCTGGTGGACCAGGCTCGCCGCCAGGCGGAGCGAGGGGTGAGCGGCAAGATGGAAGGACACGCCGCGATGGACATGTCGGTAACCGAGGGACCGTTCTTCCGCCGGCTGTTCTCCGCGAAGGCCTATACCGCCATGAGTCAGTACTTCTTTATGAACATCGCCAGCCTGTGGACAGACCTGGTGCTTGGGTTCCTGATTTCCGGAGCGCTCGCGGCGTGGGTTCCAGACTCACTCTGGGCAACGGTGTTCTTCACCGGCCACGGTTGGGTGAGCGAGGTCTGGGGGGCGTTCGTTGGGCCGCTGGTTTCTGTGCTTGCCTTCGTCTGCTCGGTCGGCAATGTGCCCCTGGCAGCTGTGCTCTGGCGAGGGGGCATCAGCTTCGGCGGCGTGATTGCGTTCATCTTCGCGGACCTGATCATCATCCCCATCCTCGACATCTATCGGAAGTACTACGGGTGGCGGATGATGATCTACCTGTTCGCGGTCTCGTACGCCACGATGGTCATCGCGGGGCTGGTCATCGGAGGCGGCTTCAACATCCTGCATGCCACACCTACAAACCGCGCCGTCACGGTGTTCCAGGACCATCCCACGTGGGACTACACCACATTCCTGAACATCGCATTCCTTCTGTTGACCCTGGTCCTCGGCGTTCGCTTCCTGCGCACTGGCGGTCCTGGCATGCTGCGGATGATGAACGCGGTGCCCGCCATTGCGGGCCAGCACGCCGGGTAGCTGCGCCATCCTTGTGTGGTGACGGAGGCGGGGCGAATGCCGACGTCATGAGTGGTCAGGCCGTACTCGCGCCACGCGTTGGCCCAGGTCGGCGGCTATTTTGATGTTCCCCGCACCAACGCGGCTGATAGGAGATTAGTGAGATGGTCACCAAGGGATTGCTGGTTCGCCTGGAAGCCAAGCCCGGCAAGGAAGATGAGGTTGAAAAGTTCCTGACGGGGGCGCTCCCGGTTATCGATGGTGAGCCCGCGACCACGGCCTGGTTTGCGCTGCGACTCGGGGCCTCGACCTTTGCGATCTACGACTGCTTCCCCGACGACGCGGGGCGCCAGGCACACCTGTCCGGACCCATCGCCAGGGCGCTCGGCGAGCAGGGCGCCGAGCTGTTTTCCCAAGACCCCGTTATCGAGATGGCGGAGGTCCTCGCGGCAAAGCTTCCAGGGTCGTAGTCCCCGGGGCGGCGCCCTTCCCGACAAGGTCAACCTCCGCAGTCGACCTGAGCCTGCCTCTTCCGGGGGCCTCCGGTTTTCCCCCTGTGAAGGTTGCACCCGACTCAGGGCGACCCGACCACTACCCCCCGAGGTACGCCTTCCGCACCTCGGCGTTTCGAAGCAGTTCGGCGCCGGTGCCGCTAAGGAGGATCTGTCCCGTCTCGACCACATAGCCTCGGTCTGCGATCTCCAGCGCGCGCAGTGCGTTTTGCTCCACCAGCAGGATCGTCGTGCCCTCGGTCCGGATTTCCAGGATGATGTCGAAGATCCGGTCGACCATCTGCGGCGCCAGTCCCAGCGAGGGCTCGTCAAGCAGCAGCAGGCGGGGCCGGGCGACCAGCCCGCGGGCGATGGCAAGGACCTGCTGCTCCCCTCCGGACAGCTGCCCGGCCGGTAGCGACCGGCGCTGGGCGAGGATCGGGAAGCGCTCCATCATCGACTGGACGCCCTCTCGCACGGACTGCCCTCGTTGCCCCCATCCCCCCAGGGCGAGGTTCTCCTCGACGGTCAGCCGAGCGAGTACCTCGCGGCCCTCCGGTACCTGGACCAGCCCGTGCCGCACGACCTGCTGCGACCCCGCGGTCGCGAGGTCGAGCCCATCGAAGACCGCCTCCCCCTGCGTGGGTCTGAGCAGCCCGGACAGCGTGTTGAGAATCGTCGACTTGCCTGCGCCGTTGGCCCCGATCAGCGCGACGACCTCGCCCCTGGCGACCGTGAATGACACGCCATGGATCGCGCGCACCGCTCCGTAGCTGACGTGCAACTCGCTCACCCTGAGCAACGGTGCAACCCCCGCCCCCTCCGCCGCCGTGGCGACGGCGAGCGGCGCGGCCGGCGTCGCCCCGGTCCCGGTGCCACCCGCACCCGGTGCGCGGTCAGCGCCAGCCGCATCGGCCGCCCGGGAGCCAAGATAGGCGGAGATCACATCCGGGTTCGCGGCCACCTCTGCTGGGGTACCGTCGGCAATCTTCTGGCCAAAATTCAGCACCGCGATGTGATCGCAGACACCCATGACAAGGCGCATGTCATGGTCGATCAGAAGTACCGTGAGGCCGGCGCCGCTCACGGTCTTGATGAGGTTCCTGATGCGCTCCTTCTCGGAGGGGTTCATGCCCGCGGCGGGCTCGTCCAGGATCAACAGCCGGGGCCTCAGCGCGAGCGCGCGCGCGACCTCGAGCCGGCGCTGGTCACCGTAGGACAGCGTCGCGGCTCGCCGGTCACCGCAGTCGGCGGGGTCAAGACCCACCTGGGTCAGCAGCTCGCGGGCCTCGTCGACCCGTTCCTTCTGTCCACGCCGCAGGACCGGCAGCAGGGCAAGCTGCGCCAGCGTGTCGTGTTTCCGCCGCGGATGCATGCCGACCAGCACGTTCTCAATGGCGGTCAGGTCGCGGTAGAGGCGGATGGTCTGAAAGGTTCGCCCCACGCCCAGGCGGGCAATGGCATCTGGAGTCTTGCCACCAAGCTCGATGGCGCCCAGGCGCACGCTGCCCTGGTCCAGGCGGCTGTAGCCCGTTATGACGTTGACCAGCGTCGTCTTGCCTGCGCCGTTGGGCCCGATCAGCCCGAAGACGCCCCCTTCGTCGATCCGAAGGCTGACGCCATTAACGGCGCGCACCCCGCCAAAGTGGCGGTGAATGCCCTCAACTTCGAGCAGCGCGCTCGTCACTGACCCTGGTAGTCCTGCGCCACCACCGCGCCCGGATCAGCGCCAGGCCACCGCGCCCGACCATGCCCTGCGGCCGGAAGATGATCACCAGGATGAGGATGACGCCGCTGATGACGTCGCGGTAGTCGCGGGCCTGGCGGGCGATCTCCGGCAGCACGGTCAGGAAGACCGCCCCGACGATCGGCCCGACGACGTTGCTGAAGCCACCAACGACGGCGAAAACCAGCACCTGGATGGACCGTGCGACCCCGTACTCAGTGGGGTCGATGAAGAAGTTGAGGTGGGACTCGAGGGCCCCTGCGAAACCCGCGATCGCGGCGCCGAAGACAAAGGCGATCATCTTGTAGACGGGCACGTTGATGCCCTGGCTGAGGGCCGCAAGCTCGTCCTCGCGGATGGCCGCCCAGGCCTGCCCCAGTTTGCTGCCGGTGAGCCGCCAGATGAAGTAGGCCAGCATGGGTAGCGCGACCAGGATCGGGTAGATGCCCTCCAGCGGCGCGGCGTCGGGGTTCTTCAGGCCCTGGCCCTCACCAGTGATGGGGAGGTTGAGGATCACGCCAAAGCGCAGAGCCTCGACAAAACCGATCGTCGCGATGGCCAAAAATACTCCACGCAGTCGCAGCACCGGCAGGCCCACCAGGAGGCCCACCACGGCCGCCAGCAGCGTCGCGGCGGTGATGTTCAGCGCCAGTGGCGTGTTCAGGTGGAGGCTCATGATGACGGTGGTGTAGGCCCCGATGGCCATGAAGCCGATGTTGGCCAGCGACAGCTGGCCGGAGTAAAGGGTTACGAAGATCGACAGGGCCAGGATCGAGTTGATGCCCAACTGCGCCACCAGCAGCTCGTGGGAGTTGTAGAAGCCCACCGGGTCGCTGAAGAGTTGGATGAAGAAGTCCATCAGAGCCGGTCCTTAACCTTCACCCCCAGCAGGCCCTGGGGGCGCAGGATCAAGACCAGGAAGAGAGCCAGGAAAGCGACCCCCGCCTGGACGTTGCTGCCAAAGATGAGGAAGGCGATCACCTCGAAGAAACCCAGTAGATAGCCGCCGAGGACGGCACCGGTGACGCTTCCCATCCCTCCCAGGACCATTGCCGAAAGCCCCCTGAGCTCGATCTGGTCGCGGCCCATGTAGGGGCTGATGTCGGAGATCGCGATGCCGAAGAGGAGCCCCGCCAGCCCCGCCATCGCCGACGAAATGATCAGCGTGAGGGCGAACAGCCGGTCGACGTCGATACCCAGCAGGCGGGCCGCGCGCTGGTTCTCGGCGACGGCCCGCAGGGCTCTGCCCAGTTGGGTGAAGCGCAGGACGTAGCCGAGCACGGTCATCAGCACCAGGGTCACGGCCAGAATCGCCACCTTGGTGCCCTCCAACGTGAGCCCGGCCACGTGGTAGGTGGGGTTGGGCACCGCCCGGGCAGGGAGCCGCACGGAGTTCGGTCCCTCCTGCCAGAGCCATCCCAGCACGCCGCCCGGCTTCGCCTGTTCGATCAGCGCCACGAAGATCAGGGCCAGCCCGATGGTCGCAATCAGGTTGGCGATCGGGGGCGGGGTGTGCGCGGGCGACGGGGGAAGGGCGAGCAAAACAACGGACCCT
>JBPCPW010000010.1:0-10736 GCA_050998755.1 Candidatus Dormibacteria bacterium
CCGGGCCGGTGTTGGCTATGGATTTTTTCTTCGTTCCTCGTTCCCCCCCCCCGCAGCACAAGGCCCCGGGGGCCGCCCCCGGCCCCGACCGACAACCGGTAACCAGGCTGTGCGAGGATACTCACGACAGCGTTCGCCTCCGGCATCCACTGTAGGCGCGGAGACAGCACCAGGCGATAGCCACCGGCGGGATCGGTCACGATCTGCGCGAGGTCGATCCCCTCAAGCTTGTTCCGGATGCGGCTCACATAGCTCCGCACCGCCTCCTCGGGAAGGGCAGCGTCGTGCCAGGCGTCGAGGAGCAGGTTGCGCGCGCTGAAGCTGCGCCCCGGCGATCCGAGCATGAGCCTGAGAATCTGAAATTCCCTGCGCGTCAGCGCGATGCTGCCGCTCCAGTTGTCGACGGTTCTTGCCGTCTCGTCGATCACGACTTCCTCCAGGTGCCAGACGCGCGCGTTCCAGAACGTGAGAAGCTCCCGGTATCGCTCCAGCCGCCCTGTGAGCGCCGCCGCCTGCCCCGGTCGCTGGCTCTGGGTCCGCCGGGTGAAGTCGATCAATCTGCTGTAGACCTCCTCCCAGTGGCGCGCGACGATGACGTCCTCGCTGAGAGGGTCTTCCCCCTCGATCAGCTCCATTGCCCGTCCTTTGGGTTCAGGTGACGACAGTACCGTCCTGTCCCGGATTTGCGCAACTCCCACTACCAGGACCTACGACCTGGATCCCGGATTGGATCAGCCGCGCCTGAAGCGCCCGGCGCGCGCCAAGAAACTGATGCGGACTTTAATGCGCCATCGCTGCTATCACTTGATGAGGCCCGGTGAATGTCACCGATCTCGGCCTATCGCGACATCTTAGGAAGGAGGAGCTGATGGCCATTCGCCGCGCCCCGTCGCGACGTCGCCGCCGCATGACTCCGGTCCCTGCATCCAACCAACAAAGGAGTACCCAAATGTCTGAAGAACTGTTTGGGGGTCAGCCGGTCATGCAGATCGACGACCCCAAGGAGCGTCGCGACTTTCTCAAGTACGCGGCCATGTTCGGCGGCGCCGCGCTGCTGGCCGCTTGCGGTGGCAGCACCGGGAGCACCTCGACCCCAAGCCCCAGCCCGTCCCCGTCGGTCGATTCCAGCACCGGTGACCTCGGCATCCTGAACTACGCCCTCACCCTGGAGTACCTCGAGGCGGAGTTCTACGACAAGGGGACCAAGGCCAACATCCTGGGCGATGTCCAGCCGCTGATCGATCCCATCGCAGCCCACGAGGCGGCCCACGTGACCGCCCTCACCGCGGCGATCACCCAGGCCGGGGGCAAGCCCGTGGCCAAGCCGACCTTCAAATTCCCCGACGGCACCTTTACCGACAAAGCAACCTTCCTCAAGACGGCTCAGACCTTCGAGGAGACCGGGGTCAAGGCGTACCAGGGCCAGGTCACAAAGATCAAGAGCAAGGACGTGCTCGGCGCGGCCGCCAGCATCGCCGGGGTCGAGTCGCGGCACGCCGCGATCATCAACGACATCCTCGCCGCCAAGCAGGTGCCCGCCCCCTTCGAGGCGAATGCGCCGATGGCAGACATTCTCACGGCCGTCAAGCCGTTCATAGGGAGCTGATAGATGCTGAATCCAAACGTCACACGACGCCGTTTCCTCGGCACCACCGCGATCGGAGCGGGCGGTGTTATCTCAGGCGCCACCGCCATCGAGTTGCTCAGCACCACCCGGGTCTGGGCCGATGCCGCCGGCGACCTCGACATCCTCAACTTCGCACTCACCCTTGAGTACCTCGAAGCCGACTTCTACGCCAAGGGTGTCGCCAGCGTCAAGTTTGCCAACGCCCACGACAAGGCGGTGTTCACCCTGATCGCCTCGGACGAGGCCGCGCATGTCACCGCCCTGACCGACGCCATTTCCAAGGCTGGCGGCAAGCCCGTGGCCAAGCCGCAGGTCAAGTACCCCGCGGGCACCTTCGAGTCGGCGGCCAAGTTCGTCACCCTCGCGAAGACCTTCGAGGAGACCGGCGTGAGTGCGTACCTCGGACAGGCAGGCGCGATCACCAACCCGGATGTGCTCCAGGCTGCTGCCTCAATCTTCGGCATCGAGTGCCGGCACGCCGCCCTGGTGGGCCGCATCGCCGGCCTGCCCCCGGAGGGCGGCATCTACATGGGCGCCACCGAGAAGCCCAAGCCCAAGGCGGACGTCCTCGCCGCGGTCATGCCCTTCCTCGCTTAGCGGGGAGTTCCCGCAGGGAAAGGGGCAACCCGGCCCTCTGACCGGGTGCCCCTTACCAGCGACCCATATCCGGCTCGGCGGTTGCGCCCGTCGAGACTTCTCCCTCCACAGGTGGGGGCTCCGTTTGGGAACTTCGGGGCCTCCACCACCAACTCTGCAAAGGAGCACAAACAACATGGGAGTCAGCCATCTACCCATCCTCATCATCCTCGCCGTGGTCGCCCTGGTCGTCTTCGGCCCCAAGCGGCTGCCCGAACTGGGCCATGGCCTGGGCAAGGCCATCACCGAATTCAAGAAGGGAGCCGCGGAGTTGACCGGCTCGCATGATCATGTTGTCGCCAGCAGCACCGAGCCCACCCAGCCGAGCGTTGCCATCTCCTCAGTCCCGGCGGAGCCCCAGCCAGCGGGTGCCGCGCCGGTCACCGAAGCCGCCACCCGAGCCTGACCGCCAGCCCAATCATGGCTCAGGATATCCGGCGGCTGCCGGAGGTGGGAGGAGTGCGGGCTGCAGCAGGCCCGCATGCCCCGGCCCGTGCTCCTTCACCTGCTCCCGCCCCCCAGGAAGCCCGACGGATGACCTTGGTCGAGCACCTCGAGGAGCTCCGGCGCGTGCTCATGATCTCAATGGGGGCGTGGGGGATTGCCACGGTGCTCGGGGTGGCCCTGTCCGGGTTCGTGCTCGAGCTCATCATCCGGCCGCTGCGGTACCTGCATCAGCCCCTTCACTACTTCAACCCGATGGGCTACTTCTCTATCCATCTCAAGGTCGGAGTGGTTGTCGGGCTGGCGCTGGCGCTGCCGATCATCGTATGGCAGGCCTGGACCTTCGTGTCGCCCGGATTGAGGTCGTCGGAGCGGCGCTTTGCCAAGCCGCTCCTGATCAGCTCACTGGGGCTGTTCGCGGCCGGCGCCGCGCTGGCCTACTTCTTCCTGTACATCGCCATGCGCATGGTCAGCATGGTGAGTCACGACGGCAGCCTGACTTTCTTCCCCGAAGCGAACGCCTATATCGGCTTTGTACTCATCTTGATGGTGGCCTTCGGGATCACCTTCGAGTTCCCGGTCGCCCTGGTGCTGCTCTCGATGGCTCGAATGGTCGATTCCGCCCGGCTCAAGAGGTCCCGCAAGGTGGCCTATTTCGCTATCGCGGCCGTCGGCTACGTGGTCACGCCAGGTGTCGATCCTGTTACCCCGATCGCGCTCGTGACTCCCCTGATCGTTCTTTACGAGGCCGCGATCGTGATCATCGTGCGCCTGGAGAAGGGGAGGAGGGTCCAAGCCGGTGTCGACAGCTAGGTCAATCGTTATCCCGGCCGCGGTTTTCGTGGCGCTGGCAGCGATTGCCTCGTGCGGGGCGGGATCGACAGGGGTGCATGTCGCCACCACGCTCGACAACAAGGTGACCGGGTTCAAGTTTCAGCCCAGCCCCCAGCGTGTACATGTCGGCGACACCGTGCGCTGGACCAACTTCGATCAGTCGCAACACACCTCGACCTCGGACACCGAAGGAGTGTGGGACTCGCCCCGCCTCGATCACAGCGCGGTCTTCAAATACCAGTTCAAGACGGCCGGCGATTTCAAATACCACTGTGCGGTCCATCCCTTCATGCACGGCGAAGTCATCGTCGCGGCAGCCTGACATGGCCGCGCTCATGCCCGCCCTCCAGGTTCGCGACGCGGGTGCCCCGCCGCTGGAGCGGGCGATCCGCGAGATCCGCCAGGCCGAGTCGGCCCGCGCTGACGCCCGGGGGCGAAAGGTGCGGCGGCGCAGGTTTGTGGCCCAGATCGACCAGTTCATCCTCGAACTGGAAGAGATGCACCTGAGGGGCGGTCAGAGGGTACCGAACTCCATGGTTCAGCGACTCGCCGGTTTCCTGGAGCAACTGCCACCGGAGTGCCGTGGCTCGTTTTCGCTGCGGACCCGGATCGCGTATGTGATCGATGACCTGTTCGATGTCCAGGAACGCCTTCTGAACCGCCTGGTTATCGGTAGAGACGAACTCGTCGCCGAGGACACCGTGCTGGATCAGCCTCGCGACGAAAGCCTGCAGTAGGCCTCAGCGAGGGACTAGGGCGACCAACTGGCCAGCGAGCACCACGCCACCCAGGAGCCGCCTGAATGGATTGACGCCGCGCACCAACTCGATGACCGCCCAGGTGATGAGCGCTACCGCCGCCACCGCGGAGAGGATCTCGCCGGCAATCCCGCCGGGGTGAACCACCGCACGTAGAGCGGCCGCGACGAGGAATAGGAGCAACGGCGCGTTGGGCCATTGCGCTACCGTCACGCGACCGGTCTGACGGTTGCGGAAAACCCAGTCGAGGGGGTTGGTGTACGGCGGGCGGACGGTACGCTCCATCGCTTGAGCATACAGCAGCGTTATCACATCACCGCACATTCGGACTGCACCCTTGATGCCGCGAGTCCCGCTGTCATGAGGCCCGGCGGACCGGAACGGTTCGAGGTGCCGGGAGCCACCCGGCGAAGCCCTTCCGGGTTCGGACCCTCCTCAGATCTTGCGCACGTGCAAGCATGTGCGGGTGACCTGGCAACTTGCCGCGACGTACCACGACCAACACCCACTGGTGCTGTACAGCCCAACCCATCTGGGTGCCATCGTCGCCCTGGTGGTGCTCAGTATCGGCCTGGTGCTCGCGGCGCGCGCGCGCCCGGGAGGCTGGACGAGGTACGCCGGGTGGGGGCTTGCGGTGCTCCTGGTGGTCAACGAGGTGGCGTGGTGGGGGGTGCTGGTGGTGCGAGGCGAATGGGGCTGGGACTACGCCCTGCCACTCTACCTCTGTGATGCCGCGGGCTTTGTTGCCGCTGTCGCGCTGGTCACCCGCAGGAGGTTGCTAGTGGAGGTGACGTACTTCTGGGGCCTCGCGGGGACGATCCAGGCGATGATCACGCCTGACCTGCACTACGACTTCCCGAGCTACTTCTACTTCCAGTACTTCATCCAGCACATCGGAATAGTCGTCGCCGCCCTGTTCCTGGTCGTGGGCCTGGAGATCCGGCCGCGCAAGGGAGCGGTGGTCCGTGTGGTCGCGCTCACCGTGGTGTTCACCGCGATCGCCGGGATGGCCGACGTCATCACCGGTGGCAACTATATGTACCTGCACCGCAAGCCATCTGGTGGGAGCCTGCTGGACTACATGGGGCCGTGGCCGCTGTATATCGTCGCGGGGGTGCCCATCGCGGTCGCCCTGCTGGTCCTACTCGATCTGCCCTTCTGGGGCAGTCGTCGCCGGGCAGAGGCGGCCGCGGTCTAACGACGAATCGGACCGGGTGCAGGGGGAGCCGAGACCCGCCCGGGCGGTTGCGGCGACGGCGACGGTGGGGGAGAGGGGTACAGCGCCGGTAACCCCTCCTCGATGAAGCCCCACTCCAGCAGCGCTCGGGTCTGGTCGAACATCTTCTGGGCATTCATCACGACTGCAACCAGGTGGTGGCCGTTACGAGTGGCCATTGAGACCAGGCAGGGGCCGGCGTCGTCGGTGAACCCGGATTTGGTCCCTATGGCAGCAGGGTAGATGTCGAGCAGGCGGTTGATATTGTGCAGCTTGTACTCCCGATGGGTGCTGGTCGCCGGCAGCAGGACGTCGTGGCTGGCGGTGAGTTCGCGGAAGATCGGGTAGTTGCGGTAGGCCGCGGTCGCGATCGCGGCAAGGTCATACGCCGAGGAGATCTCCTGGGGATCGTCGGGGAACCCCACCGGGTTGGTGAAATGGCTGTCCTCCAGGCCCAGCGCGGTGACCTGTCGGTTCATCGCCTCGACAAACCCATTCATGCCGACGGTTCCGTCCGCCACAGCGTCGGCCGCGTCATTGGCGCTGACCGTCAGCATTCCGCTGAGGAGCTCGCGCAGCGTCAGCTTCTCGTTTGCTGAAAGGCCCATCCGAGTCTCGACGGCGTCCCGGCCAGCCGCCTCTGGGGTCACGGTGATCTGCTGATCGAGGGGAAAGTTCTGCAGTGCCACCAGGCTGGTCATCATCTTCGCCGTGCTGGCGGGGGCCCGCCGCTCATGCTCGTGGCCACCCCAGAGGATGATGTTGCGGTCGATGTCCACGAGGATGCCGCTGCTGCCAAGGATTACCGGCGCCCCCGTGAAGGCCCTGGTCGCGTCCCTGAAGTACATCGGCTGGACCAGGGTCCGCAGCGAGGGCGTTGAAGGCTGTTGAGCTTCCTCCAGGAGGCGATCCGAGGTCGGCGGCGGTTGCGCCTCCAGCCGTCGCGGGGCTACCGCGGAGGCCTCCGCAGGGTGGGGCGAATATGGCGACGCGGCCGGAGCCAGGGCGGCGAGCAGCAAGACCAGGAAAGCCGGCAGTGCCCGCCGGCTCCCGGCCGCGAGGCGGCTCGGGGTAAGCACGTCGCAACAATAGACCCCTATAGTCGGCGAGAGCGCCTGAAACAGACATGACAAGGACGACCACCAAGCCACCTGAGACCGACATGCTGGGCTTAGCCCTGCCCACCCGACCCCTCGGTCGCCACATCCTTTTCGTCGAGGACTACCCCATCAACCAGCAGATGGTGGAGAGGATGCTCAAGTACGCCGGTTTTGAGGTGAGCACAGCCGCCAGCGGCGTGATCATGGACATAATCCTGCGCGACGGGGCGGTGCCTGACATGTTCATCCTCGACCTGATGCTGCCGGGCGAGGACGGCGTCAGCATTCTCCGGCGCCTCCGCAAGGACCCTCGATTCGACAAGACCCCGATGATCCTCCTGACGGCATACAAGCTCACGCCGCGCGAGGCGCGCCGGTTGGGGTTCAACGGCTATATCCGCAAACCCCTCGACATGGCCCGCTTCACGCGCACCATCAAGAGGTACTTCAAGGACATGGCCTGACCGTCCTGTGATCCTGGGACCTTGCCGGTTGGTCAGCCGTTATGGGATCTGGGCCTGTCGGAAGAGGCCGCCGCTTTCTGAGGAGAACCCCTACTCGACCCGGGTCGCGAAGCTGGCAATCGAGCGCAGCAGGGTCTCGGCCTCCTCGGCTGCCAGGACGACCTCCCGGGCCCCCTTCCCGCTGCCGAGAAGCTCCCCCAAAGCGCGGTTGAGGCGGCTGTCAATCAATTTGCGCTGGCGCATCATGGCCTCCAGCTCAACCTCCTGGTCCTCATTCAACTGCCGGCGTTGGTCGCCAGGGCCTGGAAGCGGGTGCAGACCTTCTCGAGAATGCGGAACGTAACCCTGGGATGGGCCTCGAGGAAGGGGCGGAAGTTGCTGTCGGTCAACCGCAGGACCCAGAGGGGATCGATCGAGGTCACCGACGCGGTTCGCGGACCCCCGTTCAGAGAGGTGATCTCGCCGAAGAAGTCGCCCACCTTGAGCGTGGCGACCTCCTTGCCGTGCTGGTTGACGCGCGCCGCGCCGTCCAGGACGACGAAGAAGAAGCCCATTCCCTCCTCGCCCTCTTTGAGGATCTTGGTCTTGGCCGGAAAGTGGTCCTCGTCCATGCTCTCGGCCACGGCTCGGAGCTCCTTGTCCGAGAGATCCTGGAAAAGCGCGCACTTGGACATCTGCTTGGTGAGCTCCCCTTTGGCCAACTTCTTCCCTCCGTTCGTCCGATTTGAAGCCGATACTAACCCGGGCAAGGGGTCGGCACGCGGGTGGCGTTGAATTGACACTCCCGGGGGGGTCTGGTTTGATGGATCACGGCTTGGACCAGCGTAAGTACTCCTCCTTCGTCTCGATAGCGCCGTCCAGTTCGTTCGCCCGCCGCCCGCGCCGCCGCGCCCGCGCCGGCCGCAACGGCCTGATGCTCATGGCGGCGTCGATCGGCATCCTCGGCGGCCTCACGGTGACCCGTGGGCTGGCCCGCCAGGGGGCGCCCTCGCGCGTGGCCGCCACCCGGGTGGATGCGGCGGCGCGGCCGAAGTCGCGCCTGGTCAACTCCGCGCCGGTGGCCAGCCGGCTGGCTGCCCCGCCTTTCTCCTGGGACTACCGCTGGCTGGAGGCGCACCCGGCAACCGGGGCGCCGGCCAACCGCGCCCACGCCGCGGTTATGGTCGACCTCGAGAGCGGCCATGTCCTCTACAGCCGTAACCCACACCAGCGGATGGCCTCGGCGAGTACCGCCAAGCTGATGACCGCCATGGTCACCCTGGACGCCGCGGATCCTTCGACGGTGGTCACTGTGCCGCCCGCCGCCATACAGGTGGAGCCCAACGTGATGGGGCTCAGCGCGGGGGAGAAGCTGACGGTCCAGGACGTGCTCACCGGTCTGCTGTTGGACTCCGGCAACGACGCGGCCGAGACGCTGGCGGTGACCACGGTTGGTGACCGCGTTGCGTTCATTACCGCGATGAACGCCAAGGCGGCGGCCATGGCGCTGACCGACACCCACTTCGCCAACCCGTCCGGGCTTGACGACCCTGCCCAATACACAAGCCCGCATGACCTCGCGATGCTGGCGGCATACCTCTATCGTCACTACCCGCTGCTGGAACGGATCGTGACCACTAAAACGGGCTCGATCCAGGGCTCGAGCGACCACAAGGCCTTCGCGCCGATCAATCTCAATAAGCTTCTGTGGAGCTACCCGGGTGCGATCGGCTTCAAGACCGGGCTCACCGACAACGCCGGCACCTGCCTGGTTGCCGGGGCCCGCCGAGGCGCACACACACTCGTACTGGTGGAACTCAACGACCCGCTGATCTTTACCGACGCCGCGCCACTCTTCGACTACGGTTTCCGCCGCGCAGGCTAGGGTGGCACCGGCACGCGGTCGGGCTGCGCGTAGGGGCCAGTGAGGCCGCGCACGCGGGCGGTCCACGCGGGAGCGCCACACCCCGGCCCGGGGCTGCCCGCTGAAGCGTCGCCGCCCATACACCAGGCGTCTGCCCCGCTCTTCGACCGCCTTGAGGACCTTGAAGCAGCATTTGAGGACAAGGCCTTCTTTTACCGGCGCTACGGCTCAAGCAACCAGCAGTCCCTGGAGGCGGCGGTGCGCGATCTCGAGGGCGGCGACAAGGAGGACATTGCGCTGGTGGTGGCCAGCGGCATGGCCGCGCTGACGCTGGCCTGTCTGGCACTCAACCCCGGGCATAAGAAGGTCGTCGGCGCCACCGGCCTCTACGGCGGGACGCACGGGCTGATCTCCAGGGAGTTGCCCCGACTGGGCATCCCGAGCGCCATTGTCGACCTGGCCGACGCGGAGGTGCTGAACCGTGAAATCGATGACGCAGCCCTGCTGGTGGTTGAGACGATCTCCAACCCGGCGATGCGCGTGGCCGACATACCTGCGCTGGCGGCGGCGGCGCACGCGGCGGGGGCGGCCCTGCTGGTGGACAACACCTTCGCCAGCCCGGTGCTCTGCCGCCCGCTGGAGCTGGGGGCGGACGCCGTCATGGAGAGCGCCACCAAGTACCTCTGCGGGCACGCAGACGCGATGGCGGGGGCCCTGGTCCTGGGCGCCGAGGCGGGCGCGCGGGCGGTCGAGCTGTCCCGCCTTCACGGCTCGGTGGCAGCGCCGCTGGATTGCTGGCTGGTGCTCCGCGGTATCCGTACCCTGGGCCTGCGGGTCGAGGCGGCGTGCAGATCGGCGCAGACCATCGCCGAATACCTCGCGTCCCACGCGGCCGTCGCCAGGGTGGATTATCCCGGGCTGGGCCCCGACCCGGTCGCCGCGCGGGTGCTCGACCGCGGGTTCGGAGGAATGCTCTCCTTCACCCTGCACGGCGGCGAGGCCGCGGTGATGCGGGCCTGTGACCGAATGCGGATGATCACCCTGATGCCCAGCCTGGCCGATGTCGCGACCACCGTCTCGCATCCCACCAGCACCTCCCACCGGGGCATGACCGAGGACCAGCTGGTGGCCGCTGGAACGAGCCCCGGGATGCTGCGGCTGTCGGTCGGTATTGAAGATGTCGATGACATCCTGGGAGACCTCGAGCTGGCGCTCGCCTGATGGGTCCCTACACCGCGCTGCAGCTGTTCGAGACCGCCGTCTTCACGGCGCTGGCGTTCTACGGGGCCGCGGCGCACCACCCCTCGGTGGGTTTCATCGGCATCGGCCTGCTGGTGGGCAAGGCGGTCATGAACATTCTTCCCCGGACCCAGTCGGTCACCTCCCGAAGCCTCATCGGCTACGGCATCGGCCTGGCGCTGGCCGCCGCCTCGGTGCTGTTGATCCGCTACCTGCTTCCCTAAAAATGAACAGAGTCCAAGATGACGCGACAGGTAGGGCCCTCGGCGGGGCCTGACGCCACGGGGGCGTTGCACCTGGCTTGACGGCCGGGTGGCAGCGCCCTCTGACGTTTAGTTCGTGACGTTCCCGGCCTCGACCTCAGCGATCCCTGCGAGGTCTCAGCCGCGCCAGCGCGTCTGGATCGCTTCGCACGCAACCAGGCGCAACGCCCCCGAGGCGCCACCCGCCCGGTGCGGCGTATCGAGCACGCGAGGGGCTCCCCAGGGGCACTGACGATCGCAGGCGAGCGCAGATTCCGAGGGGCCGTGAAATTCGGCCGCTGCAAGCGGCAGTTGCGCGGGTCGGCCCCGTCC
>JBPCPW010000094.1:0-3076 GCA_050998755.1 Candidatus Dormibacteria bacterium
GGGTAGAAATCTCGCAATCCGCGTCCCCGGAACGGCTTGTCGAGTTGAGCCGGTGGCCAAAACGTGGGGATCGTGCCATCTCGATACCCCAGAAGCGTATTCGATTCGGGGTTTTGCGACTGCCTCAACTTGACACTTCTTTACAGCGAAGCCTATGGTTTCACCATCGAACGGAGCGCGGCGGATCAGCTGGCTCCAAGTGGGGGGAAGGGCCCTCGTAGGAGAGACATAGGGCGATGCTGAAAGACGTCATTACGGGTCCAAGCGCAGGAACTCGCCAACGGGCTCGGCTCGTGATCGGGGCGGTCGTCGCCCTGATGGGCGGCACGGCGGTGTCGTACGCGGCCGCGGGAGCGGTTCTGGCACAGGCTCCGCCGGTGCCAACTGCGGTCACGCAGCAGGTCGCCGCCGCGGTAGCGACCCGGGCGGTGGCCGAGATGGCCAGCGCAGGCTCAACCACCGGTACGCTCGCAGACCTGGCTAAGGCAAGGGCTGGCCAGGCCGTTCTTCTCCCCGGTGTCGACCCTCGTTTCGGCGCCTACTATGTGCCCTTCACGAGCGCCGGATCGACGGTGGGCTACGTTGCCGTCGCCACCTCGGTCGACCAGGCCCCCATCCTGAAGATCGGGAGCGGGGATCTGCTCGCGGGCGCTGAGTCTCTCAAGCCGGCCGTCGAGGCGCGGGCCGGGCAGGCCTCGGTGAGCCACGAAGTGCGCTGGCTCGACAGCTTTACCCAGGTCGCCGACTTCCACTTCGCCGACGGAGGAGCTCTGAGCGCAGAAGTGGGCAGCGACCGAATCGGCTACTTCCGGGCAGACACAAGTCGGCCGCTGCCGGCAGGTTCGGCAGTAGCGGTCGCGCACAATTCGTGGGCGGCGCTATCTGCTCCGTCCGCATCAAGCCCACTGGCCGCTCTTGCTCACGCGATCGCGCCGACCGACGTGAAAGCGGATCCAGTGGCGCAGCAGATCCTTGCGCCCTTTCCCAACTACGAGTGGTATCGCGGCTGCGCGCCCACGGCTGGCTTCATGGTCGAGGCGTGGTGGTCGCAACACGGACGGCCGAATCTCATGGCTACGACGGATTACGTCACCGCCAACGCGTATACCGGGCAGGGTGTGATGGCGACGCCGACGCCAGGCACAAAGGGTTACATCGACGCTCTTGCGGCGACCATGAACACCGATGGCAGCGGCAACACCTACCTCAACATGATCCAGCCGGGGCTGAACTCGTACGCCAGCGGGCACGGCTACTCGAACACCACAGCCGAGGCCGCGAACCCTGGCTACTCGCAGCTCGTGAGCTGGATCAACCAGAATCATCCGATGGTTGGGTCGTTCATCCAGTGGGGCTACTATTCCCCCACCGGGACCTTCTACAACAGTTACTACAACAGCGGTCAGCGCATCAACCATTCGGTTGCGCTTCATGGGTTCCACTACGATGACGTTCACGGCCAGTTCATGATCCTGCGTGATGACGCGACGGGCGACGGCGACAATTACGTCGCTTGGAACCTGGCGCCATACCAGAACTGGTCCCAGAGCCAGCTGGACGCGCCCTGGTACTAATGGGCGGACAGAGTTGGACTGGCGTCGCGGCGGGACTGGTGCTCGCGACGCTGGTCACGGCGTGTGGAGGCGCTCCTGCACAAGGGGCGCCTCCAAGGGCCAAGGTTTCGAGTCTTGTCACGGCCTGCCGCGCTGACCACGTGAGCCATGTCGCGATGACGATTCTGGGCCCGCCGCTGGGTGCTCCAAACCTCCAGGTTGACGGTACCCATTTCGTGCACCTTCGGTCACATGGCGGTACCGTCGTCAGCGACAGCAAGGAGCTTACGGCCGCGGATCAGGCTAAGCTGCAGGCCGCCGTCTGTGACGCCATATCCAAGGGCAGCCTGACGCCGGCGGTCGGGCATCCAGCGCCACTTGCGACTAGCGCAGGCAGTAACGCGGCCGTTGGCTTGAATATCCTGGTGAGCGCTACGATCACCACTCCGGGCGAGGGCGTCTATTCAGGTGTGGGGCGATCGGACGACGCCGCGCGGGTGGCCCTGACCGAGCTCGCGAAGTCATACTTCGGCATAAATCCGTTCGACTTTCTGCCCGGTCACGGAAACTACGACTCGTAGGGAAGATCCGGCCCCGGCCCTTTACCTCCCTTCCTATGCCCAGGCCGCCCCCAATCCGGGGGCGGTCTGGGTTCGTCGTTGAGGCCGTCCTTACCAGCGGTCGACGTCGGTGACTTGTCTCGGGGACCTCCCCGGCGTAGGCGGGGTGACGCAGCTGGTTGCGGCGCTCGCGGACCTCGTGGCTGTCGGCCAGGATCCGGTACATCGTCCGTTCGCTGGCCAGGTAGATCCCTTCGTCCAGCAGGGTGGCGTAAACCTCGGCCGGGGCGCGATCTCCGAAGCGCGGGCCGTTGAGGATCTCGAGCATGTCGGATCGCTCCCCGTCGCTCAGCGCCCGCGCCGGTCGGGCCCTCGGTTTGGGGTCGGGAACGAGGCGCGGCTGGATCCGGCGGTAGTGCGTCGCCCGCGCGACTCCCATCGTGCGGCAGGCCAATGCTGTGCCCGCGACTGGCGCCAGGTCGACGACGGCTTCGGCCTTCATCGTGCGGGCATCTCGTCTGCGCTCTCTCCGGACATCGTCTTCAAGAGCGCCATGATATGCGGGTGATAGAAGCTACTGAGGGCCGGGAGGCTGGTCGGGGTCATCGACCACCAATGGCGAGAGGTTTACACGTGACGAGGTCGGAATCTGACAGCGCTCCTCGCGTCGGGGATCCACTGCTCGACGAGTACTTGCGGTTCGTGGCAGCGCGGGCGCGTCCCAACACCGCATTGGCGGCCGCCTATGACATCAAGGTGGTGTTCACGGTTCTGCGCAAAGACCCTCGGACGCTGACCACTGCCGATGTGCTCACGTTCATCGAGGCCCAGCGCCGGCCGCGCAGCACAGACGCAGTGGTGCGACTGGCTGACGGCGAAACTGGCCTGTCGGCTCGGACGATCAAGCGTCGGCTGGCCACGCTCTCCGGACTCTTCGGTTATCTACTGGCTCGAGGCGAAGTG
>JBPCPW010000107.1:0-18179 GCA_050998755.1 Candidatus Dormibacteria bacterium
GACAACCAGCGCAAGAACCCCTACAGCACCAGCTGGGGGCTGTCCACCCGGGTGATCGGCGCCCTGATCATGTGCCACGGGGACGAGTCCGGCCTGGTCATGCCCCCGAAGGTCGCGCCGATCCAGGTGGTCATCGTCCCCATCTTCCGCGGCGACGAGCAGAAGGTCACCGTGATGCGCACAGTGTTCGAGGTGCGTGATCAGCTCAGGGAGGTCGCCCGGGTTCATGTCGACGAGCGTGACGAGAAGCCAGGTTTCAAATACAACGACTGGGAACTCAGGGGTGTGCCCCTGAGGATCGAAATTGGACCCCGGGACATTGAGGCCGCGCACGCGGTGGTTGTCGACCGTCTTGACCGGGAGAAGACCCAGGTGCCGTTGACCGAGCTCGTCGAGCGGGTCGACGACATGCTGAATGAGTTCCAGGCCAGGCTCTTCGGACGGGCCCTGCGCATCCGCGACTCGTACACCGTCGAAGTGCGCACGCGCGACGAGCTGAACGACGCTTTCGCCGATGGGAAGAATTCCCTGGCCCATGGTCCCTGGTGCGGGGAAGCCGCCTGTGAAATGGAGATCAAGGACTTGACCAAGGGCGTCACGATCCGAATCCTCACCGAGGAGGACGCTGATTCTGCCTGTGCCGGGTGCGGCCAGCAGGCCCAACACTTCGCCTGGTGGGCCCGGGCCTACTAGCCGCGCGACCTCTCCGTTCGCCCGGGGCTCCGACCCCGCCGATAATTGATAAGTGACCTTCGAGGACCTTCTCCGCCGGGCCGACTACCTCAACGAGTGCGACGTCGCCCTGCTCACCAAGGCGTACGCCACGGCTTCGAAGGCGCACCTCGACCAGAACCGACTCTCCGGCGAGAAATACATCCAGCACCCGCTGGAAGTCGCTGACATCCTCGCCGGGCTCGGGCTCGATGGGGAGACACTGGCCACCGCCATCCTGCATGACGTCGTCGAGGACACCCACGTCACGGCTGCCGACCTGGAGCGCGATTTTGGTCCGGACATCGCGAAGTTGGTCGCCGGCGTCACCAAGCTGGACAAGATATCCATGGCTTCGGCCGAGAAAGCGGAGGCCGAGAACATCCGCAAGATGCTGGTGGCGATGGCCGAGGACATCCGGGTGGTGATCGTCAAGTTGGCAGACCGGCTGCACAACATGCGCACCGTGGCAGCGCTGCCCCCGCCACGACGGCAGCGGATGGCCCGCGAGACGATGGACATCTTCGCCCCCCTGGCGCATCGCCTCGGGATGTGGCAGTTGAAGTGGGAACTCGAGGACCTCGCGTTCCAGGAACTGGAGCCGGCGGAATTCGGCGCCATCGTCGGCCAGATCAAGGTCAAGCGCAAAGAGCGTGAGGCCTTTGTCGGCGAGGTCAAGGAGATCCTGCAGCGTGAACTGGAGCGCGTGAAGCTGGGCGCCGACATCACCGGGCGGCCCAAGCATGTCTACTCGATCTACAAAAAGCTCGAGGCCACAGGCAAGGCATTCGACGACATCTACGACCTGATCGCCATCCGGGTCGCGGTGGACAGCATCAAGGACTGCTACGGCGTGCTGGGGGTGGTCCATTCGCTCTGGAAGCCAATACCGGGCCGCTTCAAGGACTACATAGCGATGCCCAAGTCCAACGGCTACCAGTCTCTGCATACAACCGTCGTGTCGCACTCCGGCGAGCCGATGGAGATCCAGATCCGGACCCACGAGATGCACGACACAGCCGAGGTGGGCATCGCCGCGCATTGGCACTACAAGGAAGGCAGCAAGCACGACTCCAAGATGGATGAGAAGTTCGGCTGGCTGCGGCTGCTCATGGAATGGCAGAAGGAGGTCGTGAGTGCGGAGCAGTTCGTCGATCAGATCAAGGTCGACATATTCCAGGAGGAGGTCTTCGTCTTCACCCCCAAGGGCGATGTTCGCTCGCTCCCCGCGGGGTCGACGCCAATCGACTTCGCCTACCGCGTCCACACCGAGGTCGGCCACCACTGCATCGGCGCCAAGGTCAATGGCCGCATGGTCAGCCTTGACACCCCGCTGCAGAACGGGGACATCGTCGAGGTCCTGACCACCAAGAGTGCCCACGGCCCCAGCCGCGATTGGATCAACTTCGCCAAGAGCTCGTCCGCGCGGGAAAAGATCCGGCAGTGGTTCAAGCGCGAGCGCCGTGACGAGAACATCCTCCGGGGCAAGGAGATGCTGGACAAGGAGCTGAAGCGGCTGGAGCAGCGATCGCTCACCGCCGTTGATGAGGCCACCCTGAAGTCGGTGGCCCGCGACGTCCAGTACAACGACCTCGCTGACTTCTATGCCGCCATCGGCTATGGCGACCTGAGCGCCCAATCCGTGGTCCTCAAGCTGGTGGCACGGCAGCCGGCAACCGAGACACCCCTGACCCCGCTGCCACCGACGCCCAAGGAGTCGATGAGCGGCAACATCCGGGTCAACGGGACGCGCAACCTCCTGAGCAATACCGCGCAGTGCTGCAAGCCCGTGCCCGGGGACCCCATTCGCGGTTACATCACGCGCGGCAAGGGGGTCAGCGTGCACCGTGCAACATGCCTCAACATCGTCAACGCGCAGTACCCGGAGCGCATCGTCGACGTCGAGTGGGACCGGTCGGCCAGGGAGATGTTCAGCGTCTCGTTGAAGATCGAAGCCTGGGACCGCATCGGGCTGCTGCGCGATATTGCGACGGTCATAGCCGCCCAGAACACCAACCTGACCGGCGTCGATGTGCAGGTCTACGACGACAAGACCGCGGTCATCTCGGCCGGGGTTGAGGTCGCCTCTTTGTCCGACCTGTCCCGCCTGCTGGAGAAGATCGAACATGTGAAGGACGTGCACACGGTCGCGCGAGACACCTAGGGAATGGCCATCCGGCGCTTTGCCGCGCGGGTGGTGGTCCTCGACCCCATGGACCGCGTGCTCCTCTTCAACTGGGCCAACCGCCGCAGGGGCACCAACTGGTGGGCCACGCCGGGCGGCGGGCTGGAGGACGGGGAGAAGTCGACGGACGCCGCCCTCCGCGAGCTCCGCGAGGAGGCCGGCATCGTGCTCGACCGCGTCGAGGGCCCGCTGTGGCGCAGCAGCCACTTCTTCCGGTCGGGATCCGCGGAGACCGACGGCCAGCCCAAAGCCGACCTGATCCAGCAGTTTGAGACCTTCTTCCTCGCGCGGGTGGCCACGGACGCCGTCAACACGGAGGGTTTCGACTCCTTTGAGGCCGAGATCGCGCTGGGGCACCGCTGGTGGCCCCTTGACGAGCTTGATTCGACCGTCGAGGCGGTTTACCCCAAGAAGCTCGCGGCACTCGTCCGGGGTGTCCTGGATAACGGCGTGCCGGCGAAGGCCGTGGCGATCAAGGGCTGATGGGCTGACCCGCCTGGCGCTGGGTGCGCGATGCAGGGAGCCTGAAGGCCGGCTAATACAATCCGGGGATGCCTCCGGTTCGCTCCGTCGCGGGTATGCGCGACCTTCTCCCGGCTGAGATGGCCACCTGGACGAAGCTCGTCCAGGAGGCCGCGCAGCTCGCTGCACAGCGCGGCTACAGCCCGCTGGTGACCCCGGTCATCGAACCCACGGAGCTCTTCACCCACGGGGTGGGGGAGGGCACCGACGTCGTCGACAAGGAGATGTACACCTTCAAAGACCGCAGCGATCGCTCGCTCACCCTGCGGCCTGAGGCAACCGCCTCGGCGGTGCGCGCCTACTTCGAGGGTGGTCTGACCCAGGGGCCGCAGCCTGCGCGGCTCTGGTACGAGGGCCCGATGTTCCGCTACGACCGCCCCCAGAAAGGCCGCTACCGATCCTTCCGGCAGTTCGGTGTCGAGGCCATCGGCGATGATGCCCCGGGCCTGGATGTCGAGGTCATCGAGCTGTCAGGCGCGTGGCTGCGCGCCTGCGGGTTGGACGACTTCAGCCTCGAGGTCAACAGTATCGGGGACTTCAGGTGCCGCCCCGCCTACCGCAAGGCCCTGCAGGACTACTACCGGCCCCACCTGGCTGAGCTCTGCGAGGACGATAGGAGGCGCTTCGAAACCAACCCGCTGCGGCTGCTGGACTGCAAGAACCCGAAATGTGTGCCGCTGCAGGCGGAGGCGCCCCGGACGATCGACCATCTCTGCGAGGAATGCGCCGAGCACCACGGCACCGTGCTCGGTCTCCTCGACGCCCTGGGGATCGCCCACAACGTGAACCACCGCCTGGTGCGTGGCCTGGATTACTACACCAGGACGGCATTTGAGTTCTGGGACCCGGGTCACCTCGGCCAGCAGAACGCCCTCGGTGGGGGCGGCCGCTACGACGGGCTGGCCGAAACCCTCGGCTTCCCGGCCACCCCCGGCGTCGGCTTTGCAATGGGCGAGGACCGGGTGGTGCTGGCGCTCCAGGAGGGTGGGCGGGCCGCCGCGGAGACCCTGCCCCAGGTCTCGATCGTTCCCGCCGCCGAGGCCAGCGAGGCGGCTGCCATGAAGCTTGCCGCGCGGCTCCGGGAGGCCCATATCCGGGTGGTCGTCCAGCATGGGCGGCGCAGCCTCAAGGCGCAGATGCGACAGGCCCAGAAGCTGGGGGTGGGTGCGGTGCTGATCCTGGGAGAGGATGAGATGGCCTCAGGACGGGTCGCGGTCAGGGACATGGCCCGCGCCGAGCAATCCATCGTTCACCAGGCGGGCGTGGTCACCGCGGTCGAGCAGGTCCTCGGCAGTGCGGCGCAGCCCCTGAGGGAGCCGGCGTGAGCGAACTCGCGCCAACACCACTGACGCGAACGCTGGGCGGCGGCCTCCGGGCCGAGCACGCCGGCCGGCGAGTGCGCCTGCAGGGCTGGGTGCACCGCCGGCGAGACCATGGCGGCGTGCTCTTCGTCGACCTGCGTGACCGTGCGGGCATCGTCCAGGTGGTCTTCAACCCCGAGACCCAGGCGGGTGCCCACGCGGTCGCCGACACCTTCCGCCTGGAGTACGTGGTGGACCTCGAGGGCGACGTGCGCCGCCGGCCGGCCGATGCCGTCAATCCCGAGATGGCCACGGGCGAGATCGAGGTCGTCGCCGATTCGGCACGGGTCATGTCGGCATCCAAGACGCCGCCGTTCCCGATCAACGAGGAGTCCGCGGTGGATGAGCGGATCCGCATGAAATACCGCTACCTGGACCTCCGTCGCGACCGCATGCAGCGCAACCTGCGGCTGAGGCATGCGGTCACGAGGACCATCCGCGAGTACATGGACGGGAACGATTTTCTCGAGGTCGAAACGCCGATCATGTACAAGACGACGCCAGAGGGCGCCCGTGACTTCCTGGTTCCCAGCCGTCTGCACCCCGGCCAGTTCTACGCCCTGCCGCAGTCACCGCAGACCCTCAAACAGCTGCTGATGATCGCGGGCGTGGAGCGCTATTACCAGATCGCGCGCTGCTTCCGCGACGAGGACCTCCGCGCCGACCGGCAGCTGGAGTTCACGCAGCTCGACTTCGAGATCTCCTTCACCAGCCAGGACGAGATCTTCGCCCTGATGGAGCCGATGTTCGCCAGGATCTGGAGCCTGATCGGTGTCGACCTCGCTACGCCCTTCGACCGGGTGACCTATCGCCAGGCGATGGCGCAGTACGGCAGCGACAAACCGGACCGCCGCTTCGGCATGGAGATCGCCGACCTCAGCGATGCCTTCAAGTCCTCTGGCTTCAAGGTGTTCTCGGGGGCTGTCGCCGCCGGAGGGGTGGTTCGCGCCCTGGCGGTGCCCGGGGGCGCCTCGCAGCCTCGTCGCGAGATCGACGCGTGGGTCGATTACGCTCGCGGCCTGGGCGGCCGCGGACTGGCGTGGCTACCGGTCACCGGCGAGCCGTCGGGGCCAGTGGCGAACAACACCACGGCCGAGGAGCGCGCGGTAGCCGCTTCGCGGACCGGCGCGAAGGACGGCGACGTGGTCATCTTCGCCGCGGGCCCGGAGAAGGAGGCGGCCACGCTGCTGGGGTTCATGCGCGTGGAGATCGCGCGCCGGATCGGGCTCAAGCCGGACCGTGATTGGGACATCTTCTGGGTTACCGAGTTCCCGATGTTCGAATGGAACGCCACCGAGAAGCGCGCCGACGCCATGCACCACCCGTTCACGCGACCCTACGACGAGGACCTGCCGCTGCTGGAGACCGATCCGCTGAAGGTGCGCTCGATCGCCTACGACATCGTCTGCAACGGGCTGGAGCTAAGCAGCGGCAGCATGCGGATCTACGACAGCGCAGTGCAGTCCCGGGTGTTCGCGGCCATGGGCATCAGTGCCGAGGACGCCCAGGCACGTTTTGGCTTCTTCCTTGAGGCGCTGCAGTACGGCACTCCGCCCCATGGCGGTTTCGCCCCGGGCATAGATCGCATAGTCCGGCTGCTCTGCGGTGAGGACGACATCCGCCAGGTCATCGCGTTCCCCAAGACCCAGCAGGGCCAGGACCTGATGGCGGACACGCCCTCGGCGGCCGGGCCCGACCAACTTGCTGAGCTGGGCATCGGGGTATTGCCAAAGCCGAAGCCGGCCGGCGGCCAGGGGACATAGCAAGCTGCCACCTGTCGTCGTTCTCTTCCTGCTGGCCGTGGCCATCCTGGCGCAGGTCTTCCACACCGTCTTCCCGGGCCGGGTCACCTACCTGCGACGGCTCATCCTCGCGACCGTGGGGGTCGCCCTGGGCGAGCTTGCGGGGAGGCTCTTCATTCCGGGTCCCCGCCTTGGGGAGTTGCACCCGGCGTGGGACCTGGGCGTGACCACGGCCCTCGAGCTGCTCGGCAACCGTTTTCTGCGCTGATTGACCGCCGGGCGCGCCCGCGTGCCCGGTCCTGGTACCACGAAATGTGATAGTGTCACTGGTAGCTGCACTCTGTTTGCAGCGCGACGCCGCTAAGTTCGGGGGAGGATCCGCAGCGTGAACCTGGAGGGTCTGAAGAACTCGGTGCCCGGTAAGCTCGCAACCAAGATCGGCGAGGACAAGGCAATCAACTGGGCGACACTGATTGCCTGGAGCGCCCTGCTGGCGATGTTCCCGATCCTGCTGGTCGGGGCTTCGATCGTCGGGTTCGCCCTCAGCCTGGCGGGCGTCAGCGAGAAGCAGGTGATCGACAGCGTCGCCGGCGCCATCCATGACGCCGGGGTTCGCACCATCGTCGAGCAGGCGCTGACCTCGTTCAAGCACCAGAGTGGGGTGTTCGCGATCGTGGGCCTGGTGGGCCTGATGTTCGGCGGCTCGGCGTTGTTCGGGTCCATGGAGCAGGGGTTCGCGATCATCTACCACACCACCCCGCGGTCGTTTTTCAAGCAGAAAGCGATCGGGTTGGGGATGATCGTCCCCTTCTCGATCCTCGTCGGGGTGGCCATCGGCTCGTCCGCGGTGCTGCCGGCGCTGGCCAACCTGAGCTTCGTCCCGGCACTCCTGACGCACGGGCCCGCGGCCCTGTTGCTGCAGATCGCCCTCGGCGTGCTCACCGGTTTCATGCTCTTTGCGCTGATCTACTTCATCGTCCCCAACCGGCACCAGGAGTGGAGCAAGGTGTGGCCCGGTGCGGTGCTCGCGGGCGGGTTGTTCGAAGCCGTCGTTCTGCTCTTCCCGCTGTACCTGGAGGTCAACAAGGGGATCCAGAACTACGGCAAGACCCCGGCCCTCTTTCTGACGCTGATGACCTTCTTCTTCTTCCTCGGCATCGTGGTCATGGTGGGCGTTGAATTCAACAGCGTCCTCTACCCGCTGCCGGTGCAGCAGCCCAGCAAGGCCGACTCGCTGGCACCCCAGGAGTCGGGCCCGGAGGGCGAGAGCAAGGTGGTCCCGGGGGCGGGATCGGACTACCCGACGCCGCAGGCGGCGGGCGCGAACGCCGCGAACGGGAAATCCGCGCCCCCGGCCGCCGCGGCGACAGGCAGCGGGGGCAGCCGCAGCGAGGATGGCACCAGGATCCTGACCCCCGAGATGGCCGAGGAGGCCAACGCGGGGATCGCGGGGCTGGCGGCGGCCCAGGCTCGCGTCGGCAAGGCGCGCACCCTGGTTGGGGTGGGCGCGCTGGCGTGGGCCTTTGGGGTGGTGGTGGGACGGCGCGCCCGCCGGGGGTCCCACTAAGCGCTCTCGCCGACCAGGCCCCCGGACTATGATGGTCGCTTCAGGAGCATGATCCGGGTGGGTAGGAGGTTTTGATGGGTCGCAATGAGTTCGCGCTCGGCGTCCTTCTCGGGAGTTTGGCAGGCCTGGCCGCGGGGTATGTCCTCAGGCGTGGATCAACAGAGCGCGCCGACGAGCAGTACGGCCCCGAGACCATCGATCTCACCCCGGCGCTGGCGCGCCGGAACGCCGCCGAATCGACGGCCGGCACCGCCGGGCTGGCCGAGTGACCTCTCATGCCCGCCACTGAGCTCCGGAGCCGTGAGGTGAGCCGCCCGGCGCGTGCTCGTGGCGCGGTCACCGAGTTGAAGATCCCCGCCCAGGCGGCGTATGTGATCGTCGCCAAGCGGGCTGCGGGCGCGCTCGCCAGCGCCGCCGGCTTCGGCCTCCACGACGTGGACGACCTCAACATCGCGGTGGCCCATGCATGCGAGAAGGCGATTGCCGCCGGGAACCGGATGTGGGGCCACGGTAATGCCATGCTGCGGCTGACCTTTGCGCTGGTCGACGGGGGGCTCGAGGTGGAGGTCAAGAGTCTCCCCAACCGGGGCGGGATAGCCGACGAGGACCTGATTCGGCGTGAAGCAGCACTTGAGCGGCAGGCCGGCAAGTTGCGCCAGACCACCGCCGCCCTCTCTCACGAGGTGGTGCTGGAGCGCCAGCAGCGCCGGCGCGCCGAGCACGAGGCGAAGCGGCTGCGGGATGCCGGCGCCGGGCGCGCCACCGCCGATGCCCCCGAGGGCACGGCGATGACCGGCCGTCAGCTCGAGGATGTCGCCGTCAACATGATCCGCCTCTTTGTCGACGAACTTCGGTACAACGTCGACGCGCGTGGCAGCATGCGCATGCGGATGGTCAAGTACGTCGCCGACTGACCGCCAACGAACCGGGTCCCCGCAGCACCACCCACGAGCAGCGTGAGCTGTTTCGCCGCTTCCAACAAACCGGCGACCCTGCCGCCCGTCAGCAGCTCGTCGACGCCTACACCAACCTGGTCTACTTCCTGGCGCGCAAGTTCGCCGGTCGGGGGGAGCCCCTGGAGGACATCGTTCAGGTTGGCTTCGTCGGTCTGTTGATGGCAATTGAGCGGTTCGACGCCGACCGCGGCCTGGAATTCACGACCTTTGCCACCCCGACCATCGCCGGCGAAATCAAACGCTACTTCCGGGACAAGAGCTGGGCGGTGCGAATTCCGCGCCGCCTACAGGAGATAAATCAGCGTAGTCGCGTCACCGGGGAGCGGCTACAGCACGAGTTGGGGCGGCAGCCCAGTGTCCAGGAGCTTGCCGACGCCCTGGGGCTCAGCACCGAAGAGGTGCTCGAAGCCTACGAGGCGGGCCCGGCGCAGCAGACCGTCACCCTGGACGGGACCTCAGACGGCCTCGACGACGGCTCCGAGGGGCGCAGCCTCGGCGAGCGGCTCGGCGCCGACGACGCCAACCTCGAGCGTGTGGAGACCCGCGAGTTGCTCGGCCGTGCCATGGAGCACCTCACCCCAAGGGAGCGCCAGATCATGTATCTGCGCTTCGTTGACGAACTGCCTCAGAGTGAGGTGGCCAAGCGCCTGGGGATCTCCCAGATGCACGTATCGCGCCTGCAGCGGAACGCGGTCGAGCACCTCAGGCTTCAGCTTGGAGACGCCGTACCGGTATAGGGCAGAGTCTCGGCCATTGCCTCGCGGCAACACGTCTGTTACGTGGCGTACCGCGGTCGGTTCGCCGGTGCCTATTTCCCTGAATCGAGCCGATCCGCCAACGCCCGGAGCTCGGCGGCGATCTCCGCCCTGCGCGGGGCCGGCATCGCCGTCGCCGATCGCTCCAAGCGCTTCAGGGTGCCCCGCGGTGACCAGTTGGCGTAGCCTTCGGCGTCCGGCTCGGCGACGGTCCGGTAGAAGGTGGTCTGCGAAACCCCCAGGAGGGCGGCTGCAGCGGCCTTGTCACCCCCGCATTCCTCCAGGATCCGTTCGAACGCATGTTTGCGCTCCGGTTTACTCAGGTTCCGGCGCTGGACGTTCTCAGTCACCGAGAGCACGAACCGCCGCGCTCCCGGACCGAGGACCAGGGCGTCGATCTCGGTCCAGCCCAGCGATCGGGCCGCCCGCACCCGCCGCTCCCCGGCAACAAGCCGGAAGTGCCCGGCGCGGCTGGCGTCCGGCCAGCCAGCGACCACCACGGGCTGCAACAGGCCGTTCTGTCTCAGCGAGGCTGCCAGGTCATCAAGGCCGTTGAGCGTGTCGGTGCGAGGCTGGCCCGGCTCCAGTTCGATCAGGTCGAGGGGGATGCGTCGATGCTCCGGCAATCGGAGGGCGGGGCGCGAGGGTATGCCGGGCAGGCCCGGGAGTGTAGGTTCGACAGCGGCGTCGCGCGATAGTTCGTCGGCCATGAGTCCTCCCTTTTCCACCGTGGAAATCCAGTACCGCAGCCTACCTCAAATGGACAATTGGCCTTGACAAGCGGCTGACGCCCATGTAACAGTTTCGCCCGCAGCGCCCTCTATCGTGGCGTTGCGGGAACGCCCGTTCGAATTGTCGCTTCGGCACACTGGAAGGAGAGTCAGGGTTAACGCGAATCAACGCGGCGAACCTCGTGCGCACGACACCGACTTGGAGTCGTCGCCCCTTGCCTAGCGAGGCCCCGCTGATCTCCCCGACCCGCTGGCGCCGCCTGGCGTCGCTTGGTTCGGCCAGCGCGCTGATGGCCAACGTTCTGGCCGCCATGCTGATTGGCCTGCTGGCGCCCCCGGTGCTGGCCGCCGGTCCGCTGTGCGTCGTGCCAGGTAACGATGGGCCTCCCGCTGCCGCCCTGACCGGGGTTGTCAACAGCTACTACCCGGGGACCGCCGACGCCGCGGCCGGGGCGACCACGATCTCCGTCGGCGCGCGCCGCCCTGCCGCCAACGCGCCGATCGCCGCCGGCGACATGCTACTGGTGATCCAGGTCCAGGACGCGCTGATCAACTCCACCAACACCAGCGCCTACGGTGACGGGGTCGCCGGCGATCCTGCCACGGGGTCGACCAACCTGCAGAGCTCCGGGCTCTACGAGTACGTCCGGGCGACCGGCCCGGTGGCTGCGGGTGTGGTACCGATCCGCGGGGCGGGCGCTGGAAACGGCCTGCTCAACCTCTACCACGCATCGCCCACCACGGCCAACACCACCCAGCACAAGTTCGAGGTGGTCCGCGTTCCCCAGTACTCCAGCGCAACGCTGAGCTCCACCCTGACGGCCTCCGACTGGGACGGTGCGACGGGGGGCATCCTGGCGGTTGACGTCGCCGGCGGGCTGAACCTCAACACCGCGACGGTGTCGCTGACCGGCCTGGGCTTCCGCGGTGGCGCCGGGCGTCAGCTCAACGGGGACGCCACCGCCACCAATACCGACTACCGCTTCCGCGCCCCGGTCACCCCTTTCGCGGGCGACCCACAGGCGGGCGCCCACGGTTCGAAGGCGGAGGGCGTCGCCGGGACGCCGCGCTGGCTGTTTGACCCGGTGGCCAATACCACGGTCGACTTCGGTGTCGACGCCCTCCCCAACGGTAGCTACGCTCGCGGCGCGCCGGGGAATGGCGGTGGCGGCGGCACTGACGGCAACCCAGCGGTCAACGACCAGAACTCGGGCGGCGGCGGCGGTGCCAACGGTGGCGCCGGCGGCATGGGCGGGAACACGTGGAAGACCACCCTGAATATCGGCGGCTTCGGCGGGACCGCGGTCGGCCCGACCGCAGCCCGTCTGTTCCTCGGCGGTGGCGGGGGCGCGGGTCCGAAGAACAACGATGACGGCGTGATCCAGGCCAGCGCCGGGACCTCAGGAGGTGGCGCGGCCTTCCTGCGCGTCGGCAGCGTGAGCGGAACGGGAACGATCAACGCCAATGGCAGCGCGGCGTTCAACAACACTCTCAACGACGGCGGTGGCGGCGGCGGCGCCGGGGGCAGCGTGATCGTCCAGGCCCCCACGGGTGTGCCCCTGACCGGGCTCACCGCCCACGCCGACGGAGCTCGCGGGGGTGACACCTGGCATGCCCAGGCCCCTGGCGCCTTCCCGGGCAACCGCCATGGCCCCGGAGGCGGCGGTGGCGGCGGCATCGTACTGACCTCCAGCGCGCCGACGGCCGCGACCGCGATCGCAGGCCTCAACGGCATCACCACGACTGCCAACGACCCCTACGGCGCCACGCCGGGCACCGCGGGCGTCACCGGGGCGGCCACCACCCTGGGCACCGAGCCCGGGGCGTCCGCCGGCGCGATCTGCCAGCCGCAGCTGACGGTCACCAAAACCACCAGCACCCCCAACGTGGTCAATGGGCCTGGCGGCACCGCCGCGACCTATTCGATCACTGTGAGCAACGCCGCCGGCAAGGGCGACGCGATCAACACCAACATCACCGACACGCTGCCGCCCGGCTTCACCTACGCGTCGACCGGTGCCATCACCACCGCGGGCGGAGCTGCCCAGACATCCGTGGTCAACCCCGCCGCCAACAGCCCAACCCCGACCTGGGGGGTCTTCACCGTCCCCGGCGGAGGCCAGGTCCAGATCACCTTCACGGTGAATATCAACTCCTCGGTTGCGCCGGGGACCTACAACAACTCCGTCGCCGCGGTGTACTCCGACCCCCAGCGGACCGTGCCCGGCGGCACCACCAGCGCTCTCTTCGGACCCGGGGCGCCGGTCACCGTGTCGGGTCCGATGGCTGACGTGAGCGTGGTCAAGAGCCATGCCGGCAACTTCACGGTCGGCACCAACGGGACGTACAACCTGCTCGTCGCGAACGCGGGCCCCTCGCCTTCGGGCGCCCTGACGGTGAGCGACACACTGCCGGCAGGCCTGACCTTCGTATCCGGCACCGGGGCGGGCTGGGCTTGCTCGGCAGCCGGCCAGGTGGTCACCTGCACCGATGCCGCCGGGCTGGCCTCCGGCGCCAACACCACGATCGCCCTGGTCGTGGGCGTCGGCGCCGCGGCGGCACCCTCGGTGACCAACACCGCGACCGTCAGCTCCGCCACCGCTGACCCCAACCTCGCCAACAACACCTCGAGCGACCCCACCACGGTCAACCCCAGCGCCGATGTCAGCATTGTAAAGAGCCACGCGGGCACCTTCAGGGTTGGCGTCAACGGCACATACAGCCTCCTGGTGAGTAATGCCGGGCCTTCGGCCTCCGGCGCCCTGACCGTCAGCGACACGCTGCCCGCCGGGCTCACCTTCGTCTCCGGCACGGGTGCCGGGTGGGCGTGTTCCGCCGTTGGCCAGGTTGTCACCTGCAGCGCCGGCGCGGGCCTCGCCACTGGCTCCAACTCGACGATCACCCTGGTCGTCGGAGTGGGCGCCGTTGCGACCCCGTCGGTGACCAACACCGCGACCGCGGCCGGGACGGTGTCGGATCCCAACCCCGCCAACAACACCTCCAGCGACCCGACTGCGGTGAGTGCCGCCAGCGCCGATGTGAGCATCGTGAAGAGCCACGCCGGGAACTTCACGGTTGGGGCTGACGGGACGTACAGCCTTCTCGTCGCCAATGCGGGCCCATCACCTTCGGGTGCCATCACGGTGAGCGACACCCTGCCTTCGGGCCTGACCTTCGTATCCGGCAGCGGGGCGGGCTGGGCCTGCTCGGCGGCGGGCCAGGTGGTGACGTGCACCCGCGCCGCGGGCCTCGTGACCGGGACGAATTCGACGGTCACGCTGGTTGTCTCCGTGGGCGCCTCTGCGGCGCCATCGGTGACCAACACGGCCACCGCAAACGGCACCGCAGCTGACCCGAATCCTGCCAACAACACCTCCAGTGACCCCACCACGGTCAATCCCAGCGCCGACGTCAGTATCGCCAAGAGCCACGCGGGCAACTTCACGGTAGGAGTGAACGGGACCTACAGCCTGCTGGTCTCGAACGCCGGGCCGTCACCCTCCGGGACGCTGACCGTCAGCGACACGCTCCCCGCGGGCCTGACCTTCGTATCCGGTAGCGGGGCGGGCTGGGCGTGCTCGGCGGCAGGCCAGGTGGTCACCTGCACCAGTGGCGCGGGCCTGGCGACCGGGACGAATTCGACGATCACGCTGGTTGTCGGCGTGGGCGCCTCCGCGGCGCCATCGGTGACCAACACCGCCACCGCGAACGGCACCACAGCTGACCCGAATCCCGCCAATAACACCTCCAGTGACCCGACCTCGGTGGTCCTGAGCGCGGACGTCAGCATCGTCAAGAGCCACGCCGGCAGCTTCACGGTGGGCGTCAATGGAACCTACAGCCTGCTGGTGACAAACGCCGGGCCCTCTGCTTCAGGGGCATTGACGGTGAACGACACCCTCCCGGCGGGCCTGACATTCGTCTCCGGGACGGGGGCGGGCTGGGCGTGCTCAGCGGCCGGCCAGGCCGTCACCTGCACCCGGGCCGCCGGTCTCGCCAGCGGGACCAACTCCACGATCACCCTCACTGTCGGTGTCGGCCCTGGGGCACCGCCATCGCTGACCAACACCGCCACAGTGAGCGGGACCTCCCCGGATCCAAACCCCGCCAACAACACCTCCAGCGACCCGACGGCAGCTGGGACCAGCGCGGACGTCAGCATCGTCAAGAGCCACGCCGGCAACTTCACGGTTGGCGCCAACGGGACCTACTCACTGCTGGTTGGCAACGCCGGCCCGTCCCCCTCGGGAGCGATCAGCGTCAGTGACACCCTCCCCGCCGGGCTCAGCTTCGTATCGGGCACCGGGCCCGGGTGGGCGTGCTCCGCCAGTGGCCAGGTGGTCACCTGCACTGACGCCGCCGGGCTGGCGTCGGGCGCCAACTCAACCATCTCCCTGGTCGTCGGCGTGGGTGCCGCGGCCGCGCCCTCGGTGACCAACACCGCCACCGTCAGCGCCACCGCCCCCGACCCCAACCCGGCCAACAACATGTCTAGTGACCCCACCACCGTGAATCCCACCGCCGACGTGAGCATCGTCAAGAGCCACACCGGCAATTTCTCGGTCGGCGTCAATGGCACATATTCGCTGCTCGTCAGCAACGCCGGGCCGTCGCCATCTGGCAGCGTGACGGTCGGCGACACGCTTCCTGCCGGCCTGACCTTCGTCTCCGGCACCGGCCCTGGCTGGGCATGTTCGGCAGCGGGGCAGGTCGTCACCTGCACCAACGCGGCGGGCCTCGCCAGCGGCGCCAACACCACCATCACCCTGGTCGTCGGGGTCGGGGTTGCCGCGGCGCCATCGGTGACCAACACGGCCACCGCGAACGGGACTGCCGACGATCCCAACCCGGCCAACAACACGTCCAGCGATCCCACAACGGTAGGCCCCAGCGCGGACGTGAGCATCGTCAAGAGTCACGCCGGCAGCTTCAGCGTGGGCGTCAACGGCACCTACACGCTGCTGGTGGCGAACGCCGGACCGTCGGCGTCTGGAGCCCTGACGGTGAGCGACACGCTGCCAAACGGCCTAACCTTCGTCTCTGGCACCGGGGCCGGGTGGGCGTGCTCGGCTGCCGGCCAGGTGGTGACCTGCACTGACGCCGCTGGGCTGGGCAGCGGCGCGAACTCGAGCATCACCCTGATCGTCGGCGTGGGTGCCGCGGCCGCGCCGTCGGTGACCAACACCGCCACGGTCACCGGGACCACCCCGGACCCGAACCCGGGCAACAACACTTCCAGCGATCCCACCACGGTGGGCCCGACCGCCGATGTCAGCATCGTCAAGAGCCACGCTGGCAGCTTCACCGTCGGGGTGAATGGGACCTACAGCCTGCTGGTCTCGAACGCCGGCCCCTCGGCCTCGGGCGCCCTGACCGTCAGTGACACGCTGCCCACCGGGCTGACCTTCGTATCCGGCACCGGGGCGGGTTGGGCGTGCTCCGCAGCCGGCCAGGTGGTCACGTGCACCAACGCGGCCGGGCTTGCGAGCGGCGCTAATACGACGATCACCCTGGTCGTCGGCGTGGGGGCTGCGGCTGCCCCGTCGGTCACCAACACCGCCACGGTGAGCGGCACCACCCCGGACCCGAACCTGGGCAACAACACCTCCAGCGATCCCACCACGGTGGGCCCGACCGCCGATGTCAGCATCGTCAAGAGCCATGCTGGCAGCTTCACCGTCGGGGTGAATGGGACCTACAGCCTGCTGGTCTCGAACGCCGGCCCCTCGGCCTCGGGCGCCCTGACCGTCAGTGACACGCTGCCCACCGGGCTCACCTTCGTATCCGGCACCGGGGCGGGCTGGGCGTGCTCGGCAGCCGGCCAGGTGGTCACGTGCACCGATGCAGCAGGCCTGGCATCTGGCGCGAACTCCACCATCACCCTGGTGGTCGGGGTCGGCGCTGCCGCGGCGCCGTCGGTGACCAATACCGCCACCGCAAACGGCACCACGCCTGACCCCAACCCGGGCAACAACACCTCCAGCGACCCGACGACAGTGAACCCCAGCGCGGATGTGAGCATCGTGAAGAGCCACAGCGGCAGCTTCACGGTCGGGGTGAACGGCACCTACTCGCTGCTGGTGAGCAATGCCGGGCTGTCGCCCTCAGGCGCCCTGACGGTGAGTGACACTCTGCCTGCCGGCCTCAGCTTCGTGTCCGGCACCGGCGCCGGTTGGTCCTGCTCGGCCGCGGGCCAGGTGGTCACCTGCACCGACGCCGCGGGCCTGGCCTCAGGTGCGAACTCGACCATCACCCTGGTGGTCGGCGTCGGTGCGGCGGCCGCGCCGTCGGTCACCAATACCGCCACGGTCACCGGCACCACCCCGGACCCCAACCCTGCCAACAACACCTCGAGTGACCCCACCACGGTCGGCCCGAGCGCAGACGTCAGCGTCGTCAAGAGCCACGCCGGCAACTTCAGCGTGGGTGTCAACGGCACTTACACGCTGCTCGTCTCGAACGCCGGCCCGTCGGCGTCCGGTGCGCTGACCGTGAGCGACACGCTGCCCACCGGGCTCACCTTCGTATCCGGCACCGGGGCGGGCTGGGCGTGCTCCGCAGCCGGCCAGGTGGTCACCTGCACCGACGCAGCGGGCCTGGCCTCGGGCGCGAATACCACGATCACCCTCGTCGTCGGCGTCGGTGCTGCGGCCGCGCCGTCGGTGACCAACACCGCCACGGTGAGCGGCACCACCCCGGACCCGAACCTCGCCAACAACACCTCCAGCGACCCGACCACCGTGAACCCGAGCGCCGACGTGAGCATCGTCAAGAGCCACAGCGGCAGCTTCACCGTCGGGGTGAACGGCACCTACACGCTGCTGGTCGCGAACGCGGGGCCCTCGGCTTCGGGCGCCCTGACGGTAAGTGACACCCTGCCGGCGGGGCTGACGTTCGTATCCGGCACCGGTGCGGGCTGGGCGTGCTCGGCAGCGGGCCAGGTCGTCACATGCACCAACGCGGCCGGGCTCGCCAGCGGCGCCAATACGACCATCACCCTGGTCGTCGGTGTTGGTGCCGCGGCTGCCCCAGGGGTGACCAACACCGCGACCGTGACCGGGACGACCCCCGACCCGACCCCCGGCAACAACACGTCCGGTGACCCGACCCCGGTCAACCCGAGCGCGGATGTGAGCATCGTCAAGAGCCACAGCGGCGCCTTCAGCGTCGGCGTCAATGGGACCTACACGCTGCTCATCGCCAACGCAGGGCCGTCCCCGTCGGGCGCCCTGACCGTGAGTGACACCTTGCCTGCCGGCCTCAGCTTCGTGTCCGCCACCGGGGCGGGCTGGGCATGCTCGGCGGCCGGCCAGGTGATCACCTGCACCGACGCGGCGGGCCTCGCCTCCGGTGCCAACACCACCATCACCCTGGTTGTGGGCGTCGGTGCCGCGGCCGCCCCCTCGGTTACCAACACGGCCACAGTCACCGGCACCACAGCGGATCCCAACCCGGGCAACAACACCTCGAACGACGCGACGGTCGTGGGCCCCAACGCCGACGTGAGCATCGTCAAGAGCCACAGCGGCAGCTTCACGGTCGGAGTCAACGGGACTTACCTCCTGCTGGTCTCCAACGCCGGGCCTTCCCCATCCGGGGCACTGACGGTGAGCGATACCCTGCCAAGCGGACTGAGTTTCGTGTCCGCT
>JBPCPW010000001.1:0-74500 GCA_050998755.1 Candidatus Dormibacteria bacterium
GGTAGAAATCTCGCAATCCGCGTCCCCGGAACGGCTTGTCGAGTTGAGCCGGTGGCCAAAACGTGGGGATCGTGCCATCTCGATACCCCAGAAGCGTATTCGATTCGGGGTTTTGCGACTGCCTCAGTTTAGTTCCTCGATAAAGACGGGTGGGGCGAAGGGGAGTTGATTATGGTGCCGGTGCCGAGAGGGTGAAATAAAATGTCGCGCCCTCACCTTGCACCGACTCCGCCCAGGCCCTCCCACCGTGGCGGGTCACGATGCGCTCGACGATCGCCAGCCCGGCGCCGAATCCCTCGTACTCGTCGGCGCGATGCAGGCGCTGGAAAACCCCGAAGAGCTTGTGCGCATACCTGGGGTCGAACCCGACCCCGTTGTCTTTAACAAAGAAGGCGGTCACCGCCTCGGCCTGGGGGTCGAGCATGGCGCCGACGACGATGTGGGCGTCCTCCCGCGTCCGAGTGAATTTCACGGCATTGCCGATCAGGTTGCCGAACAGTTGCTCAAGCAGCACGGGGTCGGTCTGGGCCTCGGGCAACGCGGCGATCTGGATGTTCAGCTTGCGGTCCTCGGTGTTGAACCTCAGGCGTTCCGCGACACGCTCTGCGACCTCGGTCGCATCGACCTTCTGCAGTGTCAGCGGCTGCCGCCCCAGGCGGCTGAAGGTGAGCATGGTGTCGATCAGGCTGCCCATGCCGCGGGCGTTCTCGGCCACCATGTCGAGGTAGCGTTGGGCCGACGGCTCCAGGGCCGCGCGATGTTCCTCGCTGAGGATTCGAGTGAAGCCATCGATGGCCCGCAGGGGCGAACGCAGATCGTGGGAGACGGTGTAGCTGAACGCTTCCAGCTCCCGGTTCATGGACTGCAACTCGCGGTTCGACGTCTCGAGCTGCTGCGTGCGCCGCTGCACTCGGTCCTCAAGGTCGCGGTTGGCGGCGCGTAACTGCTCCTCGGAGTTACGCACGGCCTCGACCAGGCGCATGCGGTCGATCGCCGCCGCCACGGAGACCGAGTACTGCGACAGACGGATGGTCTCCTCGCCGCCCAACACCGGGGTCAGGCTGCCGGCCACCACGACCATCCTGCCAACCCCATCGGTGAGGGTGAGGGGCACGGCGATGACCCGGTCACCGTTGGGCAGGGCGGAGGGGCTGACCGCGCGGTCCGGGGCGGGCGCGGCGGCGGTCTGTGCGACGGCCTCGGTGCCGAGCCCCCGGCTGGCCAGCACCTGCCCGTCCGGGCCGATCATCGAGCCCCCCTCGGCGCCCACCAGGCGGATGGCCCAGGCCAGCGCGCGGTCCGCGAGCATGCGGGTATCAGGAGAATCCAGGAGCAGGTCGTGGAGGGCGTCGTTGAAGGCCTCCTCCTCGCCTGCCCGCCACGAGCGCCGGAGCCACTGCGGCGGCGCGAAGCTGACATACAGGACGGGGATCGCGGCGATGATGATCAACTCGATGATCAGGCTGCTGACCGGGTCGAGCGCCCGGCCGCCGGCCAGGCTGGATGCCCCGATTGCAAAGACCAGGACGAGGATGATGATCCCATAGCCGGCGGCCAGCGCCCGCAGGCGCGCCCGCTGCACCGCAGGGCGCGAGCGTGACACCCTCCATAGGCGGTAGACGGGCTCTCCAACCGCGCCGGACCAGACCAGGATCAGGACTATGCCGGCGATCGCTGCCTGCGCTTTCGCCTGGGCCCCGGTGCTGGGGCTCAGCGTCTGCGGGACCAGGGCCAGGGTGACCAACGCCATCAGCCCGGCGACCGCCTGCAGGATCCAGCGCCGTAACGGCAGGAGGTGGTGCCTGAACAGCAACAGGGCGTAACCGCAGGTCATGAAGGCCGCGAGTGTGAACAGGGTGAGGGCCGGGCTTTTGATCTTGGTATCAGCACTGAACTCGCCGACCAGGCTGACGGCGCCGAGAAGTCCCAGGGCCAGGGCCAGGTACAGGTTGCCTCGGTCGCGGTGGCGCAGCCAGGCGAGCACGGCGAGCACGCCGAGCATGCCGAAGCCGAAGTTCGATACGTGTTGCAGGAATGCTACGACCTGGCTCACCGCCCGCTCAGGATACGCTTCGGTTCGGCCTACGAAAATGGGCCAGCGAGATCCCGGCTTAGAATGGGGTCGCTCGGACCGCGTCCCTCTCGCGGGGCCGCTGGAGGTCGCTCACTTGGTCAAATGGACTGCCCTTTACAAGAAACCCGAGGACACCGCGGCCTTCGACAAATGGTTTGTCGACCAGCACCTCCCGATCTGCAGGGAATGGCCCGCGGTTGAGCGCATCTATGTCTCCCGCGTGACCGGCTCGCCGCGCGGGGAATCCGAGTACTACTGGATGTTCGAGGCGACCTACGCCGACCAGGACACGATGATGAAATCACTGATGAGTGAAAAGGGGATGGCGGCCGCCATGGATGCCCGCAGCAGCGGCTTCGGCAGCCTGATGAGCTCCTTCTTCAGCGAGAGCATATGAGGCCTACCCGGCTGCGCCAATCGCTGGCGTGGGCGGGGCGCATCCTGGCGGCGACGGTCATCCTCGCCGCCGCCTCGGGACGGCTGCCGCACCTGGTCGTGACGCAGGCCGTGGTCAGCTCCCTGCTGACGATGGTGGCCGCACCTCTCAGCCTGCTTGACCGCAGGTCCGGCGAGGGGCGCCGTCGCTGGTCCATCCCCGCCTTCCCCGCTGTCGCCCTGATGAGCATCGGCACCCTGGCCTCGCAGGCGCCGCCGGTGGTTGCGACGATTGGCGAGGGCGGCCCAGTGACCGTCCTGGCGCTGTCCGCGCTGGTGCTGATGGCCGTGGGCTTCTGGTCGGTGATCATCCCGCCGGCGCGCCTGCGCGGCCTGCATGCGGTGGGCTACCTGCTCCTCGGCAGCCTGCCGATCAGCATGCCCGCGATGTTCCTGATCATGCTGCCAAGGGACATCTACACCGCGTTCCACGCCGCTGCGTCGAGCCCGCTCACGGCCATGGACGACCAGACATTTGCCGGCTTTGTACTGTTCGCGTTCGTCAAGGTCACGCTCTTTGTCGCCTTCACCTTCCTGTTCCTCGCGGCGGTCTCCCAGCGGGTCGAGGGCGAGGATGGGGATGATGGCCGTGGCCCCGGGAACGAGCCCCCCACCATCCCGGGCTGGGTCCGCGCTTTGCTGCAGGGCGAGCCGACAGTCGAAGAGCCGGCGGCGGAGCGCCGGGCCGTCGAGCTGACCCGCAACTGACCCCAGGGCCGATGGGACCGTGACGACCCTGATGGTGGTCCACGCCCATCCCGACGACGAGGGCATCCAGACCGCTGGTGTCCTGGCCATGGCCGCCCAGCAGGGCATCCGCACCGTGTTGGTCACCTGCACCAACGGCGAGATGGGGGACTCCCCTGATGGGCTGAAGCCTGAGGCCGCGGGTCACGACACAGTTGCCACCTCTGCGCTCCGGCTCCGCGAACTGCCGGCGGCCGCCGCTGAGCTTTCCATCTAAAGCGGCAGGCTGTCCTAGAGCGGCAGGTTGCCGTTGAAGAAGACGATCTTCCCGGTGACCTGGCCCACCAGGATCAGCAGCACGGCAACGTAGAGCAGGCCCGTCGCGGACATCAACGACCGCATCCTGGTGCTGACGAGCGCCAGCCCGGTGATGATCAACGGAAGTACGATGCCGGCGCCGACGTGCATCCAGAAGGAGAGGCTGAAGCCGCCGGCGACCACGTCCTGACGGGTGGCCACCCCGGCGTGGCCGGCCAGCATCTGCAGGGAGGCGCCGGCGAGGACCGCCTGCAGGAGCAGCCCGACCAGCAGCAGTCCGAGCAGCGACAAAAGCGGCCGGGTGCTGAGGTTGGGTACAACCAGGTACCAGTGGCCCAGCAGCATCGCGGTGGTCACCGTGCCGATGGTTACCGCCGACAGCAGGAAGCTGGCCATGGTGCCTTCGGTTCCCCAGCCCGGCGTTGGGAACGCGAACGCCGTCGTCACCAGCGCGCAGACGCCCGCCGCCGCGGTGACAAAGCCGATCACCACGTGGAGCACCGGGGGTCGGAGATATACGGCGACCAGGTAGACCAGGAAGAGCACCATGAACAGCAGGGTGAGCCGGCTGGAGGGCGTCAGCCAGGCCCGGTTCAGCGGGTGGTCGGTGAAGTGGGAGGGGTCCGGCAATGTCAGCTCTCCGGCCACGCCCATGGCCCCGATCAGCAACAGTGCAACACCGGTTGAGCTCAGGAAGCCGCGGGTCACCAGTCGGGTCAGGTCGGTGATGAACAGCGCCAGGAAGCCGCCGATCGCCACCTCCACCGCCACCTGGAGGGTGATCAGGAGTATCGCTAGCATCGCGGAATGATACCGGCGTCCTCCGATCCCGCGCCCCCTGGGGCGAGCTCCGAATGGGGGTCGCTGCATCGGCGGATCCTGGCCTGCGACGCCTGCGTTGAGTCGGGGCATATCCCCTTCGCTGCCCCCATGTTCCAGGGTGCCCCGGGGCAGCAAATGATGCTGATAGGACAGGCGCCTGGGATTCATGAACTGGGCCCGCGCAGGCCCTTCGCCGCCCGGTCGGGCGCCGAGCTGGTGCGGTGGATGGTGCGGGCGGGTTTCGCGGGCGACGACCAGTTCCGAGGCCTGGTGTACATCACCTCGGTGACCAAGTGTTTCCCCGGGAAGGCAATCAGCGGGGCCGGCGACCGCCGCCCGTCGCGCGCCGAGGTTGCCCAGTGCCGCCCCTGGCTCGAAGGCCAACTCGGGCTGGCGCGGCCGCGACTGCTGATCCTGGTGGGTGGGCTGGCGCACGACGCTTTCGCGGCGACCGCCGGCAGGCCTCTGGCCCAGCTGATCGGTGCGGCGTTTGACGCTCGAGGCATCGACCATGCCGACCTACTTCTGCGCGACCGGACGGCGGCCAGCAGGTTCCCGCAGCCCTGGTATCTGCCGTTGCCCCACCCCTCGGGCGCGAGTCGCTGGCTCAACCCACCCGCTCATCGCGAACAGCTGGAACGCGCTCTGACGGTGCTCGGACGGCTCTGGCCCACTCTGGTCGAGCACGCCGCCCTATAAACTGCACCTGCCTTGATTGAAAACGAGAAGCGCAGCCCGGTTCCCGGGGCGGAGACCGAGGTCGAGATGAAGTCCGCCGAGCAGATCCTTGAGTCGATCTTCGGCCCCACCCCCAAGGCTTCGCCGACGGAGCAGGCCGAGCGGACGCTGCGCCGGCCCAAAAAGGTCATCTACGTCGCCATGAGCAACCGCAATTTCCACTGGCGGATGCATGTCACCAAGTACGTGCTGGACCAGGGGTGCGTCCCGGTCAACCCGTTCATGCTCTTCGACTATTACCTGATGCACACCGTCGAGAAGAACACCGTCCGCGAAGCGATGAACAACCTCCTGGTCAAATGCGACGAGGTCTGGGTCTTCGGCCGGATGAGCCTCGGCGTGCAGGTCCAGGTGGGGATTGCCAAGCGCATGCGGAAACCGCTGCGCTTCTACGACATCTCTGAGCTACCGGAACGGGTGACCAGGATAAGCGAGAACCTGGCCCAGGAAGAGAAGCGCGACTGACGAGGCCGCCTGAACGGCCGGGGCGAGCGTCGGGATCGGGGCTTCGCCCCTCGTGCGATGCTCGCTCACGTACTTCGTGTACGCTCGCTCCGCTTCTCCGCCCCTCCTTCGCCGCGACCGTTGATGCGGCCTCGGCTGGGAGGTGGCAATGGAAACCTAAACGCGGCGGATGAGGTCGCGCTCCATCGCGCGCATCGCCTGGTAGACGCTCTTCCGCAGCGGCGACTCCTCGGGGATCGCCCACTCCATCTGACGGAGCGTTGAGTACAACGAGCGGATGGCCTTGACGCAGTCGCCGAAGTCGACCCCGTCGGGCAGCGGGATGCTGTCAAGGGCGTCGCCCCGGGCCCAGCGGTAGGCGAAGTCGATGTAGTCACGTGAGGGAGCCCGCAGGGTGTCCTCGCCGAATGCCTGCTCGAGGTCATGGAAGCGGAAGTAGAGAGTGCGTAGCTGTCGCACGGTGGCCGCGGTGGCCGGGGTCGGGCCACGGCGCTGTTGCGGCGTGGGGCCGTACTGGCGGTGCCTGCTGCCCCCGCGGTCCTCGGCCACAACCGCGATCAGTGCGGCGCAGAGCTCGGCGGGCTCCAGCCCATCGAACCAGCCGCCGTGGATGGCCTCGGTTATCACCAGGCTGTTCTCCCCATAGACCCGGCTGGCCAACATGCCCTTCTCCGACGGGCGCTGGTCGTAGAGGAACCCCGCCTCCTCCAGTATCTGGACCAGGCTATGAAGATGGTCGCGATATTCGTGAGTGGCGCCCTCGATCTCCTCGGTGGTCCGCCTGATCTCCTCGCGCAATTCCCAGAGCTCCCCCTCCCGCTCCCGGTGAGCCTTGAGGTTGGGGCAGCGCCGCACGGGCGACTTCTCATGCGCCTTCTGTACATCGCTGGCGCGCCGCTTGACCTTGTCGAACTCCTCGTCGGTCATGTCGCCGCCGCCCGGGCCCTTCCAATGCGCCCGCCGTGCCCGCCTCATCCGGTTGCGCAGGTGGCGCAGCTCGGCCTCGTCGCGGAAGTATTGCTCCACATCCGCGGGGACGCATCGGTCCTTGCCGGCGTGCGGCAATGGCAGGGACTCCACGTCCGTCAGCCGCTCCACCAGGTTCTGTAGCTCGCTCCGTCGTAGCTCGGCGGCCTGGCTGCGCTGGAACTGACCGAAGCTGCGCTCCATCAGTGACTCCGCCTCCGCCAGGTCACGGTTGCGCAGCAGGTTGAGCGCCATGTTGTAGGTCGGCGCGAACTTCGACTCCACGACCATGTCCTCGCCCATCGCCGCCTCGTAGATGACGCCGATATCAACCTCCGGGTCCTTGAGGATGACGCCGTGGCCCACGGCGTCGATGCCTCGCCGGCCGGCCCGCCCCATCAGCTGCGTCAACTGCCCAGAGGTGAGGGCGTTAAAGCCCCGCCCGTCAAACTTGGTGAAGGACGAGATGACCACCGCGCGCGCCGGCATGTGGATACCCAGTGCCAGCGTCTCAGTGGCGAAGACCACCTTGATCAGCCCAGCCTGGAACAATTCCTCGACCAGTTCCTTGATGAAGGGCAGCAGACCAGCGTGGTGCACCGCCACGCCCTGGGCCAGCATTTCGCGGTTGAGCAGGGAGTTGTAGAGCTTGCGCTCGTCATCCTCGCCGACCTCCGCCATCTTCGCCGCGACGACCGCGGCGATGCGCTTCTTCTCTAATTGACTTGTCAGGTCCAGGTGACGCTGAGCGCAGCGCTGCATCGCCTGCTCGCAACCTCGGCGGCTGAAGATGAAGTAGATCGCGGGCACCATCTCCTGGCGTACCAGTTCCTCGATCACACGGGTCATGTTGTTGCTGTCGAGGTTGCGGTGCCGCGGGAAGCTGCGGTCCGAGGCGACCTCCTGTTGGGCGCGGTTCCAGGTGGAGCGCATCACGTTGCCCTTCTGGTCGAAGAGCTCGTGCAGGCGGTTCTCCATCGCCAGCCAGAGCCTCAATTCGGTCGGGCGCTGGGTCACCGCGACGACGCCCATCTCGCCGCGGTGGGATGCCATCCAGTCGGCCACCTGCTGGTAGTTCGAGATGGTGGCCGAGAGCCCAACAAAGTGGATGTGAGGCGGCGCCTGGATCATGACCTCCTCCCACACCGCGCCGCGGGGAAACTCGTCGATGTAGTGGACCTCATCGAGGACCACGTACTGCACCTCGCGCAGACGCTCGGGGTCCTCGTAGATCAGGTTGCGCAGGATCTCAGTGGTCATCACCACGGCCGGGGCCTGGTCGTTGATGGTGTGCTCGCCGGTGACCAGGCCAACGTACCCTTCGCCATATTTCAGCTTCAGGTCGCGAAACTTCTGGTTGCTGAGGGCCTTGAGCGGGGTGGTGTAGATGGCCTTCATTCCCCGCTCGATGCACTCGAAGATGGCGTAATCCGCGACCACCGTCTTGCCCGAAGACGTCGGCGCCGAGACCAGCACACCCTGGTGGGTGCCGAGCTTGTTGATCGCCTCCTCCTGGAACGGGTCGAGGGGGAAGGGCAGCGTTCGCTGGAACGCTTCCAGCAACTCGGCACGCGCACCCAGGCTGCCCCGGAGGTCAACTTTCACTCTGCTATATTGCATCCCCTCCCATGAGTACCGAGCTAGACGCGCGCGCCGGCACTTCCGAGCGCCACGGCGAGGGAGTGGTGGCGGTGGCCAGTCGCACCGCCCGGCGCTCAGCCACCGCCCCGGACAGGACCGTTGTCGAGCCCAAGGTCCGTACCGTGCCGGAGATGTTCCAGGGCACGGTTCAGCGCCGGGCGCTGCAGCCCGCGCTGCTATTCAGGGCGGGGGGAAAGTGGAACGCCATCGGCTGGGAGCAGTACGCCCAGGGGGTGAAGCGAATCGCCGGGTTCCTGCTCTCAGAGGGGTTTAAGCACGGAGACCGGGGCGCGATCCTGTCCTACAACCGGCCGGAGTGGCACATTGCCGACCTCGCCATTCAACACACCGGCGGATGCGTGGTCGGCATCTACCTGACGAACTCGGCCAGCCAGTGCCAGTACATCATCGACCACGCCGAGGCCCAGGTCCTGTTTGCCGAGAACCGCGAGCAGCTGGCCAAGATCCTCCAGGTTCGCAAGGACCTGCCCAGGCTGAAGCGCATCGTGCTGATCACCGGTGAGCTGAAGACTGGTGACGGCGACCTGGTGACTACCTGGGAGAAGGCCCTCCAGCTGGGCGACACCTGGAACAGCTCCAACGCCGAGATCTTCGAGCAGAGGTGGCGCGCCGTCAAGCCCGATGACATGGCCACCTTCATCTACACCTCAGGCACCACCGGCCCACCCAAGGCCGTGATGCTCGACCACGCCAACATCTGCTGGACCTGCGAGAGCCTCATCAGCTGCACGTCGCTGACCGACCCTGACGAGGACTGCATGATCTCCTACCTGCCGCTGGCCCACATCGCCGAGCGCATGGCGGGACACATGCTCAACGTCTACAACGGTCACCGGCTGTACTTCGCCGAGGACCTCGCGAAGCTCGGCGCCAATGTGCGCGACGCGCGGCCCACGTTCATGTTCGGCGTTCCCCGGATCTGGGAGAAGTACCAGGCTGGGATCGAGACCAGGTTGCGCGGCGGGGGAGTGAAGGGCGCGATCGGCCGGTGGGCGGTGAGGCAGGGCGAGAAGGCGGTGGACGACCGCACCGCCGGCCGCGAGCCCGGGCGTGCATACCACCTCGCCGATCGCCTGGCCCTGTCCAAGTTGCGCGAGGCCCTGGGGCTTGACAGGTCGAAAGGCCTGTCGACGGGCGCGGCGCCGATCTCTCAGAAGACCCTGCGGTTCTTCTGGGCGATCGGTCTGAACCTGTACGAGGTCTACGGCCAGTCAGAGGGCTGCGGACCGACCTCGACCAACCGCGAGGCGTTCGCCCGGCTGGGGAGCGTGGGCCCGGCGATCCCGGGTGTGGAGATGCGCATTGCGGACGACGGCGAGGTGCTGGTCAGGGGCGGGAATGTGTTCAGGGGCTACTTCAAGGATCCCAAGACCACCGCGGAGACGCTGGACCCCGAGGGCTGGTTGCACTCCGGGGACGTGGGGGAGATCGACGCTGACGGCTACCTGCACATCACCGACCGCAAAAAGGACCTGATCATCACCGCCGGCGGCAAGAACATTTCGCCATCGAACATCGAAACGGCGCTCAAGCAACAGCCGTTCGTCGGCACCGTGGTGGCGCTGGGCGACAACCGTCCTTTCATGAGTTGCCTGTTCACCATCGACCCCGAGCAGGTCGCTGCCCTGGCGGCCGAGGTGGACGCCGAACCCGACGCCGCCAAGCTTGCAGAGAACCTCAAGGTGCACGCCATATTCCAGCGGGCGGTTGACGCCATCAACCAGAACCTGAGCAACGTAGAGAGGGTCAAGAAGTTCACCATCCTGCCCGGCGATCTCTCCGTTGACGGTGGGGAGTTGACCCCGACTCTGAAGGTCAAGCGCAAGGTGGTCAACGAGAAGTACGCCAGGCAGATCGAGGCCATTTACGCCGGCTGACACCTTCGTCGTCTCGACCGCGCCGCTGCCGGCGGAGGTCATCGCCAGCATGCTGCCCGCGGGTAGCGAGGTGGTGGCTGCCGACCACGCCAGCCTGCTGGAGCTGGCCACCAAGGCCGACGTGGTCATCGGCGATTGGTGGCACCGGGTCCACGTTGACGCCGAAGTGGTGCAGCGCCTGACGCGCTGCCGTCTGATCCAGCAACCCAGTGCGGGGTACGAGAACATCGATGCCGTCGCCGCGGCGGCCGCCGGCATCCCGGTCGCCAACGCCGGCCCGGCGAACGCCGGCCCGGTCGCGGAGCACGCGGTCATGGCCGCGATGGCCTGCCTTCGGTTCCTGCCCGCGGCAACCCGTGCGGCTGCGGAAGGGGACTGGGACCGTCAGCGATTCCTGGACCTGGATCTGTGGGACCTCGACGAGCGCACTGTCGGGATCCTCGGGATGGGTGCCATCGGAGAGGCCATCGCAACCCGCCTCCGTCCGTTCGGTAGCCGGGTCATCTACACCAAGCGGAGCCGCCTGGACCCGGCCCGGGAGGCCGCCCTGGGAGTGTCCTACCGCGACCTCGAGGCGCTCCTGTCGGAGAGCCAGGTGCTGATTCTCACCCTGCCACTGAACGAGGAGACCCGGGGCATGTTGTCTGCCCAGCGCCTGTCTCTACTGCCGCAGGGAGGAGTTGTGGTGAACGTCGCCCGCGGCAACCTCATGGACATCGAGGCGCTCGCGCGAATGCTCAAATCAGGCCACCTTCGGGGTGCAGCCCTCGACGTCTTCGACGAGGAACCGCTGCCGCGGGGCCACGGTTTGGATGGCCTGCCCAACGTGCTCCTGACTCCCCACGTGGCGGGTGCGACAGCGATCGCCAAGCGTGATATTTTCCTCAACAGCATGGCCAACGTGGCCCGCGTGTGCAGGGGCGAGAAGCCGCTCTACGTCGTCAACCAGGCGGGCCTGAAGCGTTGACCGGGGACCGCCGCCCTCGCCTGCTGGTGGTGGAGGACGAACCGGCGTTGCAGAAGGTGCTGGCGATGCGCCTGGGCATAGACGGGTTCGACGTGGCGACGGCTTCCGACGGCCAGGAGGCGTTGGAGATGATGCGCGTCGACCGTCCCGACCTGGTGTTGACGGACCTGATGATGCCGGTGATGGATGGGGCGGAGCTGACCAGCGCGATCAGGGCCGATCCCGACCTCAGGGACATCCCGGTGATGGTGCTCACAGCGCTCAGGGAGCAGCGGGAGCGGGACCACCTGATGGCCCTGGGAGCCGACGCCTTTGCCGCCAAGCCCTATAACTCCGCCGAGTTGACGGAGAAGATCCGCAACCTGATTCGCTGAGGCGCGCCCCGGCGGGTGCCCTGCGCGGTCATACAATCCCGTCATCGTGGCGCAATGGCAGGGCATCGAGGGTCTGGTGGAGTGTCTCTCAGAGCACATGCTGGGCCGCGCAACCGGTGCCGCGGCGCTCTCCGATGACGCACGCATCTACCTGGTTTTTGGACACCCTCTGCACGCCACGCTGGGCGATAGCACCGGCATGCCTGCGGTGGATGCAGTGGCTGGCCTCGCGCTGGCTCAACCGGACGTCGCCGTAACCTGGATCCCGGGCGTGACGGCCGGCAAGGCACACAGCCTGACCGCCTCGGACCACGTGGTCGATCACCTGCGCTCACGGGCGGGCTCGTTGGGTGGGCCGGCACAGGGCTCCGGCGACGCCGAGCTCGGGCATATGGAAGACCTGGGCCTGCGCCGGATGATGTCCGAGCAGGGCGCCGCGCCAATCTCTGACGCCCCGCTGTGGACTGGTGTCATCGCCTCGATCTCTGCCCTCCTGGCTGGCGCCCTGCACCGCCACTCCGCCGGGCTTGTGGAATCAATTGCGCGCGCCGAACCGGACCCGCGGTCCATCCTCATGGCCATCGACCGGACCCGCTCCATGCCCGTCCGCATGGTTTCTCCAGCCCGTGTCGCCGCCCTCCTGGACGAGGCCGAGGTGCTGGTCAAAGAGAAGATGACCGCCGGTTGACTGACACGAGTGGAATCACCGCAGCAAGATCGGATCGGGGCCTGCGGGAACAACATCGCGACGCTGGGGTTTTCTGTAGCCATGAGTGAAGATCGTGAATTCGACGTCATCTGCATCGGCGCCGGCCCCGCCGGTGAGGCCCTGGCGGGGGAGCTGAAGGGCGGCGCGCTGTCGCTGGCCGTCATCGAGTCCAACCTGGTGGGCGGCGAGTGCCCGTACTGGGGTTGCATGCCCAGCAAGACCCTGCTGAGGTCCGCCGAGGTCCTCAGCGAGACGGGCCGCGCCCGCGAGCTCGCGGCATCCGAGGTGACTTACAAGGTTGATTACGCCAAGGTCTACGAGCGGGCCTTCATGATGGCGCGGGAACTGGACGACACCAAGTCGACCGAGGGGCTGGAGAAGACCGGTGCCACCCTTTTCCGTGGGGCCGGGAAGATGGTGTCCGCGGGACAGGCCGAGATCGAGGGCACCCGGCTGACGGCTCGCCGTGCGGTGGTGATCGCCACCGGCACCTCGCCCCTGGTGCCTCCAATCGAGGGGCTGTCGTCGGTCCAGTTCTGGACCAACCGCGAGGCAGTGCTGGCGGCCGAGCAACCACTGCGCCTGGTCGTACTTGGTGCGGGCGCGGTCGGCATGGAGCTGGCCCAGGTGTACGCGCGCCTGGGCACCCAGGTCCACTTGGTCGAGTCGACGCGCTACCCGCTCCCCCTCGAGGATGAGGACGCCGGGAAGTACCTCCAGGAGGTGCTGCTCAAGGACGGGATCAAGGTCCACTGTGGCGCCAGGGCGGTCAGCGTATCGCAGACCGGAAGGGAGATCTCGGTGACGCTCGATTCCGGGGAGGTGGTCACCGGCGACCGCCTGCTGGTGGCGACGGGGCGCAAGCCCAACCTTGACGGCCTCGACCTTGACGCGGTTGGTGCCAGCAGGACCAAGCGGGGCTTCATCTCCGTCGACCCGGCCACCCTCCAGGCTGCCGATGGCGTCTACGCGATCGGCGACATCAACGGCATCGGCGGCTTCACCCACCTGTCCAACTACCACGGCAAGGTGCTGGGGCGGGCGCTGCGCGGCCGCCAGGTGACGGCCAACCACGTCGCGGTGCCGAGGGTGACGTTCACAGACCCCGAGGTGGCATCTGTCGGGCTGAGCGAAGCGCAGGCGCGTGAGCAGGGCATCGACGTCAAGATCGGCTCAATCCCTGACACCCTGAACATGACCAGCCGCGGCTACATCCACGGCGAACCCGGCGGGCTCGTCAAGCTGGTCGGTGACAGGCAGCGCGGGGTCCTGGTCGGCGCCACGCTGGTGGGACCGACCGCCGGCGAGATGATCCACGAGATGGCCGTGGCGATCCGGGCCGAGGTCCCCCTCGACACCCTGGCCGACACGATCCATGCCTTTCCAACCTTCTCTCGTGACTTCGAATCAGTATTCGACGAGATGGCCGGTTAGTTGCCTCGGGTGATGCCCAACCAGGCCGGCGGCCCGGCCGACCTGGCGATCTACGGCGCGACCGGTTTCACCGGCAGACTCGCCGCGCATGCCGCCCGACGTCTGGGTCTGCCGATGACGCTCGCCGGCCGGAACGAGGACAGCCTGCGCCGGCTGGCGCACGAGTTCGACGACGAGTACCCGGTGGCCGTTGCGCGGCACGACGACCCGGAGGCCCTGGAGCGGATCGCCGCGGGAGTGAAGGTGCTGGCCTCGACCGCCGGCCCTTTCGGAGAGATCGGCGTACTCCCGGTGGCGGCCGCGGTTGCCGCGGGACGCCACTACCTGGATTCCACCGGCGAGGTCGACTTCATGGAGCAGACCTTCCGCCGTCACCACCAGGCGGCACGGGAGAAGGAGATCGTCGTGATGAACGCCTGTGCCTTCGAGTACGTCATCGGCGACTGCCTGATGGAGCTGGCACTGCAGGCTCATCCCGCCACCCGCGAGATGCGCATCTCCTACTGGATGCCGGACAAGGCCGCCACGCGCGGCACCGCCAGGTCCGCGCTGCGCATCCTCGCCAGCGAGGCCGGTAGGGCGGTGAAAACGAAGGGCATCAGGATTGCATTCCCGGCTCCCGTGGGTGAAAAGTGGGCGGTCACCTATGCCGGGGGCGAGGTGGAGTTCATGCGCAGACGCCGGCCGGAGGTCAGTGTCTCGACCCTCATGGACATGTCGCCGGCGGTGGCCCGCAGCGCGGGGATTCTCCCGGTGATACGGCCCGTCATCGGCTTCGGGCCGGTGCGATCGGCGCTGGACCGGGCCATCCTCCGGCTTCCGGAGGGGCCTGACGAAGCGCGCAGGGCGGCCCAGGAATGGCTGATCCTGGTGGAGGTCGATCCCGGGGACGGCCGGCAGAAGGGGGTTTGGGGAAGCGGAGTGGACCCCTACGGGATCACTGGCGAGATCCTCGCGCGGGTCGCAGCCAGGATTCTCAGAGGGCAATATCGCGCCACCGGGGTGGTCAGCCCCGCGGAGGCTTTTGAACCGGAGGAACTGCTTGCCTCATTCACTGATCTCGGAGTCCGCTGGGGCCGTATGGGATGACGTGGCTTTCCACGTCTTCGAGCGAGAGCAGGTCCTGGACCTGCCGCAGGGCGACGTCTTCAGGTTCTTCTCGGACGCCAACAACCTCCGGCTGATAACCCCCGCATTCCTGGGGTTCAAGTTCGAGGAACCGCCCCCGCCAGAGCTCGCTGTGGGCTCCGAGATCCGCTACACGATCAGGGTCTTCGGGCTGCCGGTGAAGTGGACCACGCGCATCAGGGAGTGGGACCCACCGTACCGTTTCGCCGACCTGCAGACCCGCGGGCCGTACGCCTATTGGCTGCACACCCACACTTTCAGCGCGATCGACGGGGGCCGCACGCTGATGCGCGACCGGGTCATCTACCGCGTGCCCCTGGGCCCCTTCGGTGAGGTGGCCCGCCGGCTCTTTGTCGACCGGCAACTGAAGCAGATATTTGACTACCGCGAGCGCGCCTTCGGCCCCGCAATCCGCGGTGAACAACCACCCCGGATGCGGATGGGCGCCTCGGTCCCCGGCGGACTTCCCACCATCGGGGCGGTGGGTGCCGTTGTGGCGCTGGCGGCGGCGGCCGCCTGGAGACGCGTCCGGGTCGGAGGATCCCGGCTTTAAGTGACGGCCAGGCAGGTAACGGTCTTGAAGACCCCTTCAATCTTCTGCACCGCCTCGACGATCACGCCTCCGATGGCGTTCACGTCCTCACCCTCGATGCGGGCTATGACGTCGTACTCGCCGGTGATGGCGTCGGCCACCGTGACCCCCTTGGTTCCCTGGAGGCGCTTCGCGACGTCCATGGCGCGACCGGGTGATGTGTTGATCAGTACGTAAGCAGTAACCATCCGAACCTCCTAACCCCAAGCGGGAGAGCCCAGTGTATGGGCGGAGCGGACCCGGGTCAAATCAGGCCGAGCTTCCGGCCTGCGCCTTCGAAGACCTCGAGGGTCGCGTCCAACTGGGCGCGGGAGTGCTCGCTGGTGACTATGGTCCGGACCCGGGATTGCTCCCTCTTGACCATCGGGAAGACGATCGGCTGGGCGAAGATACCGCCCTCCAGCAGCGCGTCAGAGAGGGCGTTGGCCCTGTCCGGGTCCCCCGCGATGACCGGTGTAATCGGCGTCTCGCTGACCCCGGTGTTGAATCCCAGGGCGTTCAGCTGGGCCTTGAAGTAGCGCGTGTTCTCCCAGAGGCGGTCGATGCGCTGGGGCTCCTTTAGGAGGACGTCGATGGCGGCGATACAAGCGGCGGCGACGCCGGGCGGGTGCGACGTCGAAAAGAGGAACGGCCTGGCCTTGGCGATGAGGTACTCGCGCACGGTCGCGCTGCACGCCGCGTACCCGCCGAGGACCCCCATGGCCTTGGATAGCGTGCCGACCTGGATCTCGACGCGGCCGTCGAGGCCGAAGTGGCTGACCGAGCCGCGGCCGTTCTTGCCCAGCACGCCACTGGCGTGGGCATCGTCCACCATGACCATCGCGGTGTGGGCCGCGGCGCGTTCGACGATGCCCGGCAGCGGGGCGATGTCGCCGTCCATGGAGAAGACGCCGTCGGTCACCACCAGCTTGCGCCGGTACTTCCTCGCCTCCTCCAGCTTCTCTTCCAGCGAATCGAGGTCGTTGTGTTTGTAGATCAGACGGTCGGCGCGGGTCAGCCGGATGCCGTCGATGATGCTGGCATGGTTCAACTCGTCGCTGATGACCACGTCGCCCTCGACGAGAACTGATGACAGGATCCCGAGGTTGGTGGCGTAGCCCGACTGAAGGGTGAGCGAGGCTTCGGTGTGTTTGAAGTCCGCGAGGCGGCTCTCGAGCTCCTCGTGGATGGACAGCGTGCCGGCAATCGTCCTCACCGCGCCACTGCCGGCGCCGAACCTGTTGGTGGCGTTCACCGTTGCCTGCACCAGGCTGGGGTGCGTATTGAGGCCCAGGTAGTTGTTCGAACTGAGGTTGATCAGCCTGCGGCCCTTGATCGTGACCTCGGTGCCCTGGGGTGATTCGATGACCGCCAGCGGACGATAGAGCCCGGCGGCAGCGAGCTCGTCGAGCTCCAGCCGAAGCGTGGCCTCCGACTCGCGAGCGACGGTCAAAGCCCCGCCGCGGCGGGGACCCCGCCCGGGTACATCACGACCTTGCCACTCTCGCCATGTGCGATCAGTTGCATGGCCTCCTCCACATCATCGAGCCCGATGCGGTGGGTGATCAGCGGCCGGACGTCGACCATCCCCGTCTCCAGGTACCGGCGGGTGTGCTCCCAGGTTTCCCAGATGCGGCGTCCGAAGATCCCGAACACCGTGACCCCCTTCTGGATGACCAGCGCGTTGAGGTCCAGGGTCACCGGCCTCACCGGCAGCCCCAGCAGGCTGATCCACCCACCGGGTCGGAGGGTCTGCAGGCCCTGGGTGATTGCCGCGGCGTTGCCGGACATCTCCAACACCACGTCGATGGGGCCCCCGGCAGCATCGCGGATCGCGTCGACGGCGTCCCCTGAGCTGGTGTCCAGCAGGGCGTCCGCGCCCATCTTGCGGGCCAGGCCCAGGCGATAGGCGTTGACGTCGGTCGCGATCACGCGCCGGGCGCCCTCGGCCCTGGCGATGCCGATGCAGAAAAGGCCGATCGGGCCGCAGCCGGTGACCAGGACCACCTGGTCCTTGAGGGGCCCGCGGGTTGCCGAGTGCACGGCGTTGCCGAACGGCTCCTGGATGCTGGCGACCTCGAGCGGCATGGCGCGGTCGGTGATCCAGGCGTTCTCGGCCGGGATGGCCACGTACTCGGCGAAGCACCCGTCGCGGTCGAACCCGATGATCTTGACGTTGTCACAGACGTGCTTCTCGCCGATCAGGCACTGGTGGCAGGTGCCATCGACGATGTGCGTCTCAGCAGCGATGAAGGCCCCAGCGCTGATCGATTCGACCCGGGGGCCGACGGCTTCGACGGTGCCACAGAACTCGTGGCCCACGACGCGTGGCGTCTTCATCCGCTCGGCCACCCAGTCACGCCACTCATAGATGGCCAGGTCTGAACCGCAGATCGAGGTGGCTTCGACGCGGACCAGGATCTCGCCCTCGCCGGCCACCGGCTCTGGGATGTCAACGATCTTGACGCCCACGCCGGGCTGATGTTTGAGCACCGCTTTCACAGCTTCGATTCTAGGTTTCCGCCCGCCACGGGCACGTACAGTAACCAACCGATGGCTCAGGTGTTGAGTAGGGGGCGGCGTGCCAAAGTCTGACGCCGAACTCGAGGAGGAGAGACAGCTCATCGAGGCGGCGAGGACAGACCCCGCCGTCTATCAGAAGCTCTATGACCGCTATTTCGACCAGATCTACTCCTACGTCTACTACCACTGCGGCAGCCGCGAGCAGGCTGAGGACATCACCGCGGCGACATTCCAGCGCGGACTGGAGGACCTGCCCAACTTCCAGTGGCGGGGAATTCCCTACTCGGCGTGGCTGTACCGTGTCGCAGGCAACCTGTTGTCACGCGACCGGCGGAGACCAGCGTGGCTGGAGTTGCAGGATGTCCAGTACCGGGAGGACGACCCTGGCGCGCCGGAGGCCATGGTGCTGCAGATGGACGAGAACGGCCGCCTCCAGCAGGCGGTCCAGGCACTCCCCCCGGACCAGCGGCAGGCCATCCTGCTGCGGTTCTTCGCGGGTATGCGCAACAAGGAGGTCGGCAGGGTGATGAATCGCAGCGAAGGGGCGGTCAAGCTGCTGGTCTTCCGTGCTGTTGGAAACTTGCGCAAGGGGATGGCGGAGGGGCACACACCATGAGTCACCGCGCCGCCGAGGACCTCTCCGACGCCATCGACAGGTGGCTGGCGCGCACCGACCTGGGCCACGGCGAGAGCCTCGCGGAGATCATCGACGCGCTTGGCGACGGGCTGCCGCAGGTCGCCGATGCGGACGCCAGGGAGCGTGTCCGCCGCCGCCTCGCCGGGGTCAGTCCCCGACCCCGCAGTCCGCAGGAGGTCCTGCTGGAGCGCGCCATCGACGAGGTCGATCGCCTGCAGCACCGCCTGCGGGAGGACGAGTACGTCCCGTGGAGCGCGGTGGCCACCGCCGCCGTCATCGTCATCGGCGCTGTGGGGTTGGCGGCCTGGCTGCGCCGCAAGGGGTTTGTGCAGCCCATAACCGTCGATTGAGGGGGACCGGCTGGCATAGTTACTGGCCAGATGGAAGGAAGTTCAATCCGTAAAGCGGTGATCCCCGCCGCGGGCCTTGGCACCCGGTTCCTGCCCGGCACCAAGGTTCTCCCCAAGGAGATCCTGCCTGTCGTCGACCGCCCGGTCATCGAGTGGGCGGTGGATGAGGCGCGCGATTCGGGCGTGACCGAGGTGGTGATCGTCCTCAGCCCGGGCAAGGACCTGCTGATGCGCCATTTCGCGCCCGCGCCAGAGCTTGAGCGATACCTCGAGGAGCGCGATAAGCCAGGGCCGCTGGAGAGCGTACGGAGCATCGGCCGGGGGGTGACGATGAGCTCGGTTCTCCAGGACCAGCCCCTGGGCCTGGGCCACGCTGTACTGCAGGCGCGCGAAGCCATCGGTGACGAGTTCTTTGCCGGGCTTCTCCCCGATGACATCATCCGCGGACCTCGGCCGGTGATCGCGCAGATGATCGAGGTCCACGAGAAGTACGGCTGTAGCGTGCTCGCCGTCCGCAAGGTGCCGATCGAGGCCATCGGACGGTTCGGCTCAATCGAGTTTGGGGAGAGGGAGGGGCGGGTCTACGAGGTCAAGCATCTGGTCGAGAAGCCCGACCCCAGGGACGCGCCGTCCGACCTTGCGGTCATGGGTCGGTACATCCTCAGCCCGCGCATCTTCGACGCCCTGGAGCGCACCGAGAAGGGCGCCGGCGGCGAGATCCAGCTGACCGATGGGGTGATGAACCTGCTCGGTGAGGAGAGGGTGATGGCGCTGGAGTTCGAAGGGGATTACTTTGACGTCGGCACCATCGCCGGATGGCTCAAAACCTCGATCGCCCTCGGCCGCGCCCGGGCGGAGTTCCGCGATGAGATTGACGGATACCTCCGCGAGCTCCTGCAGAGCGCTCCCGACCACCCGCCGCCGACTGGCTGACCGGGCCCGGTGACGGGCCTCGGGGCGGCGCTCAAAGCAGGCCCCGGTGCTAGACTCGGTGCCCTGCGGGAATTCGTTTCGACATTTTTTTTGTATTCAGGATTGGGATTGAAGCCATGGCCATCGACCGGGGTCGTCGACGCGACGAGGAACGGAATGTTCGCTACCTCAACGAGGAAGGCGACTATGCCGTCGAGGTTGAACACACCCTCAACAAGTGGGCGGTGACCGTGCTCGAGATCCCGTCCAAGAAGATCATCGCGCAGGACTTCTTCCCCGAGCGGTGGAAGGCGCTGGCGCGCGCCCAGGACTTCGTTCGGATCCTCAACATGAGGCACAAGGACGAAGAGGGGCAGGAAGCCGGCCCAACCCCCGGCGACCAGGACTGACGGCTCGCATCCTGAGGCCCGGGGGGTAACGTGAACGATTTTCTGCGCCGCGAGTGGGGCGCGGTCGCCTTCCTGGTGGCCACCGCCCTGGGCATCATCGTGGTGCCCGTGGGACTCAACCTCAACAAGCGCAACGTCCCCGCCGCGACCGAGTCGCTGATTTCGGCCAGCCCGTCCGCCAGCCCCAGTTCCGCCGCCTCAGCCAGCCCGAGCCCGGCGGCCTCCCCCAGCCCGAGCCCCGACGCCTCCCCCAGCCCTTCGCCCTCGCCCGTGGAGTCTCCGTCGCCCTCACCCAGCCCGTCGCCAGACGTCAGCCCCAGTCCCAGCGCCCCCTCGCCCAGCCCCTCTTAGCCCGCCGTCAGGGCGCGCAGGCGTGTTGTCGCCGTGGTTCGGAGGGTCAGCGAGCCCTGGCGGGACGACGAGGGCGCCGGCCTTGTTCACGAGCCGGCGAGCGCATCGCGGGCCGTTTGTCCTCCGCCACCGCGCGGGGTCGGCCGTCAGGCTTGTTGAGGCGCCGCCGTAGCTTGTTGCTTGGGCTCGGCGAGGGCCTTGACGGCGTCATAGGCGCCTGGGCCGTGCCTTGCGCCTGTCGACGATTGCCATCCCGCCGAACTGAACGACATCGTCGAACCCCACAAGCCCACACGCCACTACGGCAGGAGCGCGCATCAGCTGCGCCAAGAGCGCGGCCTGCGCCTTACCCAACAAAAGTCGTAGGTCGAGCGGGTTGCTCATACCACCCGGGGGGCCGCCGTGGACTAGGGATCCTGCGTAGAGCAAGGGGGGGAGGCAGCAAGGAAATCGTTTCTCGCGCGTTGCATTCAGGTAACGAGGCACCGGCGATTGGAGGCCTGACGGAAGTCGGGCGCACCGGCCCCCCGCGCAGAAGGAGAACCTTGCTCCTAAAAATCCCGCGCATCTCGCGCTGGCGCCTCGGGCTGGTGCTATGCGCCTTCTTTGGCCTTGTCAATGCGGTGCCCTCCCGAGCGCTCGCTGACGCGCCACTGGCTGAGCGCACTGTCAGCCTCGGTGGCTTCACGCTCAGCAGCGCTTATGCGGTCGATTACACCGCCCTGGGATACCCTGCATATCAGTTGACCGACAGCCACAACGGACTCCAGGCGGGCCACGGCTGACTGTGTGATCCCCATCCTCGGCTTGGGGAAGCTTGAGGTCTCGCCGAAGCCGCCCCAGCCCGCGGGTGGCCGGGTCGGAGCTGTTTGAATCCGCATATGGGCGCGACCGCCCGCTTCAGGCGGCGCGCAGGCTCAGGGTGCCGTTGTTGGGCAGGAACTGCCCGAGTTGCAGTGCAACGTCCGCCAGTTCGGCCTCACCGCGCATCATGCGCAACTCGATGCGGTCCGCCAGGCGCAGGTTGGCGATGCGCACACAGTCGCGTAGGAAGGGCAGAACCAATGGTTCGATCAGGTTGACGAAATACCTGCGAGCCGACTCCAGCGGTTCACCGATCTCCTCTGAGCGATCCCGGTAGGCGATCACCACCAGCTCGTCTGAGAGCATCACCGGGTCGGTCCACAGGTAGCCCCGGGCGGCCTTGCGGCTGCTGAGCGGGAAGCCCTCGAGGCGTGGCCACAGCCTGGAGATCAGGTCCGGGTGCCCCTCGACGAAAAACGTCACGTCACGGAGCGGCTGGTCGATGCGCTGTTGCGGATATCGCGCCGAGAAGCCCACCTCGTCAGTCGCGTAGAAGGGCGCCGGCACCTTGATGACCAGCTCTTCGATCATCTCGCCACCCTCAGACGGGCTTGCCACGCGTCCATTGAACCATTGTCCGGCGCCGGCGGCAACATCTATCGATGGCGGCTTAGGGCGCTTCTGCCACCCAGGCCAGCAGCCGCTGCAGGTCCCAGCAGTTGATGATGTCCTCGGGTCCCAGCCAGGCGCGCTGCGCGACATAGATTCCAAACTCCATCTGGTTCAGCTCCGCCGGGCGGTGGGCATCCGAACCGATCGCGATCTTCAACCCCAGCTCCCTGGCCCGGCGGGCGAAGACGTCGTTGAGGTCGAGTCGCGCAGGGCTGGCGTTGATCTCCAGTGCGGTGTGTCCTTCCAGCGCAGCCTGCATCACCTGTTCCAGGTCGACATCGTAGGGTTCGCGGGCCTCCACCTTCTTGCCGGTGGGGTGGCCAATGATGTCGACGTGGGGGTGCCGTGCCGCGGCGCAGATCCGGGCCGTCATCTCGTTGCGCGGTTGACGGAAATTTGAATGCACGGACGCCACCACCACGTCCATGCCGGCGAGCACCTCATCGGGCAGATCCAGGGTGCCGTCGGGCAATACGTTGACCTCCACCCCGCAGAGCAGGCGGAAGCCCGGGTGGGCCTTCTCGACCACCTCTGCCGCCGCCCGCACCCGCGCCACCTGCGCCGGGTAATCCGCGGCGTCGATGCCGGTGATGATCCCCTGCGATTTGGAGTGGTCGGTGACATTGAGATAGGCATAACCACGGGTGATTGCACCCGCAGCCATCTCCTCGATGGTGTTTTTCCCGTCGCTGTTGTTGGTGTGGCTGTGGAGGTCGCCCTTGATGTCCGCGAGTTCAACCAGCGGTGGCAATCCTGCCGCGCCGGTCTGGGCCAGCGCGATCTCTCCCCGGTCCTCGCGCAGGAGCGGCGGAATATAGACCAGCCCCAGTTGTTTGAACACCTGCTCCTCGGTGGCCGAGGGCAGTTCCTCGCCCTCCGCGGCAACGACCGCGCGCGACCGGCGAGCCGCGCGCGGCACAGGCGACTTCGCCGTCACGGGAGGATCTCCGTCGGGCGCGTCCGCGACATCTGTAGGCGCCCCCGCTGGCGCGACCGCGGGCTCGGCGAGCTTCATCAGCCCGTATTCGTTCAGCGTCATCCCCTGCTTGAGGGCCAGCGCTCGCATACGCACGTTGTGCGCCTTGCTGCCGGTGAAATAGAGCAGGGCCGCTCCGAAATGGCCCGGTGGCACCACCCGAAGGTCCACCTGCATGCCCTCGGTGGTGCGGACGCTGGACTTCGTCTCGCCACGGGCCAGCACGTCAGCCACCATCGCCATGCCGCAGAAGGCGTCCATCACCGGCGCGCCGTCGTCGGATGCCACCACGATGTCGATGTCCCCGATCGATTCCGCTCGGCGGCGCAGGCTGCCGGCCGGGGAGATCGCCTCAACTCCCGACACCTCCCGCAGCAGTCGCACCACCTGCTCGGCGATGGCCATGGCCTTGGGGAGCAGGGCGCGCGGGCCGGTGCCGTGTCCCTTGAGCGCGTCCAGGCCCTTTTGGATGTTCTCCTCCGCCCTGGCGCGGATTCGAGGGACCTTGCGCAGGCGGCCGTCCTTTAAGGCCTCCTCCAGGCCATCGAGCGTGGTGATGCCAAGCGCGTCGTAGATGTCCTTGGCCGTACGTGGACCCAGGCCCGGGATGCGCAGGAAATCGAGCAGCCCCGGGGGCACGTCGGCCTCCAGTTTTTCGACATAGGCAACCTTGCCGGACTCGCCGTACTCCGCCAGCTTGTCGGCGATCGCCTTGCCGATGCCGTGCACCGCGCCCAGCCGCCCCTCCTCCAGGAGCCGGTCTATTGGCTCGCCCAGTTCGTCGATCTGACGCGCGGCCTCGCGGTAGGAGCGGACCTTGAAGAACAGCTCGCCCTTGATCTCCAGGAGGTCGGCGATGCGATTCAGGAGGGCGGAGTACTGGTCGTTGCGCACTTCGGGACCGTGAGGACGGCCGGCTAGCCGCGGCGCCGGTCGTGCTCGACCATGATGCAGCGGTTCATGACAAACGCCAGCCCCGCGCTGGCGGCCAGTTTCTCGGCCTCGGTGTCGGCCACGCCGAGTTGCCCCCAAACGCCCCACGCGCCCTTGGCGATGGCCTCTTCGACGTGGCCCTTGAGGAATTCCCGGCGTCGGAAGACGTCGACGATGTCGATTTCGAAGGGGATCTCCCCGATCGAAGCGTAGGCCTTCTCACCCAGGATCTCCGCCTCGTTGGGATTGACGGGGACGATTCGATAACCGTGCTCCTGGAGGTAGGCGGCGATCCGGTGGCTGTCGCGGGCGCGGTCGTTGCTGAGCCCGACAATGGCCACGGTCCTGGCCTCCAGCAGCCGGTCGATATCGTTTGAGCCCACAGGCTCAAACGATATGGGATACACCGGCGCGTGATGCGCGCCGCCCGATTACCTCAGCGTCCGCTGTGGGATGCCTCCGGGGTTCGTATCATCCCGTATGGCCCAGCCGGTCCCGGCCCCTGAACCCGGTGCGAACTACCTGATCCGCCCTGAGGAGGGCGTGAGCCGGGTGACCAAGGACATCGTTGTTCTCAGTTGCCCGGTGCCCTTTGACGTGGGCAGCGTCAACGTCTACCTACTGCTCGGTGATCCCCTGACGATGATCGACACCGGCTCGCGCATCAACTTCACCATCGACGACCTGGAGGACCTTGTCTGGCGCGCAGGCGTGGACCCCGCGGACATCGAGCAGTTGATCCTCACGCACCGACACATCGACCATTTCGGGCTGGGCAAGGAGGTGCAGGAGCGCAGCGGGGCCACCGTCCTGAGCTCCACCAAGGACGGTCCCTTCATGGCCGAGTGGGAGGGAATGATCACCGAGAGCCGCTCGCAGCTGCGTCAGCAGGGCGTGGCCTTCGGCATCCCCGAAGACCTCTTCGCCCTCAATGAGCGTTGGGTTCGAGCCATCGTCCATGCCGCCGCGCCGGTGAAGAGCGACCGCCTGCTCAGCGAGGGCGATGTCATCCGCGCCGGCGGGCGTGACCTGCGCGTGATCGAGACCCCCGGCCACACCGAGGGGCTGATCGGTTTTGTCGATGGCTCGGCCGGGGTGTACCTGGCCAACGACCACGTCCTCAAGCACATCACGCCCAACCCCGACGTCTACTCGTACGACCCCGACAACCTGCGCAGTGGTCTGCCCGACTACGTGCGCTCGCTGGGCAAGGTGCGTGAGCTGGAGGTCGACCTGGTACTGCCGGGACACGGCTATGAGATGACCGATCTCAGGGGCCGAGTCGACGAGATCCTTCTCCACCATGAGCACCGCGTCGCCAAGATCGAAGGCATCCTCAGGGAGAAGCCGAGGACGATCTACGAGATCTGCAGCCTGGTGTGGCCCAGCCTGCGGCCGCAGGACTCCCACCTCGCGGTGCGCGAGATCATCGGCCACATCGCCCTGCTCCAGGAGGATGGCCGGCCGATCGAGCGCTCCACGCGCGCCGACGGGGCGCTGCTCTGGTCGATGGGGGCTTGACCTCGGAGGCGGTGACCGGGCCCGCGGTTGGCCGGCCGGCTGCGCCGCTGGCGGGGATGCGCGTGGTGGACCTGACCCGCCTCCTTCCCGGGGACTTCGCCACCTGGATCCTGGCCGACCTCGGGGCCGACGTCATCAAGGTGGAGGACACCGGGGGAGGCGACTACATGAGATGGATGCCGCCCATGGCGGGCCACTCATCGGCGATGTACTGGGCGCTCAACCGCGGCAAGCGCGCCATCAAGCTGGACCTCAAGCAGGAGGCCGGGCGGGAGGTGTTGCGCCGCCTGGCGAAGTCCGCCGACGCCCTGGTCGAGGGTTTTCGGCCGGGGGTGATGGACCGGCTGGGCCTGGGTTACAGCACGTTGCGGGACATCAACCCGGCCCTGGTCTACTGCGCGATCACCGGATATGGGCAGGACGGGCCGCTGCAACAGAGGGCTGGGCATGACCTGCTGTACAACTCCTTGGCGGGGCTCCAGGGGGTGACGGGGACCGCCGCCGGCGAGCTGGCCCTGCCCGGGTTCCAGGTCGCCGACCTGGGCGCCGGTGGGATGGGCGGCGCGCTCGCCGTGGTCGCTGCGTTGCTGCGTCGCGAACGCGACCCGCAGCGTCGCGGTGCTTTCCTCGATGTCTCGATGTTCGACGGCGTCAGCGCGTTCCTCGCCCCCCACATGGCGCGGCACCTCGCCGGCCCCGAGGAACCAACGGGACCGGGCAACATGCACCTCAACGGGCGCTTCCCGTGCTACCGGATGTACCGTGCGGGGGATGGACGCTGGATGGCGCTGGCAGCGCTGGAGCCCAAGTTCTGGAGCGCCTTCTGTGCGTTGGTATCCCGGCCCGACCTGGTCGCGCGGCAGTTCGAGGATTCGGTGGCGATGCAGGGAGAAATGACGGCCCTCTTCGCGGCGCGCTCCCGGGCCCAGTGGGAGGAGCTGACCGCGACGGCGGACGTGATGCTGGAGCCGGTGAACGACCTCGGCGAGGCCGCCGAGCACCCGCAGACGGTGGCGCGCGGGCTGCTCATCGACGTCGGTGCCGAGGTCCCGCAGCCGGCCCCGGTGGTGCGCTTCGAGGAGGCCTACCACGCGGACACCAGGGTGGCGGCCCAGGGCGAGGACAGCGATGAGGTGCTACAGGAACTGGGCTATGACGGCGATCAGCGGGACAAGATGCGTGAGGCCGGGGTGATTTGAGGCGGGTCGGCGCGGACGACGCTCTGGCGGCGACAGCGGGGATAGATAATCCGCCCGTGAGCGAGACCGTGTTGACTGGAAACGCGATCACCGTCAGCGGCCTGCGCAAGCAGTACGGCACGCTGACGGCGGTCGATGGCATCTCCTTTGACGTACGCCAGGACGAGATCTTCGGGTTGCTGGGTCCCAACGGCGCCGGCAAGACCACTTCGGTCGAAATCCTGGAGGGCCTCCGCTCCGCTGACGGCGGGGAGGTCACCGTCGCCGGAATTGACGTGCTCCGCCACCCGCAGCGGGTCAAGGAATTGATCGGGGTGCAACTCCAGGCCTCTGCATTCATCGACAACCTGAAGCTGGTCGAGTTGCTCGACATGTTCGCGTCGCTCTACGGTCAGAAGATCGACCCGCTGGAGATGCTCGACCGGGTGGACCTGCGGGAGAAGGCGAAGGCCCTGGTTAAGAACCTGTCGGGCGGCCAGAAGCAGCGTTTCTCAATCGCCACCGCGCTGGTCAACAACCCTCGGGTCCTCTTTCTCGACGAGCCCTCGACCGGCCTTGACCCGCAGGCGCGGCGCAACCTCTGGGACCTCATAGAGAGCCTGCGCGACGGCAGCCGCAGCATCGTCCTGACGACCCACTACATGGAGGAGGCAGAGCGCCTATGTGACCGTGTCGCGATCATGGACGGCGGCCACATCGTCTCCATGGGTACGCCTGCGGAGCTGATCAGGCAGCTCCTGGCCAAGGGCTTCCACAAGGAACGGATCGAGGCCGACGCCAACCTCGAGGATGTGTTCATCGACCTCACCGGCAAGGACCTCAGGGAAGGCTGATGGTGGCCCGTTGATGTTCGGCAAGGGCTTCCCGGTGCTGCTGTCGGTTTCGCTGAAGTCCTACGTTCGCAACCGGCAGGCGATCTTCTTCGGATTCTTCTTCCCGCTGGTCTTCATGGGTATCTTCGGCCTGCTCAACTTTGGTGGCGGCGGCAAGCTGGACATCGGCATCGTCGACCAGGCCAACACCGCGCAGAGCCAGGCGTACATCAAGGCCATCAGCGGCGTGCGGTCGGTCACCGTGCACACCGGCAGTGAAAGCACGGAGAAGTCCCAGTTGCTGGGCGGTCACCGCGACCTCGTGCTGGTCATTCCCAGCGGGTTCGGCGACGTCCAACCCACTTCCCCCTGCACCCCGACACCCAACACGCATTGCCCCGTCCCGGGCCGGCCGCTCCCCGTGCCGGCGACCTTCACGGCATACCTCAACAAGGCCAACCCGGCGGCGTCGGGTACGGCCCAGATCATCGTCGAGAAGGTGGCCACCGGCTTCAGTTTCCAGGCCGCCAACGTGGCGCCGGCCTACAGCCTGCAGACCAAGGAACTGCCGGGCCACGCCACCACCTACATCGACACCCTGATCCCCGGGATCATCGGGTTCTCGATCATGCAGACGGGCATATTCAGCCTGGCCTTTGGCCTGGTGCGACTGCGCGATGCCGGGATCCTGCGGCGCCTGCTGGCCACGCCCATGCGCATCACCGACTTCATGGCCGCCCAGGTGGTATCCCGGCTGTTGATGGGGGTCATCCAGATCCTGCTGCTGCTGGCGGTGGGGTTCCTGCTATTCCACTTCAACATGAAGGGCAACATCCTGGAGTTCGTGGCTGTCGCGACCTTCGGGTCGATGGTCTTTATCGCCCTTGGTTTCATCATTGCCGGGGCATCGAAGAACGAGGACTCCGTGCCGGCCATCGCCAACATCGCGACCATCCCGATGATGTTCACCAGCGGGGTCTTCTTCTCGCGCGATGTGCTGCCGGGTTGGTTGGCGACGGTCTCTGGATTCTTTCCCCTGACCTACCTGATCGACAGCCTGAGGGGAATCTCGGTCAACGGTCAGAACGTCATAGACCTGCGCATCCAGGTGCTTGGGATCGCGGTCTGGCTGGCGATAACCGTGGTGCTTGCGACGCGGCTGTTCAAGGCCGAGGCCTCGTCCTAGACCGGCCCGATCCGACTCGAGAGGGCAGCCCATAGGGCCTCCACCTGCCGGCGGGTCTCCACCGGCGAGCCCGAATTGTCCACCACGTGCGTGGCCCGCGAGCGCTTTTCGTCGAGTGGCATCTGCGCGGCAACCCGGGCCCGGACGTCGGCCTCCTCCATGCCGCGCGCGACGGCGCGCTGAACCTGGACTTCGACCGGGGCCCAGACCACGACGGTTTCCGCGACCCCGCTGTCAAGGCCGGCCTCAAATAGCAATGGGGTATCCATGATCACCACTTCCGCGCCGCGTTCGATTGCCGCCTGGATCCTCGCCCCCATCCACTCCCGGACGCGGGGATGGGTGATGGCGTTGAGGCGCTGACGCGCCGCCTCGTCGCTGAAGACCCGCGCCGCCATCACCCTGCGGTCCAGCCTGCCGTTCGGTTCCAGCACCTCGTCGCCGAACTCCCTGACGATTTCAGCCAGGGCGGGTTGGCCCGGCTCGACCACCGCCCGCGCCGCCTCATCGGCGTCGACCACAGTCGCGCCAAGCTCGCCCAGCATCCCGCTGACCGTGCTCTTGCCGCTGCCGATGCCGCCCGTCAGACCTATGATTCGCATCTCCCGGATAGTAGGGGTCGGGCGGCCGTGACGCGTCCTGGGCACGCACAAGGAGCTAGGGAAATTTGAAAGCAGTCTCGTTCGTGGAAGTCGGCAAGCTGGAGATGCGCGACGTTCCCAAGCCCAGCATCCTGGAGCCGACGGATGTCCTGCTCAGGGTCACCACCACCGCGATCTGCGGGTCGGACCTGCACGTCCTGGAGGGCCGTATCCCGGGGATGATGGAGGGCGGCATCCTGGGCCACGAGTTCATCGGCGTGGTCGAGGAGGCGGGAACCGCGGTGAAGAATTTCAAGCCGGGCGACCGGGCCTTGGCGAGCTTCATCGTGCCCTGTGGGAAATGTTGGTTCTGCGACCGGCGCCAGTTCGGTCAGTGCCAGGAATCCCAGGTCTTCGGTTACGGGATCTTTGTCGGCGACCTCCAGGGCGGCCAGGCGGAGTACGTTCGGGTGCCGCGCGCGGACCTCGCGCTGCACCACGTCGCCAACCGCCTGACCGATGAGCAGGTGCTCTTCGCCGGAGACATCCTGGCCACCGGGTTCCACGTTGCAGACATCGCGGGGATCAAAGAGGGCGACTCCGTCGCCGTCGTCGGCTGTGGTCCTGTAGGGCTGATGGCGATACAGGCGGCGATGACCTTCAAGCCTTCGAAGGTGTTTGCCATCGACTCCGTCGACCAGCGCCTGGAGCTGGCCTCCGGCTTTGGCGCCGAGCCCATCGACCTGCGCCGGCGGAATGCCGTGGTCGCCTGCCAGGACCTGACCGAGGGTCGCGGCGTAGACGTGGTCCTGGAGTGTGTCGGTGCCACCGCCGCACTGGTGCCGACGTTCGACATGGTCCGCCCCGGGGGTACGATTTCGGTTATCGGGGTGCACTCCGAGCAGATGCCGCCGCTTCCGCTACAGCTCATGTTTCTCAAGGCCATCGACCTCAAGTTCGGCGGCACCGCCAATGTGCCCGGCCGCTGGGACAGCGTCATCGAGCACATCGAGAACGGCGATATGCACCCTGACTCGATCATCAGCCACCGCATGAAGCTGGAGCAGGCCATCGAGGGTTACGAGCTGTTCCGCAGCCACGAGGCGATGAAGGTGGTGCTGACCCCCTGACCTACGGCGCGGATCTCCAGTTCACGTGGAAGGTCTCCACGCGGGTTGTGTTCGGCGTGGGGTATGTCTCGCGCCTGGGCAAAGAGGCCAAGGCGCTGGGTGCCACGCGCGCCATGCTGGTCACCGACCCCTTCCTAGGTGGCCAGGCGCAGATCGCCGGGGCGGCGATGGACTCCCTCCGTGAGGCCGGCATCGACGCCTCGCTGTTCGCCGAGGTCGAGCCGGATCCCTCAGTTGAGAACATCAACCGGGGCGTCGAGGCGGCGCGCGCGTTTCAGCCGGACGTGTTTGTCGGCCTGGGCGGGGGCAGTTCGATGGATGCGGCAAAGGCGATCGACATGTTGTATGTCTGTGGCGACGAGCTGCTGGACCACGAGGGTGTCAATACCGTCAGGCAGAAGCTTCACCCGGTCATCGCGATACCCACCACCGCCGGGACCGGGGCCGAAACCAGTTTCGCCGCGGTGATCTCCGACAGGGCCCGTCAACGCAAGGTGCCGCTGGCGGAAGACGCATTCCTGCCGGCCGTCGCCATCCTCGACCCGCAACTTACGGTCGGCCTGCCGGCGAAGCTCACCGCCGCAACCGGCATGGACGCCCACGCCCACGCGCTGGACGTGCTGCACTCGACCCGCCGCCAACCCTTCAATGACGCCCTCGCCCACCACGTGTTGCGCACCGTCCACCGGCACCTCCGCACGTCATTTGCGCAGCCCGACGACATCGTGGCGCGCGGCCAGATGCTGGCCGCCGCCTGCTCCATGGGGTTCTCGCTGTCGACCACCCCCTACGGCGTGATCCACGCCCTGGGGCACCCGGTGGGCGCTCACTTCGGGGTGCACCACGGAATTTGCGTTTCGCTCCTGAGTTGTCCCGCAATGGAATGGAACCTCGTCACCTGCACCGCGGTCTACGCGGAGGCGGCACGCGCCTCCGGCCTGGCCTCCGAGTCGGACCCGGAGGGGCTGGCGGCGGAGCGACTCATCCGCGCCACCGACCAGTTGATGCAGGACCTGGCGCTACCGCGCCGGCTTACGGAGGTGGGTGTCGCCGGGGACGCCCTGGGGCTGCTGGCCCAGGACGCGTCAGCCGACATTGGCGCGCGCTTCAACCTTCGTCGTGGCGACGCGAGCGCACTTGAAGCGGTCTATCGCGGAGCCCTCTAGCAAGCGGCCGCGATGGCTGCCCTTTGCCGCCGGCGGCCTGGCGTTGATGCTCGCAGCAGCCGTGATCTTCGGCATCACCCACCAGGGCGGCCTGAGCGTGACCCCGGCCGATACCGCGACCGGACAGAGAGCGCCGGAGTTCACCGGCATCGTCGATTGGGAAAACAGCGCGCCGCTCACCATGACCGCGCTTCGTGGCAAGGTCGTGCTGGTCGATTTCTGGACGTACTCCTGCATCAACTGTCAGCGCACGTTCCCATACCTGCGCGCGTGGCAGAAGGCCTACGCCGGCCAGGGGTTGGTGATCGTCGGCGTGCACAGCCCGGAGTTCGACTTCGAGAAGGACGTCGGCAACGTTCGCCAGGCGGTCAAGCACTACGACGTCACCTGGCCGGTGGCGGTCGACCCCCAGATGGCAACTTGGAACGCCTACAACAACCAGTACTGGCCCGCGGAGTACCTCATCGACAAAAGTGGCGCGGTGGTGCACACGCATTTTGGCGAGGGCGAGTACGACGTAACCGAGCAGAGGATCCGAGATCTGCTGAAGGCCACCGGGCACACCGTGCCGGCTGCGGGTGCCGCCGTCATTCCCCCCGGCCTGTCGGCTGACGCCCAGCTGGAGACCGCGGAGCTCTACGCCGCCGCGCCGCGCGGCTTCGACGTACCCGACGCCGTCGCCAACGTGTCGCACGACTACCAGGACCCGGGCGCCGGGGCATCAGGTCACCGACAGAACAACAAGATCTACTGGAACGGGACCTGGACCATCGGCGACGAGTACGCCGAGCATCCACGAGACAGCCCCAGCGGCCAGGACTATTTCCTCATCGACTACCAGGCCCGGCAGGTCCACATGGTGGCCCAGGGCCTGGGTGGGCCAAAGCGCGCCTACCTGACAATGGACGGGGGGGACCTCAAGCCGTCCGACGCCGGACCGGAGGTGAAGTTCGACAGCGGCGGCCATGCCTACGTGGACGTCGACCGGTCCGACCTGTACACCCTGGTCAAGCGCCCGGACTTCGGCGAGCACGTGCTCAAGATCAGCCCGGTGAGCAGCGGCTTCCGGCTCTTCACCTTCACCTTCGGGAGCTGACCTGGGTCTCGACCTGCTGGTCGCCTTCTCCGCCGGGGCTGTCTCCTTCTTTGCGCCCTGCGTGGTCCCGCTGCTGCCCGCCTATGTCACCTACCTCGGCGGCTCGACGTCCGAGGCCGCTGCCGATCCCGGCGCCTTCCAGTCGCGGGTGCTGCGGGGTGGGCTGCTGTACGTCGTGGGGTTCGGGACGGTGTTTGTGACTCTTGGCGTGCTGGCCGGCCTGGCGGGGGGCGCGGTGCAGACGGTCGCGGTGCGCACGATTCTGCAGCGGGTCGGGGGGGTGCTGGTGATCGTGATGGGCGTTGTCCTGCTCGGCGTGTTGCCGGTGAGCGTCACGGAGCGCGGGTTTTCGCCACTGCAGGGCAGGCTGGCGCTGGTCGACGGCCGGGCGAGGCGGGGAGGGATGTCGCCGCTGCTGCTGGGGGTGGTCTTTGGCACCGCGTGGACGCCTTGCGTCGGCCCGGTGCTGGCCGGCATCCTGGCCCTTGCGGCCGCCCGGCAGGGGGTGGCCCAGGGCGGCGTCCTGCTGGCGGCGTACACCGTCGGTCTGGGGCTCCCCTTCCTGCTCTGCAGTATGGCCCTGGCCAGCTTCCCGAGGATGGTGCGGCCGTTGGCCCGCTTCTCGGTGCGGCTGAACCGGGTCGCTGGGGCGCTGATGGTGCTTCTCGGGGTCCTGCTGGTCACCGGGCTGTACCAATCGATCTCCGGCTACCTCGCCCAGCCCCTCACGCTTCACTGAAGTAGGAATCCCGCCGGGGCCAGGCGGATTAGGGTTTAGTGGTGATAAGAAGGAGTGGCTAGGCGCGTGATGCACGGGATGTCCGGACCCGAGGTGCAGCTGCGCCCGGGCGAGGAGCCACTGCGCGCCGCCAACATCCGCCGGGTGGTCGGCCTCTTCAAGCCGCACCAGGCGCAGGTGGGGGTCACGACGGTGCTGGTGCTGGTCACCGCGGTGCTGGGTGTCGTCAACCCGCTGATGCAGGGACGCATCTTCGACGACGTGTTCAGCAATCGCCACGTGGTCGGCGCCTTTGGCCTGCGCGACCTCGGTCTACTCACCCTGTACGTGGCGATCATGGTCATCACCCCCATCCTCAGCAGCGGCCTGGGCATCATCCAGACCTTCGTCACCACGGTCATCGGCCAGGAGGTCATCCAAGAGTTGCGCAACCGCCTCTACGCCCACCTTCAGGCGATGCCGCTGAAGTTCTTCACCGACACCCGCACCGGGGAGATCCAGTCTCGCCTGTCTTCGGACGTCGCCGGCGTGCAGACCGTGGTCACCGACACCTTCACCAGCATCGTCAGCAACATCGCGATCCTGTTGACCACGGTGGTCGCGATGTACATCCTGTCGCCGGCCCTGACCTTCCTCTCCCTGATCCTGGTCCCGGTCTTCATCCTGCTCACCACTCGCGTCGGCAGCGTCCGCCGCTCCATCGCCGGGCAGACCCAGCGGACGATCGCCGACCTCTCGGCGCTGGTGGAGGAGACGCTGTCGGTGAGCGGCGTGCTGCTGACCAAGACCTTTGGCCGCCAGGCCGCCTCGCTGGCGCGGTTCCAGCGTGAGAACGGCCGCCTTGCCAAGTTGTTCATCCGCCAGCAGATGGTGGGTCGCAGCTTCATGGCGCTGATCGGGACCTTTTTCTCTATCTCCCCCGCGCTGATCTACCTGCTCGCCGGGTATCTGCTCTTCGGCAACCACGGTGGGCGCGTCAACGTACCCCTCATCGGCTCGATCAGCGTCGGCACACTGGTGGCGTTCACGACCCTGCAGAGCCGGCTGTTCTTCCCCATCGGGCAGATGCTGCAGGTGCAGATCGAGGTGGTGGGCGCCTTCGCGCTGTTCGACCGGGTCTTCGAGTACATGGACATGCCCCACGACATCGTCGAGAAGCCAGACGCCATCGCCATCCCACCCCAGGAGGTGCTGGGCGACGTCGAGTTCCGCAATGTGTCGTTCAGCTACATCGCCAAGGACGGCCCCCCGGCGCTCACCGGGATCACCTTCCACGCGCGCCCCGGCGAGCTGGTGGCGCTCGTCGGCCCCAGCGGCGCCGGTAAGACCACCACCACCTACCTCATCCCCCGCCTCTACGATGTCGACCGGGGCGCGGTTACAGTGGACGGCCACGACGTACGCGACTTCAAGCTGGACGCCCTTGGCGAGCTCATCGGCGTGGTGACGCAGGAGACCTACCTCTTCCATTCCACGGTCCGCGAGAACCTGTTGTTTGCGCGCCCCGAGGCGACGGACGATGAGCTGTGGACAGCGCTGGAGGCGGCCGCCATCGCCGACCGGGTGCACGAGCTGGTTGACGGGTTGAGCACGGTGGTGGGCGAGCGGGGGTACCGCCTGTCGGGTGGCGAGAAGCAGCGCATCGCGATCGCCCGGGTGTTCCTCAAGAACCCCCGCATCCTGATCCTGGATGAGGCCACCTCAGCGCTCGACACGCACTCGGAGCGGCTTATCCAGGCGGCCTTCGCCAAGCTGATGCAGGGGCGGACAACGGTTGCCATTGCCCACCGCCTGTCGACAATCCTCAAGGCCGACCAGATCCTGGTCATGGACCATGGCCAGGTGGTGGAGCGCGGCACCCATGCCGAACTGGTCAACCGCGGCGGACTCTACAGCCAGCTCTACCTGGAGCAATTCGCCGCCGACGAGGTCCTGGAACCGGTGGGCCTCAGCTAGGCCGGGAACCACCGATTCCGAGCTTGCATCTCGGGCGCTGGACGCCCGATACGGGCGTCGCCGGCTTCGCCCGCTGCGCGGGGTTCCGCGCCTCCCTCACGCACCTCCGGTGCGCTCCGTCCGGTGCTCGCCCGGCTTCTTCAACTCGAACGTCCATCATCCGAAGCTGCCGCGCCCGGATCGGTGGATCCCGGCTGGGTCCCGGCTGGCCCGTCGTGGCGGCAACTACAATTTGGACGCTTTGGAATTCGTCCGGTACGAGCCAGATGGCGCGGTCGCCGTTCTGACGATTGCGCACCCCCCGGCCAACGCCCTCTCCAACCAGGTCCTGGCGGAGATCGGCCAGGCGCTGGACGAAGCCGCGGCCGACCAGTCGGTCCGCTGCCTCATCTTCACCGGCGAGGGCGACAGGTTCTTCATCGCCGGGGCCGACATCAAAGAGTTTCTGCAGACGCCGGACGGCCAGGTGAGCGATCGGACTGCCCGCGGCCAGGAGATCACGCTCAGGCTCGAGAGGCTGCCGAAAGTCGTGATCATGGCGGTCAACGGCTACTGTTTCGGCGGCGGCTGCGAGCTGGCGATGGCGGGGGACATCCGGATCGCGGCGGAGAACGCCCAGTTCGGGCAACCCGAGATAAAGCTCGGGATCATCCCCGGTTTTGGTGGCACTCAACGTTTCCCACGGTTGATCGGCCGTAGCAACGCGATGGAGCTGCTGTTCAGCGGCGATAGCATCGATGCTGCCACCGCCCTGGCCTTCGGGCTGGTTTCGCGGGTGGTCCCTGCTGCCGAACTCATGGACGAGGCCCGGCGCACCGCCGGGAAGCTGTCCACCGCGGCGCCGCTGGCGGTGGCGGCGATCAAGCGCGCGGTGTCGCGGGGCATGGACCGGCCGATCGACGAGGCATTGGAGATCGAGCGGGAGGAGTTCATCGCGGTGCGCCAGACGGCCGACGCCAACGAGGGCATCACCGCTTTCATCGAGAAGAGGAAGCCGACCTTCACCGGGCAGGCCGGTCAGCCGTGACCCAGGTGTTGACAGCGGCCGCCCGGCCCGACGTGGCTCAGTTCCTCTTCAGCAGCACGGCCATGTTGCTGGTGCTGGCGGTGATCCTGTTCTTCCTCTACCGGATCTACCTCTTCATCACCGTGCTGCGCGTCGGCACGCCGGACAACCGGTTCGACCTGATCCCGCAGCGGGTGATGGAGGTGGTCAAGGGCGTCGGCGGCCACGACCGCATGGTGCGCCGCAAGTACTCCGGGATCCTCCACCTGGCGATCTTCTACGGGTTCGTGCTGCTGGGCACCTCGATCATCCAGGTGTTTTCCGAGGCCCTGCTGCCAACCTTCAAGCCCGACCCGCCGCTGGTCAACTCGGTCATCGCGCTGGTCCAGGACAGCTTCGCCGTACTGGTCCTGGGGGGGGTGGCAATGGCCCTCTACAACCGCTTCTTCATCCACCCCCTGCGCTACGTCGGTAGCCACGAGGATGACGGCATCAGAATCCTCTTCGGGATCGCGCTGGTGATCATCACCCAGCTCCTGTCGACGGCCAGCCGGCTCAACCTCAACAGCAACCCGGCCTACGGTCTCGACCCCTCCACCAGCTGGCGACCAGTCTCGCAGGCGGTGTCTTCGCTGCTGGCGATGGTTGGCGTGAGTGCCGCCAACGCCGATTTCTGGCACCACGCCTTTTTGCTTTCCAACGTGGTGGTCGTTCTGGCGTTCCTTGCCTACCTGCCCATCAGCAAGCACCAGCACATATATCTGTCGGTTGAAAACATCTTCTTCCGCAATCTCAAACCAATCGGCGCGCTGCCCCTGCTGGACATCGAGAACACCACGCACTACGGCAACAGCAAGATCGAGCAGTTCAGCTGGAAGAACCTCCTCGACCTCTACACCTGCACCGAGTGCGGTCGCTGCCAGGACCAGTGTCCCGCCTACCTCACCGACAAGCCGTTGAGTCCAAAGATGCTGATCATGGACATGCGCGACCACCTCCACGAGCGCACTCCCCAACTGATCAAGCTGGCCGGCCTGCCGGAGGCCGACCGCGATGAAGCGGCGGCGAAGATCGAGGCGGAGTCGGGCGTCGAGCACAAGCCGCTGATCGGGGGGACGATCCTTGAAGAGACCCTCTGGTCGTGCACCATGTGCGGCGCCTGCATGAACGAGTGCCCGGTTCTCATCGAGCATGTTCCAAAGATCGCCGAGATGCGCCGTTCGTTGGTGCTCGAGGAGTCGAGGCTACCCAAGCAGGCGGAATCGGCGCTGCGCAGCATCGAGAACTCCGGCAACCCCTACGCCATCGGCAACCAGACTCGCGGCGACTGGGCCCAGGGCCTGGGGGTCAAAACCTATGCCGAGCACCCCGACGCCGAGTACCTGTATTTCGTTGGCTGCGCCGCCAGCTTCGACGAGGCCAACCAGAAGGTCGCCGCCTCCATCGTCAAGATCCTGCAGGCGGCCAAGATCGACTTCGCCATCCTCGGCAAGGAGGAGACCTGCAACGGCGACCCGGCGCGGCGCATCGGCAACGAATACCTGTTCCAGACCCAGGCCGAGGCCAACATCAAGACCTTCCAGAAGTACGAGGTCAAGAAGGTCCTGACCGGCTGCCCGCACTGCTTCAACACCATCAAGAATGAATATCCGCAACTCGGGTTCGATGCCGAGGTCATCCACCACACGGAGTTCATCAACACCCTGATCGCCGACGGCCGCCTGCAGATGTGGCCCCAGACGGACGCGGCGCTGCAGGGTAAGACCGTCACCTACCACGACCCCTGCTACCTGGGGAGGTGGAACGGGGTCTACGACCCCGCGCGCCACATCCTGGAGAAGATCAACGGCCTGGACCACATCGAGATGCACCGTCACGGCCGCCAGGCCTTCTGCTGCGGCGCCGGCGGCGGCCGCATGTGGATGGAGGAGACGCTGGGCAAGCGCATCAACCGCGAGCGCATCCAGCACGCGCACGAGGTGGATGCCGACGTGGTCGCGACGGCCTGCCCGTTCTGCCTGACGATGATGCTCGAGGGAGCGTCAAGCCAGAACCTGGCGATCGACGTGGCAGATGTGGCGCAGCTGGTCGCCGCCAACATTGCCAGCGATGAGCACAAGGTGCCGCTGCAGTTCCCCCGCCACGACGATGTCGCCCCCCGGCTTGAGAGCTGGCCGGTGCCGCGCACCGAGCCCAACGCCACCGCGGTGCATCCGCACGACATGGTCGAGCCGGACGCCCTGCTCCACGAGCTGAAGGTCGGACCCGAGAACATTGCCCCGATCCCCATGCCCAACGGTGGGCACGATCCCGAGCCGGAGGATTCCTAGAGGGGCAGGGTCAGGGTGAAGCTGCTCCCCGCACCCGGCCGGGAGGCGACCGAGATGTCGCCACCATGCATGCGGGCCAGCTGCCTGGAGAGGTAGAGACCGAGGCCGGTCCCGGGGATATGGCTGTTCTCCGGCGTGACCAGCCGGCCGAAGCGGGTGAACAGCCGGGCCAGGTCCTTCTCCGCGATGCCCAGGCCCCGGTCGGTCACCATCACCCGGGCGAGGTCACCGGCGCGCGTCACCGAGACCCGGACCGTGCCTCCCGCTGGCGAGTACTTGACGGCGTTGTCCAGCAGGTTGGCGATGATCGTGTCGAGCCGCGTGGGGTCGGCATGGACGATGAGCTCGGCCTCGGGAAGCACCATCTCCAGCTGATGGGTCGCGCTGAGCAACGCCATCGACTGCTCTACCACCCCCAGCGTCAGGGCGCCGAGGTCGACGTCCATCAAGGTCAGCTGCAAACGGTGGTCCTCGAGGCGTGCGGTCTCCAGCATCTCGTTGACCAGCAGGTTCATCTGCCGCATCTTGGCACTCAGGACGGGCAGCACCGCGCGCAGCTGACGACCCTTGAGGGCGCCCTCCTCCATCATCGAGATGTAGCCCTGGACCACCGCCAGCGGGCCGCGCAACTCGTGCGAGGCGAGGTTCAGGAACTCGGTCTTGACCTCCTCGAAGCCGGCGAACCGATCTGACGACCTGCGCGCTGCTCGCCCCATCTCCACGCGCCGGATGAAGACGCTGGCCAGGGCGCCGAGGTCATCCATCTGGGCCCGCTCATCGGCCGAGAAGGGCTCGGTTCCGCGGCGCCAGAAGCTCATGACGCCCAGTCCGACCCGGCCATCCGCCAGGGCCGTCCCGGTGCGTAGTGGCACCAGGCACGCTGTGTCGACGTCCCTCGCGGCGAACACCGGCGGCAGCCCGGAGCTCAGTGCGCGGGCGTCGTTGGTCTCGATGACCTGGCCCTCGCGCATCGCCCTCCAGTTCAGGGTTCCCAGCACCGGCCAATCACTGCCTCGAAGCTGGGAGGCCATCGCGCCCGCGCCGGCAACCACCTTGAAGATGTCCTGCCGGTCGGGAGGCACGACGGTGATAACGCAGTCGGCGGAGGGGATCAATTCCCTGGCCGCATCGACCAGCATCCCGCTGACGGCCTCGAGTTCCGTGGTGCCCTCCACGTCCTCGGACATGGTGGTGATCAACCTGCGAACCGCGGCTGCGTAGGCGTCGTCTCGCGCGCTCACGCGCTGACTCTAAAACGGAATCCACCGATCCGGGGGAACTCCACTTTCGCGCCTGCCCCCCGGCCCGGCTCAGCCGGGCGGCGGATCCCCCGGGGCCACTGCGGTATCCGCGGTGGGTGTGCTCTCCGGGGCTGCCTGCTCCTTCTTGGCGGAGCTGCGGGGTGTGGCCGCCTTGCGGCGGGTGGTACCGGCCGGCTTTCTCACCGGCGTCTTGCGGACGGGCTTGGCCGCTGGAGTCTTCTCCTCGGCCTCGGCCGCCTCGGGGGTCGGAGTGGCGGTTGCCTCGACTGTCGCTCCGCCGGTAACCCAGCGGAAGGGTTCGGCCGCGGTGCTGTCGAGGGGCTCCTCGACTGCCGCAACCGTCGCCGTCCTTGCTGGGGCCGGTGGCGCCGCGGCGGGCTTGGCGGGAGCAGCGACCTGCTCCGGCTCACCGTCGTCTTTAGCCTCGGTCGGCGGGGGGAGAGCCTCCTCGGTGACCGTGCTTTCAGCTGACGCCGACTGCCGGGCCTCGGTGCTCTCACCGGGGATCAGCCTGGATCCCCGTTCACGCCGCGGCGCGCGGGGGGGCCGGGCCTCCTTGGCTGCGGGCTTCTCCAGCCCGCTGGTTATCGCGGTCACGGTGGGGTGGTCGGCGACCAGCTCGCCGGTCTCGACCTCTCCTGCGCCGCGCGGGCGGGATGACCGCTTGAAGATGCCCATCGCTTCCAGCCGCTGCAGCCGGGCGGGGATCTCCTTGCGGGTGGCGCCCATGGCCCCGGCCTTGGAGCGCAGGGTCTCCTCGATCGTTTTGATCGTGGCATAACCCATGCGGCCGGGTGGCATGAGGTGGATCTCGCGGATGATATTCCGCTCCACCTCGTCGGGCTCCGTGCCGGGTGTGACGGCGGGCATCTCATCGGCCTGGCGGCCGCGAGAGGTTCCGCCCCCGCGCGAAGACACTGCTCCGCGACGTGATGGGGCGGCTTCTGCCCGTGCCGGTCCGGCACCCTGCGAGCGTGAAGGCGTACGCACTTCGCTGGCACGCATGCGTCGTGGAGCCAGTGGGGTGGGCGGTGCTACCGGCGCCGGTGCGCTGGCGGCAGGCCGTCCCGGCTGTGGGGTGGCGCCCTGTGGCGGCTTGCGGCGGAAGAGTCCACCGAATAGCCCCCCTCTGCTCTTCTGCGGTGCCTCAGCGGCAGCCCCAGCCTGGGCTTCGAGGTCGGCGCGGGTCACCAGTGGCCGGGTCATAGGCCCGAGCTCGCCGGTGAGGTCGACATCCTGGCGGGTGATTGGATCACGCGCGTCGGCAGCGTTCATCAGGTCCAGCGAGGTGCTGGTTGACTGGACACCGCTGATGATGACCCGCCGCCCGAAACGGCGGCGCAGGGTGGCGACCATGCGAACGAAATCGGCGTCCCCGGTCATCAGGACAAAGGTGTCGATGTCCTCGTGGTCGATGGCCTCGAGGAACATGTCGATCACCATGTGCATGTCGGCAGAACTCTGCCGGCGACCTCCACTGATCTTGCTCGGGGCATGGATTGGCTCGATGCCCGCTGCGAAGAGCAGCTTGTCCTGGAACTCTTTGGGATGCCCTGTGAAGTCCGCGTAGGCCTTGGCCGAAACCACCCGGCCGAACTTGCTGGCCTTGCCCATCAGCTTTTGCGGATGAATCTCGGCGTTACGGCTGGTGGAGCTGAAATGCTGGCGGATGCCTATGCGGATGTTGTCAAAGTCGATGAATAAAGCGACTTTTCCTGTGTTCTCTGGCAAAAAGGTTTGTCTCCTGTCGTTTTTTGAAAGACCCCGTGAGGTCCGCGGCCGAAGGGCCGCGTCGAATTGGGGTACGCAGGGCGGACCCCCACGTAAGGCGGTCCACCGATGGTGGCCGCCCGACAGGCGCGAGTATGGAGTTGGAAAGGTACTGGGCCGAGTATAGGATGCGGCGGGATCCCGGCTACAGAGGTGGCGGCATCGGCGAAGATTGCAGCCGTGGCTGAGCAAGCGTCCTGGTCGCCGTCCCCGGAACAGATGGCGGGCACGCGCATGACCTCGCTGATGCGCCGGCTGGGGGCCACCGACTACCTCGACCTGGTGCGAATCGGCGCGACCGAGACCGACCGCTTCTGGAAGGAGGCGGTGGAGGACATCGGCATCGAGTGGTACGAGCCATACACCGAGGTGCGCGACAGCTCGAGGGGCATCGAGTGGACCACCTGGTTCACCGGGGGCAAGATGAACCTGGTCCACAACTGCATCGACAAGCACGTGCGCGACCGGCCCGACCAGGTGGCGTTGATCAGCGAGTACGAGGATGGCAGCACCCGGGAGTTCACGTACGCCGAGGTCGACCGCGAGGTCTGCCGGCTGGCCGGCGCCATGCGCGCGCTGGGGGTGGGCAGGGGAGACTCGGTCGGGTTGTTCCTGCCCATGATCCCGGAGGTGGTGTTCAGCCTGCTGGCGGTGGCCAAGCTGGGAGCCATCTTCATCCCCCTGTTCTCGGGGTACGGTGCGGAGGCCGTGGCCGTTCGTCTACGGGACGCCGATGCTCGCCTGCTGGTCACCGCCGACGGATTCATGCGACGGGGTTCGGTGGTCCCGATGAAGCAGGTTGCCGACGCCGCGTGTGACCTGGCGCCGTGTGTCCAGCACCAGCTCGTGGTCCACCGCGCCGGGCTGGACGTCCCCTGGAAGGAGGGCCGTGACCGCTGGTACACCGATGAGGTTGATGGCCGCCCGGGCCACCTCCCCACCGAGATCATGGAAGCCGAGGACCCGGTGATGCTGATCTACACATCTGGTACGACGGGGAAGCCCAAGGGTTGCGTCCACGTGCACTGCGGGTTCCCCGTCAAGGGCGCGCAGGACATGGCGCACTGCATGGACTTTGGCAGCTCTGACCGCATGTTCTGGGTCACCGACATCGGCTGGATGATGGGGCCCTGGGAGATCATGAGTTGCCTGGCGCTGGGAGGCAGCTTGGTGACCTACGAGGGGTCCCCCGACCACCCCGGGCCCGACCGCGTCTGGGACCTTGTCGAGCGCCACCGGGTCACCCACCTGGGGATCTCCCCGACCCTCATCCGGGCCCTGATGCGCCACGGCGAGGAACCCGTCCGCAAACATGACCTATCCACACTTAGGATGATCGGCTCCACCGGCGAGCCGTGGAACCCGGATCCCTGGAAGTGGTGCTTCAACAACGTCGGGGGCGGTCGCATCCCGCTGCTGAACTACTCGGGCGGCACCGAGATCTCCGGTGGCATCCTGGGCGGCAATTTCCACACCGACTGCAAGCCGTGCGCGTTCAGCGGCCCGGTGCCCGGGATGGCCGTCGACGTGATCGACGGCGATGGGCGGGCGGTCCGCGGGGAGGTGGGCGAGCTGGTCATCCGGACGCCCTGGCCCGGGATGACCAGGGGATTCTGGAAGGACCCCGACCGCTACCTGGAAACCTACTGGTCGCGCTGGCCCGGGACCTGGTATCACGGCGACTTTGCGATGGTCGATGCCGACGACGGTCTGTGGTACATCCTGGGGCGCTCCGACGACACCATCAAGGTGGCCGGCAAGCGCGTCGGCCCGGCCGAGGTGGAGTCCGCCCTGGTGGCCCACCCGGCGGTGCTGGAGGCTGCGGCAATTGGCGTGCCGGATGCGCTCAAGGGTGAGGCCCTGGTGGCCTTTGTCATTCTGCGCCCCGGCCACGAGGCCTCCCCCGCGCTGTCGGAGGCACTCCGGGGCCAGGTGGCTTCGCAGCTGGGTAAGTCGCTTCGCCCCAAGGCCGTCCACGTCGTGCCGGACCTACCTCGGACGCGCAATGCCAAGATCATGCGGCGCGTTATCCGGGCGACCTACATCGGCGAGCCGGTGGGCGACCTCACCTCCCTCGATAACCCGGCGGCAGTGGATGCCGTGGCGGCGCTGCGCTGATGGCGCGCGACGCGAAAGCCGGGACGGGCGGCGGAAAGACCTCAGCGCGCCAGCGGACCAGGAGCGCGATCGCGCAGGGTCGGCCGTCAGCAGATGTCGCCGACGATGTCGTGAGCCTTACGGGCAAGCACATCCCCCTGGCGTCCGATGCCGGCTCAGCCCTCTCGCGCGCGGCATTTGGTCTATTGGGGCGCGCGATCCCCGACGAACTGGTCCGCGAGGTGGTGACCCACAGCGCACCCATGGCCCGCCTCAGTGGGCGAACCAACGCGGGCGCGGCCGCATTCTCGCGGGCGCTGAAGATGCTGGCGCAACCACCCACCGCTCGCCAGCCGGTTCGCGAGGATATGACGCTTGACGAGATCGCCCGGCGCCTCGGACGCTCCCGCACACCCGTCGCCGGATGGGCCGCCGACGGCCTGCTGGGTGAGCCGGTTACGACGACGCCGCGGGTTCGGAGGTGGGGCCGCGACGGGTTGGAGCGAGCGCGGCTGGTGGACTACCTGCTGCGACACGGCGTCGCCAAACAGGAACTGGTCGAGGCGGCACGCACCAACCAGCTGCCTCTTCTGGTCCTCAGCGAGACGCTGGCGGGGCGGGCCACCGTGACTCGCAAGCAGATGGCGCGCCATGCCGGGGTGCCGGTGGAGCTGGTCGATGCCCTGACGCAGTCGCTCGGAGTGGCCAGCGGCCATGAGGACGAGGCCGTCTATACCGATCGCGAGGTCCAGGCCATCCGCCTCCTCGGCGCCCTGCGTTCGGTCTACAGCGACGACGACCTGGTCGAGGTGGCCTCGGTTGTCGGGCGCGCGGTGCACGAGATCGCGGAGGCGGCGCTGGAGCTGTTTCGGCGCCGTTTCGCAAAGCCCTTCGCGGACGCGGGCGCGGGGGAGTTGGAGATGATGCTGCGGCTGGCTACGGTCATCGACCTCACCGTCCCGACCACCGGGCCGATGCTCGAACTGGTGCTGCGGCGGCAGCTGGAGGTGACCAGCCGGTCCGAGGCCGTGATGCAGATGGAAGGCATCGGCGGCTCCCTCGGCGGCCAGGTTGAACTGGCCGTGGGGTTCGCGGATATCGTCGGCTTCACGGCGGCCTCCGCCCGGCTCAACGCGCTCGAGGTCTCGCAGCTCGCCGCCCGCCTGTTGCGCGCCGCCGAGGTGGCCTTCCCGCAGCACGGGACGCGGGTTGTGAAGACCATTGGAGATGCGGTCATGTTCACCGCGCCGGATGCCGCCAGCGCAGCCCGCGCCGCGGGCGACCTGTTGCGTGGCTGGCAGAGGGATGGCGAGGGTCTGCCGCTGCGTGTGGGGATCGCCCAGGGGCCGATGCTGCGAGCGTACGCCGACTACTTCGGCCGCACGGTCAACATCGCCTCGCGCCTTGCGGACATCGCCCCGGCCGGCGGCATCTACCTGCAGAAACCAAAGCCGGCCGTCAGGGCGGCGACCTGGAAGGCGGCACGCCTGCGCGCTGCTGACGGCGGCGAGCGATCGCTCAAGGGCGTGAAGGGCAAGGTTGCGGTGATCGAGCTGCAACCGGCTTAGTAGACTCACCTCCCCGACGGTGTAAGGCTGCGGGCTAGAGGAGGACCTTCACACACATGGCTCTCAAGGCATTCAGTGACGAGTGGGCGAACGCCTACAAGGACGAGATCAACAAGAGCGCGGTGTACAAGCAGGCCGCGGCGGGGTGGGAGGGTAGCGTCGGCCTGGTGGTCGAGGCCGAGCCCGAGAAGAACTTCCCCGAGGACCGCGGGGTCTTCATGGATCTCTGGCACGGGGAGGCCCGCGACGTCAGGGTGGGCAGCCGCGCGGACGCCGAGGCCGCCGACTTCGTCATCACCGGGCCGTACTCGCGGTGGAAGCAGGTGGCGCAGAAGGAGCTCGACTCCACCAAGGCGATGATGCAGGGCAAACTCAAGTTGAAGGGCGACCTGCCGACAATCGTTCGCTACACCAAGGCCAGCCAGGAGATGACCGAGTGCACCACCCGCATCGAGGTGGAGTACCCCGACGAGGTTGCCCCGGGCTGACGTGGAGACCACCACCGCGCCGGCGGTGGTCTACCCCGACGGCGAGGAGGAGGCCAGCGCGATGGCCGCCATGCTGGCGGGGCTGATCACCGCAAACGTCGAGCAGCACCCTGAGCGCTGGAAGGACTTCCGCGCCCTCAGCGGCACCAGCGTGTCGATCGAGGTGCCGGACATCGATGAGGCGCTGACGCTGACCTTTGCGGGTGATGACCTGGTGGTGCGCAACGGGCGCCAGGGTCGCCCCGCGGTGAGCATCACCGCCGATTCCGACGTGGTCATGGCCCTGAACCTGGTGAAAACCGGCCCGATGGGCATGCCGAATTACTTTGACGCAGCCGGGCGCGACGTTGTCAAGGCCCTGCTCAATCGCAAGCTGCGCATCGGAGGGATGTGGCGGGTGGACACCCTGAACCGCGTCACCCGCCTCTTCTCGGTAGCCTGAGTAACGAGGCGCTGCCCAAGGACAACGCAGTCCACTACGGCGCGGACGCGGCGCGCTGGTACGACGCGGTCAACAGCTGGCGCACCGAGGACATCCCCTTCTACATCCGGGAGGCCCAGACCTGGGCCGGCCCGGGCGGCTCGGCCCTGGAGCTGGCCGCCGGGAATGGCCGGGTGACCCTGCATATGGCTTCGGCGGGGTTCCGCGTCACCGCTCTCGAGAGCTCTCCCGAAATGGTCGAGGGGCTGAAATTGAAGCTGCAGGACGCCGGCGTTGAGGTGCGCGACCGGGTGGAGGTGGTCCAGGGGGATATGCGGCGCTTCGAGTTGGACCGCCTGTTCCGCTTTATCTACCTGCCCTTCAACACCCTGCTTATGCTCACCCAGCCCTTTGAGCGGCAGAAGATGCTGGACCGGGTTCGTGAGCACCTGGCGCCCAGCGGGGCATTCGCCTTCGACATCTTCACTCCCGACCCCGCAAAGCTGTCCGATCCGCCGGCATGGGCGATGGAGCTGGATTTCGAGGTGGCCGATCCAGAGCACGGCACGGTGCGCGTGCAGCGCGAACGGCTGAGCACCACCGACCTGGGGCGCCAGGTACGGCAGTTCCGCTTCCGCAACCGAATCCTGCGCGGCGCGGACCAGGTGGGCGGGTGGGAGGACGAGTTGGAGATCGCGATGGTCTACCCGCGCGAGCTGGAGCTGATCCTGGAGCGCCAGGGATTCCGCATCGTCAGCCGCCATGGGGGCCCGAACCGCGAGCCCTATGCGCCCACCCTGGCCGACGTCCAGCCGATGTACGTGGTCGCCCAACTGGTTCCCTGACCTCACGTTTCGCCGGCGCGCGGCGTCCGGAATAGCGATGGTCGTGGCAGGCGTTGCAAGAGGTGCCGTGGTCGAGCTCCTCTGCGCCCCAACCAGCAACCCGGCGGCCCGGGTCTGATGCGCCTGACATCCCGCCGGCCGTCCCTGGGTCTGACCACGCTGGTGGCGCTGGGAACGCTCTACGTTCTCTGGGGTTCAACCTACCTTGCGATCCGCATCGGCATCGCGACCATCCCGCCATTGCTGATGGCCGCGGTCCGGTTCCTCTGTGCCGGGGGGCTGATGTACCTGTTGGCACTGAAGCGCGGCCACCTCCGCGACGCAGCGCCGTCGGGCCGCCAGTGGCTCGCGACGCTGGTGATCGGCGGCCTCCTGCTGGGAGTCGGCAACGGAGGTGTGACGTGGGGCGAGCAATTCATCGCCTCGGGGGTCGCAGCCCTTCTGGTGGCCACGGTGCCGGTGTGGATGGCCCTCCTGGCGCACCTCACCGGCCAGGAGCGGTTGAGCCGCCTGGTGGGTGCGGGCCTGGTGCTGGGCATCGCCGGCGTGGTCCTCGTGGCCCATCCCTGGTCGGGCAGCTTTGGCCAGGTCAAGGGCGTCGTCGTGGTCCTCCTGGCGGCCTTCGGTTGGGCGTGCGGGTCGCTCTACGCGCGCCGCGCGGCGCTGCCGAAGAGCGCGATCCTGGGGACCGGGATGGAGATGCTCTGTGGCGGGCTGGTGCTGCTTGTGGCAGCAACGCTGGACGGCGAGTTGGGACGGGTCCACCCGGAGCACTTCTCCCTGGCGTCGGTGCTGGCCGTGCTCTATCTGGTGGTGTTCGGCTCGATCATCGCCTTCAGCGCCTACGTCTGGCTGTTGAACCATGTCAGTGCGGCCCTGGCCGGGACCTATGCCTTCGTCAACCCCGCGGTCGCGGTGTTTCTGGGGGCGCTCGTCGCCCACGAGTCGCTCACCGCCTCGGTGCTGGTGGGCGGTGCGGTGATCATCGGCGGTGTGGCGCTGTTGGTCGCCGGTCGATCCGTCACCTCACGCCGGGAACGCAGATCTCAGAGCTTCCTGGGATCCTCCGCAGGGGTCACGCCGCCGTCGGTGTAGTCATAGAACCCGACGCCGGTCTTGCGGCCCAGACGGTTCTCCTCAACCATCCGGCGCAGGAATTCGGCCGGGCGGTCGTGCTCGTCGCCTGATCCCTCGAACTTCTCCCGGCGGGCGTTGTAGGTGATGTCCACTCCGCTGAAATCGGCCAGCTTGAACGGTCCCATCGGCCAGTTCAAACCCTTCTCAACCGCCAGGTCGATATCCGCGAAATCGGCGTAACCGCCCGCATAAAGCCGCATCGCCTCCTGCGAGGCGGCATGGAGGATGCGGTTGACGATGAACCCGTCGATCTCCTTCTCCAGCAGCACCGGAACTCGCCCGATGCGACGGATCAATTCCATTGTCGTCTGGACTGTCTCGTTGGAGGTGGCCGGGCCGCGGCCCACCTCGCACAGTTGCATCACCAGCACGGGATGGAAGAAATGGGTGTTGACGCAGCGATCGGGCCGCTTGGTGGCGTCCGCCAGTTTGCTGATGGGGATGGTGGAGGAGTTGGTGGCCAGGATGGTCCGCCCCGGCACGGCGCCGTCCAGCCGCGCGAAGAGTTCCCGCTTGGGCTGAAGCCTCTCGACGATCGCCTCGAAAACGAAGTCCGCCTGGCCTGCCGCCTCTTCAAGGACCGTCGTGGTGCGGACCCGTTTGAGCGCGGCGGCGGCCTCGTCGCCGGTCATCTGCCCCTTGTCGACGCGGCGCATGATCAGGCGCCGGTTGCTCTCGACCGCCTTTTTCAACTGCTCATCTGAGACGTCGGTGAGCCAGACGTCATAGTCGCCCAGCGCCGACTGCTGGGCGATCTGGGCGCCCATCGTCCCCGAACCAACCACGCAGATCGTCCTGATGTCCTCGATGCCCAATGTGCGCGCCTCCTCCGCCGCCGGCCTGGTGCCGCAAGAGGATAGCGGCGAGGCGCCCCACGCGGCGGGCATCCGGTCTAAGCTGGAAAAGACCCAGACACAAGCCTGAAAGGAGTATGAACATGGCCGGTCCTGCAGTAGTTGATCGGGCTCGTCCGCAAGGACGGCCGTTTACCCAGAACACCGCCGACGACATCCCCGCGATTCTGGGGATCATGGGCATCCTGCACTCCCAGCCGTTGGCCGGGGCCTTTAATCGACTGCTCGTGGGGAAGGTTGACGGCGATGAGGCGATCTCCCTGGCCCACTTCTTCGAGGAGGTCGCGGTGCTGGTCAACCACCGCCGCGTCGCCGAGGACCTGGTCTTCGACATGCTGGCGCTCGACCTCTACTGGGACAAGCTCTCGAGCGCGGTCGGCCGCGCCCGCAGGTCGGGTGGGAACCCGAAGTTCGCCGAGAACTTCGAGTTGGTGGCGCAGTCGGCGGGGGAATACCGGCAGCAGAAGCCCTCGAAACTGACCTAGCCGGGATCCACCGCCCCGCTTCGCTATTCGGGAAAGAAGACCGGGGGGGCCTCTGCGGCGTCGCAGATCACGTTGACCATCTCCAGGTTGACCAGGATGAACCTGCGGGCGAAGGACTCGAATTTGCGCCCGGAGGCCGAGATGGGGGTCGCAGATGCGGTCGTGAGGGGCAAAAAGGTGCCGCGGAAAACGTCCAGCGTGGTCTGGAGGTCTGCCTGGCTGGTGACGTGGAGGTCAGCCCGGATCGCGAAGTTGGCGGTCAACACCAGGACCCGGCGGGGCGTCTTGTTGACGTGGAAGCCGAACTCCTCGGCGGTATCCAACGGCGGGCTGTCGGTGGCTTCGGCGGCGACCTCGATGCTCGATTTCCGCAGCCGGCCGACGTCATGCCGTTCCGGCTCGGATGCCTCCTCGGCCGAGAGCGGCCACAACTCGAGCGCGGTCATGTCCAACCAGGTGTCGGTCTGGTTCATCATGTCGCTCACGCGCACGTGGGTGACGGCCGTCCCACGCACCCGGACCCCCTGGCAGAAAAGTTCCAGGAGGTGAGGTTGAGGTCGCCGAAGTCCCGCTTGCTCCATTCCCGCAAGTTACACCAGGGACCCGCTATACGTCGTGGTAGAGGTGGAACTCCCATGGATGTGGCCTCAATGCCACCTGGTCGATCTCCTTGAGCTGCTTGTAGTCGATCCAGGTGTCGATCAGGTCCTGGGTGAACACCCCGCCCTCGAGCAGGAACTTGTTGTCCACCCTGAGCGCCGCCAGCGACTCGCCAAGTGAGCCGGGCGTGTTCTTGATCCGGGAGCGCTCGCGGGGTGACAGCTCGTAGATGTCGGAATCCACGGGCGCCGGGGGCTCGATCTTGTTCTTGACCCCGTCGAGGCCCGCCATCACCAGGGCGCTGAAAGCCAGGTACGGATTGGCTGCGGGGTCCGGGCAGCGGAACTCGATTCGCTTGGCCTTGGGGTTCGAGCTGTACATCGGGATGCGGACGCAGGCCGACCGGTTGCGCTTGCTGTAGACCAGGTTGATCGGCGCTTCGTACCCCGGTACCAGGCGCCGGTAGCTGTTGGTCGTCGGGGCGCAGAATGCCAGTAGCGCCGGCGCGTGCTTGAGAAGTCCGCCGACGTACCACCGCGCCATGTCGGACAGGCCGCCGTAACCGTTGCCGGCAAACAACGGCTTGCCGCCCTTCCACAGCGACTGGTGCACATGCATGCCGGAACCGTTGTCCTGGAACAGCGGCTTGGGCATGAAGGTCGCGACATAACCTCGTGAGGCCGAGAAGTTCTTGACGATGTACTTGTATTTCTGCATGTCATCCGCGTGGGCCTTGAGGGTGTTGAAACGCAGGTCGATCTCCGCCTGGCCCGCGGTACCCACCTCGTGGTGCTGGACCTCGACCTGCAGTCCAGCCTCGATCAGCTTGAGCATCAGCTCAGAGCGGAAGTCCTGGAGCTTGTCAACCGGCGGGACAGGGAAGTAGCCCTCCTTGTGCCGCGGGCGGAAGGCCATGTTGGGCTCACCGCCCTCGATGCCCGAGTTCCAGATGCCCTCATCAGAGTCGATGAAGTAGTACCCCGAGTGGGCATTCTGGTCGAACGAGAGCGAGTTGAAGATGTAGAACTCCGCCTCGGCTCCGAAGAACGCGGTGTCCGCGATTTTGGTCTGCTGCAGGTACGCCTCCGCCTTGGTGGCGACGAAGCGTGGGTCGCGGCTGTAGGGCTCGCGGGTGATGGGATCGAAGATGTCGTGGTGCACGACCAGCGTCGGCACGTTGAGAACCGGGTCCATGTAGGCCGTGCTGGGATCGGGCAGGAGCAGCATGTCCGATTCGTTGATGGCCTGGAACCCGCGGATCGATGAGCCGTCGAAGCCCAGGCCCTCGGTCTGCAGGTCGGCGGTGAATTCGGCAATCGGCAGGGAGAAGTGCTGGGTGCCTCCGGGTAGGTCGGTGAAGCGAACGTCGACCACCAGGGCGCCGGCGGACTTGGCCTTGCGGATGACCTCGGCGAGGCTGGTGGAGGCCACGCCACCCTGGGCGCGGCTGGTCTGCTTGGGCTCGGGCTTAGGTGCTGCCAACGGTCTCCTCCATCTCTTCGGATCGGGCGGCCCCCGGCCCTCCGATCGCTGTCACCACACGGGCGCGACATCGCTTCGCCGCGACACCCGGAGAGGTTACATGCCCCCGGTCAGATCTCCCGGCGGCGCAGGCTGTAGACCGTCAATGAGAGGACGCCGATGATCCATAGCGCGGCCCAAAGTAGGAACTGGTCGGTGGGCGGCGCAGCGGCGAAGAAGGGGTTGGCGGTGGCGGCGCGGCCGGTGGTTCCCGAGCCGCGGTAGAGCGCGATCTCGGCCGCCGGCTGCAGCGAGTACACCGCGCCCCGCCAGAAGGCGTCGGTCGGCAGGATGAGCTTCGAGACGTAACCCGCGGTGGTGATGCCCTGGTTGTTGAAGGCCTCGCCGATGCCGGCGGCGATCCCGCCGAACCAGGCGAGCCCGAAGATGCCCAGGGTCACCACGCCGGCGGTCATCCCCGAGAGCCGGGTGCTGACCAACAGGGCGAGCGTGAGCAGGATCACCACGTGGCCGACGAGGTAGAGCAGAAACACCAGGGGGTTGGGCGGCATGTAGCCCACGACCAGGTTGACCACCAGAATCTCGACGAGCGCCGCACCGCCCGCGTACATCACCGCCAGGGATGAGAGCCCCAGCCATTTGCCGAGGACGTACTCAGCGCGGCTTATCGGCCTGGTCAGTACCGCCAGCGCGATGCCCGACTCGAGGTCGGAGGAGATCGCCGGTGACGCCACGAACACGGTGCTGATCGCCAGGACGAAGGCAAACATGAACATGACCACGATCAGGAGCTGCGAGACAATCAGCTTGAGCTCAACTGTCGTCAGCGGGCGGCCATTGTTGTCTGTCACCGTCGTCAGCCGGTTCATGCCCCAGGCGGTCAGGCCGACCACCAGCACCGTGACCACCAGGAGGGCCAGCAGCAGCTTGCGGCGGAGGGCTTCCTTGGCGGTCAGCCGCGCAATCGCCAGGACTGGGCGGGTATTTATGCCCCCCATGTGCCATCGAGCGCCGGCGCTGGCCGCCATCAGCTCGGCTCCTCGCCGCCGAGGAGCTCCATGAAGCGCTCCTCGAGGCTCTGCTGTCGGGGCTCAACGGCGTACACCCGGCCGCCGGCCTTGACCAACGCGCTGACCATGTCCGGTACGCGCAACTCCTCCAGGCCGGACACCATTACCCAACCCTCGTCCTCGTCCCGGACCGTCCCAAATCCCTCCAGGACGCGTCGCCCGGCGGCATCCAACCCGGTGGCGCGGACCCTCACCCCGCCGGTCCCCAGGAGCTCGTGCAGCGTCCCGGTGGCGATGACCGTTCCGTGGTTCACGATTGCCACCCGATCGCAGACCTGTTCGACCTCGGTCAGCAGGTGGGAGTTGAGGAAGACGGCGGTGCCATCCGCCTTGAGATGGCGAATTATTTCGCGCACGTCCCGACGCCCAACTGGGTCGAGGGCTGACGTGGGCTCGTCGAGGATGACCAGGTCGGGTCGCCCCAGCAACGCGACGCCGATGCCGAGCCGCTGCTGCATGCCCTTGGAGAAGCCCCCAACGCGGTCGGATGAGCGCCCGGCCAGGCCGATCAGGTTGAGCACCCTGTCGAGTTCCGCCGGCCGGGTCATGCGCGGAATTCCCGCCAGTTCGCAGTGCAGAGAGAGGACCTCCGCCGCGGTCAACCAGGACTGGTAGCGGAAGAGTTCAGGTAGGTAGCCGACTCGCCGCCGAGTCTGCTTGTCGCCGATCGGGCTACCCAGGACCCAGGCCTCGCCGGTGGTCGGCGACGTCAGGCCGAGGAGCATCTTCACCGAGGTTGTCTTGCCGGCCCCGTTGGGCCCGAGGAAGCCGAACACCTCCCCGCGGGGCACCGTCATGGTCAGGTCTTTAACCGCCACGATGGGGCCGTAACGCTTGCCCAGGGCCGCGATGTGGATGGCGGATGAGGCGGCCGAGGCCGCCTCATCCTGGGTTCCGGACCTCGGAGCGGCGAGAGGGGTCGCCACCGTGGTCGAGGCCATGTCGCTCAGTTCAGGCTGTTGGCCACCGCGACCACGTCACCCTCGGAGAGAGTGCCGACCACGGCGTAGAGGATGCCCTTGTGTTGCCAGATGACGCCGGCGCCCAGGCCCGTGGAATCACCCACGAAGAGGCCCTTCTCGGCATTGTTGCCCTTGCCTACGGTGACATCGTGGGAGCCCTGGCCCGTTGGTACCGGCACGGGCAGCGTGGTGGTCGGGTCGCCGATCGCCTTGATCTGCGCGGCGAGGTCGGCAGGCATCCCTGGCAGTCCTGCCAGGTAGTTCTCCAGGTCCTGGATGGAGGCGCCGCTGGAGTTGACCTTGGGGGTTGTCATCTGGACGATGGCCAGCGACGGGATCTGGAAGCCCTCGCCGCCACCCCGTCTCGCGCTCTTGGAGATTGGCGCGCCCGCGGAGTCCTCCGCCGGGGTGCCGACGTTGGCCAGGCTTGGGCCGCCATAGATCGTGAGAACGCCGGGGCCGGCGGTCACCGAGATGGTGCTGCCGTTCATGCCGTCAGGCATCGCCGGCAAGGCGTGGCCCCTGGATTGCTCGTACTTCGCCGCCTTGTCGCGGTCGATGGTGAACGAACCCTGGAGAGTCCCGAACGTCTCGAACTGCGGCTGGCCGCTGACGTCTTTGGGGAGCGACCCCGGCACCAGGACCTTGCCCAGGCCCGAGCCCACCAGCGCCGCCTGGGCACTGGTCGCGGACCGGAAAGTGGGCTGGGTTCCAAGCTTGTAGGTGCCGAACTGCGAGAGGTCGGGCAGTGACTTGAGGTCGCCCGTGCTGACGCTGACGGGTTTGAACTGCTGTGGCTCGAAGGTCTGGACCACCCCCTCGGCAACCCCTGTGGCGACAAGGGCGCCCATCAGGCCTACGGTGAGGATCGCGGCGGCCGCGGGCCGGAAGACGCGACGCTGGCGCAGGCGCGCCAGCCAGCCCTGGGGGCCGCCGGTGGGCTGGTCGGCCGCGAGACGGCGGACACGCAGCAACGCGACCTGGGGCTCGACCCGGCTCTCCGGTACCGCCAGGAGGACGGAAACCCCGGAGGCCTCGGCCCTGACCTGCTCGGCCCGGCCGCGGCACTCCTCGCACGACGCGAAGTGAGCGCTGTCCGCGGCGCTGGTGGTGGCGGGCTCGTCCTGCATACGACGCAGGATGCCCTCGTTCAGGTGACTCATTTCTGTACCTCCGATCTCAGTTTCAATTCAGCCCGGCGCAGCAGGGTGCCAACCTGCCCGACGGATACGCCCATCGCCCCGGCCACCTCGGCGTAGCTCAGTCCGCTGTAGCGGAGCGCCAGCACGGCAGCGCTATTTTTCGGCAGTCGTCTCATCGCGTCGCGAACCCGCTCCCGCTGCGCCGCCTCCTGCACCACCCCCTCAGGGTCGGCGCTCATGTCGCTCTCCGGAATGGCCACCGCCTCTTCGCGGCTCGCCCGGCGGCGGTTGCCCCGCAGCACGTTGAGTGCGCGGTGCCAGGCCGCGCGATGGAGCCAGGGGGCGGCGTAGTCGGCCTCGGCGGGGTGGTTGCGGTGGAACTCCAGGAAGACCTCCTGGGCCACCTCTTCGGCCTCGTGACGATTGGCCAGCACGCGGTTGGCGATACCCACCACGCGGGAGTACTCGGCCAGGAACAGCTTCTCGAACGGTTCGGGAAGCCCCGAACCCCTGCGCTGCAGCGGCACCTCGCCCGCCTGGGCCTGGGCCTGGGTCGCCGGCAGGATGCTCAGTGTCGCGCTGTCCTCCATGCCCTATAAGCACCGCGGGCCCCCTGATTGTGACAGCGGCGCGAACCCGCCCGTTACTCAGTCGGCTATCAGGCTCCGCGCGCGCAGCGCGATGCTCAGTGCGACGCGGGTCTCCGCGTCCTCCAGCGAAACCGCCAGCAGGGCTTCGATCCGCTGCACCCGGTAGGACAGGCTGTTGACGTGGAGGTGCAGCGCGCGGGCTGCCGCCCGTCGGTTCCAGTGTTCGGCCGACAGGTGCTCCAGGGTCTCTACAAGGGGGGTGCGCCGCCCCTCCTGGTAGCGGAGGAGGGGACCCAGGGTTTCGTCGATGAAGCGGCGCAGGACCATCGGGTTCTGGACCTCGAGCAGCAACCGAAATGCCCCCAGGTTGCGATACGAGCTGACCCTGCCAGCGGCGCCACCGCGGCGGGCCAGGCGCAGGGACTGGCGCGCCTCGTCGTGGGCTCGCGGCAGGTCGTGCACCTCCTGCGTGGCATTGCCGATCCCGAGCGAAAAGGAGCCCTTGGACACGGTCCGCTTGAGGGTCTTGAGGAGCATGTCGCCGAAGGCCTCGAGGGCCTTGAGTTCTGCGGCGGAGGCGGGCACATCCCCCTCCTCGCCGACTGGGACCAGCAGCACCAGCGACGCCGGCCGGGTGACCACCAGCGAGCCGGCGAAGCGCCGCGTCGTGAGGTCGGTGACGATGCCATGAAGGCGGTCCTGGCTGCTGCGGGATTCCAGGGCCGCGGCAGCCGCCTCGTCGTCCGGCTCCACCACCATCACCCAGGAGCGTCCTGCCACCCGGTAACCGAGGCGCTCGGCCTGGACCGCGAGGCGCCCCGCCTCCTGCGGTCCGAGACCGTGGTTCAGGAGTTCCTCGAGGAGGTCACCCCGGAGACGGCGCTCGACCTCCGCGGCGGTCCGCTCGCGCACCAGCTCGAGCGCCAGCACGGTGGCGCCGTGTTCCAGCGCGCGGCGCAGGTTGGGGTGGTCGATGGGGACCGATTCCGCCGCGAGCACCGCCAGCAGGTCGTCGCCGGCACGGATCGGGGTCAGGGTGATCGGTCGCGGCGGGCGACCGGCAATGACATCGACGGGGTCGCTGTCACTGCTGTGGAGCATCGCCGAGGGCAGGTCCAGCCGGCTGATACCCAGTCCCTGGGAGCGCCCGCCCGGACGCTCGAGCCGGAACCCGGACGGGTCGAAGAGATCGACGCGGGCCCCGCGCAGCGCGGTGATGGCCTCCAGGATCGCGCCTGGTCCGGCACCCCGAAGGGCCAGGGCGGTGAACCGCTCGTGGATCGCCTGCGAGCCGCGGATCTCGTCCAGCTGGGTCTCGAGGCGGCGCTGCAGCTGGCTGCGCTCAATGATTCCTGCCACCTGGCCCGCGATCGCCAACAGAAAGTCGATGTCCGCGCGGTTGAAATCGCGCCGCTCTTCGGACTGGACATTGACCACGCCGATGAGCCGCTCGCCGGCCAGGATCGGCACCGACAGCATCGCCGTCAGCCGCTTCTGGTCGACGCCGCGGAGGAACTGGAATCGCGGTTCCTTGGTGACGTCCGGCACCACCAGGGCCTGCTGGTTGGCCGCCACCCACCCGGTGATTCCCTCGCCCAGGCGCATCCGCGCCTTGCCGATGTTGCCGCTATCGAGGCCGTTGGTGGCGGTGAGTACGATCTCGTCCTCCGAGTCGTAGATGTAGATCGAGCAGACCTCCACCTGCATCGCACCCGTGGTCTCATGGATGATCAGGTCCAGGAGTGCGTCGGGTTCTAGCGTGGACGCCGCGGCCTTGCTCAGGCGCTGGACAAAGAGGAGCTCCCGTAAGGAGGTGTCCTCGGGGGCGGCGGCGATGCTGGCCTGGGCCATTTGCGGCGCAGTCTACCGTTCCGCCATACCGCGGGCATAGTGTGAAGCGCACAAAGAACACCGCGGGAGTAGTGCTACAGATGACAACGCGCGCCCTGGCGTGCGGCGCTCTATCCTGCCTGAGGTGATGGACGACGTGGCCACCCGGCGGGCTCCGAGGGATCGGAATGAGTGCCTCGGTCTTGACCAGGCCGACCCGCTGGCCGCGCTGCGAGCGGAGTTCGACCTCGGCCCGGCACTGGTTTACCTCGACGGCAACTCGCTCGGCGCACTGCCGCGGGCGGTGCCGGCACGGGTTGCCGACGCGGTGCGACGGGAATGGGGCAGCGGGCTGATCCGCAGCTGGACCGAGGCGCATTGGATCGAGGCGCCGGCCCGGGTTGGCGCCAGGATCGCGCCGCTGATCGGAGCAGCGGCCGACGAGGTCATCTGCTGTGACAGCACCTCGGTCAACGTCTTCAAGCTTCTTGGAGCCGCGCTATTGGCGCAGCCCGATCGCCACGTCATCCTGACCGAACTTTCAAACTTCCCCACCGACGTCTACATGGCCGAGGGGCTGGCCGAGATGGCCGACCGGGGTTGGAGCGTGAGGCGCGTCCTGCGCAGCCAGCTGGAGAGTGCCCTGGAAAGCGACGTCGCGGTCATGCTGCTGACCCACGTCGACTTCACCAGCGGCTACGTCCATGACATGCGCGGGCTGACAGCGGCGGCGCGGGCCGCCGGGGTGCTGACGCTCTGGGACCTGTCTCACAGTGCCGGCGCCCTGGAGGTCGACCTCGGCGGGTGTGGGGTCGACATGGCGGTGGGGTGCGGTTACAAGTACCTCAACGGCGGTCCCGGCGCGCCCGCCTATCTCTTCGTGTCACGGCGGCTGCACAGCACGGTGAGGTCTCCCCTGTGGGGGTGGATGGGTCACGCGCAACCATTTGACTTCAGCCCCACGTACCATCCCGCCCCCGGAGTCCGGGGCTTTGCCGCAGGCACCCCGTCGATCCTTGGGCTGGCGGCCCTCGAAGCCGCGTTGGAGGTGTGGGCGACGGTGGACGTCCGCTTGGTTCGACAGAAGGCCGCCGACCTGACCGACACCTTCCTGGCCCTGGTCGACGAGCGCCTCCAGGGCTTCGGCATCGAGGTGCTGTCGCCGCGACCAGCCCGGCTGCGCGGGGCGCAGGTCGCCCTGCGCCATCCCCACGCGTATGCCGTGATGTCCGCGCTTCGGGAGCGCGGGGTTATCGGCGATACCCGGCCGCCCGACGTCATGCGCTTTGGTTTCGCGCCGCTCTACACGCGCTTCACGGATGCCTGGGACGCGGTGGACGCCCTGGCCGAGGTGCTGGCGGGCGAGAGCTGGCGAGAACCCCGCCACGTTCGGCGACTGGAGGTGAGCTAGCCGTCAGATTTGTGCGGGCAACACGAAAAACGGCTCCTGATCTCTTGTCTGTAACACCAGGCTCCGCCCGCCCTCGACGCCTATTGTTCGGGTCATTCGAGTCCCGGTTGGGGGGATTCATCGATTGGACGGAGGTTTACCCATGGCGACAAACGCGCCCACGGAGATGAAAAAAACGCTCAGCCTCACCGGGCTGACGATCAACGCCATGGCCCTCATCGCACCCGGGGCATTCCTCTGGACCACATTCCAGTCGCAGGCGGGCCAGAACAACAGCGGAACGGCGTCGGACATGCTGACCGGGCTCCTCTTTGTGCTCATCCTGGCTTTCCTCACCGCTTACTCGTACTCCGAGCTCGCCAACCTCTACCCCGATGCCGGGGCGGGGTCCTCGTATTACTTCGCTGAGGCCGCATTCCTGGACAAGGAGGAAAAGCGCCACTATCAGTTCGCCCGGCTCAGCAAGTTCGTGGTGGGATGGGTCTCGCACCTCTACTACTGGATCTACCCCGGGATCATGGTCGCCTTCACCGGCACCCTCCTGGTCTACATCCTGAGTCTCTTCAACATCACGGTATCCACCCCCCTGCAGATCGGCTCCGTGGTGCTGTTCGCCGCGCTCACCGGGTACATCGCGTTTCGCGGCATCAGTGGCTCCACGATGGCGGCTATCGTCATCAACGTCATCCAGCTCACAGCCCTGGTCGGCTTCTCGATCCTGGCGATCATCTTCCGGATCACCCACCCGGACCTGCACTACACGCACAGCGGGCCGTTGTCGGTGGTGCTTCCCCACAACCTGACCAATGTCCTTTTCCAGGGCACGATCGCCATCCTGCTATTGGTCGGGTTCGAGTCCGTCACCGCGCTTGGCGCCGAGGCCAAGAATCCCAAGAAGGACGTTCGCCGGGCGATCCTGCTGTCTCTGGCGATCCAGGGCGCCGTCGCCTACGTCATCGAGTACTTCGCGGCCAACTTCTTCATGAACGACGCGCTCAAGACCACGGTGGGCAAGACGGTCAACACCGGCTACGCTGCCGCCGCCGCGTCAGGCGCGCCGATTGGGGACATGATCCGTTTCATCGGCGACACCATGCTCGGTGGCACCGGGTTCGCCCTGACCCTGATCCTGGCCGCCACGGTCCTGGTTGCGCTGATAGGTACGACCCTGGCGTGCCTCAACACCGGCGTCCGCATCACCTACGTCATGGGACGCGACAAGGAGATGCCCAGCATCCTCGGGCTGCTGCACGGGAAATATGCGACGCCGCACTACGGGGTCCTCATCCTGGCGATCGTTTCTGCCGCGCTCGGGGCGTACGGCGTGCTCAGCGCCGACAACCTGCTCCAGATCCTGCTGGCGTCCAACACCGGCACCTTTTTGGTCTATGGGATGACCAACCTGATCGTGGTCGTGGCCTTCAGTCACCGGGCCGAGAAGAGCCTGGTCAAACACGTGCTCATCCCGGTGATCGGGGCCCTGGCCAACCTGGCGATGCTGGCCGCGGTGATCTACGAGGCCATCGTCGCCGGCAACACGTCCTCTCTGGCTTCGCAGACGGACACCATCATCGCGCTGGCGATCGTGGCGGTCTGGATCGTCGCGGGGGCGATCTGGTTGCTGGCCAACTCGGCAGCCACCAAGAACCCGGTGCTGACGCAGTCCAAGCCCGCGGCGGGCTGAGGCTGATAAGCGACTTCGCGGCGACCGGACATCACTCGGGGTAACCTGCAGGCCATCAGAACCGCGCAATCTGCAGGGCTGGTGGTAGAGCACGCCAGCCGGAGTGAGACCGGGCCAGTGCGCCCCCACAACGAGGACCACCTCGGGTGGGGGCGCATCGCCGTGCCAGCCGGTTCGCCGGCCGGTGACGGCGAAGGCCTGGTCTTCGCGGTGGCCGACGGCCTCGGAGCGTATGGCGGTGGCGACGTGGCCAGCGAGCTGGCGGTGAAGACCCTGCTGGAGCACGCGGAGTCCGGCGCCGGCGCCAGCCCGCGGCCCAGCCAGCTGCTCAGGTCCGGGTTCGAGAAGGCAAATATGACGGTGTTCGACGCCGCGCTCGAGGGCCATGGCACCCGGCGCATGCAGACAACCATGCTGGCCCTGGTGTTCAGCCCGGGTGAGCTCCACCTGGGCCATGTCGGCGATTGCCGCGCCTATCGCCGGCGGGGTGACGGTATCGAGGTCCTTTCGACCGACCACACCCAGGTGATGGAGATGTTGCGCATGCGGCTGATCACCCCGGAGCAGGCCGCGGAGCACCCCGCGAGGCACGCCCTGACGCGCTCTTTGGGCGCGGAGCTCATCGCCCGCGTGGACCTGCGCAAGGAGGACCTGCAGGCCTCCGACAGCTTCCTGCTGTGTTCGGACGGGCTGTGGGGGAAGCTATCGTTGGCCGAGATCCGCGACGCGTTGGCAGCCCCAGACCTCGACGCATCGCTCGATGAACTGATCGACCTGGCCATTGCCCGCGGCGGCGAGGACAACGCGACGGGGGTCGCCCTGCGGGTGGTCGAGACTCCGGAGGCGCCGGCGCGCCCGCAGGGCTGGCGGAGGTTCTTCATATGATGACTGCGATGTCGATCCAGGCGGGAACGAAGCTGGACGATTTCACGATCCTCGACCGCATCGGCCAGGGCGCCTTCAGCGAGGTCTACCTGGCGGATGACCCGTCCGGCAGGAAGGTCGTGCTGAAGATGCCCCACGACGCCATCCTCGGCGACACCGCATCCTTCGACCGCTTCCGCCGCGAGATGGAGATCGCGCGCAAGCTGGACCACCCCGGCATCCAGCGGTCCTATGACCTCCAGCACCACCGTAGCCGCCCCTACCTGGTGATGGAGTACGTCGAGGGTGAAACCCTGCGAGAACTGCTCCACCGGGAGAAGAAGCTGCCGACGGCGCGGGCCATCGACGTCGAGGAGAAGCTGGCGGACGCCATGGCCTACGCCCATTCCCAGGGCGTCTACCACCGCGACCTCAAGCCCGAGAACATCCTCGTCACCCCCGACCAGCGGGTGGTGGTGACAGACTTCGGCATTGCCCTGCTCTCGGGCGCGCGCCGCCTCACCTGGCGCTGGCTGACGAGTGCCGTCGGGACCCCCGATTACATGGCGCCAGAACAGATCCAGGGGAAGCGCGGGGACGCGCGAACCGACGTGTACGCGATGGGCATCATCCTCTTCGAGATGGTCGCCGGACATGTGCCCTGGGAGGGTGACAACCCACTCGCCGTGATGAGCCAGCACATGACTGCCGCCGTCCCCGAACTGCACAAGATCAACCGCGATGTGCTGCCTCCACTCGAAGCCGTCGTGCGCAAGTGCCTCCGCAAGGAACCCGACGAGCGATACCAGGACGCCGGCGCGCTGCTCCACGACCTCAAGCACTGGCAGGACCTGGACCTCGGCGAGTTCGTCTTCGGCCAGGAGACGCCGATGCGCCAGGAGTCGGAGAAAGGCCTCTGGATCCTGATCGCGGCGCTGAGCATCGGCTTCCTTGTGGCCGCGACCGCGGCCACCTACCTCTACTATCTGCTGAGCCATGCCGGACATCACTGAGGAGGCCGTGGCACGGGTACTGACCCGCGTCCAGGAGGCGGGCGTCGTGCAGGTCGAGTTGCAGTTCGCCGATATCACGGGCGCGGTGAAGAGCGTCTCGGTGCCCGCGCGCCGGCTGGCCCAGGTGCTGGATCATGGCGAGTGGTTTGACGGCTCGGCCATCGAGGGGGTCGCCCGCGAGGTGGAGTCCGACATGTACCTCCGCCCCGATCCCGACACCTTCGCGCTGATCGATCCCAGTGCCCGCGTGCTCTGTGCCCGGCTGATCTGCCGCATCGTCACCCCTGACGGCCAGCGCTATCGCGGCGACAGCCGTGCGGCACTGGAGGCCGTCGTCGGGGCGGCCGGGGACGCCGGGCTCGGGTACCTGCTGGCGCCAGAGGTGGAGTTCTTCCTCTTCCCGGCAGGCGACGGCGGCCTGCAGGCGCTGCAGGACGACCCCAGTTCCTACTTCGAACGCAGCCGTGGCCAGTCCCGCCAGCTGGAGCTGGAGATAGTTGATGCGCTCGAGGCCATGGGCGTGGAGGTGGCGTCGAGCCACCACGAGGTGGCGACTGGCCAGTACGAGCTGGACCTGCCGCTGCAGCCGGCGCTGGCCACCGCGGACGCCCTCACGGCGCTGAAGCCGGCCGTCAAGGAGCTTGCCCGCCAGCGCGGCCTGGTCGCCAGCTTCATGCCCAAGCCGCTCTATGACGCGGCCGGCTCGGGAATGCACACCCACCAGGTCCTGCGCCGGCAGCCCAACACCAACGCCTTCGATGACGCGGCTGACAGCTACGGGCTCTCCCCCCTGGGGCGGGCATTCATTGCGGGGCAGCTCGAGCACGCTCCCGGTATGTGCGCCCTGGTCGCGCCGCTGGTCAATTCATACAAGCGGCTGGTGCCGGGCTATGAAGCGCCGGTCGCCGGCAGCTGGGGCCGCCACAACCGGTCGGCCCTGATCCGTGTCCCCGCCCGCCCCAGCGACGCAACCCCCGGGCAGGCGGTCGGAAGCCGCCTTGAGCTGCGCCTGCCCGACCCCAGTTGCAACCCCTACCTGGCGTTCACTGTGATGCTGGCCGCCGGTATGGACGGCATTGAGCGACAGCTGGACCCGGGGCCGCCGATGGAGGAACTGGAGCACGGTTACCAGGACGGATCGCGGGTCAGCGCCCGACCGCTGCCCGGCTCGCTGCTGCAGGCCCTGGAGGCCCTGGAGGCCGACGATGTGCTCGTTGATGCCCTGGGCGGCGGTGTCCTGGAACTGTTCATCGCGGCCAAACGCCTGGAGTGGGGCGAGTACTCCCGACAGGTGACCGACTGGGAGCTTGACCGATACCTGAAGTCATACTGACACACGCGCTTTACCGAAACTGAACGCTTTCTTTACATCCCAGAGATTGAAGGCGCACAAAATCGTCAAATGACCTTCCACATCCCCAGGCGAGATCGGCCCCGGTTTGCCGCCGCCGTCCTGGTCGCCGTGGGTGTGGCGGTCCGCCTGTACCTCGGCCGGCGCGACCTGGTGGGGACCGCCGCCTGGACCGGGCTCCTGCTGGCGGTCGCGGCCATCGCGATGGTGGCCGTGAGGTCCACCGGCGATCGGCTCAAGCGCCAGTCTCGACGAACCACGGCGATTGCCATCGCGGCCCAGCGTGTTGGCCTGGCGATCGATATCAACGAGGTCGCGGCTGCTGTGCTGGTGGCCTCCCGCGAGGTGTTCGCGGATGCCGACTTCGGTGGAGTCCTGGTGTTTGACCACGCCACCGAGAAGCTGATCCCGCTGCCGATGTCCATGCAGGCCGGGGTGGTCAGCGATGCGGGGAAGGGCAACTCATTCGATCTCACCCCGGGGGAGGGGGTTGCCGGCAAGGTCTTTCTCGCCGCGGAGGCCCGCTTCTGGGGCACCCCGGAAGAGGTTCTCGCGGAGCACGGCAGCCTGCGGGAAGTCACGCGCGAACAGATCCTGGCCCTCACCGGGGGGATGCGCTCGGTCGCCGCGGCTCCCCTCAAGCTTCCTGACCGCGGGGTCATCGGCGTGCTCACCCTGGGCTCGACCAGCCGCGAGAACGTCTGGATGCAGGACGACATGGTGGTGTTACAGGGCCTCGCCGAGCAGGCGGCGCTGGGGGTCGAGCGGGCCCGGATGTACCAGGAGCAGCGATCCCAGGCGATGACCGACCCCCTGACCGGGCTGGCCAACTACCGTCAGCTGAAGAACGTGATCAACCAGGAGGTGGGGCGCGCCCGGCGGGGTGATGGCCGCCTGGCGCTGATCTTCACCGACCTCGACGGCTTCAAAGCGGTCAACGACCGTCACGGGCACCGCGCCGGCGACGGCGTGCTCAAGCTGCTGGCGAGGAGCATGGCCGAGGTCCTCCGCGCCGAGGACCTGGCCGCGCGTTACGGCGGGGACGAGTTCGTGTGTGTCCTGCCCGGGGTGGACCGGGAGCAGGCGGAGCAGGTCTGCTCGCGGATTGGCCGCCGGTTCACGGAGCTGCTCGACATGGATGACGAGCTCCGGCTCATCCGCACCTTCCCCTCGTGTGGCTGCGCGGTCTTCCCGGAGCACGGTTCAAGCGCCGACGAGCTGCTGGTCGCAGCCGACGGAGACCTGATGCAGGCCAAGCGAGCCACCAGCGCCTAGGCGGGGATTCCGAGCCTGCATATCGGGCGCTGGACGCCCGATATGGCGCCCTGCGAGGCTGATGCAGAATTGGCCTCGCTATGAGAGAGACATCCAGCGACTTCACCGCCAACGACCTGCCCCGGTTCTTCGACGAGATCTTCGAGTGGGACGTGCGCCACACTCGAGAGCGCCTCCGCGTCGCGTCGGAAAAGATGAACCACCTGGCTGCGCGCATCGACGAGGCGCCCCGAGGTACCGGCGAGTGGAACGCCAAGGAGATCCTGGCCCACATCGCCGTGCTTTCCAAGGCCTACGGGGTCTTCAGCTACTTCATTGCCAATGGGCGCCTCACGGACCTTGAGTTGGGTGACGTGATCAACCAGCGCGACGCCGAGGGCGACAAATACATGGCCATGTCCTGTGCCGAGATCGCCGCCGAGGCGACCAAGCAGCACCAGAGGACGTTGAAATTCCTCGACAGCGCCAGTACCGAGGACCTGCGGCGCGAATGCCGCGTCGAGCGCGGCACGATCACCGCGGAGTACGTGGTGCGGTTGCCGCTGGTTGCCCACCTCGAGCAACACGTGGTGCAGCTGGAAGAGACCCTGGCTTGAGATACCAGCAGATCGACCACGTGGGCATCGCGGTGGCCGACATGGACAGCGCGATCGCCCGTTACCAACAACTGTTGGGAGTAAGCCCATCGGTGCGCAAGGTGATGGAGAACGACGGCATCGAGGCCGCGATGCTGGACCTCGGCAGCACCCATGTCGAGCTGGTGGCCCCAACCCGCGAGGACTCGGCGATCAGCAAGTTCCTGCAGCGCCGGGGGGAGGGGATGCACCACGTCGCGTATCGCGTCGACGACATCCGCGCGGCCCTCGCCGAGGCCAGCGCACAGGGTGCGCAACTCCTCGACCAGGAGCCACGCGTCGGCGTGATGGGCCACCTGGTCGCGTTCATCCACCCCCGGGCGGCGCTCGGCGTGCTCACCGAGCTGGTGGAGGCGGGCGCCCCGCACTGATGCCAGAGCAGTCCGTCGAAGACTCGGCGCGGGCCAGTTTCACGGCGCGTGCCGATCACTACGTGACCAGCGACACCCACGCCGACCCTTCCCGGCTGGCGCGAATTGTCGAGATGGCCGAGCCGAAACCGTCGTGGCGGGCGCTCGACATCGGCACGGGTACCGGCCACACGGCGTTTGCCTTCGCCCCGGCGGTGGCCTGGGTCACCGGGGTCGACATAACGGACGCGATGCTCAAACAGGCCGAGAGGGTGCGCAAGGACCAGGGCTACGGGAATGTCGAGCTCCGCCTTGGCGATGCGCACCAACTGCCGTTTGCCGACGGATCTTTCGACCTCGTCACCTGCCGCCGTACCGCTCATCATTTCCGTGACATTGCCGTCGCCCTAAGGGAGATGCGACGGGTGCTCAAGACTGGGGGAAGGCTGGTCATCGATGACCGTTCCAGCCCCGAGGACGATGAGGTTGATGACATTCTCCACCGCCTCGACTCCCTCCACGATCACTCGCACGTGCGCCAGTACCGGGTTTCGGAATGGACCCGGATGCTCAGTGGGACGGGATTCGCGGTGGTGGCCGTCGAGACCTATGAGCAGGACCGCCCGCTCAGCGCCTTCACCAAAGATGTCGCGGAGCCGGACATCGCCGAAATCAGGAAGATCGTCTCCGGGTTGACCGATCACCAGTCCGCGGTCCTGAATGCCCACGACATGGACGGGGAACTCCACACCCGGCACTTCTACCTGACCGTGGTGGCGGATCGAGCTTGACCGACGACCACAAGGCGCGCGTCAGTGAGTCCGGCCTGGAGCTGAAACCGTATTACTCCGCCGCCGACCTGCCGTCCGCGCCGCCGGCCCCGGGGGAGTACCCGTACACCCGGGGGGTCTACGCGGACATGTACCGTGGGCGCCCCTGGACCATGCGCCAGTACGCCGGGTTCGCGACGGCCGCCGAATCCAACCAGCGCTACCGCAAGCTGCTGGAGGCCGGGCAGACCGGCCTGTCAGTGGCGTTCGATCTCCCCACCCAGATGGGTTACGACTCGGACGATGCGGTTGCCGAGGGCGAGGTGGGCAAGGTGGGGGTGGCCATCGACTCCCTCGCCGACATGGAGATCCTGATGCGGGAGATACCCATGGACCGCGTCACGACATCAATGACCATCAACGCCCCGGCCTCGGGCCTGATGTTGCTCTACCAGCTCGCGGCGGAGAGGCAGGGAATCGCCGCCACCGGGCTCGGGGGAACGATCCAGAACGACATCCTCAAGGAGTACGCCGCGCGCGGGACCTACATCTTCCCGCCCGAGCCCTCGATGCGGCTGGTGACCGACACCTTCGGCTACTGTGCCCGTGAGATGCCGCGCTGGAACACCATCAGCATCAGCGGCTGCCACATCAGCGAGGCCGGCGCCACGCCCATGCAGGAGCTGGCCTTCACCCTGGCGAACGGCTGCGCCTATGTCGAGGCGGCGCTTGCCGCGGGACTTCAGATCGACGACTTCGCGCCCCGTCTGAGCTTCTTCTTCAACTGCAAGATGGAGTTCCTGGAGGAGATTGCCAAGTTCCGCGCGGCGCGCAAGATGTGGGCCCAGTTGATGAAGACCCGGTTCGGCGCCAAGGACCCCAGGTCGATGACGCTGCGCTTCCACACCCAGACCGCGGGTTCGTCGCTGACGTCGCTTCAGCCCTACAACAACGTTGTACGCACCACCGTTGAGGCCCTCGCAGCTGTCCTTGGCGGCACCCAGTCGCTGCACACCAACGGTTTCGACGAGGCCCTGGCATTGCCCACCGAGTTCGCCGCCACCCTGGCCCTGCGCACCCAACAGGTGATCGGCTTCGAAACCAACATCCCAGCCGTGGCCGACCCCCTGGCGGGCAGCTACCTGGTGGAGTCGCTCACCGAGCGTCTCGAGGGCGGTGCCTCAGCCCTGATGAAACAGATTGACGACATGGGCGGGTCGGTGAAGGCCATCGAGAACGGTTGGATGCAGCGCCAGATTGCCGATTCGGCCTTCGCCTTTCAACAGGCAATCGAAAAGGACCAGCGGGTGATCGTCGGGGTGAACCGATTCCAGGCCCAGACCGAGAGCGATGTCGAGATCCAGAGAGTTCTCCCGGTTCACGAGGGCTCACAGCGCGAGGCGGTCGCCAGGGTCAGGGCCGAGCGCGACAACGCAGCCGTTGAGCGTGACCTGCAGACCCTCGAGGTCGCGGCCCGCGGAACCGAGAACGTGCTCCCGCCGATGAAGCAGGCGCTGGCTGACTACGCGACCATCGGTGAGGTCTTCGGCAGGCTGAGGGCTGTATGGGGCCGCTATCAACCCCGCGCGGAGATCTGACCACAGCCCACGCGCATGTAGCGATAGGTCGTCACCGGGCGGAATCCCAGCGCGCTGTAGATGTGGACCGCCGGCCCGTTGTCCGGCAGCACCTCCAGCGAGACCTCTTCGACCCCTCGTTTTCGTAAGAGCTCGAGAGCCTGGCGCATCGCTGCCGCGCCGAAGCCCTTACCGCGCTCCACGCTGTCGACGACCAGGCCATAGATCATCGAGCGCTTCGGGGTATCGATGATGCGCAGGGTCCCCACCGCGCGGTCCCCGCTCCAGATGATCAGCGACTCCTCCTCGATCGCATCGTGCCGGCTGAGCAGCAGGTCGAGGGTCTCGGCATCCATGGCCGGGAAGCCGTCAGCGAGCAGGTTGCGCAGCACCTTGCGGTCACCAGGTGTCGACTGCCGGAGATCCACCTGCGGTCCCGGCACCGGCCAGAGGTTGGTGTCCGGCGCATCGAGGCGCAGCACCATGCGCAACTCCGACGAGTCGAGCTCGGCGCCGCGGCGGCGCATCCAATCGATGGCCAGCGGTGCAGCCTCCTCGCAGATCACGAGCACGCTCTTACGCCCGGTCTCGGAGGCAGCTCGCAGGCAGGCATCGAGCAACGCGGCTCCCACACCGCACCCTCGGTGGTCGGGATGCACCATCCCGCAGACCTCTGCATCCTGGCCCTCATCGACGCCGCCATAGCCAATTACCCGGCCGCCGGCAACAGCCAGGAATTGGCCTGATCCGCATGCTTCGCCTGGCTCCTCCAGCGGCTCGCCGAGTACCAGTTTGAGGTCCTGACCGGACGTCTCGACGCAGGTCGCGGCGAGGTCCCTGACGGCTTCGAGCTCCGTCCGCGTCAACCCCACCCGGGCCTGGATCGAAAAGGCTTCCGGTGCTATTGGTCGTGTGCCCCCGACTGGACATCGTCGACAAGGCTCATGGTCAGCGCGAATTATGACCGGCGACCGTCACCACCGGCCGCCCCCGAGCACCCTTACGATATAGCCCTCGCCAGCCGGCAATTCGAGGGAAGTCTCTGCAATGGCCAAAGCCGCCCGTCCTGCACCCGACCCCGCGCCCCAGCCCAAGGTCCCGCGCCCGCGGCGGGCCCCCAGGGACGTCGCCAAGGACGTTGCCCTTACGCGCCGCGAGGTGACCCTCGGTGAAAAGCGGATCAACCTGCTGCGCAAGCGGCGGCACGACGCCATCCAGGGTGACCCCTCAGCGCTCAAGAAGCAGCACGAAAAAGGCAAGCTTTCGGCACGCGAGCGGATCGACAAGTTGCTCGACCCGGGCACGTTCGTGGAATTCGACACCTTCGCCCTGCACCGCAACCACAACTTTGGGATGCAGGACAAGCGGGTACCCGGAGACGGCGTGGTGACCGGGTACGGGTACATCAACGGGCGCCAGGTCGCGGTGTTCTCGCACGACGCCACCGCTTTTGGCGGTTCGCTCGGTGAGGTCTTCGCGGAGAAGGTCGTCAAGGTCATGGACTGGGCGGAGAAGGTCGGCTGTCCCTGCCTGGGTATCAACGACTCGGGCGGGGCGCGCATCCAGGAGGGCGTGGTGTCCCTCGCCGGGTACGCGTACATCTTCCAGCGCAACGTGAACTGCAGCGGCGTCATCCCCCAGATCTCACTGGTCGTCGGTCCGTGCACCGGTGGCGCGGTTTACAGCCCGGCGATGACCGACTTCATCCTGATGGTGCGCCAGGTGGGTTACATGTTCATCACGGGCCCCGACGTGATCAAGGTGACCACCGGGGAGCAGGTCGATTTCGAGACGCTCGGCGGCGCCGACGTCCACAACCTCACCTCGGGCGTCGCCCATTTCGCCGCCGACAGCGAGAAGGAGTCCTTCGCGCAGATCCGTGAGCTACTGAGCTACCTGCCTCAGAACAACACCGAGCAGCCGCCCCATATCGCCACGGACGACCCGGTTGATCGCATGGACGTCGAGCTCCAGACGGTGGTTCCGGACAACTCGGCGGCGGCGTACGACATGCACGAGGTGATCCAGCGCATAGTCGACGATGGCAAGTTTCTCGAAACCCAGCCGCTCTTCGCCCAGAACCTGATCACCGGGTTCGCCCGGCTGGGAGGGCACTCGGTGGGGATCGTCGCCAACCAGCCGCGGGCCATGGCCGGGGCCCTGGACATCAACGCCTCCACCAAGGGTGGCCGATTCGTCCGGTTCTGCGATGCCTTCAACATCCCCATCGTGACCTTCGTCGACGTGCCGGGGTTCATGCCCGGGACGAACCAGGAATACGGCGGCATCATCCGTCATGGGGCGAAGCTGCTGTACGCCTACTGCGAAGCCACCGTTCCCAAGCTCACAGTGATCACGCGCAAGGCCTACGGTGGCGCCTACGACGTCATGTCGTCGAAGCACATCGGCGCCGACTACAACGTCGCCTGGCCCAGCGCGGAGATCGCGGTCATGGGTCCGCAGGGGGCGGTCAGCATCATCTCGCGACGGGAGATCAACTCCGCCGCCGATCCGGCCGCCAAGACCAAGGAGCTGGTGGACGACTACATCGAGAAGTTCGCCAACCCCTATTTCGCGGCCGAACGCGGGTACATCGATGACATCATCGAGCCCCAGCAGACCCGGCCCCGACTGATCTCAGCCCTCAACGCGCTGCAGGACAAGACCGTCGAGCGGCCCGCGCGCAAGCACGGCAATATCCCCCTTTAAGGCTGCGGTTTCTGGCCTGTGGGAACGGGGGTCTCCCGGGCTGAAGCGATGTCATCGCGGCCTGACATCCGGCTGATGTCCTTGCCGATACCCACCAGCAGGCGGATCAGCTCGGAGGACAGGAAAAGACCCAGCCCATAGAGCACCGCACCCGCCGACCCGGCGATCAACTGCAGAAGGGTGTCGCCGTTGCGCGAAACGATGGCGGCGGCGACCGCGGCCACGGTGAGAAGCCCGGCCAGGCCCACGATGAAGTACGAGAGAAAACGGAAGAGGTTGGCGAGAATCAGCAGGCTGTTGAAGTTGCGGCGTTTATTGCGTTCGGAGTCTGTTTGTACTGACATTTGACTGTCATTAGACCGGACCAGCGGCGCCCGGTCAACTCACCCGGGCCTGCCTGTAAGCTTGTCGGCCGATGAAGCTGCTGGAGTACCAGGCCAAGGAACAGTTCCTCGCCGCCGGGATCCCGGTCAAGGACGGGCGCGTGGCCCGCACCGTGGAGCAGGTTGTCGACGCTGCCGGCTTGCTCGGGCCGATTGCGGTCAAGGCCCAGGTGCCGATCGGTGGACGCGGCAAGGCCGGCGGCATCAAGCTGGCGAAGACCCCCGAGGAGGCGCGTGACGCCGCCCAGGCCATCCTGGGGATGGACATCAAGGGCTTCACGGTCCACGAATTGTGGTGCGAGCAGGCGGCCGAGGTGGAGCGCGAAATCTACCTCGGCGTGACCCTCGATCGGGACGCAAGAAAGCTGGTCATCATTCTGTCCGCTGCGGGCGGCATGGAGATCGAGGAGGTCGCTGAGACCGCGCCGGAAAAGATTGTCAAACTTCACCCTCACCCGTTCCGCGGGCTCCAGGGCTACGAGGCGCGCGCGATGTGCTTCCAGGCCGGCCTGGGGGAGATGGTCAAGCAGTTGGTGCCGATAATCCAGCGCCTCTACGCGCTGGCCGTTGCCACCGACGCCCTGACCTGCGAGATCAACCCCCTGGCGGTGGTCAAGGGCGGCGAAGTCATCGCCCTTGACGGCAAGCTGGAGGTCGACGAGAACGCCGAGTTCCGCCATCGCGACCTGGAGAAGTACCGATCGGACGAAGCCGGGACCGGAGACCCCCTGGAGATCGAGGCCAAGAAACGCGGCCTGACCTACGTCCACCTGGACGGTGACGTTGGGATCCTGGGCAACGGCGCGGGGCTGGTGATGAACACCCTCGACCTGGTCAAGGCCGCCGGGGGCAAGCCCGCCAACTTCCTCGACATCGGCGGCGGGGCGAGGGCAGAGGTGGTCAAGAACAGCCTGGACCTAATCCTCCAGGACCCTGGCGTGAAGTCCATCTTCATCAACATCTTCGGCGGCATCACCCGCGGCGATGAGGTGGCCCGAGGGGTCATCGCGGCGCGCGACGAACTGGGTATCAAGGTGCCCCTGGTGGTGCGGATGACGGGCACCGCCGAGGTGGAGGGTCGCAAACTGCTGCAGGACGCGGGAATCACCCCCGGCGTCAGCGCCCCAGAAGCCGCCAGGAAGGCGGTCGAGCTGGCCCGGAGTGGAGGCCAACAATGAGCGCAGCGAAGGTCGTCACGATCCGCGCAGCGGAGGTTGTCAATTGAGCGAAGCGGAGTTTGTCAATTGAGCGAAGCGGAGTTTGTCAATTGAGCATCCTGGTTAATCGCAGCACGCGCCTGGTGGTGCTGGGTATGACCGGCCGCGAGGGAACCTTCCACACCGAGCAGATGAAGGCCTTCGGCACCAACGTGGTGGCGGGGACCAGCCCCGGCAAGGGCGGCTCGACGCACCTCGACACGCCCGTCTTCAATACCGTCGCTGAGGCTGTCGACCAGACCGGTGCGAACACCGCGGCCATCTTCGTCCCTCCCCCGGGGGCGGCGGACGCGATCATGGAGGCGGCCGACGCCGGGATCGGGCTGATCGTCTGCATCACCGAGGGCATCCCGGTGCTCGACATGGTGCGGGCGCGCGCCTTCATCCAGGAGACGATGGCGGAACCCCAGTTGATCGGCGGCAACTGCCCCGGCCTGATCTCGCCCCCCGACAAGGCCAAGGTCGGGATCATCCCCAACCACATCGCCGTCCCCGGCCGGATGGGCGTGGTCTCTCGCTCGGGCACGTTGACCTACGAGATCCTGGGCGGCCTCCGCGACGCCGGCCTCGGCGTTTCGACATGCGTGGGGATCGGCGGAGACCCGGTCCTGGGGCTGACGTTCAAGGACGTGGTCGGCCTCTTCGCCAGTGACCCGGACACCGACGCGGTGATCATGCTCGGGGAGATCGGCGGCTCCGACGAGGAGGCGGCTTCGGAGATGATCGGCTCCGGCTATCCCAAGCCGATCTTCGGTTTCATCGGCGGGAGGACCGCGCCTCCAGGCAAGCGCATGGGCCACGCAGGGGCGATCATCAGCGGCAATACCGGGACCCCCCAGGGGAAGGTCGACGCCCTCAACAAGGCAGGGGTCCCGGTCGCCGACACCATCGAACAGCTGGTTCAGATGGCCGTCGAGAAGTTCGGCGCCACCGCTCGCGGTTAGCGGGCGCTCCTGAGCGGCTCGCGCCACCCGGGATAATTCAGTCGTGCCGGCCCCTGTGCTCAACACCCAGCTTGACCTGACGGATGAGCAGCGCGCCATCCGTGACCTGGCGCGCGAATTCTGTGAGGCCGAGGTCCGGCCGCACGCCGCCGAGTGGGATGAGCAACACGCCTTTCCATACGATGCCGTGGCCAAGATGGGGGAGCTGGGCTTCTTCGGGCTGACGGTTCCCGAGAGCCTGGGAGGGACCGGCGGCGACTTCGTCAGCCTGTGCCTGGCGATTGAAGAGATCAGCCGCGGCGACACCGGGCTGGGGATCACCCTTGAGGCGGCAGTCGGGCTTGGCATCTCACCCCTGGTGCGCTTCGGCACCGACGCTCAGAAGGAGAAATACGTCCCGGAGCTGGCCTCTGGCAGGCGGTTGTGGGCCTTCGGCCTGACCGAGCCCCACGCCGGCACCGACGCCGGATCGGCGAGGACGCGGGCCCGGCTGACCGAGGCGCCAGGGGAAGGTGGGTCGGAATGGGTGATCAACGGGTCAAAGGCCTTTATCACCAATCCCGGGACACACATCTCCTGGGGCGTCACGGTGGCTGCGGTGACCGGCGACGGCGGCGGCGAGGGCCGGCGCGAGATCTCCACGATCATGGTTGAGAACGGCACGCCCGGTTACGTGATTGACCCTCCGTACCGCAAGCTGGGCTGGCACTCGAGCGACACCCACGGGCTGGCGTTCGACGACTGCCGGGTGCCCGAGGAGAACCTGCTGGGGCAGCGCGGCCGGGGCTACGCGCAGTTCCTCTCGACGCTGGAGGCGGGGCGGATCGCGATCGCCGCGCTGTCTGTCGGGCTGGCGCAGGCCTGTCTTGACGAGTCATTGACCTACGCCAAGGAGAGGGTGAGCTTCGGGGTGCCGATCAGTAAGCACCAGGCCATCCAATTCAAGCTCGCCGACATGGCGATGGAGGTCCACCTTGCTCGCCTCGCCACCTACCACGCCGCCAACCTCTGGGAGCACGGGAAGCCGTGTGCCATGGAGGCCGCCTCGGCCAAGCTGTTCGCCAGCGAGGCCAGCAAGCGGGCCTGCGACCAGGCGGTGCAGATCCACGGCGGCTCGGGCTTCATGGAGGATTCGCCGGTCGCCCGATTCTGGCGTGACGTCAAGGTCAACGAGATCGGCGAGGGGACCTCGGAGGT